>JBATUR010000034.1:0-114807 GCA_049671305.1 Coleofasciculaceae cyanobacterium
TACTCGCCGCCTGGCCTGTAGTGGGTATCTGGTTAACTGCCTTGGGCATCAGCACAATGGCGTTCAACTTGAACGGATTTAACTTCAACCAGTCCGTCATTGACTCACAGGGTCGTGTGATTGGAACCTGGGCAGATGTGTTGAACCGGGCTAACTTGGGTATGGAAGTAATGCACGAGCGCAATGCTCACAACTTCCCTCTTGATTTGGCTGCAGGTGAGGCGACTCCAGTTGCAATGACTGCTCCTTCTATTAATGGCTAAGTTTTAGGATAACTAAAATTTCATAAGTCTCAAAAAGGCGTCCCATAACTGGGGCGCTTTTTTGTTGGCTTTTGAGTTTTTTTGGGGTTTTGTGATTATAGGTAATTATGAGAGAACAAATCACCTGAAAAAAATTCCCTATTTACTTATGGGAGTAAATTTTTTGATCGCAGTAACAGTTGCTTCAGGGTTTCCAGTAGTGGGAAATAACAAAATACTCTTAATTTTCGGATTATTAACTAATTCTTTTAAGCGATATAACTGTTTATCTGAAATAGCAACACCTGCATATTTTTCAGCATAATCTAACTCTTGGTTAAAATTAGCATCATTATAAGTTTGAATAAAAACTCGATCAACATTCCAATTTTCCCAATCAGCAGCAAAATAACGCTTACCCCAATAAGGATTATGATGGCAAAGATCAAAACTAACCTTCGGGTTAGCTTTTTTGACATCAGCTCTCATTTGTAGTACAAAGTTTGTTAAACGGTCAGTACGGTCAACTTTTCCAGGTAATTCAGCATGATAACCTAAATAATCATCCCATTGAACTGCATCAATAGATGGATATTTTTGGACAAATTCAACTGAGATCTTTTTGAACAAATTAGCAACTTCTGGAACCTCAACATCTAAGACATAATGCTCAATGCCGGGGTAGGTTTTATCAACTCCAGGCACAATCCATTTTTTAGCAATTGCTTCATCAAAGATTGGGCTATTTTTATCAATTTTAATGCCTTTTTCAAAATAAGCATGAACTTGCATTCCCTGCTTATGTGCCTCATCAATTAGCCAATCTAACCACTGCTCTTGAAATTGGTTAGGACAACTTTTAATCTTGAATGTTTGCTGCATAACTTCGCTGTTATACATCGTACAACCATTGCCCCAAACTCCATGAATAATTGTATTTATGCCTTGGTTGCGATAAAATCGCACTCGTTCACGAATCGTTTGTTCGCTAGCATTATTAGTCGCTTGATATCGACTTAAATAAATTCCCCTGATTTGCTTTTTTTCCCAAGCTGTTTGAAGTAATGTTGATTTAGATGTTATAGGTGACGGGGTTTGTGATGTCGGTTTCTTAATAGAATTAATCGGATCTAAAGGAACACTAGCAATAGGTTGGCGCGGCAACGGTACAGGAGGACTTGGTTGTTGATTATTAGGAAAAAATTTGCTGATATTATCAGGTATAAGTTTGCCAATATTTAGTTGATCTAGATGCGTAAATCCCCAATAACCAGCACCCAACAAAACTATAATTAAGGAAAATGGAATACTTGTACATCCACATCCAGTTTTTGATTTTTTAGGTGGCATAATAACATCAACGATTGTTGAACAATAACAACTATTCTCTAAACTGGATAAAGCAGGTTGGTAGTAACGACTCCTTTTAAAGTTCCCAAGCAATAGTCTAGACTGATCAAGCTACTTCACGTTGCGTCCGCTCAATTCCGCATTAAGACCAAAAAAAGTCATAGAGAAATCAGAAAATCTAACGCAAGTGTGACGGCTTCTGTGGGCTGAATCGAACACACTAAAGAAGTGTATAGTTTTATAAGTTAAAATCATGGCTCCAACAGTCTTAATTACTGGTGCCTCTCAAGGCATCGGCAAAGCCACAGCACTTTTATTTGCTCAAAACGGTTATGATTTGGTGTTGGCGGCACGAAATAGCGATCGCTTAAATAGTCTAGCTCAAGAAATCATCGCTCTAGGACGTGAAGCTTTGGTTGTGCCTACGGATCTTAGCGATGTCGATCAAGTCAATAATTTAGTAGAAAAAGCCTTAGCTACCTACGGTAACATCAAAGTTTTAGTTAATAATGCCGGAATTTGTAGCACTGGACCATTTGAAAATACCTCTTTGGCAGACTGGCAGCAAATCATCAATGTCAATTTGTGGGGATACATCTACACCACCCATGCTCTACTGCCTCAATTTCTAGCACAAGGAACTGGCACAATTATTAATGTAGGCTCATTTGGTGGCAAAGTTCCTCTACCATATATGACCGCTTATTGTACTAGTAAATATGCCATCACAGGCTTTACAGAAACCCTACGTTTGGAACTTGAACCGAAAGGAATTCAGGTTTGTGGAGTACATCCTAGCGTCACCAACAGCGACTTTTTGGAACGTGCATTATTTCGCGGTGAAGATGAACAAGAAGCCAACCAACGGCGACAACAAATGGCACAGATGCTTCAAAGTCCTTTAGCAAGTCAACCAGAAGATGTAGCTAAAGCGATTTTTAATTTAGTCAAGCATCCCCAAGCAGAAGTTATTCTTGGTACAGCAGCAGTAGCAACAGCTACACACAAAATTGCACCTGGTTTAATGAATGTGATTTTACAGCAAACCATGAAAGCATAAATTAAGGAAGTGCGGTGAATAGAATTTAACTCACTCCACTTCCTGACAGGAAAGGCTAAGATTTGTGCCAAAATAAAAGTTACAACTAGTCCAGTTTTTCTCCGTCGTCTTGGAGTTGAACAAGTGCCGAATGAGCAACTGCTAAACTCAGGCGTACCTGTTCCATTTGAGATAACTCTGTCCAGTTTGCACGAATAGGCGCAGCAGTGCCACGCATCGCGTAAGCTAAGGGACGAGCCAAAACCAACAAATCTTCATCTGTCCAACTAGGTAATAAAGGCTTGACACACATCACCAATTGATCTGCCAAAGACAGATTAATCGAGACTACTTGTTGAGCACGAGAAGCGATCGCCATTAGCCAAGCTTCCGGTATAAAATTAGCAAACCGCTCTGACAAAGACTGCTCCAAAGTATCAGCGACTGATACACTAAAAGCTGCCCATTGTGAGTGCATTTGCTCGAATAGCGCTTCTGATCTTGTTTCTATTTCCTCTTGTTCATCTGACCAATCAGAAAACAAATCGCACTCTAAGTCTCTAAAAAAACCTTCCGATTCCAGATCCGCAGGATTCCAAGGATAACACTTGTCCTCTAACTGCAGCAGTACTTCCAACAATTCTTCTTGTGTGCCGCTCACAACTTCCTCATGATTTTCATAACATTTCAGATGTTGACTTGACATAGTGCCTCTCCTGTGATTTTGGGTAGATGAGTCCCGGCATGGATAGCTACATGGGCAATCTTGGAAGTTCCGCAAGCAGTCATAAAAAATAGAGTAGCTTTAATCAAACCTTAGTTTCAAGCATTTTTAGCAGCAAACTTGCTCCAAAACCTGGCAACCATTTAATCCATTGGATCGGAAGCCTCAATCACAAACTCCAAAGTTTGCCCATGAGTACTTCCAAACTTTAATTGAATACCCGGTTGCAAGAGCACCTCCTGATGGTGGACTTTTTGCCAACCTTCAGTGCGTAAAATCCAAGTGCCATTACGAGAAAAATCCCGCAAAAAATAAGTTGGACTGTTTTTTTGATCCGAAACATCATCGCGGCAGATAATTTCGGCGTGTTGCTGACTAACCGACTGTTCGTGAATGACTAAATCATTTTGCCCATTACGTCCAACACGCATTAAACCACCTCGGATCTGCCAAATTTTAGTAGGAATAAGCGATCGTAAGGCGGCAACTTGGCTAGGCGGTTTTAGGTAACCAAAAGGAGTACTAGGAAGTTCTGTCACACCATCTTCAATCGGTTTAATCAACTCACCTTCAAACTGAGGATGCATATAAAGCACCGGCAAAGTCCAAGCAGGTTGATTAAATTTGTATAGCGTCAACAATTGCTGTCTTGCCACCGCCACGGCTTGATCGATCGGCATTCTGGCAGCCAAAGCTTGGGCAAAAGTTTGAATAAAACTCAAGGCTTCGTGATCAGCAATAGAGTCACGCATCCCCAAAACTGCCGGCACACCATGATGAATTAATACCTCAGCCAAACTACTACGAGGAATAGTTTGAGAACCAACTTGATCAGGTTGTGCGCCCCAACAAGCATTAAATACCGCTAAAGTTACCTGAGTGCGAACCAAAACTTGAGCAAGTTCCGTACCATTGATATTGTCATCAGGGCTTAAAAATAGTAGCCCACCATCAGGAGCTGGTTCACCATGACCAGCATAAAATAAGACATTGTAAGCACCATTTTCCAAAGCCGCAATTAGTTCGCCACGGCTTGGTTGTAGTAGAGTTTCCACATTACAAGCAACAGGAGCAACAAATTGTTCATTCTTAACATTGGCTTGTCCGCCAGCTTTCAAAACATTAGCCAAAGCCGTCGCTTCTGCTTCTAACTCTAAACCTACTGTTGAAGTAGTTCTTTGGGCATCTTGCCCTAGTACCAGCAAGATCTTTAAATTTTGGTTATTGCGGAGGAATGGTTTGAGAGAGTCAACATCGCTGGTAGTGCGACTAAATAATAGCTGTTGCGACAGGGAAATTGCCTGCCTGCCTGACATTGGCTGCATGGTTTCCCAAGGCAGAGGCACAAAATCTGGATCACGTATTTCTAAGCGCAGGCGTAATGGTTTGTTCTGCCCATTAGCAATGCCGCGACTTTCTGCCAAAACATTTTCAATTGAACCCTCAAACAACCATGCCCACAAGTCGATGCCTAATTGCTGCATCAGACGGGCGCTTTGGATAGTTGGCGGACTATCAGGATCTTGATTGATGTCTGGCGGCATCCCTGACGAAGGAGTGGCATGATGAACGACAGGTACATGAGGCAAGCCGCGTAAAGAAAACATCTCCTGCCAAGCCACCCAAGTCTGAGTCAGGCTTTCTGACCAGGTACAGTCATGATGAACATAACCCCCAGGATAAGGAGCGTTGAGTACCCAAATTGCAAAGTTTTCTGCCCCAGCCGCTGACAAACGAGCGATCGCCAAACTGAGGCAAGGATTTTCAGACATTAAACGCCCACAATAAAAGCTATACCTGTTTTTTTATTAGTCTACCTAGTCTTGAGCTTTCTTTACGATTATTTGCTTAGACTCAACACTTAAGAGGCATTCTCCCCTCTATTATTAACACCAATAATTAATTACCAAAAAACCTTGAACAACTCCACTTAACTAGGTTTTGGAATTGGACTAGCAGCAGGAGCAGCCGGCGCCGAACATTCACGACGTTGGTCAGCCGTCGGTGAAAATGTCGGATCAACACTACCTAAAAGATCCGCTTCTTTAATCCAGCCACCGTCACCAGCTACTGCTTGACGATAAGTCACAGCAGCGGTTTTGGGCTTGGTAGTATTGGGCTTGGCTGGACTTGGCGTTGTGGTTGGTTGTGGTAGTGCCTTTGCCTTAGCAGTACAAACTCTAATCTGTAGCCAATTCTGCTGCTGTTGGTCAGGAGACTTACTAATCACTTCTAAAATGCTTCCTGCCCCAATTACACCAGCTACAGTTTGGTTTTGAGGTGATACTAATCCGCGTCGTAACAAAAGCGGTGCTTTCTTCTCCTCAGCATTGGCGGCGGCACTACTGACTTGAATAATTGTTGGTGCAACCACTGAAGTAACCGTGGGAGGACTTACTGCGGTGGTTGCTGCCGGGGTTTCGCTTGGTGAAGTAGCTATTGGTTCAGAATTAGAGTTGTTAGCCACCTGCTTAATCAAAGGATCAAACAATTGATTAACCCCTGGAACTAACAAATAAGCCAAAACGACACCAATACCTGAGAGCAAAATAATACCGAGCAAAAGTCCCAAAATATTGCTACGAGGATTTGAGGAAAGCTGCTGGGTTTTCATGGCAGAAGACACTGCCCCAGGCGTGGCTATTGTAGTAACCGGAGTCATCAGCGTTTGTGGTTGTTCTAATGACAATTGTGTTTGCCTAGTTGTTTGGGAATAGTTGACTTGACAGTGAAACAGGGCAACAGTGGCGTTGTCATGACCATTTTGGGTATTGGCAATTTGAATTAGTCGTGTTGCTGCCGTTTTTAGATCAACTCGACCATCTAAAATGGGTAGAATTTCGCTTTGCCAAAATTGATCCACCCGGTCATTGTCACTCAAACCATCGGAACAAAGCAGAAATACACAGTCTTCATCCAAAACAAAACGCTGTACCGTTGGATGTAGTGTCGAGGAAGACGCCATACCCAAAGCTTGCACCAAAGAGCCAGAAGCTGGTTGTTGTACTGCATTACGATACAAAGCATAGCCAAGTCGTAGCTCACGAGAAGCTAAATCATCATCTTGAGTAACTTGGTGACAATTCTGGCGAGTCACCAAATAAACACGGCTATCACCAACATGAGTAATGTAAATTTCATGGGCATAAGTTTGCCCCATTACCAGGGTTGTACCCATACGCTGACGATCTGAACGTCTTTCGTTGTCGTTTTGCTGACTAATGGCGTCATTAGCGGCACAGACAGATATTTCTAATTGTTCTGTTAAAGTTATCGGGTCGTATTGAGCATTGATTTGGTGTTGGGCTTGTTCTTGAAGGACTTCAATTGCCAAATTCGATGCGACTTCGCCGCCTTCATGTCCACCAATGCCGTCACAAACGATCGCAAGTGTTGGCTCACTACTACTACTATTTTGGCTAACTAACTTACCCGCAACAGGAAAGCAGGCATCTTCGTTGTGATCGCGGCTTGGTCCTTTGTCCGTGGCGCTGAAAATTTGATAAGTCCGCTGTTGCCTCTGTCCACAGCTATAAAGAATACCATCAAGGACTCTTATTAGCTGCTCAGAGGTCTTTACCTGTCCATCTAGCAGTTGATTACATAGTTTTTGGAAAAATTCAGCAATTGCTGGTGCGGCTCCATCTTCAAGCGATTTTGACCAATACTGACCAAGCTGTTTTAAGGACGGCGCTGCTTTGGCATCGGGCTGCAATTCTAATAAGCGTACAATTGAACCTTCAACTCTCACCAATGCTGGATTAAGCAAGCTAGAAGCTACACCTTCATGGCTCAAAGGTTCCCACAGTTTGGCTATTTGCCATAACCAGTTTAGTTGACGTAAGGGAGCTGCATTTTTCCAGATGCGACTAAGTTCTGGTAATAGTTGTCCTGGGCTCGCTGCTTCTTCTTTGCCTAGTAGGGGGCTACCTGTGGTGAGGGGTGCGTCTTCTAATAACCAGATTTGTGAGGATGAGCGTGCCTCTTTTGGGTTAATACAGCCGTACACTTGGGGTATATGTAGGTTATAGGGAGAAAGCCTTAGATAAGGCACAATGTGTGAGGGAACTTCCAGGGGAGTTTCTGGTGGCATTCCCGGTTTCGTTTCCAAAAACACCCGTTGACTGACGACTAAATAGCGTTCATCAATCATCTCTGGTAGTTTAAAGCTGTCTGCTCCTTGCCCAATTGCCCAAAGGTAACGTCTCAACAGCGGCGTGCGACATTGCTGGCAAAACTTATTACTCTGAGGATTAGGAGCTTGACAGCGAGTGTTAGAGCAGTTGAGCATTGCCGCTGGATTTTCCATGAAACTTCGCTATATTCAGCCGATAATTTGGCAAGTTGTTGCACTACTAAGAATTAAAGTACTGAACTCAAGGCAGTGCCTTTGATCGTATTGGTATTGATTAACGATTTTAGCGTTTGATTCTAGTACCTGTTAGATTGATTTTAATTAAACTCTAAGGGGAATAGTAAATTAAGTCAGTTGCTAGTTATTCTTGCTGGTGATGAGAGCGCCGGATCATCTCTGGCAAAATTATTAAAAAATATGTCCACCATCCTAAGATCAACAAAGAAATCGGGATGGTTAGCCAAAGACTTTTAACAATTATCCAACTTGTGGCAATAATTGTGATTCCCGTCAAGATAATTGACCAAGGTTGACACCACCAAGGTTTATAGTGCCAAATATTTAAAGATTTTTGTGTGGACAATCTCGACTTGCCTTTTGTTGTGTAAAGATTTTCCAGCTTAGGAAAAGACCTAAGCGATATTATTGGGGTGAGGTTTTAAATTGGAATATAGACCGCAGAAAAGAAAAAGCCAAAATATTTTTTCAAATCACGATTTAATTCTCCTCTATCTTAGTTTAAGCCTTTAGTGCCTATTCTTAGTTAATCATCATGCCTAAGTCTGATTTTGATGCTTTTGATCAGCAAAGCTTCGCCGAGATTAAGCAGCTAGTTGCCCAGCTTCAGCGCTCCCATCAACAGCGCTCTAAAATGGTTAATTTAGAGTTTTCGGCGTTGGCAGTGACAATGGATCATTTCCTGCCGGGTTTTTGGAGTCGCTTTTTGGCTAATCGTCGTACTGGTATGCAAGATTTTATCAAAAATAAGCGATCGCTTAATACCCCAACGACTGAACCGAAGCCAGAGATTTAATCTTTTGCTAAATTTGCCCAATTTTGTCTACTATTTCTGGCTAATACCACCACAGAAAGATGAAAAATCCAGGATTTGTTCTTTAATATTAGTTTAAGAATATAAATCACTTATAAAAGTTAGGAGTTTTCATGAGTCAGTCAGAAGCAACCGCAGCAAGTCATGATCATAATCCTGAGACTCAGGTAGATAAAGAAAGTCTCATGGCAGAAGGTTCTCTTGATAAACCGGAAAAGCCTGACGCTAATGATACCGTTAATCCTGGGGATAAAATTAAGCCGGGACATCAGACTGTTGCCGAAAAAGCCAAACAAGTTGCTGTAGATACTGTTGATATTACAGGCGATCATGTTAAAGTCCCTACCTACTTTGTAGTAGATGAACCAGACGGAGAAGAAAAAGCGCTACATCATGTTAAAGACTCTGAAGAAATCTCTGATGTAATTCGTCAAGCGCGTACTGATGAAGATGGTAATCGAGAATGGCGATAATTGAATAGCCCACAAAACCCCACCAGCTTTCGTTAGTGGGGTTTTTAGTGACAATTCTTGAGTCTTAATTAGCTGGGATGACTTGTGGCAAACCCATGCTGTAATTAAGTACACGACTTTCCAGGTTATAACTAATTTGATTACTCTGTAAAAGCGATCGCATATAATGCTCTAAGTCAGAGCCAATACGGCGCAAATTATACTCGGTTAACTCAGCTCCAGTATAAACTTCCACAAGCTCATCAAACTTGCGGTACATTTTTTGTAGAGTATCTTCATTCCAATTAAATTCGTTGTCCGGGTCGATATCCAAGGTTAAAACATTTTCACTCTCAACGAGTTCATTATTTTCAACCTGAGCTGTATAGATCCGAATGTGACGAGTTGTGCACTTCAGCAGCATGAAAATCTCGCTTATTTTAGATAAGTTTACTTAAATTCAAATTGTAAATCACTCTAGCCTCTAACATTAGTGGCAACTGAGATCAGAAGCTCTAGCTCTTAACGATGAATTATTGACATTTTGGTTTTTATATGCTAGGTTTCCGAGAATTGACAAGAAAGGATCAGACTGAAAAAAAGCCAAGAATCAAAGCTCAAATTTTAAGACAGACTTTTTGTACAGCAAAAATTAAAAGAGGTACTTGCCAATCACCCAAACACAGCTATATAATCTCACATCCGAGAGGAGCATAAATTTCATGCGAATCATTTCATATTAAGAAATTCTGAGAATAGCTATCAGTCCGTGGCTCAAAGAAAAATGCCTGATCCAATGGATGACATCGCCAAACAAGCCCGCGAGGGTAGTGTTGCTGCGATAATTCAAACTCTAAACGAAAAGTTGGCAAGCTCTGGTGTAAGAACACGAGCAGTTTTTGCCGACGGTGCATTGCAGCTTCTCTGTGAAGCGGCAAGTCCTCAACAACTTGAACAGTCTAGCCTGGTGGCGCAAGTCAAGCAGATTTTGGAAGGCATTGGACCACGTAACATTCGGCGCGTCAAAATCAATAGCCGCATTGTACGAGAGCAACAATTACTTTGGCTAGAAGAAATCAGCCGTGATCCAGAGCATCATCTGCTATGGTCTGAAGAAATAGTTCTTGCCAAACCCAATATTTTTAAGCGGATCGCAGCAGGCGTCAAAGATCAACAAAGTGCACCAAAAAAACAACCAGCCTTTCCCGAACTTTCTTCAGGTCTTGGTCGCAAAAAACCCTCCTACAGACGTGGCATCATTAGCGGTGCCGGCTTAAGCTTGCTGTTAATCTTGCTGGGATGGTTTGTTCAAAACTGGTTAAGTACTTCTCCAAACCGCCAAATTGTGAGTCAAGCACAAAATACTATCGAGTCTTCACCCAAACCCACAGCAACAACTGATAGGGCATCTGATTCCTTTGCACAAGCGGTACGGCTGGCGGAACAAGCTGCGATTTCTAGTCAAGATGTTAAAACTACCGCGCAATGGCTTGATGTGGCAGCAAAGTGGGAGCAGGCGGCTGATTTGATGGGTGCTGTGTCTTCAAATGACAGTCGCTACAAAACGGCTCAAGGGCGGATGGTTTTGTATCGTAAAAACAGCAAGCAAGCTCAAAGACAAGCTCAACTTAAACGTTCTTAAAGATACTTGATTTAACTCTAGTAGTTGTACAAGATAAGAAAGATGTATTTGTAGAGTATAGTAGAAAATCAAGCCAAGTTTTTTGGAGAATATTTGGTAGGGTGCATTAAAGTGTGATAGAAAGCTTGATGAGTGTAAATTACACAAAACTTGCTGGAAAAATCATTATTTATTAATTGGTGATTATTTTTTCAGGACGAACTTACAATTGTTTCATCGATCATAAGTATGAATAGACTTCTTCCTTTAGTTGGTGTGGCGGTTTTAGTTGCAGCTCTGACAGGAGCAGCAATTGGTTGGGGGGGCTTGCGCTTTCCGTTCTTGGGAAGACGAGCTTCCAATCAGTTAGATACGGCAGTTCAAGATAGACAATCTACTGGAAGCCAAAATCTGCGTGCCAATCAGCCGAATAGCACAGCGGGTCAAAATACTTCTTCACAACCGCTTGGTGCAAATCAAGCCTCAACAACTCAAGATACCACGGCACAAGCTCCTGGTACGGATACATCAGGAGCGGCTCAATCAGATGCTAGCCAGACTGTTCCAGCGCTTTGGTAATGTTGAGCAGCCGGAATTATTAGTTGTTGGACTTGTAATGAGAACCAGCATATTTGTGTAGACGTGTCAAGGCGCGTCTTAATTTTTTTGAAATGAACGCAGCAAGAGAGATTCTGATTATCGGCGGTGGCGTTATCGGTTTAGCGATCGCCATAGAACTAAAATTGCGGGGTGCAGGGGTAACAGTCGTCAGCCGAAATGGGCAACAAGCCTCGACTTTAGCCGCCGCTGGAATGCTGGCGCCCTTTGCCGAAGCGATACCAGCGGGTCCGATGTTGGATTTATGTTTGCGATCGCGTTCTTTGTATCCGCAATGGTGCTACAAACTCGAACAACTCACAGGTATGCCCAGCGGTTACTTGCCCTGCGGCATTCTCTCCCCGGTTTATAATACTCCTGCCAACCTAAGCAACACAGACGCCTGGTTAGACAAAAAATCAATACATTTATATCAACCAGGTTTAGGATCAGAAGTCGTCGGCGGTTGGTGGTATCCCGAAGATGGTCAAGTCGATAACCGTGCCCTTGCACAAGTTTTGCGACTCGCTGCCCAAGAATTAGGCGTTGAGATACAAGAAGGCGTAGAAGTTGAAGCAATTGAACAGCAAAACCGCCAAATTCGCGCTGTCAAAACCTCGATCGGAGAATTACAAGCAAATCATTACGTCCTAGCAACCGGGGCTTGGTCTAATCAACTTTTACCCATACCAGTCCAGCCCAAAAAAGGTCAAATGTTGTCGGTAATTGCACCAGGCAACCATCAACCCTCACTACAACGAGTATTGTACGGCTCAGACGTCTATATTGTGCCGCGTCGGGATGGGCGGGTCATAATTGGTGCAACCGTTGAAGATGTGGGTTGGACGCCCGGTAATACACCTGCCGGCATTCAAAAGCTACTCTCACAAGCAATGCGACTATATCCCCAATTACAAGATTGGTCAATAGACGAGTGCTGGTGGGGTTTTCGTCCAGCAACACCAGATGAATTGCCGATACTTGGGGAGAGTCCCTGCCACAACTTAAGCTTGGCAATAGGACACTATCGTAATGGTATTTTGCTTGCCCCAATTACTGCCCAACTGATTGCCGATCGCCTAGAGTCAGAAAAATCTGAGCCATTGTTGGATCATTTTCGCTACGATCGCTTTTATCAGACCACAACTCCCCGATTATCAGTGTCACCTACCAACTCCTCACTCATTGCCCCGCCCGCCCCTGCTGTTACCGACAACTTAACCATTGCTGGTCGCAGCTTCAACTCCCGCCTCATGACAGGCACAGGTAAATATAGCAGCCTGGATTTGATGCAACAAAGCATTACCGTTAGTGGTAGTGAAATTGTCACAGTAGCGGTGCGTCGTGTCCAAACCAAAGCACCAGGACATGAAGGGCTAGCATCCGCTTTTGATTGGACTAAAATTTGGATGTTACCAAATACCGCCGGCTGCAAAACTGCCGAAGAAGCAATTCGGGTGGCACGATTAGGGCGGGAAATGGCAAAATTATTGGGGCAGGAAGACAATAATTTTGTCAAATTAGAAGTAATACCCGATGCCAAATATTTGCTACCTGACCCGATAGGCACATTGCAAGCGGCAGAACAATTGGTCAAAGAAGGCTTTGCTGTATTGCCTTATATTAACGCTGACCCGTTACTAGCAAAGCGTTTAGAAGAAGTCGGCTGTGTGACAGTAATGCCTTTGGGTTCGCCGATTGGTTCTGGGCAGGGAATTAAGAATGCAGCGAATATTCAAATTATTATCGAAGAAGCACGTGTGCCGGTGGTGGTGGATGCGGGAATTGGTTCACCCAGCGAGGCGGCATTTGCGATGGAGTTGGGGGCAGATGCGTTACTGGTGAATAGTGCGATCGCTTTGGCAAAAAATCCTCTAGCTATGGGCAAGGCGATGGGTATGGCAACTGAGGCGGGGCGTCTGGCATATCTTTCGGGGCGCATTCCGGTTAAAAGCTATGCAACAGCAAGTTCACCTCTGACAGGTACGATTAATTAATTGTAGAGAGGTTCTGCCGGTTTTGAGATTGGAAACACTGTAGTCACTTCAAAATCTGGCTAGGCAATTAGTTAACTTGAGTTAATGTTTTGTCGCAGGTAATTTGGATAGGATTGACCAGAAGCAACCTCGATAATCTTTGCTAGAAGCACATAACCAGAATTGGTCGGTCGGTAGCGGTCTCCGGGCATAAATTCTAAAGGTTTGTCGCTGAACCAAGAGATTAATTCATCGAGTGTAACCCTGAGAGGCTCTTTCTTTGCGGCATCAGGAAAGCTCGTAAAGTTCGGAATGCCTGCGGTGTGAGTCAACAGGTGATGGATCGTAATTTTCTCGCTGTTTGGATAATCAGGCACATAGGCTGAAATGGAGTGCTGCACATTGAGTAAACCTTGCTGCTGAAGTTGTAGAATTGCCGCTGCTGTAAACGGTTTTGTGACCGAAGCAATACGAAACTTAGTTAGAGGAGTGTTTAAAACCTCATGCTCAAGGTTTGCCATCCCGTAACTTTGATGAAATATCACTTCGCCTGCACAAGCAACCAGGGCAGACCCCATGAAGAAACCCGTTTCCAGATAGGCTTGAAGATATTCTGCTATCTTGCTTGCAGTTGACACGGCTTATTCTTCTCCCTATCTTTCCAGAAAGGACTAGAGACGCTTAGTACATTTGCTCGAAATAGTCAACCCTATAGGACTGCGATCGCTCCACAGACAACTTTGAAATACCTTGACCTTGAACACCAATAGAATACTCTCAAACGACCGCTTCACCGATACATTAGAGGACTAACGTTCCCGCTCACCGGATGCAAACAACCTCTGCAACTTGACTTCGTTCCGGTGCAGCGGGATTGTTAGACTGCTTACATAACAGACAAGTCCGATTTCATCCAACGATGTAGAAGCTGATTACTATACAGATAGAGGCTTCGCATTTACATCAACTATCGTGGTACATCTTCTATGGCAACAGGCTTTAAGCGAATCCTTTGCCCTCCTCCCCTGTATGGATAAACAGCTACAACCTTAAAATATCCCCTGATTATTCTGCTGCCCCAAGTTGAGTCGTAAAAGAAATCTCCCTTCTCCGAATCCAAAATCTCATATATCGTCCATTCTATAGCCTGACCATTTGGGGGAGGAATGACTATCTCTTTAGGAACGTCAAGGTTAACCTTTCCACCCGAATAATATGGCCAAATATTTAGATAGACAACTTTTTGATCGTTCTCTGTGATGAATTCAAGAAATTTCTTACTACCCTCAAACTTCCCTAGCGGTTTCTCTTCCAGGTTTAGGTGTTGGATTTGCCCCTCAAATTTTGGAACTTCAGATAGTTGATTGATGTTTACATCACCGGCAGCAGAAATATTTGAACCTGGACCGCTATTTTGTTGTATCGTCGATTTGCCTGAGGCTCTTACAGAGCCATCCGTTACAGAATTTCCTGATCCCTGAATATTGATAGAATCATCACCAGCTACACCCTTTGAATCTTGATTATTACTAGAACTGCTTGCGGAAGGGGATGGGGTTCCATTGCCTGATCCTTGTGAGTTACCTTTAAGCGCTTCAACCCACCAAGGAGCAGTACCACCTACGATAAGTGCTGTCGCGATTGGTATCACGAGATTTTTGAGAAAAGATTTACCATTTGGATTCATTATTGCTCTCTTCACTCATTTCTTGATTTCGACCTCGTGACAGATTCTAGCCTTAAGTACTGATAGATGAAGCTTGTCCTGACCTGTATCAAGGGTTTGCGGTCTAACTTATTTTTAGACTGAAAGTTTCCGTCTAAGATCCCAATTTGAGTGACTTAGCCCGAATCTTTCTGCCTAAGTCCGGATTGAGTGACTTAGCCCGACACCCTTTCCGCATACTACCCCTCGTTCGGGATCTTAGCCCGAAATCTTCCGTATTTCTTCCAAGAGAGAACCTGGTGCTGTCCGCCTAAGATCCCGAATGACAGCATTACAGCGTTAGGAATCGCCATGATAGAGCCACGACCCAGAAAACTCGAACAAGTCTGTGACCTGTTGCAGGTGAAGTACTACTCATACCGCACTAAGTAGACCTACATCCAGTGGCGGCGCTATATCCTTCACAATAAGACTCATCCCAAAGATCTGGGCAGTCCAGAAATTGAGGCATTCTTAACGCATCTTGTTGTTCAAGAACAAGTAGCGGCATTTAGTGCAATTCTATTCCTCATACCGCGAGATGTTGCGGCAAGACTTAGAGGGCTCGATCGATGCGGTTCAAGCCAAGCAACCGCGCTATTTGCCCACCGTCTTGACAAAAGAGGAAATAAGCATGAAGGCACTGGCTTGAGATTTTAGCATTTATCAGCCTATCGAGTTTACCCCTTTCTTGTCCTAATCCTGATCGCCAACTCAGGTTAGTTAAATTGAGAGTGATGGCAAGAAAGCCTGATCCGGATCAGGTTGCAGTTGAGACTGAGAGTGATCCGGTTGAGAATTGACACACACCAATTGCACCGCACAAGCTTTTAATTCCGGTTGCCCAGACTCAGGGCAAGCTTGGGGATGAGTCAGGGCATTTGCTTCGGCATTTTCTGCCCAAAGTGCGCCCCAATGCATTGGTACAAAAACAGTGCCTGGAGAGATGGCTTGGGTAACTGTGGCTTGAAAGCAAGCTTTACCTCGACGCGATCGCACTTCTAGCCAATCTTGGTCTTGAATCCCCAATATTTTCGCATCACGAGGGTGAATCTCGATCAAGGGTTGCGGGTGCATTTTACGAATTTTATCAATACGACCGGTGCGGGTTTGAGTATGCCAATGTCCGTAAAGTCTACCGGTTGTTAGCACATAAGGATACTGCTCGTCCGGTGGTTCCGCCAAGCCCCGTGAGTGATAGGCGGCAAAGTTGGCGCGTTTATCTGGTGTGGAGAATTTTAAATCATTATAAAGTCGTGCAGGTTCACCCCTGTTGAACTTGCCAGAGTCGGGACAGGGCCACTGAAGCGGTCCTGCTGATTTGAGGCGTCCATGACTAACACCGGTTACATTACAAAGGCGATCGCGTGTTAACTCTACATATTCAGCAAAAACCTCGGCAGAGTTGGCATAACTGAATTGTTCCTCAAAACCCAAACGCCGCCCCACTTCAGCAAAAATCGCCCAATCATCTCGTGCTTCGCCTTGAGGCAACCGGAAAGCATTACACAAAGTGATACGGCGTTCCGAATTAGTCATTGTACCTGTCTTTTCGCTCCACTGAGTAGCAGGCAGCAGGACATGGGCATAAGCTGCGGTTTCAGTAGGATAATAAGCTTCTTGGTATACCGTAAAAGGCGATCGCTCAAATGCCGCTTTGACTCGTTCCAAATCTGGTAAACTAACTATTGGATTTGTTGCCGCAATCCACAAAAACTTAAGCTCGCCATTCTCCAAATCCCGAATCATTTCCAAAGCAGTTCTGCCTGAATAAGGGGAAATTTGACCCGTTGGCAGTCCCCAAAATTGCTCAACTGTTTCCCTATGTTCAGGATTTGTGACAAAGCGATAGCCAGGTAGTGAATTAGCAAGTCCGCCAGTTTCGCGCCCTCCCATAGCGTTGGGTTGCCCTGTTAAGGAAAAAGGTCCACACCCCGGTTTGCCAATTTGCCCTGTCATCAAATGCAAATTAATCAATGTCCGCGCTTTTGCTGTGCCTTCGGAAGACTGATTTATCCCCATTGACCACATAGACAAAACCTGCTTAGATTTGCCCCAATAAGTCGCGGCTGTTTCTAAATCCTTGACAGAAATACCACAACGTGCTGCAACAACTTCTGGCGGGTAGTGTTGAATGATTTCTGCATAAGCTGGGAAATTATTAGTACATTCATCAATAAACTCAGAATTAATATAACCCCAACTTAATAAAAGATGGGCAATGCCATTGAGTAAATCAATATCAGTACCAGGGCGAATTGCCAAATGTAAATCAGCGGCTTCGGCGGTAGTGGTGGTGCGAGGATCGACGACAATTAGCTTAACATCGCGATTTTTTTTATGATGCTGCCGCAAGCGGTTAAAAATAATGGGGTGACACTCAGCAGCATTTGTACCAATCAAAAATGCACAATCGGTAATTTCTAAGTCATCGTAACAACAAGGAGGTCCATCACTGCCCAAACTCTGCACGTAGCCAGATACCGCCGACGACATACAAAGTCGAGAATTGGTATCAAAATTATTTGTGCCTAAAAAGCCTTTAAGTAATTTAACGGCAACATAATAGTCTTCACTATAAAACTGACCAGAGCCATAGAATGACAGAGCATTTGCACCGTGGTCGCGGCAGACGCTTTGAATACGCTCTACTATGAGATTTAAGGCTTCATCCCAACTAACGCGCCGGAAGGGCTGATCTAAAGACTCTCGCATCATAGGATATAGCAAACGGTCTTTGGCGATCGCTTCTGTAACCGTTGCTCCTTTGACACAAACTTTACCTAAACTAGAGGGATGAGTGCGATCGCCCTGCACCTTCCACATCGGATTTCCTTCACTATCTCGACTAGTTGGCTTGCCTGCCACTGCGGGAGGCGAAACTTCCAAGCCACAACCCACGCCACAGTATGGACACAGTGTTTTATTATTGCTTGTCATGCTGAAATCACGCCTCGCATTGGTCAGGGAGAATTGGAAATGCACCGCAGAAGAGACAAGTAACTTAACTCTTCTTCGTAGTTTTTGGGGCTTTTATTAGTAGAAATTTGCCATGATCGAGAATAGATTTTTTGACTTATTCTCTCCTTATTACTACTAATAAAAAAGTAGAGATTAGACTAAAGCCACTTGCTGTTTGGGTGAGGCACCAAAGTGTTTAATCAACAATTCCTGCAAAAGTGGTTTGAGGTCTTCGCAAGGAATCTTTTCCATGAATAAGCTGCCCAAATGAGCATCTTTCCCGACTGTTCCGCCCATCCAAATATCAACGGCTTCGACCATTTTCCCATCTTTACGGGCTTTTGTACCCATCAGTCCAATATCAGCAACTTGAGGTTGTCCGCAGGAATTGGGGCATCCTGTCCAATGAATTCTCACCGTTTGCGGCATCACTAATTCTGCTTGCAATTCTTGTATTGTGGCAAGGGCGCGGTTTTTGGTTTCAATAATTGCAAAGCCACAAAATTCGGCGCCGGTACAGGAAACAAGCGATCGCACCAAGGGTTCTGGATTAACTGAAAAACGTTGCAGCAGTGGTTCTTCTAATAATGAATCCAAGCGAGAATCAGGAATATTAGGAATAATTAAATTCTGCTCAACAGTTAACCGCAACTCACCACTACCATAAACTTCGGCAATTCTTGCTAGTTCAAACATTTCCTCAGCATAGATCCGCCCCACAGGAACATTCAAGCCTGCGTAATTTAAACCTGGTTGTTTTTGCTGACCAATACCGATATGGTCGCGCTTGTCCCAATCAATTTCATCTTTGGCAGCGGCGTCAGCTAATTGGTAACCAAGTTGTTTTTCTACCTCAGCGCGAAACTTTTCTACGCCCCATTCTTCGATCAGATACATTAAACGTGTCTTTTGTCGGTTGCTGCGGGTGCCGTTGTCGCGAAATACTTCTAAAACAGCTTGACTTAAGGCAACTACTTGTTCAGGAGTCACCCAAGCATTCATAGGAATTGCTGCTGCGATCGCTTTTGCTGAAAAATAGCCACCAACTAAAACATTGAATCCAAATTTATCATCTTTATATGCCGGGACAAAAGCCAGGTCATTAATTTCGGCATGAACCGAGTTATCACGACCACCTGTTACGGCAATGTTAAACTTACGCGGTAGATTGGAAAGCTCAAAGTTACCATCACCGTTGCTAGTAATCATGTCTTGGATTTGTTGCACCAACTCTCGCGTATCAAACAACTCCGAAGCATCTAAACCCGCCAAAGGATCGCCTGTAATGTTACGCACATTATCCATGCCAGACTGGACGCTGGTTAGGTCAACTTGGCGTAAACGATTGATAATTTCTTCTATATCTTCAATGCGGATGCCGCGCAGTTGCAAATTTTGCCTTGTGGTAATATCGGCGTTACCTTGGTCTTGGAAGCCGCCAGCTTGACAGTAGCGCTGAGTAATTTCTGCCAAAACGCGCAGTTGATTACTAGTCAAAATACCATTAGGTATCCGCATCCGCAGCATAAATTTGCCGGGAGTCACGGGGCGATAGAAAAAACCCAGCCACTTTAGTCCATGATTACGCTCAAATTCGTCCATCGCTTCCCAGCCAATTTTGGCGAAATGGTCGAGGTTTTGTTTGAGTAATAAGGGGTGTTTTTCGGCTTTGGCTTTTTCAATGGGATTGAGTTTAGTTTTTTTATCGGGGTTTGTCATTGTTGGATTACCCTGCTTTCTTTAGCGATCTCGTTTATGCACCTCAACCATTTTCGTTAGGCGCATAAAATTTGTTATTGCTGTCAAATTAGGCGACTTACGGGATTTATTTCGTAAAGCTTGCTACACAAGTGGTCTTTATGTCTTTATTTCTATTGAGATCTGTCTTTTGATGTGCTTATTTGCTTACGATAGTGGCTTGATTTACTCTGCTTGGCAGATGATTTTGAGATTTTCCTGATTTGTCCTCTTTGGTAACCAGCAATTAGTTGCTTGCCTACTTTTTTGCTAGGTTATTGACAAAATTACCTGTTAGGTGTGCAGATTTTTCTAGATTAATGATTCTCTAGTCTCAAATACTTCAAGTTTTTATTAAGAAATACTCGCATTAATAGTACAATCTTATACAGGTTGATGGCTGTATCCGCAGCATTAGCGATCAGGTAATGTTTCGGCTCCTCAGATCGTACATACACAGAAGTAAACTTGATAGGCATGAAAATTAATAGACGGGTATTTCTCGCTGGTAGTACAGCGATGGCGGCAGTAGCAGTAGGGCAATTTGGGAAAACAGAGCGGGTAGTTGCTCAAACTGGCGTAGTTAATCTTTATAGTGCACGTCACTACGACACAGATACGGCATTGTACGACGGCTTCACTAGGAGGACGGGTATTAAAGTCAATCTGGTTGAGGCAAAAGCGGAAGAATTAATTGAGCGCATCAAAAGCGAAGGGGCAAATAGTCCCGCCGACTTGATTATTACCGTTGATGCTGGCAACCTCTGGCGGGCGAAAGATGCTGGCATTTTGCAACCTGTTTCCTCACAAGTGCTGAGTAGCGCCATTCCAGCAAATCTGCGGGACTCAGATAATCAATGGTTTGGTCTTTCCAAACGGGCGCGGGTGATTATGTACAACAAAGACAAGGTTAAACCGTCCGATTTGTCAACTTATGAAGCCTTGACTGATTCTAAGTGGAAAGGTCGCATTTTGATCCGCTCATCAAGCAATGTTTATAATCAATCCCTTATGGGGTTAATGGTTGCGGTGCTTGGAGATCGACCGGCTGAAGAATGGGCACGTGGTTTAGTTGCCAACTTTGCTAGACCGCCCGAAGGTAATGATACGGCACAAATTAAGGCGGCGGCAGCGGGTCAGGGGGATATTGCGATCGCCAATACTTATTATATTGCGCGTTTGATGAAGTCCAACAAAGCGGAAGACCAAGCGATCGCTCAAAAAATCGGCGTGTTTTTCCCCAACCAAAATGGACGCGGCACTCACGTTAATATCTGCGGCGGCGGTGTGGTGAAAACGGCTAAAAATAAAGATGCAGCGGTTAAGTTTTTGGAATATTTAGTCAGTCCAGAAGGTCAACAAATGTTCGCTAGCCGCAATAATGAATATCCTGTTGTTGAGGGTATCGCAGTTGATCCAGTTGTTGCTAGTTTTACTCAACAAGCAAAATTTGATAATGCTAACGCCGAAGTCTTTGGCAGAAATAATCTAGAAGCACTAAAGATTATGAACCGTGTCGGTTGGAAGTAGAGATGTTCTGCACAAACATCTCTACTGGTTTTAGTTGAAATGGGGCGTGCTCAGAATTGGGTACGCCATTCTTATAGGTTACAACAACCCAATTTTTTTGATTGCTTCTTGAGCTGCTTGTTTTTCGGCAGCTTGTTTACTGCGACCCATACCAGTACCGTATAATTTTCCTTTGATGCGAACCTGCACTGTATAGACTTTTTCATGGTCAGGACCTGATTCGTCAATTATGAAATATTGAGGGTTTTCTCGATATTTTTCTAGCCCCCATTGTTGCAGTAAACTTTTAGAATTGATTGCCGATTGAGCATAAACAATACTATCAGCTACAGGGATAAACAAAGGTCTAACAAAGTCACGAACCCTATCAATTCCTGAGTCTAAAAAATAAGCACCAATAATCGCTTCAAAGGCATCACTAAGCAATGAGGGATTTTCACGACCTCCATCTTGGATTGTGCCTTTACCAAGCCGTAGTTTGTCACCTATACCCAATTCTGTTGCAAATTTAAATAGTTGTTTTTCTCGTACTAATTCCGAGCGGAGAGAGGTCATTTTGCCTTCACTCATTTTTTGATAACGACCATAAATCAACTCTCCAACTAGAAAATTGAGGATAGCATCACCGAGGAATTCTAAACGTTCATTATCGTCTTTTTCTTCTGGATGTTCGTTGAAATATGAACGGTGGGTAAGCGCACGACGCAGCAACAACGGGTCGCGAAAGTGCGGAAGTTTGGGCATTTCTTGAGGTTTATCAAAATTAGAAATTAATTGAATGGAATAAGTCAAAATAAAAGTTTTGTTAGACTAAACATTTCTAGTAACAGCAATGTTTAGTCTAACGAATTTAGGGTAGTGTTGGTTTTAAGCCACTAAAATGCTTTTTTCGACTAAAGATACTTCCTTCACCTTTCCAATACTTCGCACTTGGACTTTACCGTCAGCTTTAACCGCTTCAACAAATTTACTGAATTGGCGAAAAGGCTTGCCATCAGGTTTACGAATAGATGATACTCCTTGATAATTAGGGAACTGTTTATTTTGACGCATTAACTGGTCAATAATTTGGTATGTTGCAGGCTTACTTTGTTTTAATGCCAACTTGATTGCCTGAATCAAACATTGTATAGCCTCGTTATAATTGATTTGACCTATATTTCCAACTAGCTCAGGCAATTTATTTACAGAGTAAACTGCATCCGCACTTTGCCTGAGTTTTTGGTTAACCTTTCCTAGTTGACAAAAAACGATAACCTTCTTACCTTTTGACTTTAAAGAGCTGACTAAGTTTGTGAAATCTCCATCTCCTGTTACCAGGAAAACTATATGAGAAATCTCCAGTTCACAGTCTGCTATCAATTTATTATCTACGTTGTTTTTCTTGTTTGAGGGAACATTCAAGCATTCAAAGTCAAGGGCATAGAAATATTCAGCAGAGTCTTTACTTTCAATTTTCCAGTCTGCGTAAACTTTTTGATTAGATAAATCACCAAATTGGTTAGCAAAGCTCACTAAATGTTCTGCTTGGTGTGCAGTTAATTTGACGTTTTGGAAATCAACATAAATAGCTGATAAAGTTTTTCCGATCATGATTTGTCTCCAAATATAGAACTTGGATAACATCACGCATCTGGCACATGATTAGCGTCGCTAAAGGGAATTACCAAAGAGATACAATACTCTCTCTCCAGTCCCTAATGTGAGACAATATCAATGATTTAGCTATTTTTACTAGTTTGTTGAAGACGTATTGCAAGCCCACGTTCGCTGGAAGAGGCGGTTGACTTAATGAAGTCACATCACCTACAGGCAGTTATTACTGGTTTAGGTTAGGAACTGGAAATCTGGAGCTAAGAGCAAGGAATCTTCAGTTTTACGATTAAACTTTGACATCTTTACTCTTAAACATTGACTCACGGTTTATTTACCAAAAAAAGTAATTAGCCGTAGATGGTGTTACACCATTAAGTCAACCGTCTCTTCCAGCGAACGTGGGCTTGCAGCACACATCCAACAAGACTCAGTTTGTTTTACTGAATCTGGATAAGTCTTACATACAGCGCTTTATCAGTCCTTTGTTTGCATAAACGTTATCTTGTTCATAAAGCTAGCACAAGGAAAGCTTTCTGTCAAGTGCCAGCAAAAGATTAATCAGGCGATCGCTTTTGCTTGGGTATTAAAGCCTAAAATCAAAATATAACTATAGATAATGTTGATGCCCAGTGTGTGGTGAGTGCGCCGCACCTATCTTAAAAACACATGGAGCTAACCAATGCACCAAATTAATTTAAAAGAAGCCCAAACCCAACTAGCAAAATTAATTGAAGCAGCAGCAAGTGGTGAAGAAGTTGTGATTACGCGCAGTGATGGTGCATCTTTCAAGATTGTACCGATTAACACAATAAAGCCACGTCCTAAATTTGGCAGTGCCAAAGGACTAATAAGAATGTCAAACGATTTTGACGAACCTCTGGAAGATTTTGAGGAATATGCTCCATGAGGTTTCTGCTCGATACTCATACGTTTTTGTGGTTTATTGAAGGTAATTTAAATCTCAGCAATACAGCGAAAAAACTGATTGAGGATGAAGGAAATCAGCGATTTTTAAGCATTGCCAGTCTCTGGGAAATATCTATCAAAATCAATATTGGCAAATTGGGAATTGGCATGAAACTCACTGAGTTAGTCGCGCAACAAGTTTACGGTAATGCCATTGATTTGCTTGAAATAAAACCAGGGCATTTAGATAAGTTGACAGAAATGCCTTTTCACCACAAAGACCCGTTTGATAGACTCATCATTGCTCAAAGTATAGTTGAGAACATGGCTGTGGTGTCGAAAGACGGTGCATTTGAAAGTTACTCGGTGAGGTTATTGTGGTGAGCGATGTCGATGGCATAATTTGCATTACACTACTAATATCAATCAACTCAATCCCTAGATTTAGAAATTCTCAAACTCAACAAAATCACCGGCACAATTCCCACCACCACGATCGCTAATGCCGCACCCGATGCCTCAGCTAACCGTTCATCCGAAGCCAAATTGTAAACTCTCACTGCCAACGTATCAAAATTAAAAGGTCGGATAATTAAAGTTGCAGGTAATTCTTTCATTACATCCACAAAAACCAGCATTCCTGCTGTTAGCAAACTTCCCCACATCATCGGTGTATGCACTCGCAGCAAAGTACTAGTAGAATTTAATCCAAGCGATCGCGCTGCATCATCCAAACTTGGCTTAATTCTACCTAAACTTGTTTCAACTGTACTAAAGGAAACTGCCAGAAACCTCACTAAATAACCAAACACCAAAGCTGCAATAGTTCCACTTAATAATAAACCCGTTGATATACCAAAATTACCCCGCATCCAAGCATCAAGGGTATTATCAAACTTGCCAATTGGCACCAAGATGCCAACAGCAATTACTGAACCTGGAACCGCATAACCCATAGAAGCAATTCTTGTTGCTAATTGCATCCCAATATTGGAACGCAAACGCAATCCATACGCCATAATTACAGCAATAATCACAGCGATAATAGCAGTCGTTACGGCAAGAATAAGACTATTTTTTGCGAAACCCCAAAAGCGATCTGCGCTTCGCAGCAGCGCTTCGCTATCATCTAACGATTCGCTAAGATTTTTTAGGGTCATATTTAATAAAATTCCTGCTGGGAGAAGAAACCCTAAACCAATTGGCAAAAAACAAGCAAACCACGCTCCAATAGCACGCATTCCTCGTAATTGATAACTCGGTAATTGTCGCTGGGTTGTGGCACTTTGATAATAGCGACTTCGCCGACGTGACCAAAGTTCTAATAAAATTAACCAAAAAACAAACAATAATAAAAAAGCAGCTAATTGATTGGCGGCAACTCGTTCACCCATGCCGAACCAAGTGCGATAAATTCCTGTTGTAAAGGTACTAACACCAAAGAATTGTACTGTGCCAAAATCATTAAGAGTTTCCATTAAAGCCAGTGCCAAACCCGCCACAATTGCCGGACGTGAAGAGGGCAAGGCTACTTTAAAGAAACTCTTCCAAGGATTACAACCAAGGATACGACTGGCTTCTAAGGTACAAACAGATTGCTCTAAAAAAGCAACTCTTGCAAGTAGATAAACATAGGGATATAAAACTAAAGTTAGCATTAAAACGGCACCCCAAAGCGATCGCACATTGGGAAACCAGTAATCTCCAAAACTCCAACCAAAAAGGTTTCGTAATGCCGTTTGTACGGGTCCAGAAAAGTCCAAAAAATCAGTATAAGTATATGCCAAAATATAAGCTGGTGCGGCTAAGGGCAACAATAGCGCCCATTCAAATACCCAACGCATGGGAAAACGGCACAACGTCACCAACCATGCCGTGCTCACACCAATTAGCAATACACCTAACCCAACCCCGATCATTAACCAAAATGAATTGCTGATGTAATTCCATAAAACCGTCTCTGCTAAGTGCTTCCAGACATCGCCAGCATCAGCAAAGATGTTGCTTAAAACCGCAATAACAGGCGTCGAAATCAGAAAAGCGATCGCTATTACCAAAACTGTCCAAGGACTCAGACGCCGACGCCTCATCGCTTTCGGTTCAACTTTTACAGTCCCTAAAGACACTTTAACGTACTCCTTACTGAGAATTAACTAAAATCTTTGGTGAGAATCTATCTCAAAAGAACACTTTACTATAAAGTGTAAGTTATTGATTATTAATTTCAATAAAATCAAGTCTTGACAAACAGACTTGCCGCTACACAAACTCTCATCGGCTTGAAGCAGGTTTCAGAATTACCCGTCAGTACAGACGGACTTTATAGGCTATTTTATTTCTTGAAGGTTTAATACACATGACTCAATCGGTAATTCTGCAATTAGAAAACATAACCAAGCAATTTGCCAAAACAGCCACTACTGCTGTTGACAACGTGACGTTAGCGCTGCCACAGGGTGATTTGTTGGGGTTACTTGGACCTTCTGGCTGTGGCAAAACAACTTTATTGCGCTTAATTGCAGGATTTGAAGAGCCACAAGCTGGAATAATTAAGGTAGATGGGCGTACTGTGGCTGGTGACGGTAACTGGATAGCACCAGAAAAACGCGATATTGGTATGGTTTTCCAAGATTATGCCTTGTTTCCTCACTTAACAGTAGCCAAAAATGTCGCTTTTGGCTTGCATAACTCGCGAAAAAAAGCCTTATTTAATACTCAAAAACGCACCGCCGAAGTAATTGCACTTGTCGGACTTCAAGGACTGGAAAACCGCTTCCCTCATCAACTTTCTGGAGGACAACAACAACGAGTAGCCCTAGCACGTGCGATCGCTCCTCAACCTGCATTAGTATTATTAGATGAACCCCTAAGTAATCTAGATGTACAAGTGCGGCTTCGGTTGCGCCAAGAAGTACGAGATATTCTTAAAAATACCGGAACATCTGGTGTTTTTGTCACCCATGATCAAGAAGAAGCACTTTCAATTTCTGACTGGGTAGCTGTTATGCAGCAAGGACAGTTAGAACAGTTTGGCACACCGGAAGATATTTACAGAGAACCGAAATCTCGTTTTGTTGCTGAATTTGTGACTCAGGCAAACTTCCTGCCAGCTCAACGTCGAGGCGACTTCTGGGAAACTGAAATTGGTTGTTTTGCTGTTAGTACTCCAGACTCTTTTGAGCGTAGTGATTTGATGATTCGTCAAGAAGACTTGATTCTCAAACCTGATGAAGAGGCAACAGTGGTAATTTGCGATCGCCAATTTTTAGGAAGGGAACATTCTTATTGTTTGCTAACAGCTTCTGGAAAAAAAATACTAGCTCGTACAACTAGTACAACTGCTTTGCCTGTGGGTACAAAAGTGCATCTACGAATTAATGAGCAAACATTACAAGTTTTCCCTACAGTTTAGAAACCGAAGATGCAGTCTTCTGAATTAATTCTTCCCGCGTTAGCTGTGTTTCAGCAAGTAAGTAAACTGCATCACCGTTATCTGTAGAAAGCACGTTGAGATACTTTATTTCCCCATTCTTAGAAATTGTATAAACGCTTCTACCTGCATCATCTTCAATATCTTGCTTGTTGACTGCATATCCCTGAGCTTCAAACTGCTCAATGAGAGTTGTAGATACCCGGCGAAAAGGAGTTTGTTTGACTTGCCAACAACCACCGTTACAACTTTGTTGAGCATTTTCAAAATTAGGTACACCAGCTATAAGTTCATTTGGAGTTGGTGTGGGACTAGCAATTGGAGTTGGAGTTGGAGTTGGAGTTGGTGTGGGTATGGGAGTTGGTGTTGGTGTGGGGCTAGCAATTGGTGTGGGTATGGCACTGGCAATTGGCGTGGGAGTTGGTGTGGGTATGGCACTGGCAATTGGCGTGGGAGTTGGCGTGGGTATGGCACTGGCAATTGGTGTGGGAGTCGGTGTGGGTATGGCACTGGCAATTGGTGTGGGAGTCGGAGTATTTTGCTCAATTATGGGAGTTGGTTTAGGTGACTCAATGATCGGATTCAGTCTGGCAGGCGGCGTCTTTGCTTGAGGAGGGGGCACCGGAGTTTGGTTTTGTTTAACTGTAGGGGAGGGTTTGGGCAATGGCACAACGGGGGTTGGTTTGGGGGGAGGCTGACTTGGCAGTTGTGTAATTTTGACTGATTCTTTCTTCTTGGATGAAGATTTTGCTTCCGGTTCAACGGGAATTGGCATCATCAACAGTAACCCATGCAGTCCCAAAGAGAGGTACAGCATCGGTCGAATCAGGGTTTTGATAGAACTAGGCAAGTTGTTTAAATTATTTAGTGACATGATGTTTTTAATAGCCCAAGCGGATTTTGAGTTGTTGACAGATAGGGAACAACTTGCTGAGGTAGATTGACTTTTGACAATTGTTATCAAAAAGATATCATATTAATTGCTAGTAAATCTAGTAATTAATATGATTTAGATAGCTTTTTTGTTTTGAATCGAACTCAGTCCGCATTCTTTGATCGAGAATTTATGGCAGCAATTTTTAGACAGCAGCACTCACTACTTGCCAAACGATTGCTAAAAAGCAACATTGCCTCAATCTCTATAGGGAAGAGCAGATTGATTATCGGACAATGCCACAAAAAATATGAAGATTTATTACTAAAGATGTAGAGTAATCAGCTATACTTTTGTAACATAACAGAAATAAAAATAGAAAGGTATTAATTCATGCCCTATACCGAAGAAGAAGGCGGACTGCTAAACAATTTTGCTAAAGAGCCAAAAATCTATGAAGCAGAGCCACCAACAGCAACAGAAAAACGTAACTATGTCTTTCTAGGCATTGCCGCGATGGCTTTGGTCGGTAGTTTAATCTTCGTGGCTGTTTCGGCATCCAGCGTTGGTTAAACAAAGCGCAGGTTGGCACAAGAAGCCATTGAGATTAAGGGCAGAGAACAACCACGCGAAATCATCCACTAGCTGATTGAATGATTTTCATGACATTTAGAGTACTGCGATAGCTCTCTGTCCTTCCTTGAGTTTGAAATAAATCAGCCGCTTTTTGTAAATCTGCGATCGCCTCGGTGCTATTTTTGAGATTAAAGTGAGTCAGTCCACGGTTATAAAAAGCTTCCGCGAAGGTAGATTGAATCCGAATTGATTCTGTATAATCAGCAAGAGCTTTTTGATACTGCTTGAGCCGACTATAGGTTAAGCCCCGGTTGTAGAAAGCTCTAGCACTATTAGGATTGAGAGTCAGTGCTTTCTCGTAATCGGCAATTGCCGCAGCCGAGTTTCCTAGTTCATCATGAGCGTTACCACGGCTAATGAAAGCTGTGTCATTATTAGGATCAATAGCGATCGCTGTGGTCAAGTCAGAGACGGCTTGATTGTAATTTCTCGTAACATAATGAGTGTAACCACGGTTGCTAAAAGCCTGACTAAACTTAGGATTAAGCCGAATAGCATCAGTGTAATCTTGAATCGCCTTGTCATAATTACCAAGGGTATGTTGAGCATAGCCTCGGTTGTAGAAAGTATCGGCATCATTAGGATTAAGTTGCAACGCCTGGTTAAAATCGGCGATCGCACCTGCATAATTAGGGGTTTGAGAATTAAGTTTATCTACACCTCTGTTGTAAAAGTCCGCAGCACTCATCGTCGTTTTGCCTTCAACTGACGGTTGCGGCACAGGAGGCGGCGTCTGCGCTTGCACAACCAAGCTGTCAGATACTACCGCTAATCCTACAATCAAAGTCGCTCGATAAATCAGATTGATCATGTTTCCTCCAAAGCACCTTTCTTTCTCTAGTTTTTAGCTCAATCTCTTTTGAAGAGAAATACGCTAAAAATTACCAACAAAAACATACTTAGTATATTTGCGGCTGATCATCCGCCACTAATTAATGACTTGCAAGTCATTTAATACAACGGCAGCCCTGCTATGTTTATGATAGATCCGCTTGAAAAACAATTATTAATCATCAATCTGGTGAGTGGCAATAAAACAGAATCACCGAAAGATGAGACAATGATCAAGCTAGATGAAGGGAGGAAGAGATGCTCAAAACGATTGCTGTGGTAACGTTGTTAGTCTTGAGCTTAGGTTTACATGGATGCGCGTCGTCGGGTGTTAGTGGTTTAAAAAGTTATGTAGATACCGCCGACGGCTATGAATTTTTGTATCCTAACGGCTGGCTACCTGTCAAGGTGAGCGATGGTCCGGATGTTGTATTTCACGATATGATTGAGCGATCAGAAAATGTCAGTGTGGTTATTAGTGATGTTCCTGACGGCAAGACTTTAACTGATTTGGGAACACCAGGAGAAGTTGGTTATCAGTTACAAAAAAATGCCATTGCGCCTCCTAATTCAGGAAGAGTTGCTGAATTAGTAAATGCCGAAGCACGTCAGACTGGCGACCAGACTTATTATCTTTTGGAATATAGTGTTAAACTGCCCAACGAACAGCGCCATAATGTGGCAAGTGTGGCAGTAAGTCGTGGCAAACTCTTTACACTTAATACCTCGACAACTGAGAAACGCTGGAATAAATTAAAAGAGATGTTTGAGATAGTTGCTAAATCTTTTACAGTTTCTTAAGGCAGTGATTAGGTGTTAGGTATTAAGTGTAAAGATGCGATTTAAACTTGAAACATTCTTTACCGTACCTAACACTCTGCCTCTATAGTTGTTTCAAATTCTCCACCTACCAAAGGTAGAGTTATCACAAATTCTGAACCTTTTTCAAGCGTTGAAAAAACCTCAATAGTTCCTTGATGTTTCGCGACAATAATTTGGCGGCTAATTGATAATCCTAATCCCGTACCTTGTCCTACAGGTTTAGTGCTAAAAAACTGTTCAAAAATCTTTTGACGTAATTCTTCAGGCATTCCTGAGCCATTATCTGAAATCCTTATTAATACGTTTTTTTTGTCTGATGTGACTTCAGTGCAAATCGTAATTCTAGGAATAAAGTTTTGACAATCAGCATCAGGATTATTTTGCATAGCCTCCATTTTTTCATTAATTGCATCAATAGCATTAACGAGGATATTCATAAACACTTGATTAAGTTGTCCAGGAAAACCTTCAATTATAGGTATTTCGCCATATTCTTTAATAACTTCAACATCTGTATTTAAGCCATTTTGTTGTCCAGATTTTGCTTGCAGACGCCGGATCAAAAGCATGAGAGTACTATCAATACCTTGATGTATATCAACAGGTTTAGATTCAGATTCATCCCGATGAGAGAAAACTTTTAGAGAGCGTACAATTTCCAATATTCGCTCTGCACCAACTTCCATTGACTGCAAAAGTTGAGGCAAATCTTCTTTAAGAAATTCCCAATCAATTTCTTCTGAATAAGCTTGAACTTCTGGTATTACTTTAGAAGTATGTAGTTCATATAAATCAATTAATTTTAGTATTTCATAAGTATATTGCTTGGCATGAGGTAAATTAGCATAAATAAAATTGACAGGATTATTAATTTCGTGTGCTACTCCAGCAACTAGTTGTCCTAATGCTGCCATTTTTTCTTCTTGTAGAAGTCTTAATTGTGCTTTACGAAGTTCCAGATGTACTTTAATACGAGCTAAAACTTCCTGTTGTTCAATCGGTTTTGTGATGTAATCAACAGCGCCTAAGTTCAAACCATTAACTTTATCTACTACATCAGAAAGCGCTGTCATAAAAATTATTGGAATATCTTTAGTTCTCACATCAGCTTGCAAACGCCGACAAGTTTCAAAACCATCAATACCAGGCATCATTACATCTAATAAAATCAAGTCTGGTAAGGCTTGATGTACTTTTAAGAGAGCACTTTCGCCACTTTTAGCAACTGATACTTTAAATCCAGACTGGTTTAACAGTTCAAAAAGAACTTTAAGATTTGTTGGTGTATCATCAACAATTAAAATTGAGTTTTGCTGTACAATTTTCATCTTTCATCCTTAAGGGTAATAAAATTGTTAAGATAAATATTGCTAAATTAAATTTTAAAACTAAATAACTAAAAGTTAAGCTAGTTATTTAAGCTGAGATTTATATATTGTGATTGAAAGTTGAGGAAACATCAATTAAACTTACAATTGCTTCATCCTCAAAAGCTTGTGCTAGTTCGATAACTTTATCAGCAAAGACAGCGTATTTTGGATTAGCTTGCTTAAGGCGATTTGCTTCTGCCTGAATGTCTAAAATATAGCCACTTTTTGCGGCTTTAAGCAGAGTTGATAGCTCAGACTGTGGAGGAATTAGCATTTCACTAGAAACAGATATATCTTTAGTTCGATTATTCAATACTGGCTTAACTTGATAAGTCCATTTTAAGTTTAAATACTTTTTTAATTGCTGAAGTAATTCTTCAGATTGTACAGGCTTAGGAATAAAATCATTACATCCTGCATCCCAACTTTGTTGGCGAGTAAAGCTAAACACACTTGCAGAAGAGGCGAGGATCGTAAGATTTTGAAAAGCTTCGGAAGCACGGAGGCGTTGAGTCATTTCAAAACCATTCATTACAGGCATTGTTAGGTCTGTAATAATCAGGTTAGGCTGCTCTTTTGCTGCTTTCTCTATAGCTTCTTGTCCATTTTCAGCTTCAATCACTTCAAAGCCAATTGGCTTTAGCATATTAACAACTACGGAACGATTTTGCCAGCGGTCATCTACTATTAAGATCTTTTGTGGCTTTCCTGAGTAACCAACTACAGTTTGATGACATTTAAGGGAAGCTAGCTCAATATTAGTTGTGGCTTCTTGTAAATCGAGATCAAACCAAAAATTACTGCCTTTTCCATAAGTACTTTCAACTTTAATTTCACTACCCATTATTTCGATAATTTTCTGACTAATTGCTAATCCTAAACCTGTACCTTCCACCTTCAGTGCATTGTCTCCTACCTGCTCAAAAGGTAAAAAGATTTTCTCCAATTGTTCAGGAGTCATACCAACTCCACTGTCTTCTATTTGAAAGCGAATTTTGTAAATATGTGGCTGTGGCTCATTAGTTATTGGCTCTAAATTGATAGTAGGCGGATTTGCTACGTCTGTTACTACACCAACTTTAAAGATTACACTACCTTCACTTGTAAACTTAATTGCGTTTCCTAAAAGATTAATTAATACTTGACGCAAACGTTTTTGATCAGCATTAACTGCTAGAGGTAAAGGATTCAGGATCTGATAGGTAAAGTTAATTTCTTTTTGTTCAGCTTTTAAGTAACAAATTTCCTTAACTTCTTGTAAAAAGGGTAGAATTTGAAAATCTGTTAGTTGAAGCTCTAGTTTTCTTGCCTCAATTTTAGAAATATCTAAAATATCATTAATTAACATTAAAAGATGGGAACCGCATTGATAAATAATACCAAGTCCATCTTGTTGTTTAGAAGTAGTTGTGGGCTCTTGTTTTAAAATTTGTGCATAGCCAAGAATGCCATTAAGAGGCGTACGAAGTTCATGGCTCATATTTGTTAAAAATTCGCTTTTAGCTTGGTTAGCAGCATCAGCAGATTCTTTGGCTATTTTTAATTCAGTAGTTCTTTTTTCTACCCGTTTTTCTAATTCATCATTCGTCTGTTCTAGAAAAGTAAAAGACTGTCTAAGTTGACCAGCCATACCATTAAAAGCTTGCGCCAAAACGCTCAATTCTTTAATAAATTTAACATCCACAGTTTGATTGAGGTTGCCAGCAGCAATAGCACGACTTGCTTCACTTAAGCGCAAAATTGGCTTAACAATCCAATGAGAAGTATAGATTCCTAAGCCTGTAGCTATTACTAATGCCCACAAACAAAGTAAAATTGTGTTGCGGTTGTTAGCATTAATTTGATCCATAAAATCAGTTTCAGGAACAACCACAACTACTAACCAATCTATGCCTAACTTATCCCGCCAAGGAGTAACTTGTACAAATTGGCGCTCACCTTTTAAGTTAAAATCAATTTCTTGATTAGCTTTAATATCCTGAAAATTACCAAACTTTGTTTTTAAATATTGAGCTGTTGATTTAATTAAAGGATCTTGACTACTTATAGTATTAAGTCGTTGAGCTTTGCCCTGAACTGTAACATAAGGCAATTCACTAGCTGAACTAGCAACTAGTAAACCGCTACGTTCTACAATAAAAATCTTTCCTGATCTGCTAACTTTTAAGTTGCTTAAAAAATCACTAATTTGTGAAAGCAGATGATCGATGCTTAAAACACCAATAATCTTTTTATTCTGATCGTAAACGGGATAGCTAGAAGAAATTGATAAAACCTCTGGCTTATCTTCCCATTGATAAATGCTGCTCCATATTGGTTTGCCAGTCTTTAAAGGCTCTGTATACCAAGCCTCTGTACGGGGGTCCCAATCTTTAACTATTAGCTGTTTGCTGCGATTTCCAAGTTGGTCTGTTGCGTAAACAAAGAGTTTTCCAAGTTGAGTTTGCTCAGAAACTTCATTAATTAGTAACTCTCCTTCGTTAAGACGTTCAACTCCAATAAATTCACCTTTTGTATTACCATAAGAAATATAGCCAACATCGAACACCTGCATTTGTTTCCAAAAATACTGTCCGGTGCTGGTAAAATCTTGTAAATTTAATAAACCTAAATCAACCGCATCCAAATTAAGTTGATTGAGCTGATGAGGAGTAGCTAAGTAACTATCAAGATGCTGATCGACAAGGTTGCTGGCTTTATCAATTAACTGATGAGCAAGATCATTGACTGCCTGTTGGCTATTTCTAAAAGAAAGATACCCAACTAGTCCTACCGCTGCCATGATTTGTGCAACAAAGGGTATCACCAGAACGAGGCGGAGTGGGACTTTATGTTCATTTTTGTTACCCGGAGTTGGCATGGTTTTTGAACTCTTAGCAGTCGAGGAATAAACTAGTACCTAAAAATTGACCTATTGATCAAAAATAACATTTACAGCTAACCTGATTTTTAATAATATTTAAAATTCCTAGTCTTATCTTCTTAATATAGGTGTTATCTGAAGCAATATTTGTGATAATTATCAATGTGCCTAACCATTCTTGACACAATTTATCCTGATTTTTTTAGTTTATGGGTGTCCCAACCTTTGTTTTAGCTTCTGCTTCACCAGCTCGTAAACGCTTGTTACAAAATGCGGGTATTGAACCAATGGTTTGTATTAGCGATTTTGATGAGTCTCAAATTCAACTAACTGAACCAGTAAATTTAGTGGAGACTCTGGCGTTGCACAAAGCTCAAGCTGTTGCCAGTCAATGGAAGGAGGCATTGGTATTAGGTTGTGATTCGGTTTTGAGTGTGGGAGGTGAAATTCATGGCAAACCCAAGGATAAAGAAGAAGCGATCGCACGTTGGCAAAAAATGCGCGGCAGTGAAGGCAATCTTTACACAGGTCATGCTTTGATTGACTTAGCTCAACAGAAAACCCTAGTACGCTGCGGCATCACTAAAGTCTATTTTGCCGAAGTTAGCGATCGCCAAATTGCTGCCTACGTCGCTACAGGTGAACCTCTAAAATGCGCTGGCTGCTTTGCCTTAGAAGGTCGTGGCTCACTTTTTGTCGAAAAACTTGAAGGGTGTCATACCAATGTTATTGGTCTTAGCTTACCGCTTTTGCGGCAAATGTTGGCTCAACTAGGATACGACGCCACAGATTTTTGGCAATAAAAAAAGCAAGTTGAGAATATAAACCGCCAGCAGCCGTCAAAATTCGCAACATTGCCCAAGGGATGCTCTATTTAATGCCGTTCTGGGCTAATATGCAAGCTAACTGCAAAGCCAGAGGCAAGCCTAAACCTATGTCAACCAGCGACGACTTCAAACAACAACTCAAAGCAGGCAAGATTATTGATGCTCTTACCCTGGCACTGGGTGAAGCCGTTGAGTTAGAAATTACCACCTGGGTATCTTCAGCTAATGACTCAAAAACCTCAGTTGAAGCAACATCATCTTCTGACCGGATGCGGACTCGCATTAATATAGTTGATGGTGACATTAATAATGAAGTTGGTACTCAGTTTATTGGCGATGGTCCTTATACCGAACTACAACAATTTCACTCGTCGCAGGTTCAAGATGCACCGCTGATGATCCAGCACAATTTGGCAAATTTGCAACAACTATTTAGTGTTTTAACTAGCACATTATCCCAACTACCAACGGCATCACCCAGGCGAGTTGAAGGCAATTCGGTACTGCCAGCCTCTGAGGATAATTCTTAAATTGTGCCAGTTGAGAGGCACTCACAAAAGCACCACAGCGATCGCGATCCTTCTTTTGTTAAATTTGACAAAACGTCAAAAAAACCACCTTCGCACTTTCCTTGTCGGCAAACCGCCTAACATTACTTAGGACTATTATTATGGCGCCGAGCGATGATTTCAAAGCACAACTCAAGGCAGGCAACATTAACGAAGCCCTGTCCTTGGCTCTCAATGGAGCCGTTGACTTAAAAATTACAACTTGGGTAACCACAGGCGATAAACAAACACTTTCCCAGCCAGGTCATCGCCTTCGCACCCGTATTAATACAATTGAAGGCAAAGTTGACAACGAAATTGGCGACCAGTTTATTAGTAACGGTCCCTACCGAGAACTACGGCAATTTCACCTTGAGCAAGTAAGCCAAGGCAGCGAGATTATTCACAGCAACCTCAAGAGCTTGCAAACCTTATTTGATGTGGTAATTGCCATGCAGTCGGCACAACGCCGCATTGCCTCCCTGCCTTCGTTTCCGGGGTCTTTTGTCCTTGAGCCATCATCTGATCAGCAGTTGTTGCCAACGGCTCCCGCTCAGACTGATGCTAGTTTATTAACTGAGCCAAGTGAAGATGTTGAAGACTTAGCAGCCGTTCCTGACTCACTAAGTGAAGATGTTGAAGAATTAGCAGCCGTTCCTGACTCACTAAGTGAAGTTGCCACACCTGTGCCTCAGATAGAAGTGCCTGCAACCGTTTCTGGCGTCCCCGCCGCGACTCCACCAGAGGTACTGATAGAGGAAGACGAAGACGAAGAAGATGATTGGGACGACTCAGTATTAGACTTACTAGAATCCTTGCCAGTCGGACCACCTGAACTAGAGGCGTTGGATGATTCAGAAGAGGAAGACTGGAGAAACTTTATTGAAGAAGATGATGCGCCTGATCCTGAATTAGATTCGCCTAGCACTGAAGACTGGGGCATCCTCACTGCGGCAGATTTTGAACCGCCAACAGAAACAAATCTTGAGTCGCCGAAGCTTCCCGAAGATTTGGGCGAATTAATTAAAGAGGAGCCACTAACTAGTAATTTGGCAACTCAGGATTCGGAAAAACTGAGTTTTGAGGACTTGCCGTCGCCTACTGAAACACCTGTTGTCATCCCAGAAACCTTAATTCCTGAAGAGGAAGACTGGGGAGATTTAATTGAGGACGAAATGCCTGTATTGGCGAATAAACCAGTACCGAGCCTGGAGTCATTAAATCTAGAAGAAGATGAGGAGTGGGATGATTGGGTTGTAGAGTCGGAACCTCTACAAGATTCATCAATAAGCCGTTTGGAGTCATTGGATGTGGCTGATGATGATGACTGGGATGATTTTGAGGAAGATGCTGATCCTTTTGCCGCAGCGCCCACTAATTCTGAATTAAACGAAGATGCTGATTGGGATAACTTTTCTGTTGATGAATTGGAACCTTATAGCGGATTGCTGGATTTAGATACTAATGTGGGAGCAGGTTTTGATTTGTCTGGTAGTTTTGAAGACTTGAATGTTGCCAAGCCCCAAGACAAGGATTACTTAGAGCGCCCACAACAGCAATTCAGCAAACCAGATGATCAAAATGCTAATGATTTGATGGCAGTTTTCTTTGGGGATGAGCTAGAGCCTGCTGATGCCGAGGCAGCACCTGATCAGAATACAGACAAAACAGAAGAGGAACTCTTTGCTGATATGCAGTTTGAGGAGTTTTTGGCTAATGGCAACAGTGCCTCGGAGGAGTCTGAGGCTAAGGCTAAGGCTGACTTGGAAGCACCTCCAGCGTCTGCTGAGATAATCCTGCCGCCCCCGCCAGATGCAAGTCACTTGCCAAATCAAAATAATTAAACTTAGGGAGGTTGACGATGATTGATACCAGATCTCGTAAGGGCAAAGAAATTACGAACTTGCCAGAATCAAATAGTAAACGTTTTACTCCGGGTCTGAATCGCAACCTCAATGAGTTTTTGCAGTCGTTGGGAGAAGTGCTGATTGATATTACGGCGCTAGAAGTTAATACGATGGTTGTGGAGCGCATTACGGGGGATAAGTTTATTGCTTGGGAGGCGTATCGAGATATTTATCCAATTTGTGAGGAATATTTGGCACAAGAGGGGGTTGATGAATCTTTACGCGATCGCTATTTGGAATTACGCAAAAATTTAGAATTAGCCTACACGCTGATTTTGGCTGATGCGACTTCTGAATTTTATGATCCAACTGTCTTACAATTAGCAACTGAAGAAAAGCAAATTCTCACCGATCCGACGGTAAAATGGCAAGAAATTTATACCAGACTTCCTAACCCAACCAGTTCAACAAATTTGACTGAAATCGTCAAGGCTCAAGAGCTTTTGCACAACTGCCGATTTTTAAGAAGTTTGCGTAAAATTAGTGAACTAAAAGCAGCCTTAGATAATCGTAATCGAGCTTTGCAAAGAAGACAAGATGAGCAATTGTATACGGAAACTGAGGCGGTAATGGAACCGGTGCTAACAGATTTAATCTATGCTCAAACGATTATTCAGCTTGATGGTGAAATTATTAATCGCTACTCTCAAGAAATTTTTGCTCATCCTCATCGTGAGGTGATTTTGGGAATTCATCAACAAGGTGTGATGGCGAGTGAGAAGCAGTGGCGCGGATTGTTAGAGTTTATCATTGGTTTGGTACAAACAACGCTGCAACGGGGCGGGGGCAAAAATTCGTCTCCTTGGAATGTTTCTAAGTAAATTATTAAAAATACTAAGATTAAGCGTTAAAAATTAAAGTTTATACAATTTTTAAGGTTTAATTTTTAATCATCATGCGGCATCAACCCAATCATTTTAATAACAACAGTTTAGATTTAGAACCATATATTGAATTTGAAAAAGAGCGCATTAGTCGTCGGCAAGTTATACTACATAGTGTTCACTTTAATTTAGATAAAGATATTCTCCTCAAAATTCAAGAGGCTCAAACTTTAGGATTGCGGCTTTATATCTCCCGCAAATTGTTAGCAGATTTACGCGAGTATGCTCTAATTAGCTCATGCTTAACTTTCTCTACCTATTATCTACGAGGTGGCGCTCAAGAAGCTTTAATGCGGAGTGTGATTGTTGCCGATGGCGATGTTTTTAACCAAATTAGAAGTGATTGTTTAGAGCGTCCTAATTTTTGTCGCCAAGTTGCTTCTGCTCATTACTGGATTATCGCTCAACTGTTGTCTCAGCTACGTTTGGGAGCATTTTTGAGGTTAAATTTGCTGTCTTGGTTACTTGCTTTGTTAATAGTTATCTTAGTAATTATACCGCTGATTTTGCTGCTAATCAGGGTTAATCTTTGGCTATTATTGCCATTATTGCTAGTTGGTTTGATAGTATTAATAGTATTACAAAAATTCTTATTGCCAGTAGTTCGTAATTTAATCTTCCGTCAAATGTTGTCTGGTTTACTCAACAATAAACCGTTGCCAAAAAGGTTTGCTAGAGGGATTTTGGCTCGGTTTGTTTCATAGTCTTTATGTAAATGCTCAACTTCTTAATTAAATTTTTAACTAAGAAGTTGCGGCTTTTTTCTGGCATTGCTAATTTAAGCGAGGTACATTGATTTTTGTGACCTCTTACCCCATTTAACTAACAAACTTCGCCCAACTGACAACGGTGCAAAATCATTTCCCCGTGGTCTGGAATCCAAACTGTCCATTCTGTGTCAGAGTTTTGGCACAATAATAGTGCTTCGTCGTGACTGTAGGGATTGGGCAGTTCTTGAAGTTTAACCCAGGTAGAAGCTTGTAGTGGTTCTGCCAGGGTTGTTGACCAATTGAGGGAGGGTAAGCTAGTTTTTGATTGGCTTAAAGCGTGTTTCATCTGGCTGATATCCTTTCCTACCCAAATTACGCTCATGCTAAGAACAACTTGGAAAGGTATAAAGAAAAATGTTTCTGTATTTAATGATACAGATTTTTAGGATAGAACCAGTAAATGTTTAATAACTTTACGTTTTTTGGTTGGGCGCGATTTAGCGGTTAACTGGTATTGGGGTGGTGTCTGTGGTTTGTGCCACCAGTATGGCTTCTTGTTCGGCTTGTAGCTTGGGTTTCAGGTAAAGATTTTCTAGCAGCACCGCCGCCCCAGCGACCCAAGGTGGGACAATTAAGGCGCCGATGATGCCTAAAACTTGGGTTCCGCCTAATACTGCAAGGAGTTGATACAAGGGGTGTACTTTGACAGAATTACCAACTAGCAAGGGGTCTAGGACGTAGGTTTCCAGATTTTGGATAATTACAAACAAGAGTAGCGTCCAAAAAAAGGTCAGTCCGCCTTGGGCAATGGCGACAATGAGGGCGGGAATTGCACCTAAAACGGGACCGAAAAAGGGGATTAAGTTGGTGACGCCAGCAATTACACCTAAAGCGACGGCAAATTCGCTAAGTCCTAAAACTCTTAAGCCGATGGTAATGGCAATGCCTAAAATTCCTGAAACCAAGACACGTCCTTGGATATAGCCGCCCATCCGCTGTGCCACGGGGGCAACTTGGGCTTCTAGGCGTTCATCCCAAGGTTTGGGGAATAAACTGACTAAGCCTTGAATCAGGCTTTTTGAGCCGGAAAGGAGATAGCCGGAAAGCACCAATGACAAAATTAAGCTAAAAAAGCCGCCGAGGATACCGCGTGTGACACTGTAGGAACGTACTACAAGCTGTTGACTGGAACGAATTAGCCAACCGCTAATGGCTTGGGTGTTAAATAGTTGACGAATGGGGGTGGGGGAATCTGGTCCACCGATGCCGAAACGTATGATTAGGTTCTCTAGAAGCGATCGCACAATTTCTAAGTAGGCTGGCAGTCTGCGGATCAAGCGCTCAATTTGCTGGACAACTGTGGGACCAATTAAAACTCCGACTCCTGTCAAAAGGGAAATTAAGCTCAAATAGACGACGATAACCGCCAACCAACGGGGAATTTGCAGTTTTTGAGCTTTCTCAATAACCGGTGATAGTGTTGCTGCCAAAACCACGGCAATCATTAAGGTTACGAGCAAACCACGCAACTGCCATAGTAAGACCAACAACAAGCCAATCGAAACAACAAGCAACAAATTGACCAGGGAAACAGTCAGACGTTGCTTAGGTATTGTATTCAACTAAACTGCCTCCTCTTCATAGAATTTACCCTCAAGCTGAACATTATAAATTTTAGTTTAGAGCAAGCTATCTTTAAATCCAACGTTTTGGGGATTTAGTGATAGTTTGAGTTTTTCAAGCTTCTCAAAATATCTTACTCTTTCCCACCCGTAAAAGTTACACCTTGAATAAAATAACGATTAAAAAATGCATAAATTGCTAGGGCTGGCAAGGTTAAAACCATTGAGGCTGCCATGATATAGTTCCAGTAGGTAATATATTGCCCTTTAAAGGTATTTAATCCCAAAGGAAGTGTAAACATTTCTGGGTCAGATAAGATAATTAAAGGTGTCAAAAAGTTATTCCAATTTCCCATAAAAATAAAAATAGCTTGTGCGGCTAAGGCTGGTTTAGCTAAGGGTAAAACGATTGAAATAAAAGTTTCCCAGCGACTTAAGCCATCTAATGCGGCAGCTTCTTCTAACTCTTTGGGAAAACTTATAAAAAATTGTCGCATCATAAAAATAAAGGTAGCATTTACCAGGTTAGGAATAATCAATCCTTGGTAAGAATTGAGCCATCCCAAAGCTTTTAAAATTAAGTAGCTAGGAATAAGAGTAATTTGTCCAGGTATCATCAAAACAGCTAAAATAAGCAAAAAACAAAATCGATTACCAACAAATTTTATTCTTGCCAGCGCATAGCCTGCCATTGAGTTAAATAAAAGATTAAAGCTAGTAACACAAGTGGCAACAAAGATACTATTTAGTAACCAACGTCCAAATAATGGTTCTTGTATAAATATTTTTTTATAGTTATCTAAAGTAAATTGATGGGGAATAAAATTAATTACTCCTGAACTGATTTCTTGCAGGGATTTAAAAGAAGCAGAAAGCGCCCAAGCAAATGGGATGAAGGTAATTATTGAATAAAGTATAAGACTGGAATATAAAAGTATTTTTAATAAATTAAAGTTGAAGGTTTTAGACATTTTATTTTTCCTCTTTAAAGAAACGACGTTGAATAATAGTGGCTATCATAATCACAGCCGCAAGCATCAAAGCTAGTGCGGCAGCATAACCCATATCTAAACTTTTAAAAGCATACTGATAGATTAGGAGTACAACTGTTAAAGTTGAGTTATTTGGACCACCTGAACCGGCGGAGAAAATATAAGATTGGTCAAATAATTGGAACGTACCAATTACACCCATAGCAATAATAAAAAAAGTAACTGGCTTGAGTAATGGGATAGTAATTGAAACAAATTTATCTAATTTATTGGCACCATCAATTGTGGCAGCTTCATAAAGAGAGGTGGGAATTTCTTGTAAAGCTGCCAGATAAATTACCATGAAAAATGGTGCAGTTGACCAAATATTCATGAGCATAATTGCTTTTAAGGCTACTGATGGATCACCGATCCAGTTATAAGCAGGTAAGCCAAAAAAGCCGAGAAAATAGTTTAGTAATCCATTAGAATTATAAATCCACATAAAGATGAGGGTGAGAACAGCCGAGGATGTTACAGTCGGCAGAAAAAAGATTATTCTGAATCCACTTTTTCCTTTAATTTTGGAATTGAGAATTAAGGCTAAAACTAAAGCTAGTATTGTTTGAATAGGAACAACAATGGCGACATATTCAGCCGTATTTTTTAAGGCAATCCAGACTCGTTCATCATCAATCATCCTCAAGAAACTTTTGAAGCCAATAAATCGATAATTTAATTCTCCTAAAATTCTCACTTTATGAAAAGCTAGAAAAAAAGCATAAGCAATTGGCAAAATTACAAAGGTTCCCAACACAATTATTGTGGGAATCATGAATGAGTATCCAGATAAAGTTTCTCGAACACCCTGCTTTTTCAAAACTATTTTCATGATTCACTACCTTGGTATTGAGATTTGTTTAACGTGCGGCTTGGATTTCTTTATTGGCAGATCTTTGGGCTTTAAACATAGCAGCTTGTAAAGACTGTTCGCCAATTAAAGCACTAATAAACTGATTATTAAATTGAAGCATAATTGTTGGCAAATTTTCGCCAGCTTGCCAAATTGTTGCATAAGCCGAACCTGCAACAAAAGGAGCATATAATTGATTTTGCTCATACCCAAGTTCTGCTAAAACAGATTTACGTGCAGGAAGAGCTAGTCCTTCTTTTGCCCATGATTTCATGCCTTCTTTACTGGTTAAATAGTTAAGAAGTTGCCACGCTGCCTCTTTATGTTTAGTTTTTTTGTTCATAACGTAAGCAACTGTATATGCCATTGTGCCTTTTTTGCCTGCAACATTTGGAATTTCTGCTGTTGCAAAGTCAAGCTTTGGAAAGGTATCTTTTAAGTAAGGAACTGCCCAGCTTCCTTCTATTACCATTGCTGCTTTTCCTTGCCCAAAGAGTTCGCTACCGGAATTTGCTCCTAAATCTGAAGGTTGAGCTGATGACTTATCTTTACGGTATTGATCAACGATTAATTGCAATCCTTTTAAACTAGGTGAAGTGGCAAAGGCAGCGTTACCATTTTGATCGATTAAACTGCCTCCAAAAGCAGTCATCATAAAGTATTGTCGAGAAAGATCGGGAGATAATCCTAAACCATATTGTTCATTTCTACCATCTTTGTTTTTATCTAGAGTAAGCTTTTTGGCAGTTTGCCTTAATTCTTTCCAAGTTTTAGGCGGGGTATTAATTCCTACTTCTTCAAAAGTCTTTTTATTATAAAAAAGTGCAAGAGTTGAGAAGTCTTTGGGTAATCCATAAATTTGATTTTCTAATTGAAAAGCTTTAAGTAAGGATGGCTCAAAGTCTGTAATATCAACTTGCTCAGTAATGTAAGAATTCAGAGGTTCTAGCACCTCATATTTCATTAACAAAGGTGCTTCAAATGCATCTAAATAAAAGATATCTGGTGCAGCATCTCCAATTAATCGAGTTTTGATGACATCCATGTATTGGTCATTAATAACTTCATGTTTAACCCGAATATTGGGATGTTCTAATTCAAAGGTTTTTAAGACTTTTGCTAGTAGTTGCTTCTCATTAGGACTACTTTGCCAACCACTAAGAGTTAGGGTAATTTTGTCTGAAGCTGGGTGGATACAGCTAGTTAAAGTAACAATAATCAATAGCAATAAACTCCAGATGGAGAGGAGTTTTTTCATCATTTTCAGTTTTCTACAACAGGTATTAAGTAATTAAACCCCTAATTTATGTGGGTCGAATTTTATGAATGATATCTGTATTAGCTTAAAACTACTTTGCAAAACTAAATTTTAATGGGAAAATGACCAGTTATTTATTAATTTATAGATCTTATTCTAGCGTTAGTTAGCTCAGGTATGAGGCATTTGACCTAACAAATGTTACAAAACATCAAATAACCTCTCATGTGTGTTTGTCACTAGCTTTTATATCATCTATAACGTTCCCTAGTGTTTTTGATAATTATATTATTAGTTGCTACAAATATTTGAATAATTATTTTAAGTTTTCTTGATCTTTTAATCCTCAGTCACTTCCTCAATCATTTTCATAATTTCTTCATTTTTAAAATCGTCTGCAAGCTCAAGTAATTTATTCACAAATTGTGTATATTTACTATCTAATTGCTTGATTCGAGTCGCTTCCTGCTTAATGTCTTCGTTATCACCAATTTGTGCCGCTTTATATATGTTAGTTAATTCCTCGACTGGAGGCATTACTATTGCTGATAAAGGCTCAGATGCTGAGTTGGCTTCAATTACATTATGCGTACTATAAATCCAATTTAACTTTAGATAGTGTTTTATTTTTTGTAGTAATTCTTCTACTTTAATTGGTTTTGATATAAAATCTTGACAACCAAACTGCTGACTTTTTTGTTGTTCAAACTCAAATACCCTGGCAGATGTGGCAAGGATAGGTGTATGTGTAAATTCAGGTGATTTGCGGAGCTGTCGCGCCATTTCAAAGCCATCCATAACTGGCATCATTAAGTCAGTAATAATTAAATCTGGTTGAAATTCAACAGCTTGTTTTAAACCTTCTTGACCATTAAATGCTGACTGAACTTCAAACCCTATTGGTTCTAATATATTGATAATTACTGAACAGTTTTCTGAGTTATCATCAATTACCAAAATTTTATGTTTTTTCCCTTGATAGCCAATGATATTGTAAAAAAAGTTGAGGGTGGTAGACTGAATTGGTTTAGCAGTTTCCGGTAGGTTCAAATCAAATCTAAATAAGCTACCAACGCCCGATAGACTTTCAACAAAAATTTCGCTTTTCATCATGGAAATAATTTTTTTTGTAATTGATAAACCTAATCCAGTTCCTTCAATTCGGCGTGAAGTATCTCCAACTTGTTCAAAGGGTGAAAATATTTTTTCTAACTGATCACTTGTCATGCCAATTCCAGTATCTTCGATTTGAAAACGAATTTTTATAAAAGATTGAATAGATGAGTTATTGCTGGAAGTTAAAGATAGTTGGGTTGTGTTATCTATAGCTACCCCATCTATTTCTTGAGTCACAATGTCTGTAGCTAAGTTTTCTATTACTTCAACCTTAAAAGTCACACTGCCTGCATCTGTAAATTTAATGGCATTGCTTATGAGATTGATCAAGACTTGACGCAGCCTCTTTTCATCAGCATTAACTGTATCAGGAAGTTGGTTAATAGGTTGATATATAAAGTTAATTTTTTTCTGTTCAGCTTTGATTCTACAAATATCTGAGACACCTTTTAAAAAATAAGGTAAATTGAAATCGTTGGCATATAAATCTAGCTTTTGAGCTTCAATTTTAGCTAAATCCAAAATATCATTGATTAGATTAAGTAAGTGTTCTCCACACTTATAAATAATTTCCAGTCCATTTTGTTGCTTGGAGGTACAGTCTTTGTCTAATTGAAGAATTTGAGCATACCCTAAAATCCCGTTGAGAGGAGTACGAAGCTCATGACTCATATTAGCAAGAAAGTCGCTTTTGGCTTGGTTTGCAGCTTCAGCCGCTACCTTAGCTTGCTCCATCACCGCTTCAGCCATTTTGCGATCATCAATATTGCGGGCTACCCAAATTACTGAATTGTTGGGCATTGGTGAAATACTGGCAGCGAACCAAGTCTCTCGATTATTAAGAGTAAGGCTATAGTCAAAATAAATAGTTTCTTGTGTAATTAATGCTTGGTCAACTTTTTCTAGCCAATTTTTGTTTGTTTCTCCCAACAAAAAATGTTCAACTGTTTTATTGATGGGGTCAGCTTCAAAATCGTATAATTTTCTTATATTAGTTGGTGCAAGTTCTATTGATTTTTTTTCATCAATAACAAGTACAATGTCAGTCATTGCTTCAAAAACTGCACGAATTTTTTCTTCCGATGTGCGTAGTTTTTCCTCTAAAAATTTACGCTCTGTCATATCACGAGCTACCCAAATCACTGAGATTGAAGAAATGGGAGAAATGTTAGCAGCAAACCAAAAAAATTGTTCTCCAATTGTCAATTTATACTCAATGCTTACAGTTTGTTGAGTATGCAAAGCTTGTTGAATGCATTCCAAAAAGGTATCAGCTTGCTTTGCTTCAAATACTTCGTATATGGTTTTTCCTAGTAAATTTTCAGCAGAATTATAGAGCAGCGCTGAATCATTAGAGATGACTTTTAGATATTTTCCTTGTTGATCAATAACGAAAATTAATTCTGTCATTGCAGCAAAGATAGCCCGTAGTTCTGCTTCAGCTTTTGCTAATTCGACAGTCCTTTCAGTAACTCTTTGTTCTAAAGAGGAGTTTAATTGCTGTAGCTCTATATTGACTTTTTGTAACTCTTTATTTTGCTCAGATACTTGTTTCTCCTGAAAATAACTCCTAATCGCTTCAGCAACAGTTAATCTAAGATCTGCTTCGTCCCAAGGTTTAGCAATATAACGATACAAGTTGGCGAAATTAACCGCATTCCCAACAGCTTCTCCGCTTGCTTGTCCCGTTAAAAGTATCTTCAAAGTTTTGGGATATTGGGAGTAAATCTCAATCAAGAGTTCATCTCCCTTCATTCCTGGCATGATTTGATCGCTAATAAGAAGTGGAATTTCAAATTCCTCCTCTTGCAATTCTTCAAAAAGTTCTAGTGCTTCCTCAGCACTTTCAGCAAGTTCAATGTTATATTCATTTCCTAAGTAACGAACTAGCTGATCTCTGAGACTAATTAACACCATTCTTTCATCATCTACGCAAATAATTGCTTTTTTATTCATTCATTTTCTCCAATCCTGATGAAAGGACTTCTATTAATGTTGCTTCATCCCACGGCTTGGGTAAATAACGATGGAGATTAGCCTGTTTTTGGGTACGTTCAATTGCTTCCTCATCAGCTTGTCCTGTTAATAAAACTTTGACAATGTTGGGGAATTTTTGATGAACTTTAATTAGAAACTCATCTCCTTTCATATTAGGCATAAGCCAATCAGAAACTATGATAAGAAGATTTATGCCATCTTTATTTAACTCCTCAATAATTTCTAGGGCTTCATCAGCACTTTCTGCAAATTCATAACTATACTGTTTTCCAAAATGATAAGTAAGCTGATCTCGCAAGCTTAGTAAGATCATTCGCTCATCATCTACACATAAAATCGCTTTTTCTGACATTGTTTTAAATTGAGTTTAAGGTTGGTATAGGAAGTAGTATTTTACAGCATACTACACTTGAGTTTTTCAATCTATAAAATGGCTATAAAGACAATAAAAGTTGTCTTTCCTGGCTCACTTTCTACTTTAATTCTCCCTTGATGCTTGTCAATAATCTTGCGAACAATATCTAAGCCTAAACCGCTACCTTCCCCTGCTGGTTTAGTGGTGAAAAAAGGCTCAAATATTTTTTCTTGAATTGCTAATGGAATACCCGAACCAGAATCTGTAATTTGCACTTTTATTTGATTATTTTGCTGTGATACAGATATTTCTAACTTTCCTTTGTTATTCATTGCTTGAATAGCATTATGAACTAAGTTAGTCCATACTTGGCTTAGTTCTTCTGGATAGCAAAGCGTAGATGGGACTTCCTGATAATTTTTGATAACTTCAATACCTTGTTTTAGCTGATTGTGATAAATTGTTAGGACTAAATCTAGTCCTTCTGTAATTGTAGCCCTAGTCATTTCACCAGAATCACTTTGTCGAGCATAGTTTTTGAGAGCAAAAACTATTTTTGAGGCACGTTCTACAGCTAGCATAATATTTTTACTATTATTTTGCTGCAAGTATAAGTTGTATGCCGCTTCTAAAATAAAGATATTATTGTTTTCTTGTAATAAAGCAATAAAAGGAGAAAGATCGTTAGTAAAGCCTAACTTAACTAAAATAGAAGCAATTGTGTCAGGTTCTGCAATATTTTGTGCTTCTAGCTCTTTTTTGAGACGACGTTTCAATTGCCGCTCTTCTCTAAAGGAAAGGCTTTCTTGATTTTGTTGAGCAGATTCTAATAAAGCGAAAAAGTCAGATTGTCTGGAAAGAGATAGTTCTTGGAGAAGTTGAGGTAATTGCTGTAATGAATTGGTCAAAGCTGTAGCAATATTACTAATAGAAGCTCGTATTGCTCCTAATGGCGTGTTGATTTCGTGGGCAACACCAGCAATTAATTGTCCAAGAGCTGCCATTTTTTCTGATTGAATTAATTCTTTTTGTGTAGCTTTAAGCTGTTGTAAAGCTGTAGCTAGTTCTTCATTTTTTTGACGTAATATTAACTCGGCTTGTTTGCGATCTGTAATATCTTCAGCTATACATAATAAATGTGTCGCTTCTTGTTGTTGATTAAACAACGGTACTTTAATAAACCGCTGCCAGAGACTACCTTTAATGTTATGTTCAATATGTTCTTCTTCAAAAATTATTAATTCACCATTTTTGATGATATCTAAATCTTCCTTAAGAAATTTATCGGCTAATTGGGCTTCAACAAAGTCATAACTATTGCGTCCAATTGCTTTAGATTCAGAAATTCCATATAATTGCTCCGCTGCTTGATTCCATAAAATATAGCGCCAGTCATTCTGTACATCTTTAACAAATAATGCTAAAGGAATATTAGCAACAATGTTATCTAGAAAACGATTTACCTGAGATAATTTATCTTCTAATTGTTTGCGGTCACTAATATCTCGAATCATAAATAATGCTTCATTTTCTCCACTAACAACAATCCTAACTTCTTCATATTGTTGCTTACCATTAATCCAGTTTTCCTGCTCATATATTTGATTGGTTCCTGTAGCTAAAGCTTTTTGTAAATGTAGTAGATGACGCTCGTGAACTTGTTTAGGTAAAAATTCAGATATATGCTTTCCCACAGGTTGAAAATCTCCTGGTAGTAAATCTATGAATTCACAAGTAGAGACATAACCTAAATAAACGCCCTCAGCGCTGACGCGGAACATCAAATCAGGTATAGCAGAAAGGATGGCACGGTTTTGGGCTTCACTATCACGCAATGCTTCTTCTACCCGTTGACGCTCTAGAATTTCTAGCTGTAAGGCTTGAGTACGTTCTCGGACTTTCTGCTCCAAATTTTGATTATATTCTGCTAAGACTTTCTCAGCTTGCTTACGTTTAGTAATATCTTGAAAGACAACAAGAGCATAAGTAATATTGCCCTGGTTATCATAAATTGGCGTTCCAGTAGTTTCAATAGAAACAATCTTATCTCGATGGTGAATTTCTAAATCATCAATAATAGAACTTTCACCCCTTAAGGCTCGTACAAGAGCCAAATTTTCGACAGGATATTCTTGCTCTGTACCTGCTTTAAAAAAATTATAAACCTTTGATAATTGATCAGAAGGAGCATCTGGCTTAACATCTGTACCAAGTAACTCTTGTCCTTTTTGATTATAATAACAGGGTTTACCAGCAGCATCAAGCACACTTATACCTAAAGGCATTGCTTCTAAAAATTGAGTCAGCCGACTTTCTCTTTCTTTAACTTCTTTATAGAGTTTGGCATTAGTAATAGCGATTGCAGCTTGCCCAGATAATAACTGTAAAACTTCCCGTTGCTCTGGTGTGAAAGCGCCTGTAGTTAAATTATTTTCTAAGTAAATAATACCGCTTAGTTGACCTTGGTTGAGCAGTGGTGAACACAAAATAGATTTTGTTTGATGCTCTTTAATATAAGGATCATTAGTAAACTTACCTTGATGAGCAGCATCATATTTGACTATTGTTTCTTTAGTCCGAGCAACATAATTAATAATTGATATAGGTAGGCGATTATCGATAGGAATTGACTGTAATACACTGATCTGATCAGACCCGATTTCTCTGAAGGCTTCAACCAATAGTTGACCTTCTGTTTCTAAAATTAGGTAACCCACTTCTGCTCCCGCACTTTGGATCAAAATCTGCATCAAGTTTGCCAATAATTTCTCTAGATTAATTTCGCTACCAATAGCTTGAGAAGCTTTCATCAACGTAGCAAAATCTAAGGCTTCTATTGAGTGAGTATTCGTTGTTGTTTTTCTAGTTAGTGCAGCATTTTTTGTAGTATTTATTGGTGCTGATGACTGGTTTGTTAATTGAGGATATTTTAATTCTAAATCCTTAATTTTAGCTGTTGCTCCCCAACGAACATAGCAGTCGTAAGCATCCACTAAATAAACTTTAGCAATTTTTTGTTTGCTCCAAGTGAAATAAAATTTTGCCGCAAGTTCTAAACTCAGAGCTTCCTCATTAAGATAGTTATTTTCTTTGGCAACTTCTATAGCAAGGTCGTAATAATTCATTGCTTCAAGATTATTGCCATTGATACGATATCGCTCTGCCTCAACTAAATAGAATTTAGGCAAATATTTGATGGGAGAACAATTCACCCATTCTTTCATCTTCTTTTGATTAGTTGCGACTTTCGTTAAAAGAAGCTTACGTTTTGCTGGGGAAGCATCGTCACAAATTGCTAAATGCACTAAAGAATCATAAAAATAAAAGAAAGCTAAGATTTCTTTTTCCTTTATTTCTTTTAAATAATCTTCTGCTAAAACAGTATTTATTATTGCTTGATGGTACTCTTCAAACAAATAGCATAAAACCACTTTGTTAATATATAAATGGGCTAGCCCTAGCTGCTCATTAGTTTCTTGATACCTAAGTACCATCACTTCTTCATTATAAATTTCACCGATTAATTGGTAAGGCTTTTCTGTCAAACCTAGCAAATTTGAAACTATCTGCCCATATAAATTGTGTAAACTAATAAATAACTCTTGGTTAAATTGACTAATAACCTTACCAGACTTAACTATTTGACGTTCAATTTTGGTTAAATCCTTACCATCCAAATAGGAATTTAAAGAATCAAAAACTAAAGTATCAACTATAACTTTAGAATCTATTTTTTTTAAATGAGCTGTTTGATTTAGTCTTTGATCAGCTAAGGAATAAGCAGCTTGCTGTATCCGCTCATTTACAAATTGATAATCTTGACTGAGCAGTTGAGCATCTAATGATACAGGACGAATTAACTCAGCTTGTAAAGCAGGCGCTAAATGCTGATAAATTTTTTTAGGTAAAACTTCACAGATAATAGATAGAGTATACAAGTCAAAACTCTTACCTAAGCAAGCAGCAAAGTGCAAAACTTGCTGTGTTGAGGATGGTAGCTTATTCAATTTAGAAATCATCAATTTGAGCGCATTAACATTAATGTGTATTGCTTCAATATGGTCAAGCTTCCATTGCCAATTTAGGCATTGGTCATCAAAATAAATCAAGCTTTCTTTATACAACTTTGTTAAAAAATCCTTTATTAAAAAAGGAATACCACCTGTTTTCAGATCGACCATTTCTGCTAATGATCTTACTGCCATCCTATCCTTCTGCAATGTATCAGCAACTAACTGATTTATATCCTCTAGATTTAAAGTAGTTAGGGGGATTTTTTGAATAAATGTTCCTGCTTCCCGTAAGTTTTCAATTGTCATCATTAACGAATGAGTAGAGCTTAATTGTTCATCTCGATACGCCCCAATTAAAAGGAGATACTGTAGATTTTTATCATTAATTAGACATTCGATCAAATCGAGACTTGCTGCATCGGCACATTGTAAATTATCGATAAAAATTACTAAAGGATGCTGTTTTGACGCGAATACCTGAAGCAGTTTTATAAAAATTAAAGTAAATCGATTTTCTAATTCTTTTACTTCTAAATTTAGTACTATTGGTTGTTTGCCAATAATTAATTCAAATTCAGGTATAAGATCAATAATTACCCCACAATTGTCACCTAATACCTCTACGAACTTTTCTCTCCACCGTTGGAGCTTTTCTTCGCTTTCTGTTAAAAGTTGTCGTATTAATTTAGCAAAACCACAAACAAAAGCAGAATAATGACTATTAGATTGGATTTGCTCAAAGCTTATAGAGACAAAATAACCATGATTTTTTGTAATTGTTGGACAAACTTCGTTAACTAAAGCGGACTTTCCAATTCCCGAACAACCAGCAATAAGTATTACTTCCTTGGCAACAGATTTGATAGGATATCTTACAAAAACTTCGTTATCTGTAGTTTCAGTTTGTTTGCTCTTGCTAAGAATTAACTCCCCCCCTGCCTCCTTTGCTATATCTGCTGATTGAATCCGCTCAAATGCTGCTAATAATTCAGTAGTTTCTCTATTTCTGCCATAGAGTTTTTCAGGTATTTTAAAATGATCAGAAATATCATTTTCTCCAGCAACAAGATCCGTAATTACTCCGTTAGCTTCTAATTGCATTAAACAAAGAACCAAGTCAACCTTAATTCCCCAAGCACTTTGATATCGATCTCCCACTGTTTTTGCCATTAATTTCATGACAATATCCGAAATAACCTCACTAATTTCTGGATTAACAAGATGAGGTAGTACTGGTTGTTTAGCAATTTGACAATGTACTAATTCCAAAACATCAGTCGTTTGAAAAGGAACTTGTCCTGTTAGCAACTCATAAAAGGTAGCCCCTAGAGAATAAAAATCTGTGCGGTAATCAATAGGACGATTCATTCTCCCTGTCTGTTCAGGGGAGATATAAGCTAAGGTACCTTCTAAGATATTAGATTCTTCGGAAAAGCTTTCATCAGTTGTGACTGAAGAGATGCCAAAGTCAATAATTTTGACTTGCTCAGTTTCAACATTGAAAATAATATTAGAAGGATTAATATCTTTATGTATAATATTATGAGCATGAATTTTGCTCAAAATCTCAGTAACTTGAATAACAATTTTGAGGATTTTTTCCAGAGGCATTACCATTCCCTGCACATTTGAACTTTCAGCAATTAATTGTGCTAAAGAATCGCCGCCAACATCCTCAAAAATTAGAACTAAGCTCCTCTCATAAGTTTCTAAGCCATAAACCTTGATCACACCTTCTATATCTAAGTTCTGGAGAATTTCATATTCGTGTTGATATTGAAGCCGTTCACTGTTATCGAGATAATCGGATTTAAGAACTTTAAGAATTACAGGTACGGAATCTTGTTCTCGCAAGCCTCTATAGATTAGACAATTTGTACCTTCATAAATTTGAGCTGTAACGGCAATACCAGGAACTATAATCATCATGAGAAGTAAGTAAAGAGTAATTATGTCGTTTGTATTTTACTTTTCTAACGCAGACTTGGAAAAAGTGGGTAAAATCTGCACAAAATCTTTGAGTATAGGCAGTAACGAGTTCAAGAATCTTTAAGATTAACTGAACAACTTTTGCTCATTTGTTCTAATATTATGAAATATACTGTTAACCCCAACAAAAAATTGAGCTAGGCTGACGTTCCTTCGTGCGGCGTCCTGATGACAAGACTGACGATCGCCTCTAAAATAATTCTCACGTTAGGCAACATCCCGATAAACCTCTTGTAGTAAACAAATACCTAAGTTAGGCTGCAGTAAATCAATCTTTCCGATAGCTTGTATTAGATGGCAAATGGGGAACATCTCGCTTTGCTCAAACAGGGAGTAGATGCTTGGAATCAATGGAAAGCAAACAACCCTGATATCAGACCAAATCTTAGCTTTGCCACGGGTAAAGGTATCATTATTAGGGATGCCAAACTGAGCGGTGTAGACCTGAGCCGTGCCGACCTGAGCCGTGCCGACCTGAGCCGTGCCGACCTAGTTGGGGCAAAACTTCGAGAGGCAAATTTCAACGAAGCCTACCTAAGTAACGCTGAACTGATTGGGGCAGACCTTAGCGAAGCCGACTTGAGTAGTGCCGACCTGATTGGAGCCAACTTAATTGGCACTAATCTCAGCGGGGCAAAACTGAATGGAGCAGACCTCAGTAAGGCAAATCTCAGAGGTACAGACCTCAGTGGGGCAAAACTTATTGGCGCCAAACTTAGTGGGGCAAACCTCAGCGGGGCAAAACTATTTGAGGCAAATCTTAGTGGCGCCCACCTCAGTGGAGCAAATTTCAAAGGGGCAAACCTGAGCATGGCAAACCTGAGCATGGCAAACCTAACTGGGGTATTATTACAAAAAGCTAAAGCGTTGAATACTAACTTTAACAAAGCAATATTAACTGGAGCTTGTTTGGCAGATTGGCAGATTAATAGTGGCACTAATCTCAACGAAGTAACTTGCCAATATCTCTATTTAACAAGTGATCAAAACGAACGTTATCCTCCTCAAGATGACTTTACACCAGGAGAATTTACTCAGTTATTTCAGAAATATTTGGAAACAATTGATTTGATTTTTAACTACGGTATTGATTGGCAAGCGTTCCTAATCGCCTTGCAAACTATGCAACTCAAACTTGAAAGCTCAGAGCTGTCAATTCAAGCCCTTGAAAACAAAAACAAGGGTTCTTTAATAATTAGACTCAACGTTCCTCCGGAAATTTCAAAAATAAAACTTAAAAATGAATTAATACAAGAATATAAAGCACAATTAAAAATAATAGATAATCAATATCGTTACCAACTACAAGCCAACTATGAAGAGATAGCAACTGCGCGTCAGCAGAGTGCAGAAATTAGCGAAATTATGCAAGTAATGGCAGATAGAGCTATCAATTTAGATAGTATATCCAATCAAAGCAACTTAGAATGCTTGAAATCTAAGCCTGAACCCACAAAGCTACCAAATGATTATTCACCACAACAAAAGCAAAGCCTGATCAATACAGCAACCAAGATTCATAAATTACTTCAGCAACTAGATCAAACTTATCCCACAACAACTCCCCTAGAAAAACAGAAAGTAGTCATAGAAGTAATTAAACGTATTGAGAAAAATCCTACCCTAAAAGCCTGGGTTATTGGAGTAATGAAAGAAGTTAGTACTGAAGCTTTAAAAGAATTAATCAATCATCCTTTAGTCAATGTCTTATTGGCAGCATTAGCAGAATATAAAGATGTAGAGCAATAAAATAAATTAAAGGTAACTTGGTAAAATATTGCTAGTTTAATTATCTACTTAGTAACAAGTTATAACTTGAAGCTGAAAAATTTCAACCAAATTAATACAAAAGAGGCGACCTGAGTAGTACCAGTGATAAAATGATCTATAGACTTTTGAACTTAGCAACAGAAAACATTAAAATCGCCATGTCAGTAATATTCGCTGCCGCAAAAGCTGTTAAAATTGTTGTTATCTCTACCAAAAACCAGTTTCTGTCCATTTCGCTGCAACAATATTTTAACTTTTGTCAAACCCGACTTCTGAAATCAGTGAGTTTGCGATCCTACAATGCTAGTTAATGACTGTGTTAACGGTGAGTAGATAGATGGGAACTCAGTTAATCTCATTTCGCCTCAAAGACGAAGAAATCGCCTTGCTTATGCAGCAGGCAGACCCCGAAGAAAACCCTAGCATGAGGGCACAAAGGCTGTTGCGGCACATATTGGGAACCCAAGGAATACCACCAGACGGTCTTTCGACTCTGTTAAACCAAGTTAGCGAGTTAAAAGAGCAAGTAGAATCAATTAAAGGCTTTGTGGACGAAACCATCGACCAACGCCTAGAAGCCTTAGACAGAGTGGTTAACAAAGCCGTTGACCAACATCTCCAAGGAGAACACCAAGAAGTGCAAACCCGCTTTGAAGATTGGGAACAGCGCCTTGACCGATATTTCCAAGTTCAGCGCCAGTCAATACCTCTGTTTAACCAACAAGTCACAACCCTAAAACAGGAACGAAAGCGACCTGGAAAGCCTTTAAACCAGTCTGAATTAGCCAAACGTTTAATCAACCCAGAAACCGGAAGCCCCTATACTCCCGGCTCAATTAGCCGCCAGAAACTCAAACAAGACTTTCCTCAGTGGTCCCAGGCGCGTGATCCTCTAGGAGTTGGTTGGGAGTTTGAACTTAATGATGGCTTATTTTATCCAGTTACTTATGTAAATGCCAAAGCTTAATCGTTTTATCTTTACTACCACTAACAATCATCTGTCCATTTTGACTAACTGCAACCGCACAAACAGAGTCTAAATGCCCGGTAAGAGTTGCCATTTGTTGGTTTGTTTTTAAATTCCAAAGTTTAATAGTTTTGTCCCAACTACCACTAAATAAGACCTCACCACTAGGAGAAAAAGCAACAGCAACCACTGACCAAGAATGACCAGAGAAGGTATGAATTGCTTTACCAGTTTTGACATTCCATAAAATTACTTTATTATCATCACTTCCAGTTGCTAGAATTTTACTATCTGGACTAAAGGCAACAGCAGAGACTGCCCAATCATGCCCTCTAAAAATAGAAGAAAGTCCAGAAGACAAATTCCATAACCTAACAGTGCGGTCACAACTAGCACTGGCGATAAACTGACCACAAGCGCTAAAAGCAACAGCCGTGATTTGTAGATTATGACCTGTTAAAGTAGCTTCTAAAAAACCTGTTTTTAAATTCCAAAGTTTAATGGTTTTATCCCAACTGCCACTTGCTAAGATTTTGCCATCAGGACTAAATGAGAGGGATTTAATACAACTAGAATGTCCTTGAAAAGTAGAGATTTCTTGGCATTCTTTTATATTCCATAATTTGATTGTGCGATCATCACTACAGCTTGCCAAAATTGTACCATCAGGACTAAAAACTACAGACTTTACAGCTTGAGAATGTCCAGTTAAAGTTGCAGCTAATGTTTCTGTCTTGATATCCCATAAATAAACGTTTTTATCATCACTTCCACTGGCAATTAAAGTACCATTTGGGCTAATTGCCACGGAATTAATCGCCGCCTCACCGCTAAGAGTAAATTGGCACTGCCATAATATTGAAAAAGCACTGCTCTGCACTTTTAACTTATTTTGTCGAGGATTAATTGCTTGCATCACTTGCTCAACAGAAGCAAAGCGTTGAGTTAGATTATATGCCAAGAGTTTGTCTAAAATTACAATTAAGTTATCGCTGATCTTTTCAGTTAAATAATCTTGCCATACCCAACAATTATTTACAACATCAAATAACTCAAAAGGAGCAATTCCTGTTAATAAGTAGATGCAGGTTACTCCTAAACTGTAAAGGTCACTCTGCAAAACTGCTTTACCTCTGAGTTGTTCAGGTGCAGCATATTCTGGACTACCAATAAGGGCTACTTTTGGTATATTTTTAGCTGTCAACAGCTTGGCTGCACCAAAGTCAACTAAGGTAATATCTCCTCTTACTTTTTTTCTAAACTCTCCTTGAAAATGAGAAAGAGGGCGGTAAATAATATTTTTTGGCTTAAGATCACGGTGAATAACTTGATGATCGTGGATAAATTTAATTACAGGCAATATATCAGCTAAAAACTGCCAAATCTCAACTTCACTAAACGTTCCTTCTTGCTGCACTACTTCTGCTAAATTACTGCCATCAATAAATTCTTGTACAGAATAAAGGCATTGTTTAACTTCAAAATGTGCAAACAAAGTAGGAATTTGTGGATGCTGCCCTAAATCTTTGAGTAGTAAGATTTCTTGTTGAAATAAAGCCCTGGCTTCTTGAACTTCAACTGTTTGATGCTGCGCCCAAAATTGCTTTAAAATACATGGTAGTGCAGGTAATTGTTGATCCTCTGCCAAGAAAGTTCTACTAAATCTTGTTTGAGTGATAAGTTCAATTAAGTGATAACGCTGTTGTAATAATAAGCCCCAACCACATCCTTGACAAAAATTATCTTGATCCAGGTTTTGTGGCTTGGGGCAGTCAGGATTAAGGCAGTAACTCACAAGATTAACTTAGGTTAAAATCAAGCCCATCCTCTCCAAAATCTAACTCATCAAATTCCGGAAATTCAGAATCATTGTCTTGAGTTGGTAGCGGTAATTGAGAATTTGAACCTAATTCAGAAAGTTGTGTTGCTGATGGTTTGGGGTTAATTTCCGATACAGTAGCAGGCGACTTTGAAGGGGGTTTGCTCGTCCCATTACCATTGCCATTACCATTTTGATTGTGGATCATCATGCCTAGCAAGCCATCAACTAAACCCGCACCGCTACCGTTACCACTAACAGCGACATCAGGAACAACGCGCACACTGCGATCGCCGATAATTTGCATTAACTGCAATGCGGTATAACCTTGGCTCCCCAAAGCAACGACACCCGATCTATAGGCTTCAGCTTTGGCATTTCCCGTTACCCGAATTGACTCTGCTTCACCTGTTGCCTGCTTAACTCGTGCTTGCGACTTCAACTCAGCAATACTTACACCTTGTTCAGCCTTAACCATATCCTGCTGAATATTAGCGATCGCGGTTTCTCTGACCAACTGCTGGCGCTGAGTCTGTGCCATTTGCTGTACTTCGTAAGTTTTTTGCTGCTCTTGGGCAATTTTACGATCAGTTTGGGTTTGCATGAGTTCGATTGGAGGTAAAATCTCACCAATCAACGTGTCAATTGCCTGGACATCATAAGCCCGAATTGCTGCCCTGATATAATCCGCCGCCTCTACCTGTCGTTCACTACGAGCGCCCAAGAAATCTAGTACAGTGTAAGCTTGAGCCGAGTTGCGGAAATAATTTCCTACCGTTGGTTTTAGTACATGATCTACCAAATTTTGCATCGCCCCCACACGAGAAATCACTTTCGGCGCATCTAATGCCCCCACATGGATAATTTGCGACACTTCTAAATCGAAGGTAAAACCATCATTAGAACACACTGTCAGGGAAGAAAGATTGGCATCATAACTATGTCTTTCCGTTTGCCCAGACCAGTTTAAAACAATATTAATTGTGGGTACTAGTTCAATTTTTAAAACCCTGGTATTTAGGGGATGTTTGCCCGGATAAAGCGGCGTTACCCACACACCTTTATCGCCAACATTAACTAAATTACCGTGGGTAAATGCAGCACCGCTAACATCATCTTGTGTCTTACCCACAAAGGAAATTACCACACCTACATAACCAATAGGAATTTCCGTCATTGGCACTTGTTCAACCCCAACAAACCAAGGATTGAGGTTCCAGGAACCTGACAGCAAAACTTGTTCTTGTAAGCCGCGTCGTCCACCGCCGTTGATGAATTTTTGGGCATTTTGAAAGTTATCATGTCCGGGGATAGTTGCCCCAGCGATTTCACCTTCTTCAATAGAAATACCATCAAAAGTAGTAACAATTCCCACCTTATCTGGAGCAATTTTATACAATCGCAACTGTTCTGGCGTCATGCCATTAGCAGTGGCATTGGCAGCAGTAATCACGGTAAATAGGGCGGTGTTGATGCGGTAGGTTCCAGTTGTCAACAAACCCATTTGACGACCTTTTTCGCCGCCTGCCTTCAGAAATTTGCGTGCATCTTGGTAATTGTCGCACTCGATAACTTTCCCCATAATTCGCTGTGGTGGAATGGAAGTGCCATCGGCGGCAATTAGTAGGGCGATTTCCCCTTGAGGTACAACGGTTACAGACTCTTTCCGCACCGCAAATTGCCAGGGCCAGTAGCCCCAGTGCCAGCCAGGAGCGAGGGTGTCGGCTTGATACCCCGCCTCGCCTTGCAGGGCAATGAGTCGTCCTGGAGGCAGCCCGCGTCCTTTCAGGGAGAATTTTTTGACAATGATGCCGACTTCCCGTTCACCGATCACGACAAGTCCGCCAAAAAATAAGGGTATGCTGACAACGACAACGCCTGCTACCATGATTAAAATTAAGGTGCCTGGATCGAAGAGATCCATTGACCTGTATTGGTTAGCAGGGTTTTTTCTTAACAAGCTTGGTTGGTTCGGAGTGGTTAAGGTGAGGGGTATGGGTTGTTGGGGTAGTTGGTTTAGCGTCGGTTTGAGTCCAGCACTAACTGAGGCGAAGGTGACGGTGGCAAGGACTGAGGCAGCAAATTGTTTAAAAATGGGACTTTTAAGGGTATTTGAGGACTGAAGCAATAGTGAAGTGCTGTTGGAAGCCGACTGCACCAAGGAAAAAATGTTTTTCATGGTTCCCTCTCAAGGAGGAGAATTTATTTCCAGCCTAGCCGATTTATCAAGATTTTAGAAAGTTAGAGAGGGCGCAAAAGTAAGCTACATCTGGATTTGAAGCTTTTTATATATTTTTCTGTAGCAGAGAATAAGTAAATTCCTTATCACAAATGTAGGTGAAATCTAGGAATTGGGGAAAACTAATACTCAGTAATCCTACTGTGGGTGATGAGTAGGTAAAGCTCATATATTATAATTTCATTTTTCTCTCTCATTGGCATAATGCTCATGACAACATCTGGTTTTTCTTTTGTCTACAAACAGCTTTTTCGTCAAAGATTTTTTGAAGTATCGTCTTTTGAAATGCTTAGTTGAAAATTTTAATGTAAGTATAAGAGGTATTAATTATCAATAAACTATTCTAATGATGGCAACTGATATTACATGAAAGACCCTAAACTACTCCCACAAAAATATGAAATAAAAAAGCTGTCAGCAGAACATAATCTGATTTTTAGGCTAGATAGAGAGCTATGCTATGTCTATGTAAATTCGCCAATTCCACAAACACTAGATTTTTCAGAATACCTCAAGCAAATAGTTGCTGCTCTATATTTATCACAAGATACAATCTCTCTCTGGGAAACGTTAGCAAAAGAAGTATTTAAAACCTGTCAAGAATTACAAGTAGAATTAGAGGTTTGGACAGATCATGGAGAGAGACATTATCAAGTTGATTTAGTTCCAGAATTCACAACTTATGGCTCTGTAGAGTTCGTATTAGGTATAGTTCGCGACGTAACAAAAAATAAGCAAACTGAACTAGCACTACAACAGATGCAGTTAGAACTGCAACAGGCAAAAGAACAACTACGAGCAGTTTTGGATGCAGTACCTGGATTGATTTCGTGGGTTAGTTCTGAAGGAAAATATATCGGGGTTAATCAAAAGTTAGCTGATAATTTTAATTTACTTCCTGATGCTTTTGTTGAGCAAGAGATTGGTTTTATAAATTGTCGATGTGAATTTGCCCAATTTATAGAAAAGTTTCTTGCCAGTTCTTGCCAAACCAAGCGTCGAGTTATTGATGTACAAATTAGTGGTACAACCAGAAATTATTTAGTTGCTGCTCAAAAATACAATCAAGGTAATGCTGTTGTTTCTGTCGGAATTGATATTACCGAAGGCAAAGTTGCTGAAGAACAATTGCGACAGCGTGAAGAACAATTACGCCTTGCTTTAGATGCGGCAAACATGGGTTTTTGGGACTGGAATCTTAAGACAGGATTTGTCACCTTATCAAGTACTCACGAAAAACTATTTGGCATTAGTTTGGAAGATTATGATGGGACTAATGAAAGCTTTCTAGCAATTATTCATCCCGAAGATCGCCATCGCGTCAGCTACGGTGATTTTAAAGCAATTGAAGCTGGCAAACCTTGTGATGTGGAATATCGCGTGATTTTGCCTGATGGAGAGATTCGTTGGATCGAAAGCAAAGGTCAAGCTTATTATGATGCAACAGGTAAACCCTTGCGGCTAACTGGAATTAATTTAGATATTACAGAGCGAAAAAATAGCCAACTTGCCCTTAATTCCCAGAATAAGTTTCTACAAACAGTCATTGATACCAATCCTAATTTAATTTTTGTTAAAGATTTAGGTGGTCGGTATGTCATGATAAATCAAGCTTTTGCCAATTTTTATAATATTACTATTGAACAGTTGATCGGCAAAACTGATGCTTGTTTTAATCTCAATTCTGAGGAAGTAGAAAAGTTTGTACTTCAAGACCAAGAAGTAATAGCCACAGCCGAGCAAAAGTTTATTCCCGAAGAAATTTGTTGTAGTCAAGCCGGAGAAATACACTGGTTTCAAACTATTAAAAGACCACTTTTTGATGTAAATGGTCAAGTTTATCAAGTGCTTGGAGTTAGTACTGATATTACTGAACGTAAACAGATAGAAGAGCAACTACGCAAAAGCGAATCTCAACTTCGTCTTGCCCTAAATGCCGCCCGTATGGGTCACTGGGAAAGAGATATTAAAACTGGTAAAATTAATTTTTCTAATAATCTTGAAAAACTTTATGATTTTGCTCCTAATACTTATGATGGGACTTATGAAACTTATCTGGCGAAAATTCATCCAGAAGATCGGGAATTTGTTGATCAAGCCACTCAAAATTCTCTCAATACAGGTGCCGAGCGTGATTTAGAGTTCCGCGTAGTTTGGCAGGATGGCACTATTCATTGGATCTGTAGCAAAGGACAAGTGATTTATGACGAAGCAGGAGAGGCAGCTTTCTTAAGTGGAATTAGTTTAGATATTAGCGATCACAAATTTGCAGAGGCACAATTACAGCAAAGTCAAGAGCAATTACACCGCGCTTTGGAGGCAGCGCGTATGGGTTTTTGGGAATGGAATATTCAAGCAGAAACTACTAATTGTTCGAGTAATTTAAAACAACTATGTGGTCTTGATGATCATACCTCTGAGGTAAATTATGAGAGCTTTATGAACTTAGTTCACCCGGAAGATAGAGATTATCTTCAACAAGTAATTCAAGAATGTTTGATAACTGGCAATGACTATAATGTAGAATTCCGCATTGTGTTATCTGACGGTAATATTCGCTGGATGGAAGGTAAAGGTCAGATTTTTTATGACGAAATAGGTAAACCCCTACGAATGACAGGAATGGGTCTAGATATCAGTGAACGTAAACAGTCAGAGATAGAAATTAAAGAATCCTTACGAGAAAAAGAAGTTTTACTGCAAGAAATCCATCACCGAGTTAAAAATAATTTGCAAGTAATCTCTAGTCTTCTCGACTTACAATCACAGCGTCTTACAGATCAAGTCGCCTTAGAAGTTTTTCAGGAAAGTCAGAACCGTATTAAACTAATGTCGCTCGTCCATGAAACCTTATATAAATACAAAGATTTTGTTAAACTCAACTTTTCTGAGTTTGTAAAAACCTTGACGGATTATTTATTTAGAGCTTATCAAAAAGAAGCAAGTGAAATTATTTTAGAGCTAAAGCTTGAGCAAGTTAAACTTAAACTCGATAAGGCAATTCCTTGTGGTTTAATTATTAGTGAATTAGTTTCTAACTCACTGAAATATGCCTTTCCTGATCAAATGCCGGGGAAAATTTCTCTCTTTCTTAACCATGATCAGCATAATTATATCAGCCTAATTATTCAAGATAATGGCGTAGGTTTTCCTGTAGATTGGGAATCTGGTAAAGGCAAGTCTTTGGGTATGCAATTAGTTAATATTCTCACAAATCAGCTTGAAGGAACCATAGAAATAAATCATCGAATGGGTAGCGAATTTAAAATCAGATTTTTAGAACTGGACGATTAAGGAATTAAACTAAAATGCGGAGTGCCAGAATATTAATAGTTGAAGATGAAAGCATTGTTGCTTTAAATATTAAAAATAGACTAGAAGCACTTGGCTATATTATAGTAGCAACGACAAGTTCGGGAGAATCTGCTATTCAAATTGCCCAAGAAAATCATCCAGATTTAGTGTTGATGGATATCAAACTCAGAGGAGTTATTGATGGTATAGAAGCAGCTACCCAAATCTGGAATCGCTTCCAAATTCCTGTGGTATATCTAACAGCTTATAGCGATGAAGAAACAGTAGAACGTGCCAAAGTTACGGAACCATACGGCTATATTTTAAAACCATTTGAAGCCAGAGATTTAGGCACTACTATTGAAATCTCTCTCTATAAACATCAGATGGAACGGCAACTAAGAGAGAGAGAACAGTGGTTAACAACAACACTCAAATGTATTGGCGATGCTGTAATTACTACAAATTCTCAAGGATTAATTACTTTTATGAATCCAGTTGCCGAAGCACTTACCTGTTGGAAACAGGAAGAAGTTCTTGGTAGTGATTTAACTCAAGTTTTTCAAACTATTAACGAAAAAACTAGGAAAGCTGTTGAAAATCCGGCAGCATTGGCACTGCGGCAAGGAGTTACTGTTACTTTAGAAAACCATACCTTGTTAATTACTAAAAATGGTAAAGAAATTCCTATTGATGATAGTGCCGCACCTATTAAAAACGACACAGGCAAAATTATGGGAGCGGTTTTAGTCTTTCATGATGTTACTGAACAACAGCAATTAAAAACTTTTCTAGAAAACACTAATCAAGAATTACAAGTAAAAGTTATAGAAAATAATAGACAATTAAGAGCGACAAATGAGCAATTGCGGGCAGAAATTGAGCAGCGCCAACACTTAGAAAATGAACTTTTAGTAGCACTTGCCAAAGAACGAGAACTAAATGAATTAAAGTCTCGTATTTTAGCAACGATTTCCCATGAATACCGTACACCTTTAACTACAATTCTGTCTTCTACAGACTTACTTGCTCAATATGGATCAAGATGGAAAGAAGAGAGAAAACAAAAACACTTCCAGCGCATTCAAGCGGCAGTTCAACACCTAACTAGTTTGGTTAACGATGTCCTCTTTGTCAATCATGCTGAAATTGGTAGTTTAGAATTTAATCCAGTCGCTTTAAATGTTGAACAAATTACTCGTAATTTAGTAGAAGTTCACTCAAATTCAGCAAGTCAACACACAATTATTTTTGAATGTCAAGGTGTCTCGGCTCCTGTGTTTTTAGATAAAGAACTTTTACAATTGATGCTGAGAAACTTACTTTCTAATGCTATTAAATATTCTCCTGGCGGTAGTATTATTCAAATTGAGTTAGTTTTTCAATCCCACAATCTAGTTTTTCGTATATCTGATCAAGGCATTGGCATTCTACCTAATGAGCGCGAGCAAATATTCAAGGCGTTTTATAGAGGTAATAATATTGGTATTGTCCCTGGCGTTGGACTAGGATTACTAATAGTTAAAGAATGTGTGGACTTGCACGGCGGCGAAATTATAGTAGAAAGTGAATTGATGGTTGGAACTCAGTTTATTATTACTCTACCTTTAGTTAATAGAATGCCGTTATAGGCACTATCTATTAAAGAGATGATTTGAAGAAAGTACTTTAATTAAACATATTTGTAGAGACATTAAGGCTAACATCTCTACGATTCTGCCTGCTACAAAACTAGCTATTTGCTCTTTTAAAGCCATTTCTTTTACCAAGGATTACCAATCATTGTAAAAGAACTCCAATAATAAGGATGACTCAAATTGCGATCGCGTAATTGCTCTAGATTTGATGGCAAGGTAAAATTGCCATTGGTTGTCACCAGTTTTCCTCCCTGCAACCGCACCTCGCCTTTAATCATCGCTAACTGAGCAAGGCGTAAGGCTTCAGATTTAATTGGCGATTCTTTTAACTGCTCATAAAATTCTGTCATCAAACCAAATGTGCCATCATCACTGACATACCACAAACTCCCTAAAGCTGACTTCACCCCAGCTTGTATAGCTAACCCAGCAAACCCTAACTCCGCGCCCTCATCACCCAACGCCGTACGACAGGCACTTAATACCAACAACTCCACAGGCGGTTTATTTAACCCTAGCAATGGTAGCTGATCCAGACGCAGTTTGGTATCCCACAACTGAATATAAGAATTACTAGGTTTGCCAGGCAAAAACTCAGCATGAGTCGCTAAATGAATAATCCCATAGCGCTGTTCACTGCGGACTGCTTTCAGGTTTTTGATCGTAAAATCTTGATTGAGAAACGACTTACCGGGCCACAACTTATTAGCAATTGTAGACAACTCTACAGGTACTGCAGGCAGGGGTTTTTGCTCACTAAATGTATCAGCACCCATTGCCAAAACCTTAAGCTTACTCACATCCTTATAACTAGTATTTGTTAGTGCCAAACTTGGCATTAAACCAAAGCTATAACGTTCTACAACAAACCCCTTACCATCATGAAGCGCTGCCAGGGGAATACTACGCAATCTACTATCCATAATGTAGACCAAATTTTGGATGCCCTGTTGTTGTAAATCTTTCTCCAGTGGCGCCAAAATTAACTGATACATCTTTTGTGCTGGAGCTAGATAACCCTTTGTATTTCTAACATTAGTCACATTACTCAAAAAATCATTAGCCAACTCCGTCACTTGAGCGCGAGTCGCGTTGATAGAATGGCGAATTGGTTTGCCTTCAGGCGTAATTAAAACTAACTCCAACCTGTCGCTATCTTGACGTGTTTGGGAACGTAACACCGATGACTGACTAGCATCCGTTGCCCCTTGACTTGGCTTTTCTGTAGCAGAGGGCACTGTGGTAATGCTTTGAGGCACAAACATCGCGTAGACAAACGCCGCCTTAACACCCGTCTCACTCTGGACTTGACGTAGAGAATTCAGCGCATCTGCCAAAGAAACACCTTCAACCTGCTTAAGTCCAAAATAGCGAGTAAAATCTGCACTAAAAGCACTATCAATCTTCATCTCACTCGAACTACTGGTGGGTTTATTTCCTTGCAGCACCGATGTTGTTTCTAACTGCGTTTGAGATTGCGTCAAATCAACTGGATTAATACCTAAATTTGACAAATTAAAAGGCAAATTAGGATTAATTGGTCTAATTGGTTTAATGGGATTGGGTGGTCGATCAACACTAATAAAGCTAATATTACCGATCGACTCAGTATAAGGAAAAGATTGCACTGGTGTAACTGTCTGTTGCCCACTAGTAATCGCCCCAGATGTCCCATTTACAGCACTATTTCCCACATCAAAAGGTATTAAACCCTTGCCACCATGTTGGATTGTAATCGCCCCGCCACTGCCACCACCAACACTAGAAATACTCGCTGTTGTACCATTTGCTGCCAAGAAACTTTCAGTAACCTGAAAAAACTCAGGAGTCTTAATATTAACCGTGCCACCCGTTGTTGTCCCTTGAGCATTAATCGAATTCAGCAACAAATTACCTTCAGCCTCAACCCTGATATTCCCAGCACTACCAGCATTACCGGTCGTATTAAGTTGACCCGCCGTAATTTGAGTTTTAGCGCCCAGGTTAATACCGCCCCCAATACTTCCAGAAGCATTAAGATTAGCCGCCCTAATTGACCCATCTTGACTACTCAGAGCAATATTGCCACCACTAGTTTGCACACCCGTACCCACAGCATTAAGGCTACCCGTAGCAACATTCCCCGCTGCCGTCACATTAATATCGCCCCCCTTACTGCCAGAAGTATTGAGATTAGCCGCTGTAACTGTCCCATTTTGACTACTCAGGATAGTGTTGCCGCCATTACCTTGTGTACCAGTCCCACCAGTATTAATGCCGCCCGTGGCGATATTCCCACGAGAGGTGACAGACACAACACCCCCATTACTTCCAGAAGCATTAAGGTCACCTGTCGCCACTGCCCCGCCTTGACTACCGAGGACGATACTGCCGCCATTGCTCACGCTATTCGTCGCACCAGCATTAACGCTTCCCGTGGCGATATTTCCTGCCGCCGTCACATTAACATTACCTCCCTGGCTTGCCGAAGTATTGAGATTAGCCGTCGTAACTGTTCCTGAACTAGTTAGTCGAATATTGCCGCCACTAGTTTGAGGAGTTGTGCCGCTTGCACCAGCATCAATAATTCCCGTAGTCAGGTTACGACCCGACGTAATGTTCACCTCTCCACCACGGATGATGTTATTGCCACCCGTTAGATTTGTGCCACGGGTATTAATCGCTGCCGTAGTAATGCCGCCACCAGCAGCAGAAAGAGTAACATTGCCGCCACTACCCGTCGCAGAACTTGTATTGAGTGTGCCAACAGCATTGATATTGCCGTTATTGGGTCCGTTATTGGTAACTACCAGTCCACCTGCAGTGATGTTACCTAGAGTAATATTGCCGCTAGTATTATTAGTTAAACCCGCACCTGTATTTAAAGTAATAGTTGTCAGTCCCCGACCTGAATTCAGCGTTACTCCAGGGGCAAAGCTAATTACAGCATTTCCAGGGTCACGGAAGGCATTAATTACACCATTTGCGGCTGTTTCGTTACCCACAAGGGTTAAATTGCCGTCGTCAGTAGTAATGTTGGCATTAAGAAGAATACTCCGCCCTGCCTGCATGGTTAAGCCACCACTTGCCCCAATCAGTCTGTTGCTGGTAATTGCTTGATTTACGGTGATGTCATTGTTGGCTTGTAGGATGACATTCGTGCCAGTGTTGGTAATTGCCGTTATGGCACTAGGTGAAATTGCTAAAGATTGTGAGGGATTATCTGTAAAACTTAAAGGTCTGAGGTTGCCGTTGAGGTCATATATATATGCCGCGCCTGCAGTTGGTGCAGCTATGTTATCAAAATGGCTACTAATCAGGACATTGGTGCCAGCCGCTGCCACCGCCCAACCAAATTCATTACCTGCTCCCGTTGTGCCATTGGGGTTAACAAAGGTTTGCTGCAATACCCCAGTTGTGCCATCAAATAAATAGGCTGCCCCGGCATTGGCTGCCCCAATATCAGCAGAGTGGGCACCGATGAGTACATTAGATCCAACTGCCGCGACTGACCGACCAAAGAAATCTCCTACTCCAGGATTTGGGTTATTAAAAGTTTGCTGCAATGCCCCAGTTGTGCCATCAAATAAATAAGCCGAACCTGCATTTACTGCCCCCGTACTGTCGCCCAAAGCCCCGACTAAAGCATTTGTACCAACTCCTGCTACTGACCAGCCAAAAAAGTCGCTGGCTGCTGGGGTAGGATTATCTAAGGTTTGCGATAATGCGCCGGTTGTGCTGTCAAAAATATAGGCTGAACCAACATCAATTAATCCACCAACGTCTTTGTAAGGTGCACCAATTAACACGTTTGCGCCTAACCCAGACACGGAATAGCCAAATTGGTCGCTAACGCCGGGGGTCGGATTATTGAAGGTTTGTAGTAGTGCGTTGGTTGTGCCGTCAAATAAATAAGCCGAACCTGCCTGAAAGATTCCCCCTCCCGGACTTAAGGTAAATGGTGCACCCACCAAGATATTATTGCCCACACCCGCTACTGACCAACCAAAGCCGGCGCCCAATTCAGCAGTTGGGGTCGTTAAAGTATTTAGTAATGCGCCAGTTGTGCCGTTAAATAAATAGACGGCACCAGACTCTGAGGCTGCGGTGTTATCAAAGGGCGCCCCAATTAAGACATCAGTTCCCAGGGCAGCGACTGAAAAGCCAAATTGCTCATTGGCGACAGGGGCAGTCGGCTTACTAAAGGTTTGCAGCAAGACGCCGGTATTATCAAATAAATAGGCAAGTCCGGCATTGGCGACACCGCCTGGAGAGGCATTGGGCGCACCAATTAAAACGTTTGTTCCGACTGCGGCAATCGAAAAGCCGAAGTTTTCGCCCGATGTGGGGGTAGGGTTGAGGAAGGTGACTAGAGGCGAACTAGGGTCTTGAATTGTGATATTTTTGGGGTCGAGGAGCAATGTGCCTGGTTGACCGTTTGGCGCTGCGGCATCGACTGAACCTGTAAAAACTAGTAATTCTTTGCCGGAAGCTTCAATTAAGCCGCCATTACCACTAGTAGCACCACCACGGCTACTGATACTGCCATAAAAGCGGGTTAGTTGGTCTGACCAAACGACGACTTGACCGCCGTCTCCTTGTCTGATGGCGTTGGCATTGATGCTGGAATCGTCGCTGATTAGGGTTTGGGAGGCGTTGGGGACGAGTCCGTTGCCTTGGTAGTCGCCGCCTATACGGACGTTGCCGCCGCCATTTGCCCCAGAAGTGTTAATTGTGGAGTTGAATAAACCAACTTTATCGCCGAAAACGTTGACGGCACCGCCACGGCGTCCAGCTAGAGGATTGGAGGTGTTAATTGTACCAGCGATCGCTGTTCCTGGTGTGGTGGGGATGCTGATGCCGCTGCTCAACTGAACTCCCGATGGCGATACACTAAGTCTTGTCTCAATGTTTGGGGACGCCCCAGTTAGTAAGGTTGGTAAATCGAGGGGGTTAATGCTTACATTCTGCCCATCAATGCGCGGTGGAGTAATTTCTAAATTTAGCAAACTCCCGGTTTGTGAAATGCGGACGAGGTTTGCTGCTGGTACTGCTGTTAAGGAAATTGTCCCTGATGGTGCTTTGAGTTGTCCGGTGTTGATGACGTTGCCACCGATCAAAGTAAGGTTTTGTTGTTGTCGGACGGCTAAGAATCCTGCATTAATAATTGTGCCAGATTGGGCGTTGTCAAAGGCGAAAAGATTAGGAGTACCGTTGAAGTTTTGGTAATTGTTAGAACCTGTGGCATTAAACCAATTATTGCCATCAAAGCCTATGCCTGTAGCGGTTGTGGCGGTAAAGGAGGCGGGCAGATTAAGCTGGGCGTTTGTGCCGAAAATTATCCCGGCAGGGTTCATCAAAAATAAGTTGGAGTTGCCTCCGGTTACTTGAATTAAGCCGTTAATGAGGGAAGGGTTGCCGCCGGTGACGCGCCCTAGAATATTTTGGATCGTGGGGTTTGATTGAAAATTGGCGGTTTGTCCGGAATTGAGGTTAAATTCTTGAAAACTATGAAAGAGGTTGAGGCGATCGCCTGAGAGAGTTCCGCCTAAAATATTGTAGGTTGCTGGATTCTGGGGTGCTGGTGTGATGATGGTATTGCCATCAGCGCTAGGCGTTAAGGTTTGTGCTTGGGTATGGCGATTAGTATCAAGCCCAGCTATCCCAAGAAAAACAGCTAAAGATAACCATCCGACGTAATGCCGCCCAGCAAAGTTCATTTCAATTTAACCCTTGTGAATTGGTGAATCCAAATTTTACCGTCAAGGCTTTGCAGTCAGAATGTTGTTTTTGGGGGATAAAGCCTGATTAACTGCGTACCTGCCTAGGAAAGTCCCTCTAAAGCCTCAAGTTGAAGGTCGGGAATAAGGACTGATTAGCTGCCTACCTGTGTTTACATCTGTAATGAAACTCTTCTTTCTAACTTATGCTTTTTTCCGGCAATTGTCTCTATATTTGTTTGGCTTTATCTGTACTGAATTTGGCAACTGTTCACCAAAATTTGCTTAGGTTTAGCGTGGGTACATACTGATTATAAGCTATGGATTCGTAAGACGGAAAAAATTACAGATTTGCCGTAAAACTTATTTTTTGGTCAATTAAAATTTAGTCACAAGTATCTCCTCAAAATTAATAAATATTGTTAATTTCCAGAAAGTAGTCAAGCAAATATTTACAAATGTTCAAATTCCGGGCATTTTCCGGCTGGATCAACTTGCAAGGAAAATAAAGGACTATCTTCACATTGACAACGTGCGGTTTCAAAATATTGACAACTTGCACAACAATCATCGCCAGAAGCGATCGCATCTTCAATTGCTTTTTGGCTAATAACATTTTGTTGCGTCACGGGACTAAGTTTCAAATGATAGCCATCCCATTTCGCCTTAAGAATGCCACTACTAGCGAGCATTGACCAGCGCGGGTCATTTTCAACAATTGCTTCGGGAATGCGTAACCAAGCGCCTTCTACCTCTGCTTCTACTTCAATTTCAAACTCTTGAGGTAGCCCAATTCGGGTAATTTGATCTTTAGTCAAATGGTCTGGTGCTTGACCATAAGAAACGGCTTCTCCGACACCAGGAATATGAATATAATGTTTAGATCGCAAATCTCCAGAACGTGCTAATTCATGCAAAGCATTACCGCCGCCATGAATTAAAATCAGGTGTTTGGGATTAACTTTATTAATCACCTGAGTTAGTCCAATTTTATCAGCATGAGCTGAAAGATTAAAGCGTCTAATTTCCGCTCTAACGGTTAATTCTGCACCATCCAATTCAATTTTGTCACCAGTTTGCAGATTTTGCAGCAACCGTCCTGGTGACTCTTCATCGGTGTAACCGGAAATAAAAATTGAAGCGTTTTCTCGTTCTAATAAAGTTTTGGCATAATACACCGATGCCCCACCTGTGAGCATACCAGAACTTGCTACAATCACGCTCGGTTTTGCCATTGCCAAAGGTCGTTCTCTAGGAGAACTAATAGGTATAACTGCTGGGGTTCCTTTGGGATCAAAAAATGGTTCTAAACCATTTTGTCTGACTAAGTTTTGTACTGACGGTGGTAGGAAATCTAAGTTATCTCGAAATACATCAGTAACTGCCCTGACTAAACCATCAACAAAGATAGGAACTTGCAGTTTATGAAATAAATGAAAGGTGCGAATTGCCAAAAGAATTTCTTGCGCCCTACCCAAGGCAAAGGCAGGAATTAAAACATTACCGCCATTTTGCACAATTTCAGCAATTGCTTCTAGTAAGGCGGTTTCTTGGGTTTTGCGGGCGGGGTGGACATCTGCCCCATAGGTTGATTCGGTGATTAAAATATCAGCGGTGGGTAAGTCGGCAACCCGTAGCCCAGTTGTAGTGCGCGATGAGGTGGTATTGTAGTCGCCAGTATAGATTAAAGAGCGATCGCCATATGTCAAATAAATACAAGCTGCACCTAAAATATGACCTGCATTAATAAAGCGAACTTTTAATCCTGGCAGTGGTTCAAATTCCCGATTAGTTGGTTCGGTTTCTAATCTAAATAATGTCCTTTCTAAGTCAGTTTCATCAAATAATGCTTGTGAATCTTCATTCATTTGTTGCACTTTCAAACAATCTTGCAACATGACATGAGCAATTTCACGAGTCCCCGATGTGCAGATCATTCTGACGCCGGGATAGCGGGCATGAAAAACTGGAACCGCACCTAAATGGTCTTGATGAGCATGAGAAATTAGTAGTAGATCAGGATTTTCTAGATAGTCTAAGGCAGGTAAAGGGTCATAACCTTTGGGGCGTGTGCCACAATCTAAAACGATTTCATAGGGACCTATTTTAATTTGAAAACAAGACGCCCCAATGCCTTTGGCTGCCCCCAATGGTACGACTACTAAATGGCTATTTAATTGTGCTTGTTCTTCTAATTCTTGCTCATTAATGGTGGCTTCAATAACTGGTATTTCGGCACTAGAAGTATATTGATAAACTCTCGGTTTTTGGCGGTTGAGAAAAACTTGTACTCTTGCTTGAATTTGAGCTGTTTGAGAAAAGGCATCCCATTCCCAACTTCGATTTTTGCGCTGTTTTGGTGTGCCCAATTGCCAATCTTGTACGCCAGTTTCGGCAATTAGTGCGGCTTTGGCTTTGTCGGTGGGGGGAGCAATTTTTTCATGGCGATCGAGTCCAATAATGGTATTGTTGACAATAATTTGATTTTTTGGTGTGGCTTCAGGAGCTGGAGAATTGCCGTTAATCTCTGGGTTGACTTCAACTAAATGTGTTTTAGCCGTTTGTTGTGTTGCTTCTGGTTGAAGTACGCTGTCTGAGTTGTTGGCGGGGACTTCTTCAATGGGGTTTGCTTGTTGAATAGTCAGAGTATCGCCAAGGCGACAGGCAACAAGTTGCCACAATTGACCTACCTTCATGCGCGGGTCTGGAGCTAGTAAACTAATTTTGAGGGTTTTTTCTCCATGTCTACTAATTTTGAGCTGGACAATTTGACCACGCTTTCCTAGTTGTACAACTCGTCCAATTAGTTGGCAGGTTTCGCTGAATGTCTGAGTGTTGTCTGCCTCGGTATAACTCTCGACGCTTAAGTTTTGAATGATGCCTGTGGAGTCTGTGGTGGGAACAACTTGCCAAAGGCTGATACCTGTAGGTAAGTGTGGCGGTACGGCTTTGAGGCGAAACCGCAGGTTATCCTGGCACACCAAGTAGTTGAGGTTATCGACTGTCTCCAAATGTCCAAGGAGAGTAAATTGGAAGTAAGGGCTATTTGTGGAGAGTGTGGCTTCAGAAACGTTCAGCATTGTGTTGAGTAAGGTGGAAAGCGCGGTCACACAGATTTAGTATGTAATACGCACAGGAAAGAGTGTAGTTAGTCTCCTTTGTAGCAAACAATCAAGAGGAAGCGTGTTTGAAGGCGGTTAATCTCAAGGCTGGGTTCGTGGCACGAGGTTTTGCAGAACAAGATTGGGAAATTTTAACAAAAGGAACGATCACTTCTTGCTCAATCTTAATACTTATGCTGGTTTTATGTTTTTTGCTTAAAGATGTCGCCCCAGTAGTGATTGATTTGCCATTAAGAGACTAAGATGCAGTTAAGCTTGCCTGAGGTCTAGCTGTAGTAAGAATATTTCGGCTGTGTTTAGTGACCAAGACCTCGTAAGATTACACAATTTTTAATTATTTTAAACGTCCCTTAACAACATTTTTGTTAATGAACTCTATTACTGACGGCTACAGACAACGCCTTGATTTTCAAGACCTGGAATTGCTGTCAAATCAGTACTCCGAGGTGAAGCTGTTTTCTAATGGTCTTTCTGAGTTATTTGCCCAAGCCAGTAATTGTGGTTTCCTGACTCGTTTTGATCGTTATAAACTGATGATGACGCTCTTGGAGTCGTCTCTTTCTGATGAAGAAAAAGCTGCTCTTGACCGATTGCTTTATGGGGTCTACCGGGGACGCATCCGTCTAATAGAGGATATTTCTGCTGAATTTCCTGGATTAGAATTAAGTCATCCTCAGTATGAACCAAGTGAGCCGTCGATGCTTTTGATTCGTGGCAGTATTTAATCTTGCCGCCTAGTTACATTAACAGGACTTACGCACTCAGACATTTAAAATGGCTGTAACTTTTTGTTCTCCGTTTTCCGTTCCCTGTTTCCCAGAGGCTAAAACGTTGATTTTTCGTTCCCTGCGTAAGTCCTAATTAGTTGTTCTGGCTAATGAGTATCAAGTTTAAAGTAAGCGGTATGGCATAAAGTGCAATTTGCTCAGAGATATATAGTTAAGATTCGCTCTTGCTTGCTAAGAGTATTTAATAAAAGGAGAAGTTTTAATTATGAATCAGAAGAAGTCTCTTAGTGGATTTGGTCTTGCTATCGCCTGCACAGAAATACTGCTGATGCTTGCCTTCTCGTCAGTTAAGGCTCAAGCAATTACCTTTCCGCCGACGCAGCCGCGAGGTGCCCCTGCTAGGACAGTTGGGGGAGGACAGCGGGGGGGTGGTGATGATGATATCAGTTGCTTGAGTAGCAATCCACCTTTGACAGCTTTAGCTCCCGATAATAATGTGGTAACTACAGTTTCTGCCAATCCCTCATTGTTTGTCTATGTGCCAAAAACAGAGGCAAAGTCAGCAGAATTGGTAATTTTGGAGAGTGAGACTTTGCAAAAAGTTTACCAAACAAAGGTGGTTCTTAAGGGTATTCCTGGTATTATTAAGCTGAATATTCCGAGCAGTGTGGCTCTAAAAACTGGCACACAATATTTGTGGAAGTTTTCAGTTTTTTGCAATCCAGAAGGTTTCTCAATAGAGCGTTTTGTTACGGGGTATATTGAGAGGACTGAGCTGAATTTGGATGCAAAAACTAAACTAGAAAAAGCTAAAGAACCTTTAGAGAAGGTTGAGGTATATGCGAATGCTCAGGTTTGGCAAGAAACTTTGAGTCTGTTAGCGCAGATGCATTATGAGCGTCCAGATGATACTAATGTGACGGATGCTTGGCGAGAGTTTTTAAGTTCGGTAAAGTTAGAAGCGATCGCTTCCCAACCTCTGATTGAATGTTGTACTGTGGCGCCAATAAGTAAGTTACAACAATAAAGCATTGGTCGCTCCAGTTGTTGGCAGATTAATTCCAACAAATTGTTAGTGCCAAGCTCAATTTTCCCAAGACTCGGCGTATTATCACCAGTAATCGATTCCACAGAGTGTTATGCCGGAAACATGGAAACGTCTGCTTTGGGAATGGCGTGGGGTGTGGGTGACTGCCCCCAGCATGGCTATTTTGGTGATTTTAGTGCGAACTCTCGGTTTGTTGCAGTCCTTCGAGTGGGCAGCATTTGATCAATATCTGCGCCTACGTCCTGCTGAACCACAAGATGAGCGAATTGTGATTGTTGGTATTAATGAAGCTGACTTACAAAATATTAGCCAGCCGATTATTTCTGACGCTGTTTATGCTCAACTATTAGAAAAATTAAAAGCGAAAAAACCAAGAGCGATCGGTCTTGACATTTATCGTGATTTGCCTGTGGAACCAGGACATCAAGACTTAGTAAAAATCTTTAATTCTACGCCTAATTTAATTGGTATTGAGAAAGTTGTTGGTGATAGTCGGCGAGAAGCAATACCTGCACCACCCGCCTTAAAAGCCAAGGGGCAAGTAGGGGCAAATGATTTAATTTTGGATGCTGATAATAAGGTGCGTCGTGGCTTGTTGTACGTCCAAGCACCGAATGGAGAACAGGTTTTTAGTTTGGGTTTTTATGCAGCTCTACTATATCTAAATAAGCAAAAGATTGAGCCGCAAGTTGAAGCCGGAACCAAAAATTGGCGGCTAGGTAAGGCAAAGTTTCTGCCATTTGAGGCGAATGATGGTGGTTATGTGCAAGCGGATGATCGGGGTTTTCAGTTGTTATTAAACTATCGCGGGGGAAGTCGGCACTTTTCAACGGTTTCACTAACGGATGTTCTTAAAGATCGTCTGCCTGCGAATTGGGGACGTGATCGTATTATCTTAATTGGTGGTGTGGGCGAGAGTTTTCCTGATTTACATTTCACTCCTTATAGTAGTAGTCGTTTATCTTTGCCAGTGCGTATGGCTGGAGTGGAAATTCATGCAACACTTGCTAGTCAAGTTATTAGTTCAGCCTTGGAAGGTAGAACTTTAATTAAGAGTTGGTCAGAACCATTTGACTGGTTGTGGATTATACTTTGGTCTACTATTGGTAGTTTTTTGAGTTGGCAAAATCGCTATACTAATGGTGTTAATAGGTTTTCTTTGAATCGTGTCAATTTTACTTTTTTTGCCGGAGTTTTTTTAGTTGGTAGTACTTATTGGGCTTTTTTAAATGGTTGGTGGATACCTGTAATTCCGGCAATTTTAGGACTGATTAGCAGTACAATCACTATTAATGCCTATGTTGCTCGTACAGCTAGAAAAATTCGTAAAACATTTGGGCGTTATCTTACTGATGAGGTGGTTGCCAATTTATTAGAAAATCCTCAAGGATTAAAACTCGGAGGTGAGCGACGTGAAATTACAATTCTTACTTCTGATTTAAGGGGATTTACAAATTTTTCTGAACGATTTTCCCCAGAAGAAGTTGTTAAAATACTGAATTTTTATTTGGGTTGTATGGCAGATGTAATTACCCAATATCAAGGAACAATTGATGAGTTTATGGGTGATGGCATTTTGGTACTTTTTGGCGCACCTACTATTAGAGAAGATGATGCTGAAAGAGCTGTAGCCTGTGCTATAGCTATGCAGTTGGCAATGGAAACTGTTAATAAAAAGATGGCAGAGTGGAATTTACCAAATTTGAATATGGGAATTGGTATCAATACAGGTGAAGTTATAGTAGGAAATATTGGCTCAGATAAACGTAGTAAATATGGCGTTGTTGGTAGTCAAGTTAATCTGACTTATCGCATTGAGTCTTATACTGTAGGTGGTCAAATTCTCATTTCTGAATCAACTTTAAAAGCCGTTGAATCTATTGCCAGAATTGATGGTAAAAAACAAGTTAAACCGAAAGGTGTACTACAGGAAATTACTCTTTATGAGGTTGGGGGAATTACTGGAAATTATCATCTATTTTTATCATCAGAAGTTGAGAAATTTCTGTCGATTCCTGAAGAGAAGAAACTGCAATGTTCTTATACAATTTTGGATGGAAAACATCTTAATAATTCCTTATTTAGGGGAGGTTTAATTAGGCTTTCTGCTAGGGGAGCTGAGATTAGTCACAATGGAGAAAGCCAAGCTATTCCAGAACCTATGAGTAATCTTAAGCTCAATTTATTAACAGATAATAGTTCAACTCAAGTTAGTGGCGATATTTATGGCAAAGTATTAGATTTAAGTAATGGAAGCTTTTACATTCATTTTACAGCTAAACCTCCAGAGGTTGAGCGGCTTTTTAACACACTTTATAAATCGCTAAAAGATGAAATAAATGAGCTTTGACTTGCAGCATTTTTTTATTTATTTACATCTACAATTTTAAGAATTAAAGGAATTGTGGTTTTGCTCACACTTTTTCATCCTAGAGATGGAGTATGTATTGTTGTTCCTAATAGTAAAATTGTAAAAAGTGAGCTGATTAATGGAAGTTGTAATAGTTTTACTAATCCCACTCAACTTTTTTTTAAAAGTAGCTTATGAAAATAGTACGGCATTAGTTATAGAGACATTATTATAATTATGAACAGTGAGCAAGATTTACCAAAAATTATCAGTCAAATTTTTGCATCTAATGATGAACCAGATGCTATTTTCTTAGCGTTATTACCTGCCTTATGTGAGGTACTAAAATGCGATCGCTGTTTTCTTTATCTGCGTGATCCTCATACTCGTACTGGCAGAACACCTTACTGTTGGCTTCGTAGCAATCAATACCCTGATGTTAGTACAAAAAATTGGGAAACTGAACCACTATCTTTATCAGAAGAAGACCCCTTATTTGCAGCAGCATTACGCACCGCTCCATCTATTTTTATTGAAGATGTAGAAACCGCAGATCCAGAAGTAGTAAACCGTAAGTTTGAAGCCAAAAGTTTTGGACATCGTGCCTTAATTCATGCTCATCTTTGCCGGGATGGTATGCTTTGGGGAGTCTTACAACCTTGTGTATTTGGTCAACCTAGAGTCTGGAGTGAGTTTGATCAGTTTGTGGTAAATCAAGTAGTAGAAAAAATTACACCACTTGCTGTTGATTATGTCAAGGAGGCATTAGGTTAAAGTCTCTAAATTTTGCATTTACTTTTTCTGTTGCTTATCTTTTTAATATTCCAAATATCTGCAACAAAAATTGTCTTCTCTGATTACATTGTAGACCAAACAGCACTGCTTAAAATTCTCTAATAAAGTCGTACTGCTGGTGCAGTTTTAGATGTATTTTCAAGTGAACTATTAACTGGAAAGCCCAGCCTAGAAATTTTACAATTATTCCAATTAGATAGTGTGATTGGAAGACCTAATATTGCTCATAACATTTAAAAAATAGCCCTTAGACTAAGTGAACTCTGCTAAATGTAGTAAATTAATTGTATTATTATCAAAAGTTTTAATAAATGAGAAAAACTTATCAAAACCTGCCTGGATTTAAATTTCTCTAAACTTATTATTGCTAAAAACCTGTCATACTATGTATCACTAAAAGAAAAATACTGATAAATGTTGAAACATTTTGTTGCTGCCATCACAATGAGTGCCGCTTTAGTTGTTGGCATATTGCCCGTCCGTGCCCAACCAAATCCTACAGAAGCAATTTCTGATCCTAGCATTATTCTTAGCCTCAACCGCGCCCAAAACTTGGCTCGTCAAGCTGCAGAGCGTGCCAACGGCGGTTTAGGAAACTATCGTGCTGAAGCCTTAATGTATGGACCGGCTTCTCTGTCTCCATATATCGTGAACAGCGATGGCACTATCACATTTAATATTAAAGGACGAAGACCAGAATCTTCTGAGTTTACCATTGAAACTGTGGTAACCGTTGCTCAAGATGCCTCACAAATTAATGTAAACTACAACGGACCGATCAGAACCTCAAAATAACTTCAAATAATGATAGAAAAACCCCAGAGGAGCGAACCATCTGGGGCGGAACTGTTAAGCTTTATTGTTTATGTTTACTAAGGTAAGGTCAGTTGTTCCGGGCAATATTTTAAAAAAGTAAAAATATTAAGATCCATAGTTTGTCTTCAATTACTTAGCTTTGATGGCGGTGACTAGAAGCAAGACTTTTGTTACTAATCAACTTCAGTTTAACTTCTGCTAGAGAATGGCTTCATTTAGTGTTGTAACTCAATCTGAAAGAAAATCACCTTTACTTAATAAGACGAATCATTATCTACTCAAAGTTGCAAATTAGCTCAAAGTTAATAGAAACCATCACAATTGAGCAAACCAAAAACTTTTAATCTAAAAATATAAGTTAACTTTTTTGGCTTCTCTATCCAGATATAGAGGCAGCATTATCTATGGCAATTTGGGCTTCACAAACAATGCAGCTTTATACAAGCTTCATAAAAATTCCGTGAATTTACTTAGCTTTACAAAATGCCAAAACCAGGTAAACTCATGATTTTTGAGATTTTTCTAGAAATAGTCCAACTGTTCAATAACATATCTTTATGAAGTTACGATGAAGATATTATGAAGAGTTCATCAATATCTTGTGAAAGAAGTAATATTCATGACAAGTAGATAAATTACTTACCTAAAAGCTCAACTGTAAACCTAACAAAAGTGTTGAAGCGTGTGCTTAGTCAAACAATAACTATCATGCACAAAACGTCTTGTTGGCATCAGATAAAGCTTAAGGACTCATCCTAGCCAAACCTTCAAGTGTAAGCGAGATTAATTAAGTCAAAAAATCTGTAATCCGTGCTGTTTAATTTGAACCTTCAAGACTGAGCTAGCTGCTGACTTCAACGTTTTTCATCTACTACCTCAATCAATCATTGAACTTATTAATATGCAGGGACATCAAACTTCAATTCTACCTGAAAACAAAGTAACACCGCGATCGTTGTTATCAAATTTACTAATTCTTGTCGCTAGTGTGGGATTAGTAATTCTGTCAGTGCGCTTACTGCACACCAAGTTTACTTCTGTGATTAGCCGCGATGCGGTTATTAATGGAACGCTAATTAATATTAATGCACCGGAAGATGGAACCATAACTGAACTACCTGTAAAAACTGGGGAATCTGTTAGTTTAGATAAAAAAATTCTAACTATCAAAAATGAGCGGATCAGTAAGCTACCGACTCAAGAAATCATTACTCGAATTAATGATCAGCAGGCTCAATTAGACCGCGCCCAGGCTCAGTTAGAAAGGCAATTAATTTTAATACAAAGTTTCTCACAAGAGCAGCAAAATCAAGTAAGCTTAGAAAGCATTGAAGCTCAAAATAGTGTAGCAGAAGTTGAATCGGAGCTTCAAGGCGCAAAAGCCCGTTATCAAATTGCTCAAAAAAGCTACGAGCGCTCTAAGTTTTTAACCATAGAAGGGGCTTTGGCACAAACCCAATTAGATTCTGTAGCCAAAGAATTAGAAGAAAGTAGAAACTTAGTAGGTAGCATAGAAGCTCGTCTTCAAGCAATTCGTGCCAATCAAAAAGCCTCTGGACTTGGATTAACTTTAGCCCGAAGTCGTAGCGGCTACGATCCCAGAATACGGTTGCAAGAAATGCAATTGCAAATTGCCGACGGACGAAAAGCGATCGCAACTCTTCAGCAAGGAATTAAAGATGCTAAAGCTGAATTAATAGAAGCACAAATTGACGCCAACCGCAAAGAAAAAGTAGTAGTTAAAGTTCCTACTCCCGGTGTTATGTGGCACATATCTGTTCAGCCTGGACAATTTGTGCAACAAGGAGCAACTTTAGGGCAAGTTTTAGATTGTAAAAGACGTTGGGTTGATGTCTTTGTAGATGAAAAATCTGTGCGTTCAATTCAACCAGGAACACCTGCATCTATCGAACTTTATGGCTCAAATGCCCAAGTTTTACAAGGACACGTTAGCATGATTCGTTCTGGCTTAGGAAGATTAGCTGCTGGGGAAGATGTCGCCGTACCAATTACCCCCAATATGCCTCGTAATAGCCAAGTTCGGGTAGATCTCGAAGCAAATAAAGACAACGGTGATCCTAGCCTAATGTGCCATGTCGGGTATACGGGGAGAGTGACTTTCAAAATTAACTAAAGCCCGATTTAATTAGTCCTGAAGCTATTAATCTAGCAACAATTATTATGCGCCTTAAGAGTCGTGCCCAAACACAGTCCGCCTCAAAGCCCAAACAACTAAAACCGCCAAAAACTCAAACTCAAAAAATTGTACCCACTTGGATTTGGGGAATATTTGTTGCGAGTCTCATTTTATTTATCGGTACAATTTATTTTACTAGTTGGACAAGTACAGGACCCACCTTTCTACCACCAGAACTATCAAGCCCCGCCTCAGTCCCCTTAACTCCCTTAGAACTTTTAAATCCATTTTTTGAGCGTTTTAATGCGCCGGGAAGACGTTATTTACCGGAATTTTTAGAAACACCTGTAGATATCTGGGAACAGCTTTTGCCGACTGGTTTGGTGATCGTTTTTTGTCTATCAACACGTGCTATTCCTGCCACAAATTGGACACGTTTGCTAGTCAAAACTATCCTGGTAGCCTTGGCAGCCCGCTATATGGTTTGGCGAACCCTTGGTCAAACCCTAAACTTTACCACTGGCTTAAGTAGCTTTCTCAGTATTTTCATGTATGCCGTGGAAGTGTTCAGCTTTGTGCTGTTTTTCTTGAACACTATACAAACCATCTGGTCAAATTCTAAACTGCGTAGCGACCAGGCAGACCGTTACACCGAGGATATTTTGTCTGGTCACTACCTGCCCTCGGTTGATGTTTTTGTTCCCACCCATAATGAACCAGAATTTATCGTGCGTCGTACCGCTGTCGGCTGTCAGGCGATCGATTATCCCAACAAAAAAGTCTATATCTTAGATGATACAGGTCGCCCTCATATTCGTGCTTTGGCTCAAGAATTAGGCTGTGGATACCTAACATATCCTCCTGGATTTGTCAACAAACACGCCAAAGCAGGCAACCTCAACAACGCCCTTCCTCAAACCGACGGAGAGCTGATTGTAGTTATGGACTCAGACTTTGTTCCCTTCAAGAACTTTCTGACTCGCACCGTCGGTTTCTTTCAGCAACCAGATGTCGCCATCGTGCAGACGCCACAAGATTTTTATAATCCAGACCATCATGTCCGCAACTTGGGGGTAGATCATTTGTTCCCCAACGACCTATCAATGTTCTTTCGCTACGACCAATCAACGCGGGATGCTGCCAACACAGCCATGTGCTGTGGCACTTCCTATGTGATGCGGCGTAGCTGTTTGGAGTCTGTAGGCGGCTACTTTACTCGTTGCGTTTCCGAAGACTCTTCCACCTCTACCTTATTTCTCACCCGTGGCTATCGCGTCATTTACCTCAACGAAGCACTGAGTATGGGAGAGTCAACCCGCAACTATGCCGACTTTATGAAACAGCGGCTACGTTGGCTGCAAGGTAATCTGCAAATTTTTTACTGCTACAAGCAAGTCCCAATTTGGTCAAAACTAAACTTAATTCAGAAAAGCTATATGCTTGTGCACTTGATGGGGTGCTTCCAACCTTTGATTCGTGTAATTTGTATAGTTACCCCTTTGATTAGTTTGTATTTAGGTGTTTCGCCAATTATTTCCACACTGCCGGAAATCGTTTATTATGGCGTCCCCTACTTACTATTACTAGCTGGCACAACTGCTTGGGCTTCGGAATATCATGCTTCTTACTTCTTTAATCAAGTCTACGAAACCATCTTTTGCTTTCCTGGTTTAAAGCGCCTCTACAGCACAATTAGGCGTCCCTTCGGCAAAGGTTTTGCGGTAACGCCTAAAGGTGTGACTGTTGACTCCAAAAATTACAATTTGCGGTCTACCTTGCCCCTAATAGTAGTCATGGCACTAACCGTGCTAATTGTTACTTTGGAATTAGTTGGCTATCGTATGGGTCTTTGGGAAGCGATGGCTTCGCCTGAGTTTGGTTTAGTATTTTTCTGGTTAGTCTACAATTTTGTGATCATGGCAGTGGCAGTTTTGGCAGCAGTTGATCAACCTGAACGTCGCTTAGTAGACCGCTTTCCCTTGCGTACTGTCTGCAAAATTAGCTCTGATCAGGGTCAGTATTGGGGTCATACCAATGATGTCTCAGAAACAGGTGCAAATGTCACCTTAATAAGCCAAGAATTTTTAGCCGACTCCATAGTTGAAATGGAGTTTTTGGAACATAATTTTTCAGTGGAGGCAGAAATTACTCGCTCAAGCTATACAAATCATGGTTTTAATGTTGGCTTAAAGTTTAGCCCGTTGACTATTAAACAAAGCCGCAAAATTATCGATATCCTCTACACTAATCTCACCTGGTGGAAGCAAGCAAAACGCTTGGGAGGAATTGATGCAATGCTGGCAATATTGTTTTCTATTCTCAAACTACGTCCAGTTTTAACCTATTATAAACGCCGTACTTCTAGTAGTCGCTAGTTAGAGGTCTGACTAATTAATTAGCTAACCACGGATCACTAACTGCCGAAAGTTGAGCAAAACGCCGTTGTGCTTGTTGTTCTTGAATTCGCTCAATACTACCTGTAGGAATTGAAGCAATGAGTTGGCGCGTGTAGTCTTTTTTGGGAGAAAGATAGATGTTTTCGGCAGTATCAATTTCTTCTATTTTGCCTTGATTCATGACCATAATGCGATCGCTCATAAACTTAACCACACTCAAGTCATGGGAGATGAAAATATAAGTTAGACCAAATTCAGCCTGCAATTCTTTGAGCAAATTTAACACCTGTGCCTGCACCGAAACATCCAGCGCCGAAACCGATTCATCGCAGATGATAAACTTAGGATTTAGTGCCAACGCCCTAGCAATACAAACCCGTTGACGTTGACCACCAGAAAATTCGTGAGGATAACGCTGCATCCAGTTGGGATTTAAACCAACACGTTCTAATAAATAAGTAGCGCGATCGCGTCTAACTTTTTCACTTCCCCGGTCATGAATCAAAAGCGGCTCCATCACCGCTTCCCCAATCTTCATGCGCGGATCAAGAGAACTAAAGGGATTTTGAAAAATAATCTGCATTTCTCGACGCAACTGCCGCAAGCGTTTCCCCGAAAAAGCTGTAACTTCTTGCCCTTCAAACCAAACCTCACCACTGATCGGTTCAATTAATCGTAATAACGTCCGCGCCAAAGTCGATTTACCACAACCTGATTCTCCAACCAAACCCAAAGTTTCCCCTGGATACACTTCAAAAGAAACTTTATTTACTGCCATTGTGTAGCGCTTGGTGCGACCAAACACCCCCTTTTGGGGAAAACCAACCATCAGCTCACGTACCGCAACTAGAGGCGATTGGGTTGGGGTTTCTGGGGTCTTTCGATTACTTTCTAAAACTCCTGAAATGGAATCGATAAAATCAACTTTTTTTTCTGTAATTTGAATTTCACCTGTTGCCGTTTTGCTAACTTCCATAAAATCGGCAACTGTTGGCAAATATTTCTGATGTCCTTCCAACTGGGGACGACAGGCAAGTAATCCTTTAGTATAAGGATGTTGGGGACTAGAAAATATCTGCAAAACATCGCCACTTTCCACAACTTTTCCTTGGTACATCACCGCCACACTGTCGGCAATTTCAGCAATTACCCCTAAGTCGTGGGTAATAAAAATCATCGACATTCCCCGCGTGTCGCGCAACTCCCGCAACAGTTCCAAAACCTGCGCTTGTACCGTCACATCCAACGCCGTTGTCGGTTCATCAGCAATTAAAACAGTGGGGTTACAAGAAATTGCCATTGCGATGCAAACTCGCTGTAATTGTCCACCCGAAAGTTCATGGGGATATCTATCTAAAATTGCTAATTTTCGCTGATTAATTTGATGATTAAGAGCTTTTTCTCCAGGCACAGCAACGCCTGGATTATTCAAGCGAAATTCCTCTAAATATTGCTGCCGCATTTCGCTATCACTTTCTAGCAGCTTAACTTCTTGAAGATGAGAAATCGCTTGACGCCGTGCTTCGGATGGAGTTACTTTTTGATGCTGACGAATTGCTTCGGTTAGCTGAAATCCACAGGTATATAATGGGTTGAGAGCCGTCATGGGTTCTTGGAAAATCATGGCAATTTTCCCGCCCCGAAACAAGCGCTTTTGCTCAGAATTTATTTGTAATAAATTGATGGTTTCGGTATCAGCATCAGCACGAAAATAAATTTCACCCTGGGTTACTTTACCCGGAACCGGCACCAAACCCATGACTGCTAGGGATGTGACTGATTTGCCACTGCCTGACTCGCCAACAATTCCGAGAGTTTGTCCACGATTTAGCTTTAAATCGATGCCATCTACAGCATTGACTAATTTGGCATCGGTTTGGAATTGAACTTGCAGATTGCGAACATCTAGGACGAGATCAGTCATAGCAGTAATTACAGGAGTTAAATGGATTTTAGCAATGCCAAAGGAAAAGCAAATGTGTTGAGTGAGATCTTTTTTCACAAAAAGGCGATCGCATTTCTCTGCCGAGACGCTAGGCAGGCAGCAGCACTTTCGCTGTTTTTAGGTTCAAAGGGCTGTACACTATCGCTTTTTGCTTGGTCAATTTCTTTGGGCAATAGCTAACCAGACGGCAACTACTCCTAATCAATACGGTTCTACTCACTGCTGAGACTTACCTGAGAGAGATACATTAATGGAACAAAGTACATAAAAGTTTATAGAGGGTGACTTAAACTACCACCCGATTCATTAACCGCACCATTAGAGCTAAACATTCATGTTTGAACATTTTACAGAAAGAGCCGTCAAGTCAATTATGCTTGCTCAAGAAGAAGCCCGCCGCCTCGGACATAATCTGGTAGGCACCGAGCAAATTCTTTTAGGATTAATTGGAGAAGGCACAGGTATTGCTGCCATTGTCTTGGATGATTTGGGTATTAAGCTAGAGGGGGTAAGGACTGAGGTAGAAAATCTGATTGGTCGGGGAAATCGTCTTGTCCCTACAGAATTGCCTTTTACTCCCAAAGCCAAGCGGATTTTTGAGCAATCATATCAAGAAGCTCGTCAACTTGGACATAATTACATCGGCACAGAACATTTATTACTTGCCATCACCCAGGATAAGGAAGGCGTTGCCGCTAAGGTAATGGACAATTTGGGTGTTGAGTTAGCGAAAGTCAGAATTGCCGTGATGCGGGCATTGGGAGAAGTTGCCGCTACTACTACTGCTGTTAAGAATTCGCCCTTTATGACAGGTGAGGAAGGCAAGAAGGCGACCTTAGAAGAGTTTGGCACGAATTTAACCAAACTTGCTGCTGAGGGCAAGCTAGACCCTGTAGTAGGTAGGAGTCAAGAAATTGAACGGGTTGTGCAGATTTTAGGTCGTCGCAGCAAGAATAATCCAATTTTATTGGGAGAGCCGGGAGTTGGCAAAACTGCGATCGCTGAAGGTTTGGCGCAACGCATTGTTAACAAAAATGTCCCCGATAATTTGGAAGATAAGCAGGTAATTAGCTTGGATATGGGTTCGATTTTGGCTGGGACTCGCTACCGGGGCGACTTTGAGGAACGCCTTAAGCAAATTATGGAAGAAGTTCGCAACTCAGGCAAGATCATCTTGTTCATTGACGAAATCCATACTGTGGTTGGTGCGGGGGCAGTTTCCGGCGGTATGGATGCTGCCAATTTGCTCAAACCAGCGCTGGCACGGGGACAGATGCAGTGTTTAGGCGCGACAACTCTTGATGAATATCGTCAGCATATTGAGCGAGATGCCGCCCTAGAGCGTCGTTTTCAGCCTGTTAAGGTGGGAGAGCCAAGCGTTGCTGAAACGATTGAGATTTTGCATGGGTTGCGGGATGCTTATGAGCAGTATCACAAGGTAACAATTTCTGATGCGGCATTAGAAGCAGCGGCGAAGCTTTCGGATCGTTATATTTCTGATCGTTATTTGCCGGATAAGGCAATTGATTTGATTGATGAAGCAGGAAGTCGTGTGCATTTGGCAAATTCTCCAACTTCTCCTGTTACCAAGGAACTGAAGAAAGAATTGCGTCAGGTGACTGCTGATAAGAATGAGGCAGTTAAGGCTCAGGATTTTGATAAAGCGGGAGAATTACGCGATCGCGAATTAGAAATTGAAGCTGAACTTCAGGCAATTATTGCTGGCAAAAATCAGCTAATACCTAATTCATCTACACCGATTGTTGATGAGGAAGATATTGCCGAAATTGTTGGCTCTTGGACAGGTGTTCCTGTTAACAAAATCTCGGAATCTGAATCTGAGTTGTTGTTGCATTTAGAAGAGACTTTGCATCAACGTTTAATTGGACAAGATGAAGCGGTAACGGCGGTTTCTAAGGCAATTCGTCGCGCTAGAGTTGGCTTAAAAAGTCCTAATCGACCAATAGCAAGTTTTATCTTTTCGGGTCCTACTGGAGTTGGTAAAACTGAACTAGCTAAGGCACTCGCGGCTTATTTCTTCGGTTCAGAAGAGGCGATGATTCGCTTGGATATGTCGGAGTTTATGGAAAGCCATACAGTAAGTAAACTGATTGGTTCACCTCCGGGATATGTCGGCTATGACGAAGGCGGTCAACTTACGGAAGCTGTGCGACGCAAGCCTTATTCTGTACTACTGTTTGATGAGATTGAAAAAGCACATCCTGATGTTTTCAACACGCTTTTGCAATTGTTAGACGATGGTCGTTTAACTGATGCTCAAGGTCGGACTGTAGACTTTAAGAATACGCTGATTATTATGACCTCGAACATTGGTTCTAAGGTTATTGAAAAAGGCGGCGGTGGTATCGGTTTTGAAGTTTCAGATAACTTGACTGATTCTCGCTATGACCGGATTCGTAGTAAGGTAAATGACGACCTCAAGCAGTATTTTCGTCCTGAGTTTTTGAACCGTTTGGATGAGATTATTGTCTTCCGTCAATTGACGAAGGATGAGGTTAAGTTAATTGCTGACATTATGTTACGTGAAGTTTCGGCACGCTTACTTGAGCAAGGAATTAGCCTCGAAGTCACGGAACAGTTCAAAGACCGCTTGGTGCAAGATGGTTATGATCCAAGTTATGGTGCAAGACCTTTACGCCGGGTAATTATGCGCTTGTTGGAAGATAGTTTGGCTGAAGCTATGTTATCAGGTCAGGTAGGCAATGGTGATCAAGCGATCGTTGATGTCGATGCTGATGGTGTCGTGAAGGTATTACCAAAATCGATGCTGGAAACAGTCAGCTAAGGTTCTTATTTGAAGTTTAAAAATGATTGACACCCTCACTATGATGAGAGTGTCTTTTTTGTGTCTAATTTTTATTTAATAAGAGATTAAACCGCTTACTTATCTTGACATCTAAATTCAGGAGGCTAGAGGCACAGTAACTTTAGCGGCTATTTCGAGAAGTGGGATTTTATATGCTTTTTTCATAAAACAATAGAGCCATTTTTTCTTTATTTAAATATTAATATTAGTTTTTAGAGAAAGAATATATGATTAATTTATCTCTAACTAGAGAGTATAAAACATTATATAAAGTTTGTATATAGATACAGAAAAAGAAAAAAAGCTAGCATAAAGTTTTTAAGTTTTGAGCAAAAGATATTGGCAGCACCGTTAATAATGGGTACAAGCTTATTTGGTCAAGAAAGAAATTGTTTTTACAAGTTGGATTGTAGGAGTCCAAGGCAAGTCAGACATTTAGTAAGAGCAACTCTTGAAAATCTAGGTAGGATGTAAAGCTTTTTTCATTTTCTCATCAAGTATGAAATGAAAAAGCTAGCGACAAGCTAGCTAAGTTCGTTGTGGAACCTTTCAAGACATAGACTACTAACGTTGTATATCTAAGTCAATTTCATAGGGAGTATCACCAATCATGGGTTTAGAAATTTGGCTGATTTTGGCAATTGGCGGCTTAGTTTCAGGAGTTCTTGCAGGTTTCTTAGGTATTGGTGGTGGTGTAGTTTTAGTTCCACTGTTAGTAACACTAGGTTACACACCTGTGCAAGCTGTCGCTACCAGTAGTTTGGGGATTTTAATTAATTCAATTTTTGGTAGTTACCAAAATTGGAAGATGGGTTACTTGCACTTTAAGCCAATCATTTATTTAGGATTGCCAGCGATAGTAACGGCTCAAATAGGTGTTTATTTTGCCAGCAGGATTCCCTCATATTTACTACTCTTTTTGTTTGGAATACTGCTGCTGTTTAATATTTATTTAGTGCAGCTTCGTAACCGTTTACTAGCAAAACAATCAGCAACTGATGCTAAACCAGCTAAAAAATTTGACCCCACAGTTTCTCGGATTTTTACGGGAAGTGCAGCGGGGATTTTAGCCGGTTTATTTGGTGTAGGAGGTGGCGTGATTATGGTACCGCTGCAAATGTTATTACTAGGAGAAAAAATCAAAGTCGCGATTCAAACCAGTTTAGCTGTTATTGTTTTGACTGCGGTATCTGCCTGTTTTGGACACGCTTTGGAGGGTAATGTCTTATTTATGGAAGGACTACTTTTGGGAAGTGGTGGTTTGCTAGGAGTACAAGTTAGTACCCGGACTTTACCAAAGTTACCAGACAAATTAGTAAGCATTATTTTTCGTGGCTTTTTAGCTGTTTTATCAGTTTACTTTTTCTGGCAAGCTTGGCATATTTTGCATACAGTTTGAGTCAAAAGCCATTCACCGACTTCTTGAGCAATTTTATTCATAGCCAGAAGTTGGTGAATAGAAGGTAATCAAGAAAATGATTGGTTATAGTTTTAGTTCAACCCATCAGGAATTCCCAGTATTGAACAAGGAAAACTATAACCAATTTTCTGCAATATGCCGTGGTTTTGTTCATGACAACCCAGCAATAATGCAGTTGCTGATGTTGATTCAACAACTCTTCTGAGTTCTTTTGCTACATTACCAAACCGAAGATGAGTTTTAAAATCTCCTCCCCATTCTTCTGCCAAACAGCAAGCTTGCGCTAAGATTTGCTCCGCTTGTTTCAAAGTTTTAGATTGAGTAGCAATTGTCTGTGCAGGGTGTATTTTTTCTAAAGTTTGGCGCGAAGTTTCTACTAATTGCTGAGATTTGGGTTTAGTTAAGACTGAGGTGGTGGACTTGCTTGATACTGAAGATTTCATTTGCCGAGAAAATTGCTCAATTAATAAATCACTGATCTTTGCTGATTGTAAGATAGTTGAGCTAGGAATAGCTGGCTTTTCTGCCATTACATAAACAACTTGAACAGTAACTTGTTTTTGAGTAGTTAAACGGCTTTGATGAGCAATCAACAGCGCTAAATCTAAGGCAGTTTGGCTCTGAGGTGAGGCGTCATAGCCGACAACTAAATTGATGGGTTTGTCAGAGTTATCCTTTTGAGAAACTGATTCAGGTAGTAACATCATTTGTTCAAATAAATCAGTGCGATTCATTGCACATCCAAGACGCACTAACATTGATTTGATATTCACAAGTTCTGACCTCTTTTGAAGAAAACTTCTGACAATGGACTTAATTGAAAATCTCTCGTAACCGATATGTAGGAATCCCCTTTAAGGGCTGGGAAAGAAGCTTTAAAAACCCTGGAATCTTTGTCTTTTTAGCCCTAGCCGGGGAATTGAGTGCAGAAACACAATTTAGAGAGGGTTTTGCTACTAATAAAAAGTAGCTTTTGAGAAGATAATTATGCCCAATCTCCTACAGGTGCTTTTGTAAAAGACTTGATTTCGATACCGTGACCGGAAGGATCTTCTACAAACATGACGTGTTGTTCGTGTCCTTTGTTGATAAATCGAACTTTTGGCTCTTTAATGAACTTAGTGCCATGAGCAATAAGGCGATTTCTTACTTTTTGAAACTCTTCTAAACTCAATGCTGCACCAAAGTGAGGAACTGGCACATCTTCGGCATCAACTTCTCTTTGGATATTTTTGGCACTGTATTCTGATACTTCATGGCAGGTAAGTTGACAGCCATAAAAGTCGAAATGAACTGATGTTTTTGAAGCACGGCGTTCTTCAAGACCCAAAATATTGCAATAAAAGTGACGAGTTGCATTGAGATCGCCGACACACATTGATAAATGGAAAGGGAAGGTTTTGGTTTGAGTCGCAAACATCTAATACATCCTTTAAGGTTGAGTGAACGTAGGCGCTAGTGATGCTTTTTTCTTTACAAGAAAGTAATAGCTATTGACAATAGCCTGTGTTGTTGTTGCTTTGTTATTGAGGTTGGGCAGCCTTTTGGACAACATAGGGCTTTAATTCAGAGACGAGGCGATGAAGTCGCAAACTCTCAATAACTAGCGAACTAAATTTGTAGCCTGGAATTATCTGTGAGTTGTCATTCTTAAGTAGTCATATGAGATTAAGGCGGCTACTACATACAGATAGGAGATGACAAGTCACTGTCAAGCAAATCTACTAACTAAATGAGTGAGTTTTAGATTGGTCATTTGGATTTGCTTGAGAAAGCTCAATTTTCTTCTGTGCAAAGTTTATTAGAAGCATCACAGCGAACACTTGAACTCTTACATTCATCAAGTTACTTTACTCAAAACCCAAACAACCAGTGTTTTGGCAATTGTTCATTAAAAACTTACAAAACTATTCCGGATTTATGAATTTTAATAATGGCTATCATTCATATTTCGTATAGGTTGTACCCCATTTTTAAGCTATTTGGCTTAAGTTGAAGATTAGATAAAGTGTAACGGAAAAACCATCAAAGCTGGCGAGGGTAAGTTAAATGCAATTACTTTTTCAGGAGAATAATTATGCACCATGACTAAATACATACGCCAATTTGCTGATTGACATTTAAGTGTAAGTGAACAATAATCTTAATTGGTGTAATCTATAGCCAAAAATTCCAGAGCTATCAGTATTTTCAAGCAATTTTTACTTGCTGCAAAGAATAAGTTAACTACTTTTCACAGGCTTGGTAGGTGCAAGTATGTATAAGCAGATAGATAACAGTTGGCAGATTTTGCTTTTCTTAAATAATTTTATATCGTATTTAAATTGATCTTTTTTGGGATTGCACAAGGCTCTAATTTCTATTACCTCAATCCTTGTTGATAAAACTTCATCTAATCTTTAAACTCATTTATTTATACTAAAGGCTAAAGCCAGATCAGGATAAAAACAATCCAAAACTGAAATTCAGAGCTTGATTATAAATTCCCCTTTATTCCCGATTTGGAAGTAAATAAATTTCTAACTCTAACATCAAAGTGTAGATTGGAAGCTAGAATAACGGAGAAGTAAATAAGTGAGCCTTGAAAATAGTTGTCCTCAGTTTTTTAGAAATAAAATAGCCAAATATTTGAGCTTAAAGGAGATTACTTTGCAAGTTGGTAAATTGTCAGCTTGGTATGAAAATAGGGAACAGTTCACCCTTTTCAACTCAATCTTTAAGAAGGAGTAAGGGTTTATGAGTTCGGGTTATTAGTGGTACAATCAAAAGGTCATCTGTACTAATAGAAATACTTTGGTTGTCTAGATTGAAATCAGTTGCTCCCCCACATAATTCTAAAGATTCTACGCTCTACCTAGTAATCAAATATTACTGCAATGACAACAAAACAAACTTTGCCTCATATCTCTCAAGGAAATATTGCTGCCTCACAAATTAGTCAATTTTTCACTAATCTCAAGAGGATTCAATTTAACGGTAAAGTAGAATTAATCACCCCTCAAGGGCAACGCTGGTTTTTTTATCTACATCTGGGCTGGCTAATGTATGCAACTGGAGGAACACATTCAGTAAGGAGATGGAGAAGAAATTTAGCAAAAGTCTGCCCTGGCATTTTTTCTAATTCTTCAGCGCTGAAAGTTGAGTTGCCAGGTACTGAACAGGGAAATTTTACTACTTGTTGGGAAGAAAACTTGTTATCTTTGTGGGTAGCACAACAAAAAATTACTCGCGAACAAGCGGCTGAGGCAACTCAAGCTATACTTGCTGAAGTTTTCTTTGATTTGTTGCAGGTGAAATCTCTAACTTGTCAAATTAAGCCAGATCAATTGTTATCGACGCAACTGATATTGATTGATTCAGAAGCAGTTATTGCTCAAGTTCAACCGCTGATTCAAGCTTGGAAAACTGCTAAACTTAATGACTATTCTCCCAACAAAGCCCCCCAAATTAAACAATCAGAGCAGCTTGAAAAAAGTGTATCGCCGTCAGTTTATCAGGCTTTAGCACATTTACTAAATGGACAATACACTTTACATGATTTAGCAGTCCAAATGAAACGGGATATTGTGCAAGTTACTCGCCCACTTTTACCTTATATTCAATCAGGTTGGGTAGAATTAATTGGTATTTCAGATCTGCCAAGTCCGGTTAAAAATTCAGTTCCAACATCCACGACAAGAACCACAAAAGAGCCATTAATTGCCTGTGTAGATGATAGCCCTTTAGTTTGTCAAACAATGGTAAAACTGCTTACATCATCTGGTTATCAAACTTTTAGTATTACTGATGATTTAAGGGCTATAGCAACTTTATTAGCCAAAAAACCAGATTTAATCTTTTTAGATTTGGTAATGCCCAATACTAACGGCTACGAAATTTGCACCCAGCTACGCAAGCTTTCTGTGTTTCGCGATACACCAATTGTCATTCTGACAGGAAATGATGGCATTGTTGACCAAGTTCGAGCTAGACTAGTCGGCGCATCAGATTTTTTGAGTAAACCCATTGAGCCGGAAACTGTGTTAAATGTAGTTAATAAGCATTTACAACATCAGCTCAATTAATATTCTTCGTCTGGGCAATATTAACCAATACCTGCCAGCTAGATTGTAGTTTTTTATTAATGAGGATAAAACCTTGAGCACTGCCTTAATAGTCGAAGATTCCTTAACTGAGCAAGCGGTTCTTACTAGCTGTTTACAAAGGGGCGGTTTAAATGTCTTGACTGCCAATAATGCTGAAGAAGCGATCGCCAAAATCAATACCCACAAATTGGATGTAATCATCCTAGACGTGGTTCTGCCCGACCGTAGTGGCTTTGAAATTTGCCGCGACCTCAAAGCTGAACTTGTAACCAGCAATATTCCGATCATCATTTGTTCCACAAAAGGAGGAGAAATGGATAAATTTTGGGGTATGAAGCAAGGTGCAAATGCTTACTTAGTCAAACCCATTGACCAAGAAGAGTTGGTTCGTACTGTAAAAGGATTGATCCGCAATTAAACCTTACTAATCAATGTCCAACTTTTTATCATTGCCTGTTGCCTCAGTTCCTCAAATTGACTCACAAAAGTCTAATGTTGGCGATCAATATTTGCGATTCTATCTTGAGCCAAATACTACCGCACTCTTGCCCGTTAATCAATTAACAGAAGTTCTAACCATTCCCATCAGTCAGATTGTTCCAATTTTTAATATGCCCCCCTGGGTAATGGGTGTATACAACTGGCGGGGTGAAATTCTTTGGATGGTTGATTTAAATCACTTAGTTGGACTAACTCCTTGGTATCAACAAAAAAGCAGCAGTTCAGTCCATTCAGCAGTGGTATTATATCTACATTCTCATCAAGCAAAATCCAGCAATGCTAATAGCAAAATTCTGGGATTAGTAGTAAACAGAATTGAAGATATTGAATGGTGTAATTCCGACCTAATTCAATCTCCGCCATCTTCTACAGTTACGCCTGAACTAATACCATTCTTACGTGGATATTGGTTGAAATCCAACCGTGAAATGTTAGTAGTTTTAGATGGCGAAGCGATTATGGCAGCGATGCCCAAAACCGATATTTAAGCCACATCTTAAATAATTAGATTCTCCTAACTGGATCATCTTAATTTAATAGAAAACTGGTCATAGGAACACTTAATAACCATAGCTACATCCTATCTGCCAGCTACAACCTCAAGGGAATGCTCTACTTTACTTATTTTTCACTTTGAGTAACTTGCAACTACCCCTCTCTTGAAAAGGTTGATTCCATGACACAGATACCTACTCAGACTAATTCCCAAAATTCCAGCAATGGAGGATATTTTCCCACCAATAATCTTCAACTTGAATCTAACAATGTTGAAACTAATTCTCTTCCATCGGAAGAGGAAAATGTTATAGGAACCACTGTAGAAGATCTCCAAACATTCCCCATCCAAAAATCTCGCCGTCCTGGTGGGTGGTGGCAACGACAAAGTTTGCAAAGCAAAACTATGCTCGCCTCCCTAGCCATTGGGACGCTTCCTGTACTACTGCTTGGCTCAATTTCTTATATTGCTATTGACCAAACGATTCAGAAAAAAGTAGTTCAAGAAGAACAGTCTAAAATTCAAGAACGGCAAGACAAGTTAGATCTATTCTTTAAAGAACGCTACAGTGATATTCAAAACCTAGCTAACCTTTCAGTTTTTAGTAATGCCGAGGTGCGCGACCTAGTTCAGAACCAACAAAAAAAAGCAGTTCTCAATGATTACCTGAAAACGTATCAAATCTATGACAGCATTGTTGTAGCAGATTTAAAAGGTAACGTCTTATATGAAGTAGGAGATGGCACGATTGCTAATCTTGCTGACCGAGACTATTTCCAAAAAGTTCTTAAAGAAGACCGTCCACTCCTCACTGATCCACTAGTATCTTTAGTCACGGGAGAAGTCAGTTTATTTACCGCCGCACCCATCAAAGATAGCGCCACAGGTAAAACAATTGCCATCATTCGTACCCGCTTACCTTTACCAGCGATCCAACAGATAGTTCAAGGTAAAAGTTCTGAGAATCAATCATATTATTTAAAGGATTCCTTGGGTAAAATTGCTGCTTCTGATCAAAAAGAAGTCCTTCAGAAACAGTTAGACCAAGTATTTCCCAAATTCTTTGCTCAAAATCAGCCAAACGGCGAACAACCAATTACAGCCACCATTCGTGATAATCGAGGCGAAAACGTTGTCACATATCTTCCCAGCACCGCACTGGCTAAAACCTATGGTCTAAACTGGGGTTTAATGCTCACAACACCCACAGAAGTGGCTTTTGCTGCCCAGAGACAGTTGTTGCTTACCATGTTATTGGGAACAGGTGCCGTAACCTTGGTCGTTGCAGCCATTTCAGCTTTCGTGGCACGTCGTGCTATTCGCCCCATTCAAAAAGCTGCCAGCGCCGTCGAAAAAATCGGTCAGGGAGAACTGGATACCCGCCTAGAAGTCCAAGGTCAAGATGAACTGGCGGTGCTGTCCGAAAACATCAACATCATGACCGGTCAGCTACAGAGCTTTTTGCAAGAACAAGTCCAAGCAACCGAGCAAGCTTTTGCACTAGAACAAACCGAAAGACTTGCCCAGGAACAGCGCCAGCTTAAGGAATCATTGCAAAAACGGGCGTTAGAACTGCTAATGGAAGTAGACCCGATTAGTAAAGGCGACCTAACTACCCGCGCCACGGTGACTGCCGATGAAATTGGTACAATTGCTGACTCTTATAACGCCACAGTTGGCAACTTGCGGAAAATTGTACAGCAAGTGCAATCTGCTGCCAGTCAGGTTGCCCAAACGACGACTAGTAATGAAGCTTCGGTGCAAGGATTATCTATGGAAGCTTTGCGCGGTGCCCAAGAAATTACCGTAGCACTGGTTAAGGTGCAAGAAATGGCTGAGTCTGTACGCTTGGTTGCAGCTAATGCCAAACTAGCGGAAGCGGCTTTGCAGCAGGCACAAGTTACAGTTGCAGAAGGTGATACGGCGATGAACCGTACCGTCGAGGGTTTCGTAGCAATTCGCGAAAACGTAGCAGAAACCGCCAAAAAAGTCAAACGATTAGGAGAATCTTCTCAAAAGATTTCTGCCGTAGTTAATTTGATTGGCACCTTTGCCGCTCAAACCAACTTGCTGGCGCTGAATGCCTCAATTGAAGCGGCACGCGCTGGAGAAGAAGGGCGTGGTTTTGCGGTAGTTGCCAACGAAGTACGGGCGCTAGCACGACAGTCAGCCGAAGCTACTAGCGAGATTTCTCAATTAGTTGCAGGTATTCAGGCAGAAACTAATGAGGTGGTAGCGGCAATGGAAGCTGGCACAGAGCAGGTTGTGGTGGGAACACAACTTGTTGATGATACTCGTCAAAGCTTGAATAAAATTACCGAAACTAGTGCTCAAATTAATAGTTTAGTAGAAGCGATCGCTCAAGCAACAGTTGTGCAATCTCTTGCCTCGGAGTCGGTGACGCAAACCATGACGAATGCAGCGACAATTGCTGATAAAACTTCCTCTGAAGCGAGTTTAGTTTCTGCTTCTTTTGAAGAACTGAGAATGTTAGCACAGGCTTTGCAAGAAGATGTGGGTAAGTTTAAAGTTAGCTAGTTTTTCTTGGCTTGTTACTAACGCTTGAACTTTAAAACATAGACGGCAGGGCTTAACTAACTATGGCAATTAATTCTGATATCCGTGACCATGCTTATCAGTTTTTCATAGAAGAAGCACCATTATTATTGCAGATTATGGAAACTGGTTTGCTGACACTCCAACAAGAGAAAAGTATTCCGAAAGTCCATGATTTGATGAGGGCGGCTCATTCTTTAAAAGGAGGTTCTGCTAGTGTTGGACTAGAAGCTATTGAAGCTTTGGCTCATCGCTTGGAAACAATTTTTAAGGCGTTGTATGGTGACTTAGAAATTGATACAGATTTGGAAAGTCAACTGCTGCAAGCTTACGACTGTCTACGTTTGCCCTTAACTGAGCAAATTACCACAGGTTATTTTAATTCAGAACAAGCTTTAGCTGCCGCTGAACCAATTTTTGCCCAAATTGAGGAACGTTTGGGAGACGCCCTGACGCAAGATGATGTTTATCTTCCTAGTTCGACAGAATTGGGAATAAATATGGCAATGTCGATTTTTGAGGTGGATGTTGGGCAGGGACTGCAACACTTGGCGATGGTTGCTGCTCATCCTCAAGATTATCAGGTAGCAGGAGAACTGCGGGCACAAGCTGAGGTGTTTTGTGGGTTTGCTGAGTTATTAAATCAACCTGAATTTGGTGCTATTGCTGAAAGCGCTATTGCGGCACTGGATGCTTGCCCTGAGTGCGCTTTAGAAATTATACAATTAGCGATCGCTGATTTTGAGCTTTGCCGTCAAGCTATCCTAGCAGAGGACTTGCCGATTAAAATTAGTCCGGCTGCGGCTTTAGTTGCTTTTGCTAATCCTGCCCAAATTGAGTTTCCCACAATCTTAGATTTAGAAGCAGCAATTTCCCCTGATTTGAACAATTTGGAAATAGAAGCACCATCTATTGAAGCAATTTTTGCTAACTTTGCTGATTTAAACAATTTGGAAGTAGAAGCACCATCTATTGAAGCAATTTTTGGTGATGTTGATTTAAATAATTTGGAAGTAGAAACACCATCTATTGAAGCAATTTTTGGTAATGCTGATTTAAACAATTTGGAAGTAGAAGCACCATCAATAGAAGCAATTTTTGGTGACTTTTTTGCCCCTGCTGAGGAATTGCCAAACCCCTCTACAGTTGCACCGGAAACTATAGAAATCGCCATTCAATCGGTTGAGCAGATTTTTGATAGTTTACCAACATCTGAAACCCCTCCCCTAGTAGAGGTAGAGAGCAAGACGGCTTCGGCTACGAGGGAAGATTTAGTTTCTATCCAGGTAAAAAATGACGCTACTGCACCCTCTAATTTAACAATTCGGGTAGACTCACAGCGACTGGAAAGGATGAGTAATTTAGTTGGTGAGTTGGCAATTAATCGTAATGGGATTTCGCTGCAAAATGAGCAACTGCAAGTTTCTGTTAGAGAGTTGCAGAATCGCTATGCTAAAGTGCAGAACTTAGTCGGTCAATTGCGTGAGTTATCTGACAAGACGTTGGTTGGAAGTTCCAATCGCTTTTTGTCAATAACTCCTTTGGCACAAAGCAAAAATAAGTTGCCTCATTCTCAGTTTGACTCGTTGGAATTGGACAGCTATAGTGCTTTGAATTTGCAGTTTCAAGAGTTTTTGGAAGAGATGATGCAGCTTGAGGAAGCTGTTAATGATATTAATCTGTTTGCCAAGGCGACTGACACAACTCTAGAAAAACAGCGCCAAAACATGACTCAGTTACGGGATGAGTTGATGTGGGCACGGATGTTGCCTTTGAGTGAAGTTTTAAACCGTTTTCCTCGGATGTTACGTGATCTTTCAACTACTTACAATAAGCCTGTTAATCTCAAACTTAGTGGTACTTCGGTGCTGGTTGATAAAGCGATTTTGGAAAAGCTCTATGATCCGCTGTTGCACTTACTTAGAAATGCCTTTGATCATGGCATAGAAGCCCCAGCAATCAGGCTTCAACAAGGAAAAGCCCAACCAGGTCAAATTGAGATTCGGGCATACCACAGGGGCAGCCAGACAGTTATTGAAGTTCATGATGATGGTCAAGGTTTAAATTTTGAGCGTATCCGCCAACGTGTGCTGGAGTTGGACTGGTTATCGGCGGCACAACTAGCTGATATTTCTGATGCACGTTTGGCGGAGTTGATTTTTGAGCCTGGTTTTTCGACGGCAAGCCAAGTTAGTGAACTTTCGGGGCGGGGGGTAGGATTAGATGTGGTGCGGTTACAGTTGCGATCGCTAAAAGGAACGGTAACTGTCTTATCTTCGCCCAAACAAGGCACAACTTTTACCCTGAAGTTACCGCTAACTCTGACAATTGCTAATTTGTTAATCTGTTTAGTTGGCAATACGGCTTTGGCGTTTCCGGCTGATAGTATTGAGGAAATTGTCATTCCTAAAACTGACCAGATTAAGTATTCTGGAACACAACGGTTTTTGTGCTGGCAGGAGCAAATTGTCCCCACCTATATACTGACTGATTTGTTGGACTATGCTTGCCCTTTACCCCAATCTGATAGTAAGATTTATGGCAGTGTTCCTACTCCGGTAAGTTGGGCAAAACCGATGCTGGTAATGCGTTTTGGTTTGCAAGTTTTTGCCTTAGAAGTTGAGCGCTTGGTGACTGAGCAAGAATTGGTAATAAAATCTTTTGGTGAGGCAATTGCACCCCCCAGTTTTACCTATGGTTGTACGGTTTTGGGTGATGGTAGTTTGGTTCCGGTTATTGATACGGCGGTGCTTTTGGAAACAGTTGTTAGTCAAAATTCCACTAAGGAAAATATTGACATTAATCATTCTATTCCTGATTTGCGATCGTCCAAAACACCCACTATTTTAGTTGTTGATGATGCTGTTGCTTTGCGGCGCACACTAGCCCTAACCTTAGAAAAATCGGGCTTTCGAGTTTTGCAGGCACCAGACGGACGAGAAGCTATTAAGCAGTTGCAGCAAAGTAATATTGAGTTAGTGGTTTGTGATATCGAAATGCCTAATATGAATGGTTTTGAATTTCTCAGCGCTCGTCGTCAAGATCAATCTAATATTCCGATCATTATGCTAACATCTCGTAGTAATGAAAAACATCGTCGGTTAGCAATGCAATTAGGGGCGACTGCTTACTTTACTAAACCATACATTGAGCAAGATTTTGTCAAAGCAATTCAAGACATTTTGAAATCTGCAAAGGTAAGTAGTTATTAAATCTTCGGTTTTAAGTTTGACTAAAATAAATGGTATTCTCGGCACATCTTGGTAATCACCAACTTAAAAAATGGCAAATAATAACGTAGAATTAATTGTTTTCAGTATCGGCAGTCTTAACCTAGCTTTACCCATCAAGTCTGTCTACAAAGTCTCTAATTATACGCCTATTTCTGGTAGTGGAGTTGGTGTTGTGGGAGTTACCCGCGTTGATGATCAGGAAGTTACAGTTATTGACTTATATAGACGTTTTTTTAAAACTAATCCAGGCGAATATACAACAGGCGGCTATTTAGTACAAGTAATAAATACGACAGGTGAATTATATGGTATTCCCGTTGCTGAAACTCCGGTATTAATGGAGGTATCATTGTCTTTAATTCGTGTTCTGCCCCAGTCTTATCGTTATAGTGATACACTCGATCTTGCTAGTCATGTCGCCGTTATTCCTCAAGATGCGGCATCTTTAACCATCTTTTTGTTAGATATCGCTCAATTATTACCAGTTTTGTCTCAGAGCAAAAGTGAGCAAAAAACGCTGTTAACTACTTAAGTTTGCTTGATGTTCTTTGAAGGAAGAATATTAAGACAATTATTGTTTTATTAATTTACTTTAGCCACTTTTCCAAAAAAGGTATTTCAGCAACTTAAAAACTGCCCTAACAACTTTGAATTTAGTAAATTAATATTGCTTTTTTTGTTGCTGTCTAAAGAAACATGGAAAAACTGAAAAAGCAATGCGATTGATTGCTAAGATAATAATTGGAAGCTTTATACTAAGTAATTGCTAACTTTATTTTAATAAAATTAAGGTTTGAGTAAGTTTTTAGTAAAAGTGACATGAATGAGTTTAGAGGTTTTGGTCGTGGTTCCATCCAGCAATTTAGAGCGTGTTCCTGATCATTTACAAGTAACATTAGATCAGGAAGCCCGTAAACTATCATCAGACAGAAAAGATGAAGTCGCAAAACTACTGAATTCTGAACGTTTTGTTGCTGATTATAATGCTTGTATTTGGTGGGATGGATGTTATTATTGCCAGGACGAGAGTAATAATTGGTACCGTATTAGTTGCCGTTTTCTTTAAAAAATACCTAGTTATAGCGACTGTCAAATGCTATATAGTTAAAATAGCATTTGAGGGAATAAAAAATTGACTGGCGGCAACTACGGTGTGGTATTAGTAACAGCTTCCTCCCAAAAAGAAGCCGAAACAATTGCATCCTCACTCATTGAAACTCAACTGGCAGCTTGTGTTAACTTGCTACCAATACATTCAATCTACATTTGGCAAGGTAAAATTCATTCAGACTCAGAGTGGCAGCTCATAATTAAGACAGATTTATCTCTATTTTCTCAGTTAGAAAAGAAGATTCGAGAACTGCACTCTTACGAAGTACCAGAAATTATTGCTTTACCAATTATAGCCGGTTCTCAACCTTATTTACAATGGATTTCTGACCATCTTAAAGCTTTCTAGAATTATGATATTGAGCAAAATTTTAAACATTTTCAGCTAAATTAAGATGACTGCCGTTGTTGAAATGGAATCATTATACAAAATTCTGTTCCCTTACCTGGCTCAGAAAGGCAAGTTAATAAACCGCCATGTTTTTCTACTACAATTTGATAGCTAACAGACAAACCTAAACCCGTACCTTTGCCTACAGGTTTAGTTGTAAAAAATGGATCAAACAAACGGCGAGCAATATCCTCGGTTATACCTGGTCCATTATCGATAATTCTAATTACAGCGTGAGGAGTTTTTTCACCACTAGAAGCATACTCTCTAACTAAATCTTTGACACCTGTACTAATGGTAATTTGACGTGGTTGATTCGCAACTGCTGAAGGCATCTCCAAAACATCAATAGCATTTGTGATTAAATTCATAAATGCTTGATTAAGTTGCCCTGCAAAACCTTCTACTAACGGCAATATTCCAAAATCTTTATGAACGATAATTTCTGGGTGTTCATCGGTTGCTTTCAAGCGATGTTGCAACAGCAGTAAGGTATTATTAATTCCTTCATGAAGATCTATTGGCTTCATTTCAACTTGCTCTGCTCTCAAAAAGTTTTGCAGAGATAAAACAATTTGCCGTAGACGATTTGCCCCTACTTTCATTGAGGTTAACAATTTGGGCAGATCAGTCATTAAGAAATTAAAATCCATCACTGCCAACTCAGATTGAATTGGCTCAACTGGCTCAGGATAATAAGTTGTATAAAGCTTAACCAATCTCATCAAGTCTTTGATGTAGCAATTGGCATAATCAATATTGCCGTAAATAAAACCTACGGGATTATTAATTTCATGAGAAACACCCGCCACCAACTGCCCTAAACTAGACATTTTTTCTGTCTGAAATAGTTGAGCTTGTGTGCGCTGAAGTTCCTCTAATAATGCCTTGACTTGTTGTGTTTCTGCCTCCAATTCTTGGGCTTGGTTTTTTAATCTTGCCCTCGACTGCCGCAAAGCCATTTCGGTTTTTTCGCGTTCCGTAATTTCTTGCTTTAATAGCTCATTAGTCTGGGTAAGTTCAGCCGTTCTCGTTTCGACTCGTTTTTCTAAGTCCTGATGAGCTTTTTGTAAGGCTTCTTCAGCTAGCTTACGCTCTGTGATATCCCGCGTCACCCTCACAAAGCCCTGTAGCTGTCCCTGGGTATCTTGCAAGGCAGTAATAACGACATTTGCCCAAAACTTTGAGCCATTCTTACGCACACGCCAGCCTTCGTCTTCAAAGCGCCCTTGACTGGCAGCAATTTTTAATCCCAACTGCGGTTTACCTAGTGCTTGATCTTCTGGTGTATAAAAACAGGCAACAGATTGACCGATAATTTCAGAAGCTTGATACTGCTTGATCCTTTCGGCTCCTGTATTCCAGCTAGCAATCTTACCATTTAAATCAAGCAGGATAATTGCATAATCCTTAATGCCTTCAACTAATAACTGAAATCGCTCTTCACTTTCCCAGTGTGCTGCCTCAGCTAGTTTTTGCTCGGTGCGATCGCAAACCACTGCATAAATTAACTGCTCCTCCTGGCAAGGTGTCGCCTTCCACAACAGCCACTTATAAGAGCCGTCTTGGCAACAAAAGCGATGCTCAAATACAGTCTCTGTACCTGCTTGCAGCGCTTGCAATTGTTTTAACATTAAAGCCTGGTCTTCTGGATGTACAAATTCCACCCAGGCTTGACTTAAAAGTTCATCGCGAGTCAATCCTAATACTTTTTCACACATCGGGTTGATCTGCTTGAAAAAGCCGTCAAAACCCGCAATAAAAAACATTTCTTGCGTGAGCTCAAAAAATTTACCCAGCTCGTCGCTACTAACATAATCCTCTGACACTGTTTTTTGATTCTTTCTTTTAGAATTTAGGATTTTTGTCGTTTGGGTCGTCATGATTCACTTACCTGGTTGATTCGACGCAACTCCTTTCTCACTTTGACAACGCGACAACCAAGCTTTTGGACTTTGGGCAAAGTCGGAGCAACTCCTTTGCCAGGTCGTCATAACATTAAAAACCTCTTTTTAGAGCAGTAGACTAATTAGCATTACGGCTCTATAAAGTTAGGCTTGAGAAGCAAGTAGACACACCCTGAGAGAATGAAACACTAAAATCCTGATCGTTAGTTTAAACTATAGCTAATCTTTTTTTTATAACTTAATACTAGTTCATATTATTTTATTTATCTAATTAAATCTTAATTAGGTAGTTGATTATCAAATCATTACTATATACACTCATCTTAAGTATTTTTACTATGTAACATTATCGACCCTCTTAAAAATTAATACTTTAGGAAGATGACAAGTTAATAACACTTATGCAAGATTATTTTTGGAGTCTGTTGATTAGCTACATAAATTTTCTAGTAATTTATCAAAATAGAAAGGGTTAAAGCAAGTAGTAAAGCGAAAATAATTATTTATCTTCTATCTAGCTTATTTAAGCAATTAGCCAAGGTAGCCAAATAGCCAACGCCAACTCACACACCAACAAAACAGGTAAAGTGATCACAAAAGCCAGACGAACATACTCAAACAAACTAACATTTAGCCCCTTACGTGCCAAAACATTGAACCAAAGTAGGGTTGAAAGACTGCCAATTGGTGTAATTTTCGCACCAATGTTGCAACCAAGAATATTGGCGTAAACCATTACCTCACGCACCACAGGATCAATTTGTATTGCATCTGGCATTGCTAAATTATTAATCAGTACTGCTGGCAGATTATTAATCGTACTTGCTAGTGCCGTTGCCAGCAAACCAGTACCCGTAGCTGCAATAGTCAGTCCCCAACCGGACAACTGAACTAACTGCTGAGTTAGCAAGTTACTGATTTCGTCATGGTACAAGCCGATTACGACAACATACATCCCTAAGCTAAATAAAATAACTTGCCAGGGGGCTTCTTGCCAAATTTTGCGGATGTCAATGACACGATCTTGCTTTTTATGAAACCAACGTCCTGCCAGAGACAGCATAATTAAGGCATTAAGTCCAGCAATTAGGGAAATCGGTATGGACAAAGGGGCGGCGACAAAATAGCCAATTAGCAGTAAGCCTAATATTGGCAAACTCCACTGACAAACTAACGGATCACGAATTGCAGTAATCGGTAGTGGTAAGTTTTGCTGATAATGTTGGGGGATATCGCGGTCAAAGTAAAACCAAAGCACAGCCAGACTACAAGAGATCGCTACAAAATTCACGGGCACCATTACCAAGGCATAGCGCAAAAAGGAAATTTGAAAATAGTCGGCGCTGAGTATATTTACCAGATTACTGACAATTAAAGGTGAGCTGGCAGCATCGGCAATAAAACCCGTAGCAAAAACAAATGCCAAAGTGGCACGGCGGTTAAACCCCAATAGCAGTAACATCTCTAGCACTGTCGGCGTCCAGATTAAAGTCGTGCCATCATTAGTTAAAAGAGCAGTTATTAAAGCTCCTAATAAGACAACTAAACAAAATAACCAACGCCCACGCCCTAAACCAAGCTGCGCTAAAATCAGCGCCAACCATTGAAAAAAGCCAGCCGCATCTAGGATTAAAGAAATAATTACTAGTGCGACTAAGGTAAATGTAGCATTCCAAACCAGCGCCCAAATTGTGGGAAGATCTTCTAAACTGACAACACCCGTAACTAAAGCAAGCAGCGCCCCCAACATGGCAGCAAAACCGATGCCTAAGCCTCGTGGTTGCCAGATCACAAGGGTGAGAGTAGAGAGAAAAATTGCGATCGCCAAGCCTGTTGCCTAACTGTTGTTCAGAGTTATTGTCGCACCCTCAAAGACAAGATCCCTCAAAGACAAGATCCCCGACTTCTTAAAGAAGTCGGGGATCTTTAACACTCAAAGCAGCAATTAAGGAACTGTGCCAACTCCGATATAGCCAGCCAGCGCGGCAAAAATACCAGAAGTTACCGCCGTAGCAAATAACCACCAAGCAGCCGTTGCAGCCGCTTTGCGGGTTTCCTCAGCTTGGCGTTGTGCCTGATACTTAACTTCATCTAGGCGGCGTTGGGCTTCGAGTTGCAGGCGTTCTGCCCGTTGTAGTACGCTGTTGCGAGTCCGTTCGATTTGGTCAATTAGCCCGTTGGCATCAGCTTCTGAGATGTCTTCACGAGAACTCATGACAGCAACTAAGGTATCGCGATCAAACTGACTTAAGCGATCGCGTAAGGCATCAAAACCCGCTTGTGGATCATCAAATAACTTACGAAAATCACCCCTGATGCCATCGTAATTGAGTTCTGGACGGTCGAGGCTGTTCAGGTAGTTGCGAATTTTGGCAAAAACGCGGTCAATGGAATGTTGGATACTTTGTTGCAGGTTTTTCAGTTGTCCCACAACTTGGTCACGTACACCAACAATTTGGTCAGCAATGCGGTTGACGTCGCTTTCTGAGATATCGCCGCGTTGAGTTAGCAATGAGGTAATTGTGGCACGGTCGAAGTGACTTAGGCGATCGCTTAAACTGGACATTCCGGCACGGGGATCATTTAGTAATAACTGTACATCCCGTTGAATGGCGTCTGGATTAAGTTCATCTTTACCAGTTGAACGCAGATACTCAGCGATCGTACTGGGGAAATCTTGGATTTGTTGCCCGGTGCGACTAGCAAGGCGTCGGGGCGCTTTGATCACCTTACGAATTGTCGATTGTACTTGGTCTATTACTTGATTAACTTGCTCTTCGCTCAAATCTTGTCTTTGAGACAGCAACTTTACCAAGGTATCGCGGTCAACTTGAGACAGGCGTTTTCTGAGTCGATAAGCGCCGGCTTGTGGATTATCCAACAGTGTCGTTAAATCCCGTTGAATTCCTTCCGGATTTAGCTCTTCCTTGCCCGTAGAGCGCAGGTAATCGGTAATTGCCGAAGTTACGTCATCGTATTGCTCCTTGGCTTTGTCAGCGATTTGATGGCGCGTATGGCTAACGCGAGTCCAGGTACCTTCAATTTTATCGAGGGTTTGATTAATTTGCTCCTCGTTCAAATCTTCTCGTTGATTAAGGATTTGCACTAAGGTATCACGGTCAAAGAAGGCAGCACGGGCGCGGAGGGCTGAAATGCCCGCTTGTGGGTCATCAAGGAGAGTTTTCAGGTCACGTTCAACGCTGTCGGGGTTGAGTTCTTGTTTGCCGGTATCGCGCAGTAAGGACTTGACTTTCAGCCATTGTGCCTCAATTTTGGCTTTGGCAGCTTCTTGAACTTCTTGAGATTCACGTAAAACGTGATTGCGGGCGGTACCTGATTCATTAATGATTAACTCAACTTCTGCTGGTGACAAGTCAGATCGTTGCTTTAAGATCCGGGCAAAAGTTTCGTCGTCAAATTGGCTTAAGCGATCGCTTAAATGTGCATAATCAGCATCAGCATCTTCTAAAATTGGCTTCAAGTTAAGCTGAATTTTTTCCGGTGTCAGGTCAGCTTTGGGTGTATTTGATAGGTAGTTTTCTACCTCTTTTAATAATCCGAGTGCGTGTCCTCGTTCTGCTGCTGCCCTGGCTTCTGTGACTACTTCGACCCGAATTGCTTCGAGTGTATTAGAAATCTCGCGAATTTTTGCTTGAGTAAAGACGCCGCGTTGCTGCAACAAATCAGCAAAATCCGAGCGATTTAGTTCTTCTAATTCTCGCACAACTGCTTCTGGATCAGCTTCGGCGTCATAAAGCACATCACGGAATTCTTTTGCCACAGTTTGGGAATTCATCTGCCAGGAGTAGGTATTCAGCAGATAGTTTTCCACATCAGCACGGACTGTACTAAAGGGTAAGGCAGATTTATCTACGCCTACTTTGTCGGCAATTTTTCCCGCTTGATCAGTAGCGACGCCTCTGAGTTTTTGCAATTGAGAAATGACTTTTTCAACATCAAAATCAGATAAATCAGTGCGTCCCATGACCATACCGATCAGACTGTTGACGCCTAAAGTCATTGCTTGGGCAACAGGTCCTGGGGTTTGAGATTGGTCTTTGTCCTGATCATTTTGAGACTGACGACCTTTGCCCAATTCTTGAATTAGAGCATCTACCTTTTGACCTAATTGTTCTCCCAATTGAGCTGGTGCGGCAGATTTTAGATAATTAACCAATTCTGCCATTGAATCTTTTGGCGGCTGCATTTGACCAACGGTGTTTTTCCAAGCGCCTTCTAGTTGGTCGGCAAGTCGATTGATATCTCGTTTTGATAAATCGCTACGGCTGCTGATTAATTCTACAAAAGTTTGGCGGTCAATATTTTGCAGGTTGTCACTGCCGGCAATTTCTTTTAAATTTGGGTCATTGAGTAAGCTTTCAAATTCTTGGCGAATTGCTTTTATATTTAATTCTGGCGGCTTAAGTGATTCGATGTATTCCTCGACATTTTCGCGGATACTTATAGGATCGATAACTGAGCTAAATTCTCGTCCCACAGCAGCAGCAGCAGCTTCAGCGGTTGCTACAACCTGACGACTGGCGGTGGTTCCAGCCATTGCAGCGGCGGCGGTGCCAGCAATGGCTTGAATGCCAGAACCGGCTGTATTGACAATCGAACCAACTACAGAACCGACTGTTGAGGAACTAAAATAAACTAGCAATAAAAAGTATGCAGCCCAGATTACTAAGCCTACAATTGCTCCTAATCCGGCATTTAGAATTAAGCTGAGTTTTACGGCAAAGAGGCTGGCGAAAAATAGCGAGACTGTGACGCTGACTAGGGTGCCAAGTCCTAGTGCGAAGCCAATTTTCCGTATTGTACCGCCCAAGCTATCCGAGTCTTGGTGGGAATGGGAATCTGAGTTTGAGGACGAACCTCCTGCCATCGTAATTCCCAATGCCACGCCCAGATTAGTTAAGACGAATTGGAAGGCAAAAGCCATAACCACGCCAGCAACCAAGGCGACGAAGAATTTTGGACCACTGAAAGCTAAAGCAGCTTGTTCGGCAGTATTAGTAGTTGTGACTACGGGAACTTGTGACAGCCAGAATTTCCAGCCAATAAGTTCCAGTGCTATGTCCCTACTCTGAAACATCATGTTTACCTCCTCGAATTTGGATGTGTTACGTTTGAATGCTGGAATAGGCTGCCTGACGCAAGGCAGAACTTACCGTCATTTGGTTAGAATCCTTGGAAATGAGGTTTGTATTCATCTCCCCAAGGGGTGAATGATTAGCGATCGCTCTAAATCTATGTCTTGAGGTATAATTAATTGGCGCTCTTGCTTGCGCTGTCTCCCTCTCTGGAGGGATGAACTTATGTTAAACTTCGTTATTGAGCGGTGAAGGGCTAAAAGACAGGTAGAAGCAATCAAGCTGACCAAAAATTTTAGGCAAAACTTTATATAGTCTCTAGACTTTACCTATCTCAGCAATGGTAGGGTTGCATCATCGATCAACACTTAAAATTTCAACTCATTCAATTATGCCGGATTACGCCCCGACTATTCTTGCACTCGATTTTGATGGCGTTCTTTGTGATGGAATGTTGGAATATTTCCAAACTGCTTGGCGGACTTATTGTCAAGTTTGGCAGCCAAAAAATCAAAGACCACCAGATGACTTAGCATTGAGTTTTTGTCGCCTACGTCCTGTTGTGGAAATTGGCTGGGAAATGCCGATCTTATTAAGGGCGTTAATGTTAGGGATTGCTGACTCTAAAATTTTAGAAGATTGGTCGGCAATTGTGCAAAAACTGATTGAATCAGAAAATTTAGATGCCATAGATATTGGCAAGCAGTTGGATGCAATTCGAGACGAGTGGATTGAAACTGATTTAAAGGGATGGTTAAGACTACATCAATTTTATCCAGGAGTTATTGAGCGAATTAACCGCATTTTATCTCCAGAAAAAGCTAGTGTGGAGAATTTTACAAAGTTATATATAGTAACGACTAAAGAAGGGCGTTTTGTCAACCAACTATTACAACAGCAAGGTATTCATCTAGCAGAATCTCAAATTATTGGCAAAGAATGCCAACGACCTAAATCTAAGACGCTTCAAGAATTACTCAAAATCACCGAAAATGCTTCAGAGATTTGGTTTGTAGAAGACCGACTAAAAACATTACAATTAGTAGAACAACAGTTTGAGTTAAATGAAGTGAGACTTTATTTGGCAAGTTGGGGCTACAATACGCCAGCTCATCAAGAATTTGTCCGTAATGAACCACGGCTTAAGCTATTGTCTCTTTCTATGTTTGCTCAAGATTTTTCGCTTTGGGCGAGTTAGTTGATAACTAGCAGTTAATTACCAAAAATCAGTAACCAATGCTGGATTTAAGCAAGCTTTCAAGTCAAATTCCTGGGATCAGCCAACATTTAAAAGTCGAGGCGGTGGCGTCTCGGCAACGCTTGGAACTAGCACAAAAATTGTTAATTGATACGTTTGCTAAACAAGATGAATTGGTAAAGCGTCAACAGCAATGGCGTGAACGCATGACATTTACGGCGGCAGTTCCTGTTGAACCTTTGGATACTAGAATTGACTTGGATGTAGCACCAGAAAGTCATACGGTTTTCGCTACAGATGGTTCGCAAATTGCCCCGTCTCACCACGAAATTGCTTATTGTTATTTGATTAATGTTGGTCGGGTAATGTTGCATTATGGGCAGAGTTTGTACCCGTTATTAGATAGCTTGCCAGAGGTATTTTATCGCCCAGAAGACTTGTATGTTTCGCGGCAATGGGGTATTCGTACTGAGGAATGGATGGGGCATCGGCGTACGGTTTCTGAAGCTAGTATGCTGGCAGAAATGGCTTGTCGTTGGGTGAAACCGCCGGGGGCTCATTTAGGTATACCCAATTTAGCAATGGTTGATGGTTCGTTGATTTACTGGTTTTTGGAAAATTTGCCAGGAGAAGCACGCGATCGCATTTTACCGCCAATTTTGGAATCTTGGTCGCAAATGCGATCAGTAAATGTGCCAATTTTTGGTTATATTAGCGCCTCTCGCAGCATGGAAGCCTTAAATTTTCTGCGACTAGAAGCTTGCCCAAAAGATACACCCGACTGCATGAGTCATTGTGCAGGAATTATTGATAAATTACCTTGTCAAGTTGTTGAACCGTTGCGAGATGCGGCACTTTGGGCAACCTTATTAAAACCAGGGCAACGCAGTCCCTTATATAAAAGTTCAGCACGAATTCTTGAATTATATTCAGATCATCGCATCTACTTTTGTTATATCAATGTCGGGGCAGAAATAGCGCGGGTAGAAATGCCTCAATGGGTAGCAGAAAATACTTCATTATTAAATCAAGCTTTGAGTTTAACACTTGCTCAAGTTCATAAAGGTTATGGTTATCCAGTGGCATTAGCAGAAGCACATAATCAAGCAGTTGTTAGAGGTGGGGATCGCACCCGTTTCTTTGCTTTATTAGAACAACAAATGATTCGTGCAGGCTTAAGAAATGTGGGAACTTCTTATAAAGAAGCCCGCAAACGTGGCAGTGTTGGTTAAGGCTAAGGTTGGTTTGTAATAGGAAATAAAGAACCTCTCCCTACTAGGAGAGGGAATGGGAAACGAGGTTAGCTTTTTCTTAACACCTAATAATGTCAACTTGCAGCATGATATAAGTAGTTAGTTAATCTACAAACCCTAGCCATGCCTAACGAATTACTAGAGACTTTTCGCGAAGCCTATAGAAACTTAGAACTTCTACCACTGGTGGAGCAAAAAGACTTAGAAAAATTTAAGGTAGAGTATGGTACAGAAGTTATTGAAGAATTAGAACAACTTGTTGAAGATAGTCCTGCTGGTGATGGCAAAATTGTTTTTACAGGACATCGTGGTTGTGGTAAATCTACTTTACTTGCTGAATTTAGTCGGCGAATTGGTGATAGATATTTTATCGCTTTATTCTCCATATCCGACATGATTGAAATGTCAGATGTTAATCATATTAACATTCTTTTTGCCATTGCAGTTAGCTTGATGGAAGAAGCAGAAAAACGGCAAATAACAATTAAACAATCAACTAAAGATTCATTTTATCAATGGTTTGCGACTCGTACTCAAATTAAGTCAGAAGAGTATAAAGCAGAAGGTTCTGTAGGCTTTAATTTATTTAAACTGATTTCAGGCAAACTAAAAGCCGATGCCGCGACTCGTAATGAAATCAAACAAGAATTTACGAAGAAAATATCTGATTTAATTGCCCAAATTAATATCATTGCTTCTGTTATTTATGCCGAAACAAATCAAGATGTTTTAGTCATTATCGATGATTTGGATAAATTAGACTTGGAACTGGTTAGAGAAGTCTTTCAAGAACATATTAAGGCATTATTTCAACCTAACTTTAGAATTATTTTTACAATACCAATTGCTGCTTTACGAGAAGTTTCCTTAATGTCGATGATTGAGACAGAAACCAATAATCAAATTATTCCCATGCCTGTCTCAAAACTCTTTGCAAAAGGAGAACGTCGTCAACCGAATGCTACCCCTAAAGTTGAACCGACAGCCCAACTTTGTGACATTCTTAAGAAGCGGATTAAGCCTGAACTGATTGAAGAACAAACAGCCGAGCAAATTATTATTTATAGCGGTGGAGTATTGCGGGAATTAATTAGAATTGCTAATGAATGTTGTCGGATTTGTTTACGCTTAGTACGGCGCTATCCTGACCGTAATGATATTAAAATTAATGATGATATTCTCAAACAAGCGATTACTAAATTAAGCCTTGACTTCGATACTCGCATTGGTACAGATGATTATCAAATATTAGAAACAACTTACAAAGAATCTCGACCTAATGACCCGAAAGAACAAAAGTTTTTGGACTTACTGCATGGGTTGTATATTTTAGAGTATCGCAATGCTCAACTTTGGTACGATGTTCACCCAATTGTGACCGAATTGTTGCAAGAGAGAGGACATATTTAAATGGATGTTCAATCTTCCCTTGAGCTGACAGATCAAAATGCCGATAGTTATGATGATTTGCTGGTTTCAATTGAAGCCAGTGAGGGAATGTTGAGCTTGTTAATTGCGGTGTGTGATGATGGCAATTTTCGTGAGCAAATTATCCAAAAATATGAAACAGAATTGCAGCCAGATATTCGACCTTATCGGGTAACGTTAGCACGGGGTGAGCCAAGTTTGAGGGCAGCAATTGCTCAATTAGTGCAAAGTGATGAGTATCTAAGTCAGGGTGGGAGAGCCGTTTTAACAGTTACAGGTATTGAGCAATTTTATTTTTTGAAACTTGGTGAGGAACGTTCAGAACAAGAGCTTTTCTTTGGTTATTTACAGTGGACGCGGGAAGGAATGCGAGAGTTTCCTTTTCCGATCGTGATTTGGCTAACTCCGCAAATTCAAGCAAGTTTGAGTAAGAAAGCTCTTGATTTTTGGAGTTGGCGCAAAGGTGTTTTTCGGTTTGTTTCTAAAAAAACTAATGCAGTTGCCAAGGGAGAAATTGCTAACTTACGTTTTACTCCAGAAGAGCAGAAATTTATCGGTATAGATGCAGATGATGCTTCTTTCATCCCTTTAGAAGATTTGCAGGAGTTGATTAGAAAGATTGAGCAGCAAAGGGGAAATAAAGACCCTAGTTTAGCGGCTTTGTATTTCAGAATGGGAAATATTTATAGAAAAAGATTAGATAAAGGGGAGTCGCAGGATTATCAGCAAGAACAAGCACTTGCGATTGAGTATTTTGACAAAGCCATTGAGTTGCAAAAAGAGTTTGGTTTAGAGGAAGATTTAGCTACTAGTCTCAATAATTTGGCATATCTCTACAATGCTCAAGGACGCTATACAGAAGCAGAACCTTTGTATTTGCAAGCATTAGAGTTGAGGCAACGCCTTCTGGGAGATAACCATCCTTTGGTGGCACAAAGTCTCAACAATTTGGCATATCTCTACAATGCTCAAGGACGCTACAGTG
>JBATUR010000035.1:0-173070 GCA_049671305.1 Coleofasciculaceae cyanobacterium
CAATATGTCGCCGCACATCTGCAATCACAGTTTGTTTGATTTTTTCTGCTGATAGTTGCCAGTTTTGACTAACTACTTCACACAGACGATTTAAACCATATTCTTCTTGGTTGAAGTTGAATGCTTCAGTAATTCCATCGGTATATAAAACGACGACATCGCCTGAATTTAAGTGGATTTTTTCGGTATTAATAAACTCAACGATATCATCTTCTAAGCCGATGTGAAAACCTAGATTTAATGTATTAATTTGCTCAGTTTTTCCTCCACGAACTACAATTACATCTTCATGCTGTCCACTTAAAGTAATAACATTATCGGCATAATCGAGTATGGAAAGTGTCATACTTTTGTAAGGGTTAATGCGTTGAATGTTTCCATAAATCGTGCGATTGAGAATATCTAAGAATTGCACAGGATCAGTTTGATTGCTTTCCTGTAAGGTTCTAACTGCAGTTTGTACCATCAACATTAATACACCACTTTCTAAGCCATGTCCGGTAACATCGCCAATGCCAATTTTAACTCGACCATCATGTTGTAGCACATCGTAGTAGTCACCGCCAACTTCATCAGCAGGTTTCATAAATGCCGCAATTTCTAGTTGATTAATTGCTTCTAATTCTGCCTTTTTTGGTAACACCATTTCTTGTAGTTGTTTGGCAACATCAAGTTCAGCATTCAAACGGAAGTTTTCGGCGCGGAGTTGTCGTAGATTAAGATGGGTTTTGATGCGCGCCAGAAGTTCATCTTTAGCTATAGGTTTGGCAAGATAATCGTTAGCACCAACATTTAATCCTTGTACGAGAGCACTGACTTGTGTTTTGGCAGTTAACAAGAGGATCGGCAAGTCATTAGCAGGAAAGCGATCGCGTAGTTGTTGCGTCACTTCATAGCCAGTCATACGCGGCATCATCACGTCAAGTAGGATTAAATCTGGTTTGAAACCACTTTTAATTATTTCTAACGCTTCTTGCCCGCTTGTCGCTTGGGTAAGGGCATAATTTTGCATTGAAAGGTGGTTAACAAGGACTTGCAGATTAATTGGTTCATCATCTACAAGTAGAATTTTAAATTCACCAGAAATATCCGTTTTATTATTGTTGTTTTTTGGGGAAGCCGTTGATAAACTTTCTTTTGAAATAATATTTGTAGTTATTAGATCTGTATTCGAGTTTAAGGCTTGAATTTGTACTTTTTCTAAATCTTTGATGATGGGAATTTGTTCGATTATTTCAACATCACCTTGGTAAACTGGTAAGGTAAAGGTAAACTGCGAACCAACACCAACTTTTGAAGCGATTGTTACCTCGCCACCGTGCAATTCTACTAGTTTTTTAGTAACAGCTAAACCTAAGCCAGTTCCACCATATTGACGAGCTGTGGAACCATCAGCTTGCTCAAAAGATTCAAAAATTCTGTCGAATTTATCTTCTGGAATGCCGATGCCTGTATCAGAAATAGTAATTGCCAGATGATTATCTACAACTTGTGCTGAGACTTCTACTGTGCCACTATCTGTGAATTTAATTGCATTACCAACTAAGTTGTATAAAATTTGTTGGACGCGATTTTCATCAGCATAAACGGTGGGCATTTCCGGATGGATTGTGTTAAGAATTCGTAATTTTTTTTGCCCAATTAAAGTTTGGCTAAGGGTCAAAACTACCTGGGTAAGTTCTCGCATTCCAACAGGTTTGAGTTGGAGTTCAATTGTTGTATGCTTGAGTTGGGAAAAATCAAGAATATCATTAACTAGGTTGGATAATCTTCGCCCACTAAAAACAATCATTGATAAATTAGAGATTGTAGTTGGGGGAAGTTGTCCTGTCACACCATCAATAAGTGATTCAGCAATGCCAATGATGCCATTAAGCGGTGTACGAAGTTCGTGAGAGGTATTAGCTAAAAATTCATCTTTAACTTGGTCGAGGCGCTTTAAGTCTTGGTTTTGTGCTTCCAAAGTTGTAAAAGATTCTTGAAGTTGTCCTGCCATTCTATTAAAAGACTTAGCGAGTTCCCCAACTTCATCATCACGTTGGATGTCTGCAGGACTAAAGTCACCATTAGCAATTTTTTGGGTTGCATACACCAACTGATTTATTGGCGCGGCAACTTGATCACGCAGTACATAAAACAAGACAATTATTTCAACAAGCAGCGAAGTAAATCCTAGTATCAACACAAATCGCGCCGCATCTTTAGCTGGTTTAGTCACAATTTTTTTTGGTAAGACTGTCACTAAATACCAATCTGGCTCATCTATCCGTGCTACAGCTAGGTATTCATTATCTTGAACATTGTCGATGATGACTTGGTTGGACTGCCGATTTTTTACTTGTTCAAATACTCGTTGTAAATGGCGATCCTCTGATTTTAAAATATCAAAATAGCCAGCTTTTTTTTGAATCTCATTCATTTTATCTGGATGAGCAATCAAGCGACCATCGCCTCGAAAGAGCATATTGTAACTTCCTTCAAGGTGTTTTTTCAAAGTCCGATCTATCAGTTCATTTAAGATAATATCGTGTCCAATTGTAGCGATATGCCTGCCTGAAGCATCATCAACTGGAGTTACTAAAGACACCATCCAAACCTTGGCAACAAGGTCTAAGTAAAGACCTGTCCAGGCTGGTTTACGTTCTGGGTTATTTTTTTTGTCAGAAGCCGAAAAAAACTCTTCCTTGCGAATATCAACATCCGCCTTCGCCTCTAGTCCCCACGGTACTTCAGGCCAATAATTAACGACAATATTTTCTGGAGCATTAATATAGGTATCAACAAAGCGGTTATGCCAAGCCGGACCATAGGCATTAGCAAGGTCATAAAAGGTGAGTACACGCCGACGAATATCTGCGTTAATTTTAACTTCTGGAGCAATAAATACACCTGCAAATCGAGTGGTATCAAAGTTTTTAGGTGACTGGTCTTTGGGGCGGTTGTGTGTTGTGCCATCAGACCACTTGACAAACAATTTATCGAATTCTGCTTGAGGATCGCGATCGCCAAATTCCTTAAGTCGGCGCTCTAAATCTTTCTTAAGTACATCATGATTATCTATAGCTAAGGTAAATACAGTTCGTTCACGTTGCCCTCTTTCTGTAATATACTTGCTGAGTCTATCTAGGCTTTCAGTTGTCAGACTTGAGACTAAATGAAAATAACTAATTGTCGTAGATAAAATAATTACTGCACTGATTCTCAAACCCATCTGAATCAGTGTCTGGCGGGTTAAAGATTTCTTAGGTTTGGACTTGGGCATAAATAAATTCATCGTCACAAGGATGATCTAGACAAACTTTCAAGAGTAAGGTTATATATTCTTCAGTCCTCACAAGCTGATATCAGTAAAATTTTTTGCTGTTTGAGCAGTTTAGTCAAAAGCAAGTGAGTTCTATATATCTGAGCCTTGGCTATTTTGCCTTGCTAAATTAACTAGTCACCCTGCCCGTATTACACCCACTTGATAACTTTGGTGTCTGCTCTCTCTGGAGGGCGCATGGAGTTTTATTTTTCTGCAAGACCCTGAAAAAGAGGCAATGTTAGACAAAGCGAGTGCAAAAACACTTCGTTTCAGGATAACTCAATTAATTAAAATTTTGCAGCATTGTATAACTAACGATAGTACGCAATACAAAATTTCAACTAAGGCAGCAAGAGTGTCGTATCAATTGCGGATGATTTAGGCAGCCAAAAATTAGTTTTTTAGGTGAAACAAAAAACATCGTTAGATTTTGGCAAAGCGCTTACAGGATTGAATATGATTACTTATTTACTGCTACCAATATTATTTTGTTTAGTAGAGTAGTTATTAAGACAATTATGAGTGCCAACGAAGAGAACAAAGAGACAACCCAGAATACAGTACTTTTTGGTTCAGAAAACCAACCCTGGCAGCAAATTTGCTCAAATTTAGGTATTGGTGGCAAACTAAAAGTATCGCCGCCTGAACAAGATCCGTGCTGTCTATACGATAAGATACCTGGCATCTCTTGCCGCGACTTTCAGCTATCCCCAAATGGTCTAACTTCTGAGCAACGTCAGATAGCCCTCAACCAGTTGCATGAGTACCAGTCTCAGCAGCAGGCGCACTTCCTCGGCTATCAGACGAACCAAAAACTTGATTATGAAGATGATCTAAAACGATACCTCAACTTCTTTCTCAATAACCTTGGCGATCCTTTTAAGAGCGGTAACTTTAGCGTTAACAGCAAGTTCATGGAACGCGCCGTACTAGATTACTACGCCGCTCTGTGGAACGCACGTTGGCCTCATGACCCCAAAGACCCAGAATCTTACTGGGGCTACGTCCTAACGATGGGTTCGAGTGAAGGTAATTTATATGGTATGTGGAACGCACGGGATTATCTGACGGGTAAGTTCTTACTAGATGACCCGGATGCTGAAGAAGATGCCAAACAAGCTAGTCGAGACAGTCAGCCACGTTCAGTGCCGCGCCGCCTTATTTACCAAAAGACTCGCCCACCACAGGACAACCCGAACGCATTCACTCCTGTAGCATTTTACTCAGAAGACACGCACTACTCGATCATCAAAGCAATGCAGGTGCTAGAGATCAAAACATTCTATGAACTCGGCACAGAGCATTATCCAGACGATAATCCCCTCGCACCGGGCAAACCCTGGGCAAAAGAAGTACCGTCCGAGGACGGTAGCGCAGGTTCTGGCTCAGTTGACATTAAAAAGCTAGTCAAGCTTGTAGAATTTTTTGCTTCTAGGGGATATCCTATCCTCGTGTGCTTCAACTACGGCACGGCGTTCAAAGGTGCATACGATGATGTAGAAAGGGCAGGCAAGGCGCTGATGCCCATTCTTGAAAAATACGGGCTATACGAGCGCAAGGTACATTATGACCCCGATCGCCCAGAAAAGTACGACATCCGCAATGGTTTCTGGTTTCATGTCGATGGCGCTCTCGGTGCTGCCTATATGCCGTTTGTCGAAATGGCTTACAATGCTGGACAAATCGAGCAGCGTGGCTCAAACTTTGACTTCCGCTTACCTTTCGTACACTCACTTGTTATGAGCGGACACAAGTGGATTGGTGCGCCGTGGCCCTGCGGCATCTATATGACCAAAACCAAATTCCAGCTACGCCCCCCTGACCAACCAGAGTACATCGGTTCTCCAGACACTACATTTGCTGGCTCTCGCAACGGCTTTTCTGCCATGATTTTCTGGGATTACTTGGCTAAAAATTCCTACAAGGCACAAATTGAAAAAGCACTTTACACAGAGAATCTGGCAACTTATGCTTACCAAAAGCTACGTCAACTTCAGGAGAAGTTGCAAAAGGATCTGTGGGTTGAACACACATCACTGTCACTGACGATTCGCTTCAAACAGCCAAATCCTGATATTGTCTTCAAATATTCTTTGTCCTGCGAGTCTTTATATGTTTGTGAAGAAAAGCGCCAATATTCCCACATTTTTATAATGGCTCATGTCACTAACCAGCTAATTGATCAGTTGATTGCTGATCTGAGTCAAACTGATGCTTTTCCAGAGCAAGATACTCGGATATCGCAACCAAAGAGCGAGGTTATTGTTGCCGAGGCAGCTAAGAAACTTCTCCATATTCCCCATACTGGACGTGGTTTTAAGTAAAAGTAGAAAGTGCTAAAAGCCTGAAATAGTTGCCTAGATATAATTTTAGGCTTTTAGTCGCAAAAGTTATTCAGCCTGAAATCATACTCAATTAACAATATCTATGTCACCCTAAATCAAACAAAATAGTTCAGACCATATATTGGGGAGCAACTGTTAGCCTACTCTAATTATTAATAATTGTAAATTTACTAATTCAAAGCCTAGAAACCTCATGGCAACGTAGATAAACTAAACAACAGTGCAGATGTACTGATAGTTTCTCCCCAAAGAGTGCGAGACGTTAAAGCCTGAATGATTCCGCTACAACTAACACTAAAAAACTTCCTCAGCTACCGCGACGCCATACTAGACTTTCGCGGACTACACACCGCTTGTATCTGCGGTGCCAATGGTGCTGGCAAATCATCACTTCTAGAAGCAATAACTTGGGCAGTCTGGGGCGAAAGCCGTGCTGCCACAGAAGATGATATTATCCACGCTGGGGAAAAAGATGTTCGAGTAGATTTCATCTTTCAAAATAACCAACAAACTCATCGGATTATTCGCACTCGTAACCGTGGACAAACTAGTGCTTTAGAATTTCAAATTGAAACAGATTCGGGTTTTCGTTCCTTAACTGAAAAAGGAATGCGGGCGACACAACAGCAGATTTCCAATCATCTTAAGCTGGATTATGATACCTTTGTTAACTCAGCTTATCTACGTCAAGGTCGCGCTGATGAATTTATGCTCCGGCGTCCTAGTGAACGTAAACAAATTTTGGCTGACTTGCTCAAACTCAATCAGTATGAAGATTTAGCTGAACAAGCAAAAGATTTATCACGTCAATATAAAGGGCAGGCAGAACAATTAGAGCAAAGTCAAGCTCAGATTTTGCAACAATTGCAACAAAGAGAATCAACACAAGAGCAACAGTCTTTAATTGAAACGACTATTCAACAATTGCAACAAGCTCAAGAAACTGACCAACAACAACTGCAACAACGACAAACTGTACAAAATCAGCGTAGTAATTGGCAGCAACAATTGAGTTTTGTACGGCAACAATATCAAAACCTAAAATTGGATGGCGATCGCATATCTCAAGACATCACTGCTGCCACGACACAACAACAGCAACTTCTCAGCTTAATTAATCAAGAAGATACCATCAAAGCAGGTTTTGCTGAATACCATCATCTGCAACAAGAAGATGAACTTCTCACGACTAAATTTCAATCATATCAAGAAGCTCAACAACAGCAAACTCATCTACAAAAGCAATTAACTCAACTTGTGAATGAGCTTAATTTGCAAATTCGCCAAACTCAAACCCAACTAGAAGCTTTACGTCCTCAAGAACAAGAAATTAGCGAGGCATTATCACAGTCTAAAGATGTTGCTTTGGGACTTGAACAACTTCGTAATGCCAGATTTCGCCTTAAGCAGTTGGATCAATTGCAATTACAGGTATCTCCCTTACTGCAACGTCGCAATGCACTACATACTCAGGTTGATCGCGCCCAAGCTCAACTTAGTGCCAAACTAGAAGCATTACGCTCGTCGGAGTTGCAGTTAAATTCTCAAATTGCCACGACTCCACAATTGCGGCAAACAGTACTGCAAGTTGATGTAACTATTGGACAATTGGAGAAAAAGCGAGTTTATCAACAGCGAGTCCAGGAAAAAGGCTTAGAAAGACGGCATTTTCAGGAACGTTTGTTAGAAAATCAACGGCGTTATGAAGATCAAATTGCTGAATTAACGCAAAAATTACAATTGTTGCAAAAACAAAATGCAACTTGCCCATTATGTGATCGCCCTTTAGATGAAGCGCATGGACGCCATGTTATCCAAAAAACTACGGCAGAGCAACAAGATGTGCAAAATCAATTTTGGGTAGTACGAGAACAATTAGCAGTTTGCGATCGCGAATTACAAGTATTGCGAAATGAATATGCTGAACTTGCTCGCGAACTTTCTGATTATGATCAACTACGAGAACAACGTGGAGAACTTGCCGCCCGACTAGAAGCAACTGATGATGTTTATGACCGATTGTATGAAATTTCTGAAGAAAAAGCCCAACTAGAGCGATCGCTTAATCTTGGTGTATATGCCGTTGATTTGCAAGAAGACTTACAACAAATTGATTTACAATTACAACAACTTAACTATAGTGAGCAAACTCATGCCCTGACACGCGGCGAAGTAGACCGCTTACGTTGGGCAGAAATTAAACAAGCTAAACTCGAAGAAGCACAACGGCGTCAAGGCAAAATTGACGAACGAAAACCACAACTGCAAGCACAAATTGATCGCCTACAAACTTCTTTGTTAGAGTTACAAACTAGCTCCGAATTAAAGCGAGAACTAAATGCTATTGAGCAAAACATAGCAGAAATTGGTTACAATTTAACTGAACATAACAAGCTGCGGACAGCTTTACGAAAAGCTCAATCTTGGCAATTACGCTATCAAGAATTAAGCGTTGCTCAACAACAATATCCTCAAATTTGCCAACGCCTAACCTCACTAAATCAAACTTTAGAAGCACGGCGCACTGAACAGGAAACAGTTAATTTACAATTAGAAAATATTGTCAAACAATTAGAACAATATCCCGACGCTACAAGCGAGATCAAGACTTTAGAAATGCAAATGCAGCAGCGTCGTAGACAATTAGATGAACAACTAAGTCAAGCGGGGCGTTTGCAGCAGCGATTTAGTCAGTATGAGCTATGGCAAACTCAATATGACAAGCAACAACAACAGTTTCAAGACTTACAAAAGCAATATCGCATTCATCAAGAATTAGCTTTGGCTTTTGGGAAAAATGGCATACAAGCTTTGATGATTGAGAATATCTTACCTCAGCTAGAGGCAGAAACTAATCATATTCTTGCCCGTTTAACGGGAAATCAACTGCACGTGCAAATTGTCACACAAAAAGCAGGGCGTCGTGGCAGTAAGAAAACCACAAAATTGATTGATACCCTTGATATTTTAATTGCCGATGCCAGTGGTACGCGACCTTATGAAACTTATTCCGGGGGGGAGGCATTTCGGATTAATTTTTCGATACGTTTAGCATTAGCGCGACTTTTGGCGCAACGATCTGGGACATCGTTACAAATGTTAATTGTTGATGAAGGCTTTGGGACACAGGATGCGGAAGGATGCGATCGCTTAATTGCCGCCATAAATGCGATCGCCTCAGATTTTTCCTGTATTTTGACCGTAACCCATATGCCTCAATTCAAGGAAGCCTTTCAGACACGTATTGAAGTCCTGAAAACTCAACAAGGCTCTAAATTAAGCCTTTCGATGTAATACAATGTTATACAAAGATTATTAAAATGAATATTAACAGAAATATCCGTAAAGTTACGGATATTAGAGAGGATCTATAAGGTTTATGGTATTAATATACCCAAACTGGATTAACGGTATTAAATTCTAGACCAGCAACCATGTCTTACTTATATTTCCCATAACAAAAATCTGCTCAAAACTTGACTTGTGCTAGTTGAGACTAAAATATCAGGGTTTATAGATTACTCAATCACTTAGATAATCATCATTTTTTGACATAACAAACTTATATACCAGGGAGAAGTTAACTTTAGAGCAAGTGAAGCTGAGACGGAAACTTTCTTAAGATAAGACAAAAATTTTGGTAGTCAAATCATAACTGTATCCAAACAGCAGTTATTTAGTGAGATTGAGGCTATAAAAGAAAAAAAAACAACAACTGAGTCATCCGAATTGGATCTTACAGCCCCCACAGGGGAAGAAGAGGATCGCGAATGCGACTAACCAATGACAACGATCAGCAACTACTAACCCTACTCCCTGCAGACATCAGCAGGGAGACGACAAAATTTTTGTTGAAAGCCAAGACACAGGTTATTCTCTTCTACCATGCTTCTACAAAAAAAATAGAGCAACTTGACCAGTGCCAAAAGGGTGATATTGATGATTTCTGGTGGCTAATTTTAGCTGCTGTGACTTACGCCAGTATGAGCAGCATCGCACAATTATCCAAACCGAGCAGTACCCCAGTTGTGGTCTTAATCATAATAGCGCTGTCTGTGGCAAAAAGCCAGTTGGGCGTAGGTGCAGAGGAACCGTCTCTTGCTGGCTTTAATCTTGATTTGGAGCCCAAGCCGAAAAACTTGGAGAATGTGGTTGGCGCCAATAAACCACATTGGCAAGTAACCGTAGCAGCAAAACGACAGTGGCTTCAAGCTACTGTGACCCAAAGGCAAGCCCAGGATGATATTGTTGGGGATGGCGTATTGATGAACAGCAAAGAATGCCCTTCTAACGACGCCGCCTTATTTGAAAATGAAGAGCAACTAAAAGCAATCTTCAAGCAAGTCAGTGTGGCTGTTGCTCAGGTTGGTTTAGATGGTCAGTTTCTCCAGGTAAACTCAAAGCTGTGTGAAATTACGGGCTATAGCCGTGAGGAATTATTGACAAAAACAATTTTTCACTTTACACATCCAGATGATCAGGCTCTAGGTTGGCATTATCTACGCTTGGTGAAGAGCAAGAAACCGCTACCAAAACTAGAAAAGCGTTATATTTGCCACAACGGTACTGTGATTTGGGTCAAAGTCAAAGTGTCTGTAGTACGCAATGCTCAAGACAAGCCCAAGTATTTTATCGGACAGATAGAAGAGATTACTAAGCATAAACAAATACAAGCAGCATTACGGTGCTCTGAAGATCAGTGGAGATCTCTAACTGAAAAAGCCTCCGAAATTATTGGCATCCTCGACAGTAAGGGCATGATCAACTATGCTAGCCCTGCTTTTGGGCAACTGTTAGGATGTGAGCCAACAGACTTGGTTGGTCTAGATTTTTTAAAATTAATCCCCATAGAAGACAATTTAAAAGTGACTCAATTATTAACGGAAATGGTTCTTGAACCGCGCGGTGGGCTACTTGTAGAATTTCGCTTGTGCCATCAAAACGGTGACTGGCAAACCCTAAAAGCGATCGGTCAGTCTTTGGTAGATGAAGCAGGAGAGATTAAGATCATTGTTAATTCCAGCAAGATCATCGAACGAAAACAGTCACAAGCCGTTTTCGTAGAACAATTACACCTCTGCAACCTTGCTGCTGAAGTCGGCGTGGCGATCGCGGGCGGCGGCACTTTAGCCAACACTCTTTCCTGTTGTGCCCAAGCCATTAAAAAACAACTTAACGCCATTAGTACTACGATTTGGACATCAAACCCGGCACAACAGGTAAGTGCAGGTCAAATTTCTCCTCAAAACTCTGAGTTGCTCAACTTAGTCACTCAAAGTCGTCAACCTCAATCATTAATTCAGCAACAAGCACCTAGTTATCTTTCTGGCTATCCTTTGCTTGTGGAAGACAAAGTAATTGGCGTATTAGAGGTGTTGAGCGATCGCGCTTTGAGTGCAGAAGTTAGTCATACTCTAAATTGGGCGGCAACAGCAATTGCGGTTGCCATTAATCGCCACAATTCTAGCTCGGAACTCCTCAACCGAGGCGAAGCAGCAGTATTAGAAATCTCTAATCAAATCCGTAATTCTCTAGAACTTGATACCATCCTAGAAACAGCAGTGCAATCAATTGCCGGTGTATTGCCAATCGAGCGGTGCAACTTCTTGTGGTGTACAGAATCTGAATGGGAAATAGTTCAGGAAGCCAAAAAAGAGTGTTTGCCTAGTCATCTGGGTCGCTACAAAGCGTCAGAAATGGGTGAATTTGTGCAATGCCTGAATCAACAAATTATGCAAATCAATAGGGTTGATGCCCTGCCAGATGCCATTTCTAGACAATTTTTTCAGGCACTTGGTTGCACTTCAATTTTGGCAATTCCCCTAAAAACTGAGGCGGGGAAAATGGGGGCGGTTATTTGTGGAAGTACCGCAGAGCGAGCTTGGGATACTCGCGAAATCGAACTGCTACAAATGATTATTAACCAATTAAAGTTAGCAATTAATCAAGCTGAACTTTATCAACAAGCCCAAATTACCGCCCAACTTGCCCAAGCGCAAGCTCATCAATTAGAACTAGCGCTCAAACAGTTACAGTCTACCCAAGCACGACTCGTGCAAAGCGAAAAAATGTCTAGCTTGGGACAACTTGTAGCTGGCATTGCTCATGAAATTAATAATCCCGTCAACTTTATCCACGGAAATCTCGCCTACGCCAGCGCTTACTTCTACGATATTCTCAGCCTTTTACAACTTTATCAAGAACATTACCCTGATCCGGCGCCGGCGGTTGTTGAGCAGTCTGAGATGATTAATCTCAATTTTATTGCCAAAGACTTGCCCAAACTGCTTAGTTCGATGCAACGGGGAACTGACCGCATTCGTTCAATTGTACTAAGTTTGCGGCACTTCTCTCGCTTGGATGAAGCTGATATGAAACAAGCTGACTTGCATGAAGGCATTGAAAGCACACTGTCAATTTTGCAACATCGCTTAAATTCAAAAGAGCAACTGTCTCAGATTCAAGTTTTTCGAGAGTATGGCAATTTGCCTGATGTCCAGTGTTATCCTGGACAGCTTAATCAGGTTTTTATGAACATTTTGAGTAATGCGATCGAAGCCTTTCATCAGTCGGAAGTGGTACAAAATAATGCTAACTTGAGTGTTCAACCGACTCCGACAATTACCATTAGCACTAGCCTTTTGGAGGGAAATGAATCTGATTTAAGTTTAGGCGGTTCGCCTTTATATCCACAACTAAAAACTCAAAATAGTCCCAGTGTATTAATCAAAATTGCTGATAATGGACCAGGTATGACTGAGTTAGTAAAGACACGATTATTTGATCCTTTTTTTACAACAAAACCTGTAGGACAAGGTATTGGTTTAGGATTATCAATCAGTTATCAAATTGTGGTAGAACATCACCTAGGAGTTCTAACTTGTCATTCTAAACCAGGTGAAGGAACTGAGTTTTGGATTGAGCTTCCCATTCAACAACTTAATTGAGTATCCAGTTGTTTTGTCCACAAATTGAGTGTTGACTCTAACTTTAAATAGCAGTGCTGGAGGTAGTCAAGCCCAAAACTGTCTTTTTAGCTAAATTTATAGCTCGAATTTGAAATTAGTTTTTTCTGTACAACTATTGAAAGTAATAATTGACCTTTACAATGCGAGATATTTGTAGTTATAACTCTCATTTAGGTGATGCAGATTTCAGGTGCTTACAATACCCAGAAACTTAGTACGAGGTACTTTAGGAACTTGAGATGCCCTAGCGGTTAAAATATATATTAATTTTTAATATTTTTCAGCAATTATTGTATTGCATATTGCAGAATTAAAGAAGAATAACAGTGTTTATCGTAAAAATTATTATCCTTTCTAGGCAGTATATAAATGAGAGTGTTTTTTTACAATAAGCTGATATAACAGAGTTAATCTTGTGGGGCTAGTTAATTAACTATCTTGAAAAAATATAACTATGAATAGCTTTTATAAATCTTCTCAATGGCTAAAAAATTTATTCCACTGGCAATTACTACCAATTATTACTTTAAACGCCTATTGTGAGCCAGAAAAAATGATTACTACACAAGAAATTAATTTAGCCGTTATTAAAATTAGTGGACGACAGATGATGCTCTGTCAACGATCAGCATTGACAGCGTTGAGATTAGTTACCACTGCTAATAAATTAGAACAAAATAAATTAATTGAGGAACTTTTAGCTGCTATTGATTTGATGGAAAGGTCACATTCTGACCTAATTAATAATAACGTAAAAACGCAGCCTTCTGAAGCAGTTTTGGCAATTTATTTTAATGCACCACTCTATCTAGACTGCCAAATTCAGGAGTATATTGCCCAAGTCAGGGCTTTAGCATGGCAAGCCAAATCTGCTTCCAACTTAACTTTAGAAAATCCTCATCTCCAAGCAATTCTTAAGTCAGAAACTGGGCTGAATGAAGCATTAGAAGTGTTAGTAAATCAGTATCAAAAAGAAAGTGAGGCGGTAGTACAATATCTAGAAAAACAACAAGTTGAAATTAACTATAAAAGCTGTGCTTCTGCCGCTGCGGCTTATGTTTATGCCCAACAGCGAGAGCAATCTTTGCAAGATTTACGAGGAATGCAGGCGCAGTTAATTCAGATGGAAAAACTCGCTAGTATTGGACAGATGCTTGCAGGTATTGCCCATGAAATCAATAATCCTGTCAGTTTTATTTATGGTAATTTGTGTTACGCCAGTGACTATATCCAAGATTTACTAGAATTAGTCAATATTTATCAGAAATATTATCAAGAACCCATCCCAATTGTACAAGCTAAAATTAAAGAGATTGATTTAGATTTTTTGCAACAAGACTTGCCGAAAGTGCTGAATTCAATGGAAGTTGGCGCTGATCGTGTTCGTCAAATAGTGATTTCACTACGCAATTTTTCTCGCCAAGATCAAATTTTTTTACAATCAGTTGATCTCCATGAAGGCATTGATAATACACTACTAATTTTACAAAATAGTTTAAAAGTGCGTTGTCATCGTCCGGCAATCAAAGTTATTAAAGAATACGGCGATTTGCCAACACTTGAATGTTGTCCTGGACAACTTAATCAGGTTTTTATGAATCTTTTAAGTAATGCCATTGATGCCATCAATGATTTAGGTGAATATGAGGGTTGCATTACTATTCGTACTGCTGTGAATGCTGATTATTCTGGGATTATTATTCAAATAGCTGATAATGGATATGGCATGACACCAGAAACTCAGTCACAATTGTTTACGCCATTTTTCACGACGAAGCCTCTTGGTAAAGGCACAGGTTTAGGACTATCAATTAGTCGTCAAATTATTGTAGAAATTCATGGAGGCAGCTTAGAGTGTACTTCTGAACTTGGGCAAGGAACAAGGTTTCAAATTGAAATTCCTCTGCAACCAATTCATAAAAACTCGTTGCCACTAACCACAAATCACGTATCTAAAAATGAATCAGAGCCAACACCTGTCTGCCTGTCTCAGTTTTCAACTTTAACTTAAGTTTAATTCCTTCAGTTTAGGGCAACGGAGGCGGAAGAATTAGTTTTTTTTGTAAGGTTATGTTGTATCGGAATTTCTATGGAAAACTCGGTGCCTTTTCCTAATTCTGACTCGCAGCACAGCAGTCCTTTATGTTTTTCGACAACAATTTGATAGCTGATTGATAGTCCTAAACCTGTACCTTTACCAATTGGTTTGGTTGTAAAAAATGGATCAAAAAGTTGTCCTCTTGCTTCTTCTGTAATCCCAGAACCATTATCAATAATTTTTATAGTAGCAAGATTATCTTGAACTTTAGTACTAATCCAAATGGTGGGCGCGAATTTATTTTGAATAGTTGCCGTCTTATATGGTATTTCTTCTAAGGCATCAATAGCATTACCTAAAAGATTCATAAAAACTTGATTGAGCTGAGAAGGATGACACTCAACTGGCTGTAATTCGCCATATTCTTTAATTAATTTAATCGCAGGACGATCGCTATTTGCTTTGAGTCGATGATGTAAAATTAATAACGTACTCTCAATTCCTTCGTGCAAATCTACAGCTTGCATTTTGCCTTGGTCAAGGCGAGAAAAGTTCCGCAAACTAGTTACTAAATGGCGAATTCTTTCAGCGCCATGTTCCATAGAAGACAGCACTTTTGGCAAATCTTCCATCAAAAATTCCAGCTCAACTCCTGAAGAATGCTGTTTAATTTCTGCAACCGGATTAGGATAATGGATTCGATAAAGACGTACCAATTTTAGTAAGTCATTAATATATTCGTTGGCGTAGTGTAAGTTTCCGTAAATGAAACTGGTCGGATTATTGATTTCGTGAGCAATGCCTGCTACAAGTGTGCCTAATGTAGACATTTTTTCAGTTTGTACTAACTGAGTTTGGTACGAATGTAAATCATGTAATGCTGTCTTAAGTTGTTCTGCTTGTGCGGTGGCAAAGTCGGCAGTGATACGACTTTGAGCATAAAGTTCTGCTTGATCAATTGCGATCGCTAATTGGTCAACCACAGCACCAATTAACTCTACTTCTTGATTATCCCAAGGACGGTATTCTTGAAAGTGTTCACAAACAATTACACCTGTATGATGAGAACGAGTTTGTACTGGTGCAACCAACAGCGTTTTTAGTCCTAAATCTAACAAATTAGAACGACTTTTTGCCTCAAGTTGTACATCTGTCGCAACATCATCGACACGCAAAAAATCTTGCTTTCCCACAGGTTCGTCTAAGGTTTTTACCTGTTCTACAGTATTAGCATATAACTGATCCGGCAGCGAATTGCAGCAAGCTTGATGGATTAATTGATAATAAGGAGATGCGGCTTGATCATGATACCAAAAGAACTGACAACGATCAATTTGCAGCAAACTACGAATTTCTTGAACCGCTGTTCCTAAAATTTCATCAAGTTCTAGAGAACTTCTAATTTGGCTAGAAAGACGACGTTTTAGCAACTCTTCTTTAGCTTGCAATTCTCGAAATCTTACTTCTGATTGCAACAGTTGGTCTTGTGTTTTTTGCAACCTAGCATTGGTTTCCACCAATTCTGCCATTGCCGCTTCAACTTCACGAGACTTTTGCTCCAACTGGCAGCTATATTGAATCGACTGAGACACCTCCCCCAACATATCAAAAACGACTGGGGAAACTTGATCTTTGAGTTCTTCCAACCCTAACCAAGGCTGAGGTTTAATCGGTTTTGGACTAGTATAAACAACTTCAAATTGACCATTGTCCAACATTTTGCCGATGCGACAATGTTTCCAAAGATGGTTGTTTTGTTCAACAATAATTTTACCGCCAGGAGCCTCAAAAGTCTGTCCATAAGCGGCTTCTCGTACTAATTCCTCATCAAAAGAACCTGCTTTTTCAACTGCTTGTTTCCACAGATAAACTTGACTATAAGCTGCTTCAATAGTGTCACAAGTAACACGCTCTTTGCCATAGAAATCCTGAAAATTCTTGACAAAAGTACGATTATTGGGTGTATCAATACTTTGAAAATAGCTCCAACTGGCATAATGACCTGTCGCAATGCCGCCACCAGTCCGTCGCAGTTCTTCTTCTGTAATACTAATTGCCATAATCGGAATATCATCCGGTGCAATTCCTGCCTCTCTATACTGTTGGTAAAATGCCAGATTACTATCACCATTTATAGTATTAAAAACCACATCCGGTTGGGCTTGCTTAATTCTTGTGATTGCTTCACCAAAATGGGTTGTTCCTAAAGGTAAATACTCTTCTCCAACTAATATCCCATTATTACATTTAAGTTGCGATTTAATTAGCTTGTTGGATGTGCGAGGAAAAACGTAATCAGAACCCAACAAATAAAAACGTTTGCCTTTATTTTGCAGTAACCAATCAACAGCAGGTCCTACTTGTTGATTGGGACACATCCCTGTATAAAAAACGTGTGGTGAGCATTCTAATCCTTCATACTCAACCGGATACCACATCAAGGCGTTAAATTCTTCCAAAACTGGCAAAACTGCTTTGCGACTAGCAGAAGTCCAACCACCAAAAATTGTTGCTACTTTGTCTTTTTCGAGCAGTAACTTGGCTTTGAGAGCGAACATTGTAGGCTCAGATGCACCATCTTCAACTATAGGTTGGATAATTCTACCTAAAACGCCGCCCGCCGCGTTAATTTCAGCAATTGCCATCAGTTCGGCATCTTTTAGAGAGGCTTCACTAATTGCCATTGTTCCACTCAAAGAGTGCAAAATTCCGACAGGAATAGTAAAATCATTATTAAGATCCCAACGGCTTTCTTGATTTATCACTGACTGTCCCCGAAACACGTTCATTTTTGCAGCGCACATCAGCTTTTTTTTACTAGCGATAAACCCAAGAAGCATCGCTTCCCATTACGCAACTAATTTTAGACTAATGTAGATGCAGTTTCTTTCCCTTTTGTCAAGATTAGTGACGATGAAGACTTAATAAAGTTCAGTCGTAATCAAGACTTGCTTCTTAGGATGAACAGGTAAACTTTAACCGGATGTTAACTTAACACGAAAACAAAAATTGTATTGATATTTACGCTTAATCAAATCTTTTTGTGGGATCAGATCAAATAGTCTCAAAAACTCAATCCCAATTTTGCCTCAATAGGTATTTAGATCATCATCTAGCTCTCTTGTGGCAATGCCGACGAATTTAAGCAAAAATATTTTGTCCGATCATCCCGTAGACGTGTAAAAATTATGTCCTGATCCTAAACGGAAAATATGAGCTAATGAAGCGGTTGATTCAAGGGCTGCACGAATTTCAGACCAATTACTTTAGTACCCACCGGGAACTATTTGAGCTACTTTCTCAGGGACAACATCCCAGAATTCTCTTCATTACCTGCTCTGACTCGCGGGTTGACCCAAACCTGATTACTCAAGCAGGACCTGGTGAGATGTTTATTATCCGCAATGCAGGTAATATCATTCCAGCCTACGGAGCAACTGATGGTGGTGAAGGCGCAAGCGTTGAGTATGCTGTTCATGCTTTAGGCATTCAAGAAATCATCGTCTGCGGTCACTCTCATTGTGGAGCTATGAAGGGACTACTGCAAATTGGTAAGTTAGAAGAAGAAATGCCGGCGGTTTATGCATGGCTCAAGCACGCAGAAGCAACACGTCGCACCATTAAAGAACATTATCAAAATTATGAGGGAGAATCTCTGCTAAATGCAACCATCGAAGAAAACGTTCTTACCCAACTAGAAAACCTACGCACCTACCCAGTAATCCACTCACGACTCAAAACCAATGAAATGCAACTTCATGGCTGGGTTTATCAAATTGAAACAGGAGATGTTTTGGAATACAGTACAGCATTAGGTCAATTTGTACCACCTCAAACCCAATTTTCTAGAGCTGCTTGGATTACTCCTGAGCAACAAGAAAGAATTTATAAAGGCTCTGATAAATATTAATTGTCTTAAAAGTCGGGTAATAAATGCTTTTAAATCAAGAGATATCCGCAACCCCCCTGATGTTAGGGGGGCTAAGATTTTGTAATTACTACTGTTTGAAATAGGAATATTTATTAATACTTCCGTTCCTTGGGTTCAAACATGGTAATTTTTACAGACATATAACTTAAATCAATGCCTGCGGGTGAGTAATAGGCTAATGTATGTTTGAGGAAATTAGTATCATCGCGTTCAGTATAATCCTCGCGACAATGTGCGCCTCGACTTTCGGTGCGATTTATTGCCGAGGTGAGAATCATTTCTCCAACAATCATTAAGCTGCGAAGTTCCAAAGCTTCGATGATTTCACTATTCCAACAACTGCCTTTGTCATCTAAATAAATTTGTTGGTATTGTTGTTGCAATTGTTTGAGCTGGTTTAAGCCTTCTTGCATTACCTCTTGACTGCGGAAAACGCCACAATATTCGGTCATACAGTCTTGGAAGGTTTGACGCAGGGAATTTATGCGAATTGTGCCTGATTGGTTCAACAGAGCGTTAATTTGCTCCTGGGCGGCATTGAGGTAAGATTGCTCGTTGATTTCCGGTAGTTTACGATTTTGCACATATTGAGCGATCGCTTTTCCCGTGCGTCTGCCATAAACGATACATTCCAACAAAGAATTACTTCCTAAGCGGTTTGCCCCATGCACCGAAACACAAGCAGCTTCACCAGCGGCAAAGAAACTCTCCACCAAGCTATCAACACCGCTACGCACCTGTCCATCAGTATTTACAGGTATACCACCCATAGAATAATGAATCGTCGGGCGTACTGGCATCGGCTGATGTACGGCATCAATGCCCAGTAGTCGGTGTGCTTCTTCCCAACAAAAAGGCACACGACTCATGATTTTTTCCTTCCCCAGATGGCGCAAGTCGAGATAGACAGAAGTGCCGCCTGCACTGCCATCTGGATGAATACCACGACCGGCACGGACTTCACGAGTAATGGCACGGGAAGTAATATCACGAGGGGCGAGCTCCATGCGACTTGGGGCATAGTTTGCCATAAAGCGATCGCCTTCTGAGTTAATCAGATATGCGCCTTCTCCCCGCACCGCTTCGGAAATTAACACACCAACCGGATACAAACCCGTAGGATGAAACTGCACAAATTCCATATCTTCCAACGGTACACCCGCCACCGCCGACATCGCCAAACCGTCGCCAGTCGAGGCATAGTCGTTGGAGGTGGTGTTATAAACTCGCCCATAACCACCGGTGGCAAACATGACCGCTTTTGCCCGGATTACGAGCAATTTGGTATCGATGATGTTGAACATGACCACGCCTTTAGCCTGGGCATCTTCTAAAATTAGCTGCATCACGTACCATTCTTCGTAGATACGGACGCCGTTATGTCTGAGGTTGTTGACGAGTTCGTGTAAGATGGCATGACCAGTTTTATCGGCGGCGTAGCAGGTACGGTTATGGGAATGCCCGCCAAATGCCCGTTGAGCGATGCGACCATCATTGAGTCGCGAAAACAAGACGCCTAGATGTTCTAGGTCAATGACGACATCCGGGGCTTCGCTGGTGAGGATTTCTACGGCATCTTGGTCAGCTAGATAGTCGGAACCTTTGACGGTATCAAAGGCGTGGGCTTGCCAACTGTCTTCGGCATCGACATTTTTGAGGGTTGCCGCCATACCGCCTTGTGCCGCGACAGAGTGGGAACGAATCGGGTGAGTTTTGGCAACAAGGGCGACATCTAAGTTAGGATCGGTTCGTTTGATTTCTAGGGCAGCGCGACAGCCGGCTAAACCGCCCCCAACAATGATTACATCGTGTTCTTGCATTCTCAGTTTGGTTGTTAGATTGCCTGTATTTATGGTGACACGTTAAAAAAAAATCCCTACCCAGAAGGGAGGGGAAGTTTTTAATGTTTTATGAATTACTTTTTAACTAGGTACTTGAACTGTTTTTTGGACGGGTGTGTTGCCTCGGAGTGATTCAGTTGTTTCGCCTTCTAGCATGGGAGAGACTTCGATGTGGTTTAGGAGTGTGGTTACGAAGGTGAAGAGTAGGAAGGGCAGAGATAGTACTAAGATTAGTCCCACGGTTGCTAGGGCGTAGATTTGGCGATCGGCACTCCAGAGGGCTAATGCTGAAGCCAGACTAATGAAAATGACGATTAGCCAAATGATGACTTGTCCATATATGTCGCCAAAGCTAAGTGTGCAGCTAATGCGGTAACGGCTAAATTTATCCATGATATTCCTCGACATATTTCTTTAAAAGTTAAGGATAGGTGCGTCTTTCAGATTTGGCGCATTTCTCAATATATTTTTAAAGCGGTTGTAATATTGCTTTACGTTTGCGGGTTGGGTGGGGTTTTTGTTCAGTCGTATCTTTGAAGGTGCAACTTAGTTACAACTACTTAAAATTATCTTGCTTCAAGACACGGCGGAAGATAGCGATCGCTCTTTTGATAAGTGAGAAGCGATCGCGTTAACCTTCTGCCTCTAGGTTCGTGATGCGACTGCGTAGCGGCTACGCTAATGCTTGAGGATGAACAACTACAATTTCATTTATGTTGCGGAAATCATCTGGGTTAAACGTCAGTAAATGCGTCACACCATGCGCCAGCATCACGGCAACTAACCGGGCATCATGTACACGCTTACCCTGAAGTTGATAGCTCGTCACCAGATTGAACCAGTGAAGGAATATTTGTGGAGTTTCCTCAAGCTGTGGAAACTGACTTAAAATCAGCTCGATTTCAGTACGAGTTTGTGCGACACTCCATCCCAAACCGTTTACTTGGGCTGGACGAGTTGCAACAACCCAGAACTCAATGATGTTTTGGCTGGTGATGAAAACGCGATCTCGTTGCCTTAGAAGGGTAGCTGTTGCTCTACCAGCTAGTAAGTTCACGGGTGAAGTCCTGTCGCTCATGCGAAGCAAAACATTGGTATCAAGGAGATAGTCGGTCATTAGTCGTAGATATTCTCCCGCCGCAAGGCTTCGTCTGGCAGATTAGGTCCATCCTTGTGACTTTGCACCCACTGCATTAATCGTTCCGCCCGTTCTTCAGGCGTGGCGGTTGCCCAAAAGGGTTGTTCTGGGGGAACGGGGGACAGGATTAAGCGATCGCTTTTTACCTCGATCACGAACCGGGTATTAGTCCCAATTGCCTGTAAAATCTCAGTAGGTAGTTGTAAGATGCCGGCTTCACTCACTTCAACAATCAAAGACATGGCGATCGGCTCCAAGCAGTCAATAAGGTGTCTGTTTAGAGCTATTTTACTGAATTGGAATACTCAAGATTAAGAAAGCGTTTGCCAAAACTTCACCAATAGCACCGGAGTTAAGACTGCAATGTCATTCTCGTTTGATGCTTATCTCAAGTCGATTCAAAAAAACCTGCAACTCGGTAGTGAACGTAGCCATTATCCAGCATTAAAAAATTTGCTAGATGATCCGAAGCATGGAATTGACGCAGTTATTGAAGAAAAAGGCAATAAAGCAGGCATTCCAGACTTTACGGTAAAACAGCGAGACTTGCTAGTGGGTTATGTGGAAGCCAAAGACGTTGGGTTAGATCTAGATCAGATTGAAAAAACTGAGCAATTAAAGCGATATTTAGAATCGTTTCCTAATTTGGTGTTGACGAATTATCTAGAGTTTCGCTGGTATGTGAATGGGAAGCGCAGACTTAAGGAAGTTTTAGCAGTACGCAACGGCAATGCTCTGCAAGCTAAGAATACTGTCAAGATTGCAGCGGTACTCGATCAGTTTCTCAATTATACAGGCGAGATCATTCGTAGTCCTGAAGACTTGGCGCGACAGATGGCGAGGTTAACAAAAGCGATCCGGTTGGCAACAGCTACGGCTTTGAGTTTAGAGAAATTTGAGGGAGAATTGCATCAATTGAAGCAGGGCTTTAGTGAGGTGTTGCTACCCAATTTAACTGATGCTGAATTTGCCGATATGTATGCTCAGACTATATCTTATGGGCTATTTGCGGCAAGAGTTGGTCATGCTCAAAATCCGGCGGGTGAGACGTTTACTCGGCGCACGGCGGGCACTTATATTCCGGCAACCAACCCATTTTTAAAGCGGTTATTTAATACTATTGTCGAAACAGATGCCGTTAGTCAGATTGATTGGGCGATCGATGATTTGGTGCAGTTGTTGTCTCAAGTGGAAATGGGCAGCATTTTAGAAAATTTTGGGCAGCGTACTCGGCAGGAAGATCCGGTTGTGCATTTTTACGAGACATTTTTGGCGGCGTACAATGCGGCTTTGCGAAAAAGTCGAGGGGTTTATTATACACCGGAACCTGTGGTGTCGTTTATTGTGCGATCGGTTGATGCCATTCTGAAAGATCGCTTTGATTTGCCGTTGGGTTTGGCAGATAACGCTAAAGATCCAATAATACAAAAGCCGAGAGTGCAAATTCTTGATCCGGCAACGGGGACGGGTACGTTTTTGTATGAGGTGGTGAAGCAGATTTATCGCAACTTAGAAGAAATTGGCATGGCGAATCAGTGGGATAGCTATGTGCGAGATAATTTATTGAATCGGTTGTTTGGCTTTGAGTTGTTGATGGCTCCTTATGCGATCGCTCACCTTAAACTAGGTCTACAACTACAAGAATTAGGCTATCAATTTCAGGGCAAACAGCGATTAGGAATTTATTTGACAAATACACTAGATGAAGCACTGAAAAAGTCAGAGATTTTGTTTGGTCAATTTGTGGCACAGGAGGCAAATGAAGCCTCGGCAGTGAAACGAGATACGCCTGTGATGGTAGTGTTGGGTAATCCTCCTTATTCTGGACATTCGGCAAATAAAAGTGAGTGGATCGCGGGTTTAATTAAAGATTATTACTTTGTAGATGGTGTGCCATTAGGTGAAAGAAATCCTAAATATTTGCAAGATGACTATGTGAAATTTATTCGCTTTGGTCAGTGGCGAATTGACAGAACTGGCTCTGGTATTCTGGCATTTATTACTAATCATGGCTATCTAGATAATCCCACATTTCGGGGAATGCGCCAGAGTTTAGAGAAGACATTTGACGAGATTTATGTGATGGATTTGCATGGTAACAGTCGAAAAAAAGAAGTTGCCCCAAATGGTTCACCTGATAATAATGTGTTTGATATTCAGCAAGGGGTGGCAGTAGCTATTATGGTGAAATATCCCAAGGAGAAAGCCTGATGAAATGGCGTGTTGTGCTTGAAGCTGATGCTGAAACAGGAGATTGGTCTGTTTGGTGTCCCGAATTACCAGGTTGTATTTCGGCTGGAGAAACTGAAGAAGAAGCGTTAGAAAATATTCGTGAAGCGATCAAACTTTATCTTGAACCAGAGCCCATTGAATTAAATTCAGGAGCAATTTTGCGCGAGGTTTTGGTAGGATGACTCGCACCCGCCGCATGAATGCAGATGAAGTTGAGCGCATTCTGGAGAGTTATGAATTTGAATTGATTTCTCAAAAGGGTAGTCATCGTAAGTGGAGAAATCTTGATCGCCAGCTTCAAGTAATTGTGCCTTATCACAAGGGACGCGATTTGCCGATTGGTACACTCCGCAACATTATGATTAGTGCTGACATCCCAGAAAGTGAATGGAAAACGGAGTAAAGTAATTTATGGCTAAAATTTATCACGCTGATCTTTGGGGTTCACGAGAGGATAAATATCGTTATCTTCAAGAGCATGATATTACGACTGTTGAATGGACAGAGATAAATCCTAAAGCTCCGTTTTACCGATTCATTCCTCAAAATACCGACCTTTTAGCAGAATACGATGCAGGCTGGAAAATTACAGAAATAATGCCAGTCAATTCAACAGGAGTTAAAACTCATCGAGATCATTTTGTTTTTGATTTTGATGTATCAGAACTCCGAAAACGTATAGATAAGTTTAGAGATTTAAGCATTTCAGATCAAGAAATTAGTGAAACCTATGAAATTCAAGACACGAGGGATTGGAAGTTAAGCCAAAGACGGCGTTCTTTAAAAGCAAATTCTGATTGGGAAAGTTATTTTACACAATGTTTATATCGTCCGTTTGATTGGAGAGCTTATTATCATCATGAAGATGTAGTTGAATTACCAAGAAATGAAGTGATGCACAATATTTCGCTAAACAAAAATATTGGATTAATTACTAGTCGTCAACAGTCTCAAAGTGATGGATGGAGTTTAGTCTGGGTAACTAATGGAATCATAGAATGTTGTTCCATTTCTAATAAAACAAAAGAAACAAATTACTTATTTCCGCTTGTTATATATCCAGATACAACCAATGAACAAGGCAGCTTATTCATTGAAAAATCTCCTAATTTCTCCTCAGATTTCATCGCAGCAATTCGAGAAAAACTTAGCTACATTCCCACACCAGAAGCCATCTTTTATTACATCTACGCCATCTTCCACAGTCCCACCTATCGCCAACGTTACGCCGAGTTTCTCAAAATCGACTTTCCCCGTGTGCCATTAACTAGCAATGATCAACTCTTCAAAGATCTGAGTGCAAAAGGTCAGGCATTAGTAGACTTGCACCTAATGAAATCGAAGAAACTCAATAAGCTGATTACTAAAATGGGAGGTGAGGGCGATAATGCTGTTACCGAAGTTACCTATAAACCTAAAGAACAAAGAGTTTATATTAACAAAACTCGCTACTTTGAAGGCATTGCGCCTGATGTTTGGGAATTTAAGATTGGTGGTTATCAGGTGTTAGACAAATGGCTGAAAGACCGTAAAAAAGCTAAACGAACTTTATCTTTTGATGATGTATTGCATTATCAAAAGGTGGTGATTGCCCTCAAAGAAACCATGCAACTGATGGTAGAAATAGATCAATTGATTCCTGGCTTCCCCATTGAGTAGAACTTGATAACTCAACATTCTAAGGAGAAAGTAGCATCACAGAAATTATTTTTTTGTTTGAAGATGAGCCTGAATGAGGCTATGTAGCTAGGGCGATCTTGTGAATCGATGTCATTATCATGATGAAACGACTCGTCTGAAACTATTCGTTTATTGTTTCCCTAAAAGTTGATTTATAAAATATTATTTTAAAACTCAATTTGTTTACTTTGATTTTTCATTTTAATATTTACAAACACTCATAATCAAGTCAGCTTGGTATAAAAAAAATAATAAATAAAATTGAAAAATCTGTTGTATGCTATATATTAGCGAAAGCCAAAAGGCGAGTAGCTAACCCCCTTCACAACGCCACTTCTTGCAGGAATTTCGTTGTGTTGGGGGATGCTCCAAGAATAACCAAGGAAGCAAATACATGGTAACACCAAAAGAAACAACTCTGACTTACAAAGAAGCAACAATTCACATTGTCAACCAAGCGCAGACAGTGGTGATTAAATGGGAATCGAAACTAGATGGCAGCATCGGTAGTTTACAAGTTTCCCGAACCAACTGGGCTGATGGTGAAGTGGTTAGGATGGTGATGGAAACTATCGACCGTTGCTACAACAAACACCAACGCATCAAGAACCAAAAACGCGCTTAAAAAATGCGGCGTTGCTGAGATGAAGCGGTCTGCTAAAAGCAGATCGCTCTTTAACAAACACTCAAGAATTATAATAGAAACTAAACCACTATTCCTTGAAATGTGTCATGCTCCAAAAAACAGTACAAGTACAAATTCCCTTTCAATTTCTAGTAGATGCGATCGCCTCATGTGGACTCGAAGAAAAGCGCAAAATTTTACAACTACTAAATGAAGAAATTGATCAAGCAGAAGAAGATTTATTAGAAGAAAATCCAACTGTTCAAGCTGAAATTCAAGAAGCGCGTATTGCTTACCAGACAGGAGACTATCAAACTATTCAAGATTACATCGCTAGTAAGTCTGGGAAGACTCCATGATTTATACAGTAATTCTTCCCAAACCTGTACAGAAACAACTTGATAACTTACCTGATGATATCCGTAATCGAATTGTAGAAAAGATTGTATTGTTAGCTCAAGAACCACGTCCACAGGGAGCTATTAAGTTAAAAGGTTATGATGATGAATATCGCGTCCGAGTAGGTGATTACCGAGTGCGCTACGAAATAGACGATGAAGAATTTGTGGTTTTATTGCTTTTCTGCAAGCATCGTAAGGATGTTTATAGAAGCAAATAGCCTGATTTCCCAAGCACAAATTATGGTAGATATCTTTAGCAGGCATAACATTATTCCTAACTCAATCTTTCCACAAATGCCTGATGTTCCAAAGTTGCTAAACCTGACTGCAAAACTTCCAAAATCTCAGCTCTATTTCCTTGACGCAACCCATTAACAGATAACCATAATCCAGGAAACACTTCAGAGCGAATTATGCCACGTTCATCGGCAATTAATGAAACATATCTACCTTCTTCCAACACAAACCAATCAACTTTATTCTCATACATTTGCCAGACAATATATTCCCGCACTCCATTGCGACGATAAGCATTTAATTTATCATTCAAATCATAACTAGCGCTACTCGCCGCGACTTCTACAATTAATTCCGGTGCACCCTCAATATAATCATCTTCACTAATAGAAGAATTGCCGCCTACTTCTGGCTCAATTCTTAATAAAGCATCTGGTTGTGGCTCATTATCCGCATCTAAACGAACTGTGGCATTATCAAGTAAATCAACTCCCGGAGTTGCAGCACAATACACTCCTAGCCAAGTCATGATTATGCCATGAGGTCTGCCATGTCTGGTCGCGCGAACTGGGGAAGCCACGTAAACAACTCCTTCAATAAGTTCAGCTTTACGAATGTGTGGAGAAGCGAGATAACGGCGCTCAAATTCTGCACGAGTTAGATGATCGCCACTTTCTAAAGGTGCTATATTAATTGCCGAATTGATAACCATAAAATTACAGCCATAATTAACTTTAGATTGGTAAAAGAGGCGATCGCATTTTAGCCATCGCCCACCGAAAAAATGTCAACGATGCCAGTCAGTCACACCACCAGGCTTATCAATTAGGGTAATTCCTGCTTCTTGCAATTCATTACGAATGCGATCGCTCATCTCATAATTTTTCGCCGCTTTCGCCTGTTTCCGCAACTCAATTTTTGCCTCAATTTCCTCATCACTCAACCCCTCAACCGCCTCAACTTCCTCTACTTTTGCCTGCAAACCCAACACCTCTGCCAACATTACCAACGTCTGCCATTGTGGTTGTAATTCTGCCGGCGCAGTCTTAGTTTTACCCTCATGGACAAGGATATTACCTTCACGTTGCAAATCCTTAGCCAGTTCAAACAAAATAGCTAAACCTGCGGCAAAATTAAAGTCATCATTCACCGCTTCCTTAAAACGCTCAACAACGGCATTATCTTGTGGGGGCGCACTGCCGTGAGCCCCTACCCAAGCCAATTTTTCACCATATAGCTGCCCAAATAACAGCCCTTCCTTCAGCGTTTGCCAACCATTAGTTGCCGACTCCAAAGCATCATCAGAAAAATCAATCGGCTTACGGTATTGTGCCATCAAGACAAACACACGCACCGCCATTGGGTCAACTGGTCGGTCTAACAAGTCGCGAATCGTGATAAAGTTGCCCAAAGATTTGGACATTTTTTCACCTTCCACCTTGACCATGCCCGTGTGCAACCAATAACGCGAAAGTGGTTTGCCTGTCACCGCTTCCGACTGGGCAATTTCATTTTCATGGTGAGGAAACTTCAAATCTTCGCCACCCGTATGAATATCAATCGTCTCACCCAAACTATCCCGGATCATCGCCGAGCATTCGATATGCCAGCCCGGACGCCCGGAACCCCAAGGAGAATCCCAAGCTGGTTCTCCTGGCTTTGCTGCCTTCCACAGGGCAAAATCTGAGGGATTTCTTTTAATGGATGCTTCATGATCAACTCGTCCACTTGCCCCGGCTTGCATTTCATCCAACTTGCGCCCAGAAAGCTTGCCATATTCAGGAAACTGCCGTACAGCATAGTAAACATCACCTGCGGCTGGGTAGGCGAAGTTTTTTTGTTCCAACTCAGCAATCAGGCGCTTAATGCCGTCTAGAGTATGGGTAGCGCGGGGGTAGGCGTCGGCTTCCTTGACATTGAGGCGCGCCATGTCTGCAAAATACGCTTGGATAAAGCGATCGCTTACTGCTTCCATTGTCGTGCCTTCATTTCGCGCCCGATTGAGAATTTTGTCATCAATATCGGTAAAATTCTGGATATAGCGCACCTCATAGCCGCTAAATTGCAGATAACGACGGGCAGTATCCCAGACAATGCAAGTCCTGGCATGACCCAAATGGCAATAATCATAAACCGTGATGCCGCAGCAATACATCTGCACTTTCCCGTTTACCAACGGCTCGAACAGTTCTTTGTGACGGTTTAGGGTATTGTAAAGCGTTAAGGTCATGACATCAATGAAATTAGGATAAAAATCAAGCGACAATATGAGGAAGGAATGGATATTTGCTAGCATCCTCATGTGGTGTGTTGCCCACACCTGTACGCTATCCTCCTATATTTTGACCTTTTCGACATTGTTATTATGCAATCAGCTCAAGAAACTACAACCTCCGACGCATTAGATGCCCCAAAACAAGGCTTACCCGTTACAATCATTACCGGTTTTCTCGGTAGCGGCAAAACGACTCTGCTAAACCATATTTTGACCAATCAACAGGGACTAAAAACCGCTGTTTTGGTAAACGAATTTGGTGAAATTGGCATTGATAATGAGCTAATTGTCTCTACTGGCGAAGATATGGTGGAATTAAATAATGGTTGTGTTTGCTGCACCATTAATAATGATTTAGTTGAAGCCGTCTACAAAGTTTTAGAACGGGAAGATAAGGTAGATTATTTAGTTGTTGAAACTACTGGTCTTGCTGATCCGTTGCCTGTAGCACTCACCTTTTTGGGTACGGAACTACGAGACATGACTCGTCTTGATTCTATCGTGACAATGGTAGACTGCGAAAACTTTAGTTTGGATTTATTTAGTAGTGAAGCTGCTAATAGCCAAATTGCTTATGGTGATATTCTTGTACTCAATAAAACTGACTTAGTAGATGAAGCTGATGTTGATTCTTTGGAAATCAGAATTCGTGAGATGAAAGCTGGGGCAAGAATTCTCAGAACTACTAAATCTCAAGTTCCCCTGCCTTTAATTCTCAGTGTTGGGTTGTTTGAATCTGACAAATATTTTGAGACAAAAGCACCTGAACATGAGCATGACCATCATGATCACGAGCATCATGTTCATGATGAAAATTGCGGTCATGACCACCATGAACATGATCATCATGACCATTCTAATCACTTAGAAAATGATGGCTTTACTTCTCTTTCTTTTCAGAGTGATAAACCTTTTGCCATTCGACAGTTCCAGCATTTCTTAGACCATCAATTACCAGAAAGTGTCTTTCGGGCAAAGGGAATTATTTGGTTTAATGAAAGTGCAAATCGTCATATTTTCCACCTCAGCGGCAAGCGATTTACGATTGAAGATGAGCAGTGGAAAGGCGAACCGAAAACCCAATTAGTCTTAATTGGACAGAATTTAGACCATGATACATTGCGATCGCAACTTGAAAAATGTGTCTGTATGCCTAGTGCCAATCGTGGCAAGGGTTTTGGCAAGTAGTCTCCAACTTTTAGATCCCCGACTTCTTAAAGAAGTCGGGGATCTCCCCTTCAATTTCAATTTTGAAAAACTGATGCGTATAATCATCCAGCGAGTTAAATCTTCTCAAGTTGAAGTAGCAGGTATTGTTGTCGGCAAAATTGAGCAAGGATTGAATCTACTTGTGGGTATTGCTAATACTGATACCGAAGCAGAACTCGACTGGATGGCACAAAAATGTTTGAATTTAAGATTATTTCCAGGAACAGAAACTGGTAATGAACGTTGGGAAAAATCAGTCTTAGAAATTGGTGGTGAACTATTAGTAATTAGTCAGTTTACCCTTTATGGTGACTGCCGCAAAGGACGCCGCCCTGATTTTTCTCGTTCCGCTTCTCCTGAACCTGCACGGCAGTTGTATGAGCAATTTGTGGAGAAGTTACGCAAGAGTAATTTGCGGGTGGAAACCGGGAAGTTTGGCGCAATGATGCAAGTACAAATTGAAAATGATGGTCCAGTAACGTTGTTATTAGAACGAGAGCAAGAATAAAGTTGCAAATGAACAGCTAAACCCTCATAGATAACTTTAAAGAGGCATCGCTACTCTATCTGCCAAACTTTAATTCTCTTATCCTTACTAGCACTAACTAAATTACGACCATTTGGGCTAAAAGCGACTGAACCTACCCCCTCAGAATGCCCAGAAATAGTATTCAACAATTCCCCAGAACTTAACTGCCAAAACTTAATTGTTTTATCCGTACTGCCACTAGCTAACATCGTACCTTCTGGATTAATGCTAACAGATAAAACAGCAGCACAATGTCCCAAAAGAGTATGTATTAATTGTCCAGTTTGCAAATTCCAAATCTTAATTGTTTGATCAGCACTAGCACTTACAAGTGTCTTACCATCAGGGCTAATAGCAAGTGAAGAAATATAAGCTGTATGCCCAGATAAATTTTTGGGTTGAGAAATACAAGTTTCGCCCTTACAACCGTTACCAACATTCCAAATCTTAATAACTTTATCTAAACCACCACTAACTAGAATCTTACCATCGGGGCTAAATGCTAATGTCCGTACTGAGTCAGAATGACTGGAAAGTGTATGTAATAGTTTACCTGTTTCGAGGTTCCAAATTTTCACCTGATTGTCACTAGCGCCAGTTGCCAAGGTCTGCCCTTGGGGGTTAAATACAACACTATATACTGCACCTAAATGTGCGAATATATTTTTGATTAATTTGCCGGAATTTAAATCCCAGAATTTGATGTCATTCCAACTGCCACTAGCAACAATTTTACCATCTGGACTAATAGCAACTGAATGACTCCAGAGTGCATACATCGGCAAAATTTGCTTGGGAGTATTGCATTGTGTACCTGTACAATTGCCTAAATTCCAGACTTTAACATTAGAAAAATCACTGCTACTAATCAAGTTTTGTCCATCTGGACTAATGGCGACTGAGTGCAGTGATGATGAATCCTCCGTCAAGGTGTAAGCTAACTTAACGGAGGGTGGATTGAGTTTTTTTTGGGAGGATATGCCTTGAGTTGCCGAAGCTGCATTTTGTGTTTTTGAGCAAGGATCTAAAGCTGTTGGAGTTGGCGAATCTAAAAGTTTATAGTAGCTCCAACTGAAACCCGCAATAGTTGCGATCGCTCCTAAACCAATCACTATAAATCGGTTTCGCCTAGATAAAATCCCACGAGTAGATGGGGTGGAAGGCATTTTTAATCAGCCCCTGGCAGTGATTATCTTCATTCTAAAGGTTCACCCCAAGCCCTCGATAGTTGGGTGGAAGAAAAACGCTAGCGCCAAAACAACATAAGCTGCCAAAAGCAAAATTCCTTCTAACCAATTTGATCTGCCATCAGAACTAATTGAATTGGCAATTAATACTGATACGGCGACTGCTACCAGTTCAAATGGGTTAAAGTCTAAATCCATCGGTTGCCCTAAAAACCAGCCCGCCAGGACTAATACTGGGGCGACGAAAAGGGCAATTTGCAGACTAGAACCAACTGCTACGGAGACGGAAAGATCCATTTTGTTTTTCATTGCCACGGTAACGGCGGTGGCGTGTTCGGCAGCGTTACCAATTACGGGTATGATTATTACACCTGTAAAAAGTGCGCTTAATCCTAATTTGGCGGTGGCGTCTTCTAAGGTATCAACCAATAGTTCTGACTCATACGCTACGACTAGAGTAATTGCTAATAAGATGCCAATCCATAACCATAAATTAGGTTTGTGTTCGGTATTTTCTTCTACCAAGTTCGCATCTGCCAAATCTTCTAAGTCAGCTATGCCGACATCAAATAAATAGCTATGGGTTTTCATGGAAAATAGCAGCGTCAGTCCATAAACCAGAATTAAGACGACAGCTACGGCGGCGGAAAGTTTTTGCAACGTCGGTTCGCTGATCCCCGATGAGGTGGCATCGACGGCGGTTGGTACAAGTATTGCTATGACGGCTAGGTTCATTGAGGAGGCATTTACCCGTGCCACAATGGGCTGAAATTCTTGTTCTTTGTAGCGTAAGCCTCCAAGCAACATAGAAAAGCCCATCACTAGGAGTAGGTTACTAATAATTGAACCTGTAATTGTGGCTTTGACAACATCGACAAGTCCGGCATTCAGGGCAATTAGGGCAATAATTAATTCTGTGGCGTTGCCAAAAGTTGCATTTAATAATCCTCCCAAAGAGGGACCGACGACAACGGCAATTTCTTCGGTTGCTGTACCCATAAAGGCGGCAAGAGGCAAAATTGCCAAGCCGGAGGTGATGAAGACAACGGCTGAACCCCAATGCAGGAAGTGTCCGGCAATGGAAATTGGCACAAATAGCAGCAATGTAAACAAAATTGTATTTTTATTGAGCATCTATGTTTTCTTTACCTCAAAAGCGTTGTGTGAATTCGACTGTAGGACTGGGGCAACCTCCTACAATACTGATTTTTGGTCTTAGCTGTACCAGAATATGTCATTTGGCATGGGCAGTTGCAAGCGGAAACTGTTATCTTACGATTAAGTTCTGTGTACTTAGTACAAGTTCCATAAACTTGATACAATTTCCATGAACTTGCTAGAGGTGTAAGACGGACATTGCTGTTAAATGAAAACAGTGTTAAAAAGTTCATAGCTTTTCTTTTCCTGTCAGCCTTAGTTCCTGGCACACAAAGCTGGTCACGACACACTGTTTTTGTCGGTTTTTGAGATTGCAAGTCCTAAACATATTCCCTTTCTTGATGACTGCTTCGTTCGATTGATTCCCTACTGCCTGATTATCTGTAGGTGCAACCAAGCAGTCTAACTAATCTTTACTCTAATTTGGTACTCCCATGACTTCTGCTGCCGAGCTTCCAGCTTCACAATACGCTGCTGCTATGAACGCGATTGCAATGACGTTAGACAATGCCGGGATCGCTAATGATTCTCTGCAAACTGCGACGGGCGTCTATGTGACAGTCCACGGTCATTTTTATCAGCCACCCCGTGAAAACCCTTACCTGGATACAATTGAGCGTCAGCCGAGTGCATCGCCTTTTCATGACTGGAATGAGCGCATTCACCATGAATGCTATCGCCCAAATGCCTTTGCTAGGGTGCTGAATGACCGGGGCGAAGTTACGGGGATCGTGAATAATTATGAGTATTTGAGCTTCAATATGGGTCCGACCTTGTTGTCGTGGCTCGAACGCTACGATATTGAGGTTTATCAACGGATCTTGGAGGCGGATCGCTTAAGTTGCGATCGCTTAAATGGTCACGGAAATGCGATCGCTCAAGTCTACAACCACATCATCCTTCCCCTCGCTAATGAGCGCGATAAACATACCCAAATCCGCTGGGGTATTGAAGATTTCCGATCCCGCTTCAATCGTGATCCCGAAGGCATCTGGCTTGCAGAAACGGCGGTTGATTACCCAACACTGGAAGCTTTAGCCGCAGAAGGCATTAAATTTACCATCCTCGCACCTTCTCAAGCCGAGCGCTGCCGGGTGATCCCAAGCGATGATCAACCTGATAGTGAATGGCTAGAAGTTGGCGGAAATCAGATTGATCCCACCCGCCCTTATCGCTGTTTCCTGGAAAGTGGTAAATACATCGATCTCTTTTTCTACGATGGACCAATTTCCCGCGATATGGGCTTTAATGATGTCCTGAGCAATTCAACACATTTTGCCGGACGTTTAGGGCAGGCAGTACGTGGGGATCACCGCCCATCACAGCTTATATCTGTGGCGACGGATGGGGAAACCTTCGGACATCACAAAGGCGGCACGGAAAAATGCTTGGCTTTTGCTTTTACTCAGGAATTTCCTAACCGGGACTGGACAGTAACGAATTACGCCCACTACCTAAGCATCAATTCACCCACCTGGGAAGTGGTACTGAAGCCTGTAACCGCTTGGAGTTGCGCTCATGGGGTGGATCGTTGGCAGGATGATTGCGGCTGTGGTGGCGGCGGTGGATGGCATCAGAAGTGGCGGCGTCCGTTGCGGGATGCGTTGGATTGGCTGCGGGATAAGTTGATTAAGGTTTATGAAGAAGCTGGGCGCAAGTTTTTCCTTGATCCCTGGCAGGCAAGAGAAGAGTATATTCAGGTAATACGCGATCGCTCGGCGGCGAATGTTGAACAGTTTTTGATGCATCACCGCAAGCGGAAACTGACGCCAGCAGAGCAGTTAGATGCTTTACGCTTGTTGGAAATGCAGCGTCATGCTTTGCTGATGTATACCAGTTGCGGTTGGTTTTTTGAGGAGATTTCTCGCCCGGAAGGAGTGCAAATTTTACGTTATGCCGCCCGTGCGCTGGAATTGGCGGGTGAAGTGGCTGGGGTGCAGTTGGAAAAGAGCTTTTTGCGCCGCCTCAATAATGCACCGAGTAATGTTGAGTCTTATCAGCATGGCGGCGAGGTTTATCGCCAGTTGGTGGTGTCGGCGCAAATTAGTTTTAAGCAAGTTGGGGCTTATTATGCGATAAGTTCTTTGGTGGGTAGGCAGGAGAAGCGAGTTAAGAAACAAGAAGCTGAAGCGAGTCATCTTTCTTGTTTTGTGCCACATCCTTCTAAGGTTTATTGCTATGAGGTGAAACAGCTAGATTATCGGCGGCAACAACTGGGATCGCTGACTATGGCGGTGGGGCAGGTGCGCTTGCTTTCTGAGATTACTTGGGAAACTAGTCATTTGGTGTTTGCGGTGCTGCATTTGGGCGGCTGGGATTTTCACTGCTGTATTCAACCGTTTACGGGGCGTCGTGCTTATAGTCAGTTGAAGGAGAAGCTGTTTGAAAGTTTAAAGCAAGGCAGCGCGGCGCAGTTGCTTTTGGAGATGACGCCACTGTTTAGCAGTGATTCGTTTGGCTTGCAAGATTTGTTTGCTGAGGAAAGGCATCGGATTATGCGGATGTTGAGTCATGAAACACTGACCCGGTTGGATCAGCTTTATACTCAGGTTTACCGCGATAATTACGGAATTTTGATGGCTTTTCAGCGGGATCAGTTGCCGGTGCCCCAGGAGTTGCAGGTGGCAGCGGAGATTAGTTTGTCGAATCGCTGTATTATTGCACTGCGGGCGTTGGATCGGGAATTAAGTAATCGCAAAATGTGGTTGACTCATTTGGCTGAGTTGGAAGCGATCGCAACTGAATCTAATCATTTACATTGTCATCTGCAAATTACCGAAGCAAAACCGACGTTGGAAAAGTTACTTTTGCGATCGCTCTGGCAACTAATGTTTGATGCTAATTCTGAGACTTTGGAGGGTGATGTTCGTTATATTGAGCGTCTGATTAAGCTAGGAAATCAGCTTAACCTAAATCTATCTTTAGATTGCTGCCAGGAATTATACTTTAGTTGTTTGCAATCACGCCTAATACCGCAGTGTCAGTTAGCGATGCAAGAAGCTGAAACCTATTGGGATATTAGTCAGTTGCGGCAGTTACTGCAACTTGGAGAAAATTTGGCAGTTGATGTTAGTTTTTGGTTGAGTCAGTTGCCCTAGTTAGTTTTGCCCGCAGTCTAAAGTCTGGGCTACACAAACTAAGCCTGCTAAGGCAGTCTTAAATACATTAGTATTTTAGTCCGCGCAGGCGGACTTTGTTTATGTAGCCGCGACTTTATCAGTTGCCGTAGTTATTTTTGCCCGCAGTCTAAAGTCTGGACTACACAAACTAAGCCTGCTAAGGCAGTCTTAAATACACTAGTATTTTAGTCCGCGCAGGCGGACTTTGTTTATGTAGCCGCGACTTTAGTCGTCAGGCATTTGTTAATCACTAAAACGACGGCGAAAACGGGGATCGAGATGATGTTTTTTCTGTTGGTTGCAACTAAAACAAAGAGTTTGCAAATTACTTATGTCATTTTGTCCCCCCAATGCTAGAGGGATAATATGATCAATGGTAAGGTTAGTTGTCTTATTGGTTTGACCGCAACTTTGACATTGATATTTGTCACGGTTGAAAACATACTTTCTGACTTCTGGCGGAATGGGAATTCGCGGCGTCTTACTCATTAACCCGCTTGCTCAAAATCGTTAGTTTTAATAAGAATCAGTCGATTAATATTTTTGCTGCCAAAGTCTAAATAGAGCCTTGCAAACCCTTGCAAAAATTATTCATTCAGCGATAATTTCTATTTTATGATGTTATCTAATTATTTATAATTTTTTGCATGGTTATGCCAATTTTAGCACAGACATCTTCAGTTTTCATCAGTTCTGATAATTGGTTGGGTTTAATAATAAGACTTACTTTAGCACTTTTAGTTGGGGGAGTGATTGGCTGGAATCGCCAAGTAGAGGATAAACCAGCAGGTTTGAGGACTCATATGCTTGTTAGTTTGGGTGCAGCGTTGTTTGTCTTAATTCCTTTGATGGTAAGCACTTCTACTGATAGTATCAGTCGGGCAATTCAGGGGGTAGCGACTGGTGTGGGATTTTTGGGTGCAGGAGAAATTTTACATCAACCGAGAGAGAAATCTGGCAAACCAAACGTGAAAGGACTAACTTCTGCTGCGACTATTTGGCTAACAGCGGCGTTAGGAATGATTGCAGGTTGTGGTTTTTGGCAGTTGAGTTTATTAAGTACGTTGATGACTTTATTTATTCTAACTATTGCTAAGAAATTTGAACGGATTGTTTTTCGTAGAGATGATTGAAAAAATGGTATCAATTATCTATAAAATACTCGTAGTAAACACAATTATAGGATTTATATGTCTACTGAAATGAATTCACAATCTACCACAGGTGCTGATGCTATTGATGAAGCTATTGCTAAAGGAATTGATTTTGACGGTTCCCCAATTCCTACTGCTAAACTTGAGCTTTATAAGAAGGTAATGGGTTTAGAAGCTGGGCGTCAGCGTAGCGGTGTATCTAATACAATGCGTTCAAGAATTATACGAATTGGCGCGAAGCACATTGCTTTGGAAGAGTTGAATCAGATGTTAGAATCGGCTGGTTTTGCACCGCTGAAAGATAAGGACGTTGCTTTCTTTTATGGTGGAAAGTAAATAGGATTTAGTTGTATTTTATCCTCTAGATTAGTTTTAGTCTAGGGGTTTATTGTTGAGTTTCTTTGTTGATCATTTGACGGAGATCATCAAGAGGTGAGTCGGGTTGGGGGGTTTCTGCTATTTCTGGTTCTTCGGGGCAGAATTCTACACTTATTTTGAATCTTACTTTTCCTTTTTGCCAGCCTTCAGAACCAAATTTTAAAGTCGCACAATCTACTCCTTCATCTAACCATTTTTCTAAGTTTTCATTGGTTCTATTACCTGCATGACGAGCTAATATAAACTTCATGTGTGCTATGAGTTGACCAGGTGTAAACATCAACTGAGGAAGCAAAATTTTATTGTCTTCTTCTAGTGATAAAACTTCTTGACTTTCCAGTGGCTTGAACTTATCGTCCATATTAAGTATTGATTATTAAAAAATATTTTCCTATTTTCTTTTCATGTCAGTCAAGATATTAGTTAGTTTAAATTAACTGCTACGTTTTCAATCCGCCAGGGGTTTAAACCCCTGTCTCATAGCTAAAGTCCTCTGAAGAGGACTAAAGATTGTTAAAGATTTAATCCAAAATGATTTTAGTCCATTAAAATGGACTTTCGCTGTTAGCCGGGGAATTAATTCCCCGGTGGGTATTGCAATAAACCGTAAATATGCACCAATCTTTTAATTAGAATTCCAGCGAATAGGAGCATCATCCTGATTAGTTATTTGTTCCAAAGAATTTAATGCTGTGTCGTTTAAATGATGTGCTTTTTGATTGCTCACATAATCAATAGCTTGTTCCAATTGTTTAGCACCCAAAGAAAACACACCATAACCTTCTTGCCAAGCAAATTTATTGGAATCAGTAGATAAATTTCGATTAAAATAATGAGCGCTGCTACCTTTAATATTCTTGACAAAATTAGCAATTGATAGGTTTGGAGGAATAGAAACGATTAAATGAATATGATCTTCTACGCCACCAATAGCATGAACAATACAACGAAGAGCATCAGCTTTACCGATAATATAGTTATAAAGTTCAACCTCTTTATTAGGAAGAATTAACGGCTGACGTTCTTTTGTCGCCCAAACAAGATGATAATATAATCGCCACAAAGCCATAATGTATTTTGTAATTTCCCCTGCAAAAAATACTCATCAGTCCGTTTTAACGGACTTTAGCTATTAGCCAGGGGTTTAAACCCCTGGCGGACTAACTAACAACGTAGCCATTAATCGACGCTACACAACATCATCTACAAACCCACCATCAACAACCTCAGAATCAGTAACTACTAAACCCTCAGATTGTCCAATCCCTGCCAACTTATTTTCATACAAACCCATCCCCTCCAAACAGCCATTAATCCCAGTAACAGCAGAATTATAAGCCTCAATCTTTTGCTCAACTTCACTTAGCAACCGTTGATTATGTAGAATCTTTTCTTCAGCTTCCTTTTCCAATGTTTTCTCTAAATAATCTCGTGCCTGATTATATTGTTGCAAAATTTCATCTGCTTGTATTTCTGCTGTTGGTAACAACTGAGTCTTCAAAGTTTGATTAATAGTTTGTCGAAAAGTGCGGCGAATAGTTGCATTAACTTTTGGCTCAAAATCCAACTTCAACAACTGACGAATTGCAGGTTCCGCTTCTACCATACTTTCGCAGTCGTATCCTTGAGAAGTTTGCTGCAAGGTTTGACGAAACTGATAAATTGAAAAAGTTCCTTCATCATAAAAACGCGGACTTTCTCGCACAAATCTGTCACATTCTATCCGCGCTGCACTTAATAAAGCATGAGAAACTTGTTTTTTGAGCAGCTTCAATTGTTGCTCAATTCCGCCGTCATTACCTAACAACCGATATAATTGTTTGTAATAATCAGACTTACGCACTCGCTCAATTAAACGCTGAAAAAGGCGAATAATTACCTCCTCAGAAGACTCAACTAAAATATCTTCCAATTGATTTGCCAAATAATAAAGTGCTTCTACCAAAACAGCAATTAAAGGCGCAGTTGCATTACGTGGATGACTCAATGTGGCACGACTATAAGCATCAGCAACCGAAAAGGTATCTAACAATTCATCTAAGCGATGAATCATTCGAGATTGCAATTGACGAAAATCTGTCTCAAACCCATCACAATCATTTGTCACAACGCGATTAACTTCTGCTTCTATATGTTGAAGAAAGTCTTTACTAACTTGCTGTAATTCTTGGTTAAGTCGGTACAACTCCTGCGCTTTCATCGCTTCAATTTCGCGGGGTTGACTATCCAAATTCCGCTGAATACTCAGATAGTGTTTCTTTAAATTAATGCACAATGGTTGTAAGTCATCTGCTAAATTTGCAAATAACTGAGGGCGTTTTTCTTCGGTAAGGTAGTGAGTAATAGATTCGCGAAATTCTTCAATTCCACTATCTTGAATTAGTTGATTAACTAGCGGGATTCCTTGTTCAGTAAGAATCCTTACATAGTTTTCATTTTGTGTTTCAAAGCTATTAACTGAAATCCGAAACTTGCTAGCAGATAACTTGCCAGAATTAGCACAATAGTTATTAAAAGCTGTAACAAATTGCGGTGTTTCTTCTCGTCCATTTAAACCTTTGACACTTGCTGCAAAAATCGAATCTAAACCAAAGCTATCGCTTTTACTTGTATTTTTAACTTGACTGCCATAAAATCCTAGTAATCCGCTAGTTTTATGAACCTTGGGAATATCACGAAATTGGGAAGTAATCAAATCATCTAAACGTTGCCGCAGTTGACTATTGTACCAAGTTTCATCAATACGATTAAAGATATAAAATACCCGATCGCGAATTCCTGGATTACTTCGCATCTTCTCTAATAATTCCGTTTCTTCCGTTGTCATATCGCCAGCAGAAGCAGGTTTTAAAACACAGACAACTGCCGATGTTTCCTCATCTTCAATCTTGCGATAAGTTAATTCTGCATCCTTCTTAACAGGTGCATCAATTCCTGGCATATCAATCAGCACATTGCCATCTTTTAATAAAGGATGATAACAATAATATTCAATGCGTTTAAGCACCGCACTATTAGTGCCACGACGTGCATAACTTGCTGCTTCTTTAAGATTGGAAAAATCAAACTGCTCCATAGAATAAATCGCATTATTAAGCGTATTAATGCGAGCGCGATTTTCTTCAAACCCTACCAACAAAAAATCTAACGCCTTTGCTTGTTTCGCTCTTTCCGACTTGCTTTCTCCGCCTTCTTGTTGGATAATCATATTGCAACCCTCGTGTAGCAAAGTCACAACTTCCGCTTGATTAATATTCGTTGATGCAAATCCTAAACGCTGACACAAAGCATTAGCTTGTTCCCGAATTTCCGCCTCGCTTAAAAATGTTAAAACTACTCGTTCTTTCTCAGGTTCTGCATAAGCGATATAACATTCTGTACCTGTTGCGTGTCCTTCTGCGCTATAAAGTAATTCTCGCTCTAGCAATGCATTAATTAGCATCGACTTACCCGCACTAAATGCACCCGCAAAAACAATCTCAAACGTCGGAGAAACCGCCTTTCTTAAAGACGCCTGTACTGCTGTTGTATCATCCTGTAAGACTCGTAAAGAAGGTTCTTGATGCAACAGATCTAACAAACTCCCTACCTGTTCTTGCAAATTCTGGCACTGAGGCAGCATAAATGTCATGTTAGTAGATATAAATTTAATAAGGTATTAATTCAGATTTTAACGCTGTTCTTTCCTAAAAAACACCGTAAATTTAACGAAAAATCATAATGAATATTTTTGCAACCCGCCTCAAACCCAATCAAGATTTAAAAACAAGTATTGTAAGTTTTGTAGAAGAAAATAATATTCAAGCCGGCTTTATCTTAACCGCAGTCGGCAGTCTTAAAAAAGCAACGCTCCGCTTTGCTAATCAAGATAGTTATCAAGTTTTTAATGAGAGATTTGAGATAGTTTCCTTAGTTGGAACTCTTTCTATTTATGGCATCCATTTGCACATTTCCCTAGCGGATAAAAATGGTAAAACCATCGGCGGACACCTCGTAGATGGCTGCCTTATCTATACAACTGCTGAGATAGTTATCGGAACTAGTGAATATTTTGTATTTATGAGAACTATAGATAAAAATACAGGATATAAAGAATTAGAAATCAAACCGATAATTAACTAATAAAACTCACTATCAATCTTTAGTCCGTTTTAACGGACTTTCGCTATGAGCCAGGGGTTTAAACCCCTGGCGGATATTAACTAATTATTATCAAACATTAACTAATCATCAATAGAAATCACACTAACCCAATCTTTATATTGCTCATCGCGATTTTCTGTAATTGCCACTAATTTAGCTTTAATTTTTTGAGTTATTACTCCATTTTTTGGTAAGATATAAGTCTCCACCTTCTTGACAGGAGTCACCTTCGCCGCCGTACCACTCAAAAAGACTTCTTCGGCAATAAAAAGCTCAGACTTATCAACTGCTCTTTCAATCACTTTAATCCCTAAATCCTTGGCAATTTGAATTACACTATCTCTGGTAATTCCTTCCAAAATATCCTGATCAAATCCAGGAGTAATTAATTCTCCATTTCTCACCAAAAAAATATTCATCCCCGAAGCTTCACTAACTTTTCCTTGGGAATTCAGCAAAATTGCCTCATCAAAACCCGACTCAACTGCTTCAGTTTTCGCCAAAGAAGACGTAATATATGCACCACTAATCTTGCCTCTCAAAGGCAAACTGCGGTCTTCTTGTCGATACCAAGAACTAATCCGACAACTAACACCATCTGGAGATAAATAATCCCCTAACTCTAAGCCATAAACAAAAAAATCTTTCTCAATATTATGCAGTCGCGGCGAGATTCCTAAATCGGAAGTGTAGACCAAAGGACGAATATAAAATGATTGAGTTGGCTTGTTTTTTTTAACGAAATCAGTGATAATATTATGAATCTTATCAACAGGTAAATCATAGAGCAAAAACTTCGCACTATCACTTAAACGCTGACAATGACGGTCTAAGCGAAACAATAATATCTGCTCAGGATTTTGCGGGTCAGGAATACCACGTAAACCACCAAAAGCACCCGTACCATAATGTAAAGCATGAGTAGCAATCGAAAGATTTGCCGACTCAAAAGGCACAAATTGATTTTTAAAATAAGCAATTGGTAAAAAATTGTTCATCATCGTCAACCAGATATTAGATGTAGGCAGTTTATCCGTATTACTATAAATGATTATTAGGCTTCCTAACCTAAGCTTGGTAAACAGAAATATCAAAAAGAAATCAGTCTCAGTAATTCTTAACTCAGACCTTCTTCATTTAATAACGTCTGTAACGCCAACTTCATTTCTGCCGCCGTCGTCGTCGCCGTGCCAAACTGACGCACTACAATACTCGCTGCCAAATTCCCCAAAACTGCCGCCTCCCAAACCGACGCACCCAAACACAAACTAAGCGTCAGCGCCGCCACAACCGTATCCCCAGCACCGGTAACATCAAAAACATCCGTGCGGTTAAAGGCTGGGATATGCTGTTCAACACCGTTTTTATCAAACAAACTCATCCCCTCATCACCGCGAGTAATCAAAATTTGTTTTGCACCAGTCAAATTCAACAAATCTTGACCCGCTTGAGTTACCTTTTGAGGATTATTAATTGCATATCCCACCGCTTGCTCTGCCTCTGGTAAATTAGGCGTAAATAGCGTTGCACCTTGATAACGTCCCAAATCAGTTTGGGCATCAACAATTGTCCGCGAATGCAACAACGCTGCCTCAATTATCGGAGACGTAAACACACCTTCCCCATAATCTGAACAAACTACCCCATCCACTTCAGGCAACTGCTGACGAATTTGCGCCGCCAACTGCAACTGCATATCATTGTCCGGCAACTGATCAGATTTTCTATCCACCCGCACAACTTGCTGCGTCACCGACTGCCGCGCATGACCGGCAATACGGGTTTTTGTAACCGTGGGACGACTAGAATCAACTAACATCCCACTCGTATCAATTCCCGCTGCCTCAAAAATCTGCCGCAAAACTTCTCCTTGCGAGTCCTTACCAACCAAACCCACAACCTTGACTTTTGCGCCTAGCTTCGCCAAATTATAAACCGCATTTGCACCACCGCCCGGAATTTGCCGCGTCGTTTCATGACGAATAATCAACACGGGTGCTTCTCTAGAAATTCGCTCAACTTGACCTGTGAGAAATTCATCCAGAGTCAAGTCACCAACAACTAGCACCCGTGCCTTGACAAAACCATCAAGTAATGCATACAACTGTTCCGCTGAGGCAGCAAGTTTGTTTTTGAAGGAATCAGACATAGAACCCGTGTTTATTCACCAAGGCTTCATTATCTAGCAAGATGTCACTTCTCAATTCCTTGATTGCTACTTTTTGGGAGCAGGTGTTTGAGGAGTTGCGGTGCTTGCTGCCTCTGGGGTTTTGGGCGCAGGTGTTTGAGGAGTTGCGGTGCTTGCTGCCTCCGGGGTTTTGGGTGTTGAGTTACGAGGTTGCTCCGTCGGTGTTGGTACTGCGGCACTTCCACAAACATCAGGATCGTACTTAAATTCAACCGGAAATAAATGAGTCACAGTCTTATTTGTAACTTCCATATCCCTCTGACTCACAGCGGCTTTGGCAGCTTGATCAAGATCGGGGTTAGAGGCAGGCGCTGGATCAAGACTCAAGATAATGCCTTGGTTATCTACTTTTGCTGCAATATACGATGTGCCTGAAGCTTTGGAAGCACAAGCGGTTTTTGGATAAGTACCTGCGATGGTAGCGTGTTTTTTGTATCCCTCAACTCCAGCGGAATTGGCAACTAAGGCATTAATACCATCTCGTTGTCGCTGCTCAGAACTAGTACCCGTGCCGCCCTCTACTCCACTCGGCTTTAATTGAGGTGTTGGTAATGGGGGGACTCCTGTAGCCGGTTTGATGCCAGCCAGCTCTTGAGCTGGAGAGCTTGGCGTGTCAGAGTTCGTATTGTTCCCGATAATATTGGGAGACACCAACGGTTCAGGTGTGCGGCTGTTATTGCCAGGAGTCTGTTGGTTAGAAAACAGTGGCAAGCCAGAGCTTTGGCTAGGGGGTGCAACGTTGGCTGCCTGGTTACCTGTAGGAGCAGGGGGATAAAGGGTTGGAGGTGCTGATGGGGGGTTAACCGGTCCGTAGTCAGCCGCCGTCAGGTTGAGGTTGGGTAGTCCTGATCCTGAAGAGAAGACCTCACGTTTATTAGAAGCTTGAATTTTTACAGGTCCTTGAGAAGGTGCGAGCTTTCTGTCCGTAATTTTGGTATCTTTGCTGGCTTCTGGCTTAGTTTTGTCAGTTTTAGGGTCAACTTTGGGAGATGGTGAGGTTTTTATAGTTGGTGATGTTGTATTATTCGCCAAACTATTGAGAGGAGGATTAACTGGCGACAAACTGGACGGCAACCCTCCCAAATCTGGTAGTGGCGGATAAGGCGTAGACAAACCAGACAACGGGTCTAAACCTTGTAGCGGACTAGCTCCCAGTGGTGTCGGTAGTGCTGACTGAGGCAGGCGGCTTTGTTCAGCGGGAGATAATTGGACAAGTTGCACTGTTTTTGGTGCAGATTTTTGTGAGGAAGAATTTCCTATATAAGGCAATAAGACGGCGAGTACCCCATGAATACCAACAGAAGCCATCACCGCGATACCTGTTGGAGTAAACAGTTTTTGAGAGAAATCTTGAAAACGGTTCGGGTTCGGATTACGCTTTGGGTTTGGGTTCAGCTTTGGTTTCGGGGACTTTTTGGCTAAAACAAGGTTGGGCATATCTAGATCTACTTTTTTTTGGCTTACTTTTACAATTAGTAAAGAAAAATACGATAATTTGCAGATGGGGGGGCGATCGCATCAATCCACATAACTCACCATTTTTCAGGTAAGGCTCACCTAAATCCGCATAAATCACTTGTTCAGCTAAAGATGTTTGTTTCACTACTCAAAGCCTGACAAGGGCAACCGTAGTTGCTGTAAAAATTGCCCAACTCAAGAAGTAAACCAAACTTATCTTCATTCCTTATTATGAGATGCGCCCAGTCTAAAATTGTTTCCAGTTCTTAAACATTATAGATAGCTGACACAACTACTAGACACTAATTAGCGATAGTCATTTGTTAATTTCGATTTACTCGTTCCCCGTACTGTTGATGCCTCCAGCCTAGTCACTTGTTAAGTTTGATTAATTAATAGTACTTTGGTCATCTAGTAGCAACGCCATCACAAATCAGAAAATGCCCTTACCGACAGTCATCTTACCAGGCTATTTTGCCAGCGCCCTAGAATACCAAAATTTAGAACAATCACTGCAAGCATCAGGCTATCCCGCCGTCACAGTACCCCTTATCCAACGTGATTGGTTTCCCACCCTCGGAGGACGTTCGATGGTGCCAATTTTAAGAAAAATTGACCAAACTGTAAAACAGCAACTAGAACAACATAATACCTCCAAAATTAACTTAATTGGACATTCCGCCGGTGGCTGGATAGCTAGACTCTACCTCGGAGAAATACCTTACAACATCCACAATGATGTTAGCGATACCGCCGGACTATGGCACGCCTACCCCTACATTGCCACCCTTGTCACTTTGGGTACACCTCATATTAGTCAAGAACGTTGGACAAAACGTAACTTAGATTTTGTCAAAATCAACTATCCCGGTGCATTTTACCCAGAGGTTCGCTATGTTTGTGTTGCGGGTAAAGCCATATACGGGGAACGAAGATTTGGTCAATGGTTAGCTTACAGCAGTTATCAACAAACTTGTGGCATTGGTAATTGTTGGGGAGACGGCATTACACCAGTTGCAGCGGCTCATTTAGAGGGAGCAATTAATCTTACCTTAGAAGGAATTTTGCATTCTCCAAGACGCCAAGGAATGTGGTACGGTTCAGCTTCAGCAATGTCAGCTTGGATGCCTTATCTTCAGTAATTTAAAGCAATTTGGTAATTAGGAAAGTCAGCCAATAAACTTGAGCTATTAAAGGCAGATTTTAGTTAGAAGTTGGTGGTACAACTTTGGTTTGAGGTTGCTCAACGAGAACTTCTGAAGTAGTTGCTGTCGGCTGTTGAATTGGTACATTTTCAACTTCTGGTAACTTTTCTATAACCAAACTAGAAGAAACCGTTGCGCCAGTTAATCGTTTCAAAAGTTTTGGTCTAGAATCATGCAGAAGGTAAATAATTTTATCTCCTAGTCGCCAATTTTCTATAGATGAGACGACTTGCAAACCAGCTTCATGTTCCCTCAACAAAGGTAGCATTTCTCCGGAACGAATTAAGGTTTCTAAATGTGTTTTTTGAAAGTCAAAATCTGGTTCACTCAGTGTTGTTTGTCCTAGCTTCACTTGCCCATCATTAAGATACTGGTTCCAAACTTTGAGCGGCAGTTGCGAGACAAAAGCTTGATTAACTTTAGTGTTATTAGGAGTAGTTGCCTTTTGAGGATCACGAGGAAATACAGCTAAAACACGTGGTGGATTAAACTCTTCAGCCGCACGTTGTGCTAAGACCAAATTAACTTCACCGTTATTTGTCATTGCTAGAAATGTTGCCATTGAGTCAAGTCCTGCTTCTTCCAAAACATCAACATCAAGACCACTACTTTGAAATACTCGCAGATTTTCTTGCTCGGCTTTTTGACAAGCTTCTGGATCAGTATCAATTAGTACCACAGTTTCGCCACGTTCTTGATACAAACGACCAATTAAGCGGCTTAAGGGATTACATCCAATAATTACGGCTCCCGTGATTCCAGAATTAGCATTTAGTTGCAGCCAATTAGCAATCCAACGAGCTGTAAGTCCTTGAAAAAAAACTGTCATAATAATTGTCAAAAAAACCAAGGCTTTAATTGAATCACCACCATTAATGCCTTTTTCCGTCAACAAAATGGCAAATAAAGATGCCACTGAAGCACTAACAATTCCCCTGGGAGCAACCCAAGATAAAAAGAATTTTTGTCGCCAAGTTAGTCCACTCTTCCATGTACAAATGGTAATGCTAAGGGGACGGACAACAAACATTAGCACTAAGACGGTAAACAAACTACCCCAACCAAGAGCAAAAATACTGGCAATTGATAAATCAGCGGAAAGCAATATAAAGAGAACAGAAACCCCAAGAACGGTTAATTGTCCTTTAAAACGTCTCAATAATCGCTCTTCTGGCAATGCCGAGGCACCAACAACTAATCCAGAAACAACTGCTGCCATTAATCCAGATTCTGAGCGAATAGTTTGTGCTACACAAAATAAGCCCCACATACCAGCTAAGACAACTAGGTTTTTGAGTTCTTCTGAAATGAAATTGGCACCTTTGAGAATTAAGCCAAGCAACCAACCGCCCACCGCGCCAATTGCTGCCCCGATACCAAGGCGCAGGATCAGTCCACTAATTACTTCCCCAAGTCCAGCATCGCCGTTTAAAATCGTGTTTAAAACAACAACAGCAAGAATTGCTCCTACGGGGTCAACTAAGACGCCTTCGCCTTCTAAAATCGTCGCTACCTGCCGATCAACCTGTACTTGTTTTAAAAGGGGGCTAACCACAGTCGGTCCTGTGACGACCACGAGAGCGGCGTAGAGAAAGGCAATTGACCAGGGAAATTCACCGAGCCAGTGTGCTGCCATGCCGCCGCCCAGCAGGGTGATCAGAGTTCCCACGGTGACCAAGTTTCTGAGACTGGTGGAAACTTTGCCTAAGTCTCGCAGTTCTAGGTTTAACCCTCCTTCAAAGAGAATGACGGCGACAGAGAGAGCCACAATTACTTCTAGTCCGATTCCCAATTGCTGCGGGTGCAGCAAGTCTAAGCCATCTCTCCCTAGCAAGATGCCAAAAATCAGCAGAAAGACAATGCTGGGAACTTTCAGGTATTCGGCGATTACCTGAGCACTAATTCCAGCAATGACTACCGTGACTATCTGTAGGGTTAGTTCAAATGAGCTTTCCATAAGCGTTAAATATCGTAGCCGATTAGAATCAAGTCTAAATGCCTCATGTTGAACCTTGAAAAGAATTTATACCAATTGCCTCAAACAAGTGCAATTGATGTACTGGGTTGGCTTTGGTCAATACCAGTTGTACTTCCTAACACTGTCAAATCCATATATTCCAGCATTGAGACTGCTTTTTTGTAAAACGACTGCTGATTAGTCATTCTAAAGCAATGGCACTGATTCAATACTTAAAAGTTGTGTTTCTGGATTGGTTTATGCGGTCGGTTAAATGCCTAATGGTGTTTTATTCGGTTGTGCTGACTGCTGTCTATTTGCTTAAGGTCAGCTAATCTTAATTCTCAGCCTTATATTGCTCCGGAGTAATTGCCCGAATCTCAGGTAGTGATAGTTGTCGGGTCTAAATCTTACTTCCAGAAAAGAAAACTAGGATAGATCATATCATGTTGAAGTTAGTTAATTGCTGTAAATATACGGCTGTTTTTAAGAGAGTACAAGACAGGAAACCGCAATGCCTCTAGTGATGATTGTTTTTGGCAAGAAATTGCATGATTCGGTCTGAACGGTGTGGTTTGTATTGTGTATGATGGTCTTTTAACTGCTGTTGTTTTACCAATTGAGTTGTTATTCCTAGATATTGTTTTAGCGTGACGAGCTGTAGGCAATTTTTTAAGTTGGTTGAAAAAAGTTAAGTTTTGATTCATCTGGGTATTTTAACATCAGGGTTTTGGCAAATGCGCTCAATGGTGGCTTTTTTAGAGGGCAGGGATTGGAGAAAAATATCAGTATTAATCGTTGAGAAGTATGATGGCTATGATTTATAGCTTGTGAGTAAGAGTGCAATCTTAACTGATTTGGCAATAAACTAACTTTTTGTTGCCTAGATTTTTGATTCATAATTGGAAGATATCTTTTGATCCGTCAAGCCTAGAAGCAATGCCTGTTGTGTAACTGGCAAGCAAGAGGCGGATCACAATATAAAAACTGGCAAATAGCCGCAATCTAAATTGTTGGTAAAGATGGAACGTCAAACTTTTACATGGGGTAGCTCAGGCAATAATATTCGCAAGACTGAGCAATGGGCTGAAAGATTATGGGTTTTGGGACTTCTTTTGGCGGCTTTGCTGTTATTTTGTCTGGATTTGGGCAGTCTGCCGCTTTCTGATCCGGAGGAAGGAATGGTGGCTTTGGTTGCTCATCAAATCTCCAAATCACCATTAGAATTTTGGCAATGGTTTTACCCAATGTTTGACGGGAAACCATTTCAGGAATCACCACCTTTACTTTATGTGCTAATTGCGGGCGGCTATAAAATTGCTGGTGTTAATGAGTGGACAACGCGCTTACCTGGTGCCGTTTTGAGTGCTTTTTCGGTACCAATTTTGTATGGAATTGGTCGAGAAATTTTCCCTTCCCGTCTTAGTGCAGTTTTCTCTAGCTTGGTTTATTTAACTTTGGTACCAGTGGCTTGTCAGGGAAGGCTGGCAGTTGCGGAGGGTATGGCGTTATCTTTTTTGCTGTTGATGATTTGGTGTGTTTTGCGATCGCGTCGTGATTTACGCTGGTCTTTAGGTGTTGGACTAGCATTAAGTTTAATCACTTTAAGCAAAGGATTGGTTCTTGGCTCGTTAACAGGAGCGATCGCTTGTTTATTCTTAAGTTGGGATACCCCAAGATTACTTTCTTCTTATTATTGGTGGCTGGGATTGTTTTTGGGTAGTGTTCCGAGTCTGGCTTGGTATGCTGTGGCAGTACTGCAATATCACCTAAATTTTAGCCCGATTAATCTATCTAACCCGTCTTGGCAACCATTTTGGCAGACGATTATTAATCGCAGTCGTCACCCTTGGTATTACTTTATAGAACTCTTAAAATTTGCCACACCTTGGTTAATTTTCTTTCCATCTGGGTTAAGACTGGCTTGGGAAAATCGTAATTGGGGTTGGGCAAAGTTAGTCTTGGTTTGGACAAGTATTTGTGCCGTGGCAATTGTGGCGATTACCAATGGCTATATATTACCTTTGTATCCGGCTTTGTCACTGGCTAGCGGTGCAATGTTTACAGAAGTTTGGTATTTACCATCTGGCAAATCTTATCCTGCTTTCTGGAAGATTGGTTTAGCTTTCTTGGCTTTGGCTACAATCATTCCTAGCTTTTATTTTGGAATTTTTGACAGCGCTAATCGCTCATTATCGATTATTTTTGCCTGTGTTGCCTTAACGATGGCAATGGCTGCCATACTATCATCTCGACGCGACTTACAGTTTATTTTGATTCTGTTTTGGGGGATGTATATTTCGCTGCTTTTATTTATGACTTCTCCCTATTGGATGCCAAAATTAGCCGAAACCGATCCGGTTAAACCACTTGCTCAATTAATTCAGCGTCGTACACCTGATCATCAGATAATTCATGCTTCTTTAGATGCGGCAGGTCCTTCTTTGAGGTTTTATAGTGAACGTCAAATAATTCCTCTCTCCAATTCTCAACTTCAGCAAAAGTGGGACTCAGCACAAACAGTCTATTTGTTACTTGATGCTGACACCGAAGCGCAGTTGAGCCTAAAATCTTCACGATTAATTGAGCGCTTGTCTGGCTGGGCATTAATTACGAAAGAGACTAATTAATTTGAGAGATTTATCTCTAATTTTCCACAAATTATCCGCTTTTTCCTTCCCATTCCCTAGATTGGGCAAGCGTGGACATTTAATTACTTAAATGCCCTTGCCCAAAAATTTCTCAGGAATTTCTCTTCAACCACGATGGCTCACAAGCACTTTTAATATGTAGCCAGAAGTTAATTTTTCTGGTCACAAGAAGCAGTGAATCTAGTTTACGAGAGAGCAATGGAATTGCTCAAGCCAAAGTCAAAAATGGCTTATGATGCCTCTATGACTTCTCCATCTTCATCTAGTTGTTTCAGATGAATATGCTTTCGTCCTAAAGTAATTTCAAATTCATCTCCTGGTTGTAAGCCCATCTGTTTAGTGTAAGCAGAACCAATCAGTAAGTTACCGTTAGACTGAACGCTGATTCGATAACTTGCGCTACGTCCTCCCCGTCCATTGCCATTGACTTTGCTGTCTAACTCAATACCTTCGGCATCAATAAGGGCATTGAGGAACTTCATCATATTAACCCGTTCTACCCCGTTCTTAGTAACGGTGAAGTAGCCACAGGCTCTGGCTTTTTCTTCTTTACTGAGATTACCCAGATCTTTGACTTTTCTAACCAGCGTTTCCCCTTCTAAAGGGTCGGTTTTTTTCTTTTTAGCCATCAATTTGAATCTAAAACTAAGGAGCTATGTAGTGAGCAGCGTTTTCGCTGAACTAACAGAAACTAAGATAAGAAAATCTTAGTGTTGTATCAGCATATAAAACTATATTACACGGAGAATGTCAACTCGGTTAGTTATATTTTTTTTGTTTAGCGTTGGTGACTGGGTAAGAAAACTAATCCGGTGTTTGCCCAACAACTGATGCCTGAAGATAATATTAGTTGTTAGACCGAGCCATGATGTCTCAAAACAAGAAAAACCTCTTGACTCACTGCCTGTTTTGGCAAGAGCGAAGCTGTCTTTTTCAATAGATAATCCTTAAGACCGAGATTTATCACTTACTGGGGTACAACAATAGAAGTAATCCAACAATTAAAATCGTCAACCTCAACCCGACAAAAAAACCGGATCAGCTATTGCACCATAGACAATATTCTTTACTCATGCCGATGATGAATTTCCAAAACTGGCTTTTGTTCCGTAAAATTAAATCACTATGAAGCTCACAACTCGCGGACACTATAGCGTCAAAGCATTGCTAGATCTAAGCCTTCAACGAGATGAACCGACATCAGTTAAAGCGATCGCAATTCGTCAAGACTTACCAGCTCCCTATCTAGAAAAACTGCTCATAGAAATGCGTCGAGCAGGTTTAGTTAAATCAGTTCGAGGCTCTCAAGGCGGTTATCAATTAGCTCGTGAACCAGCACAAATTTCTTTAGGACAAATATTAGAAGCCGTTGGAGAAACCATCGAACCCCTACCCCGCCATACCCCAGACGCCCAACAAGCAGAAGACTGGGTAACATTTACTTTATGGAATAGATTACATCAAAAACTCAAAGAATCACTCTACACTATCACACTTGCTGATCTTTACTACGATGCTCGCAGCCGACTCGCCGCCGTCGGAGAAGAAAGCAGCTTTGTCGTTTAATTTAAGCATCTAAGACCGAAAAAAACACAAGTAAAGCCAAAATCAACATAGTAATTATTTACTGCTCAGATTGAGCTTTCTTGATGGCAAGCGACTTACTCTGGGGTTCACTTTTGCCCAAAACCATCAATCATAACCGTTATCCCTTACACTAATTGTGCAAGTCAAAACAGTTAAAGCCTTTGTGAGCTGGTCAAAAGCCAAGAATATTTAAATGCATGGCAGACTAACGCATTACTGTGATCGCCAAGCCTTAACATAAATGGCAGATAATTCCATTCCAGCTATCGCCGTTTTACTCTTAGCTGCTACCCTAGATTATCTAATTGGTGACCCTTGGGGTTGGCCTCATCCCGTGCGAGTCATGGGCTGGTTAATTTCTCACTACACCGAATTTGTTCTTAAACAATTTAGTCATCCCCTAACTCGCCGTTTAGCTGGTGTAATCTTAGGAATTGGACTAATAATTGGTAGCGGACTCGTGGGCTGGCTAATTGTGCAAGTCGCCTTCAGGCTTCATCCACTAGTCGCCATAGTAATAGAGAGTATTCTATTAGCAAGCTGCTTTGCTGGTAAAAGTTTACATACCGCAGCAGTCGAAGTCTTACAACCACTCACAACTGGACAATTAGAGCAAGCCCGTTCTAAATTGAGTCAATATGTTGGTCGAGATACCGAAAAATTAGAGCAACCAGAAATTCTCCGCGCCATATTAGAAACCGTTACCGAAAATTCCACTGATGGTGTTATGGCTCCCTTGTTTTATGCTATCCTTGGCGCATTTTTGCCCCCAATTGGTTCTCTTCCCTTGTCCTTAGCTTACAAAGCAGCTAGTACTTTAGATTCAATGATTGGCTATCGCAACCAGCCATACACCGATTTAGGCTGGTTTAGCGCTCAACTTGAAGACCGTCTGACTTGGTTACCCTGTCGCCTAACCGTGCTGACTTTAGCACTTTTGTCAGGGAAACCCCACACTGTTTGGCAGTTGTGCCGTCGTGATGCCATAAAAGATCCTAGTCCTAATTCTGGTTGGAGTGAATGCGCTTATGCGGCAGTTTTAGGTGTGCAAGTTGGTGGCATTAATTATTACCAAGGCATTGCTAAAGAAAAACCACTTTTGGGTAATCCAACTGAGCCAATTACTCCAGAGAAAATTTACTCCTCTTTACAGTTAACGCGCTACAGTTTTTTAATCTGGTTAAGTTTATCCTGCCTATATTATCTGCTTTTAGAAAGATGAGTATTGTAATCGAAACTACACGACTACAGCTTAAGCCTTGCCAGCTTGAAGATCTTCTACAGGTTCATCAACTTTGGACAAGCTTTGCAGATTCGTTATTATCTCTTCGACAACCGTATCATTTCACTAGATGAAGCACAAACATTTATGACAGAAAGCTTGTCCAACTTCCAGCAATATGGATATGGACTTTGGGAAGTTTTTCTCTGTGAAACTAACAATATTCGCTGGTTTTGCTGGCTTTTTAAGTACAGATGAAGCAATTCCTAGTTTAATCTATGGTATTGCTCCAGATTTTTGGGGAAACGGCTATGGAACAGAATCAGCTCAGACTGTGTTATGTTATGCCCTAGAAAAGCTAAAGTTGCCTAAAGTAATAGCAGATGTAGACGAACCAAACCTTGCCTCGGTGCGAGTACTTCAAAAACTAGGCATGAAGCAAACCAAGCGTGCTGTAGTTCAAGGTAAACCACTACTTTACTTTGAATATAATCGCTTGGATCAACCGACTTAACCGACTTTAGCCGTTTATAAAGTTAGCGTAAAAATAAGTGTTTAAGGCTTGCCATCTCGGATAAGAAAATGGCATCCTACACTCCTTGTGTATGCTTTTAAATTAACAATATATAGATGCCTACTCAAATAGTTGAAATCCTTTCCGCCCAAGAACTACGCCGTACTGTCACCCGTTTGGCATCTCAAGTTATTGAAAAATCAGGAGATTTATCAAATTTAGTGCTAATTGGCATTTATACGCGGGGTGTGCCTCTTGCCAAGCAGCTAGCGCGTCAAATTGAAGTGCTAGAACAGGTACAAGTGCCAGTAGGTGCAATTGATATTACCTTTTATCGGGATGATCTTGATCAAATTGATATGCGGACACCAGAAAAAACCGAAATTCCTTTTGATCTGGCAGGCAAAACTGTGGTGTTAGTCGATGATGTTATTTATAAGGGACGTACCATTCGTGCGGCATTAAATGCTGTGACGGAATATGGTAGACCTGAAGTAATTCGTTTATTAGTTTTAGTTGATCGAGGACATCGCGAGTTGCCAATTCGCCCAGATTTTACAGGTAAGCAATTACCAACCGCTGCCGAAGAACAAGTTAAAGTTTATTTACAAGATATCGATGGACGAGATGGGGTGGAGTTAATTAAGGACGGTGGAAAACCCAGCATTTTTTAGGATTTCGATGGGACAATCAAGATCAGACAAAATTGCCTAAATCATCAATTACTCTCCTGTGCTAGTGGGGATTGAGGCAGGATTTTTGGCAGTCAGTCAGTGTACTATCAACCCACCCGCCCATATTAAACTGAGATATGAAAGAAACCCAGGCGCGGAAAGCCGACCATATCCGAATTTGTCTGGATGAAGATGTACAATTCAGTGCAAATAGCAATGGACTGGAACGTTATCGCTTTATCCATTGTTGTTTGCCAGAACTTGACCGTAGTGAAATTGATCTAAAAACCAGCTTTCTGGGAAAATTGTTAGGTGCGCCGTTATTAATTTCTTCGATGACAGGTGGTACAGAGGAGGCAAAAACGATTAATTTTCGTTTAGCCGAGGTGGCACAACAATATAAACTGGCGATGGGGGTTGGTTCTCAACGGGTAGCGGTGGAAAACCCGGAAGTTGCACATACTTTTAAGGTGCGATCGCTTGCTCCTGATATCCTTTTATTTGCTAACATCGGCGCTGTCCAACTAAACTACAGTTACGGAGTAGATCAATGTCAGCGCGTTGTTGATTTAACCCAAGCTGATGCCTTAATTTTGCACCTCAATCCTCTCCAAGAATGCATTCAAACCAACGGTGATACTAATTTTCGCGGATTGCTTGACAAAATACACATTGTGTGCAGTAAATTAACAGTGCCAGTAATTGTCAAAGAAGTTGGTAATGGTATTTCCGCCGCAACGGCACAAAAGCTAATCGAAGCAGGAGTCAGTGCGATTGACGTAGCAGGTGCAGGAGGCACATCTTGGGCAAAAGTGGAAAGTGAACGGGCAAAAAACGCCCATCAGCGTCAATTAGGGGCAACCTTTGCAGATTGGGGTTTACCTACTGCCGAGTGTATTACCAGTATTCGTGGATTCAATTCAGAAATACCCTTAATTGCGTCAGGAGGACTGCGAAATGGCTTAGACGTGACAAAAGCGATCGCCCTTGGCGCCGATATTGCTGGTTTAGCCTTCCCCTTCTTGCAAGCTGCAGCCCAATCAGTAGAAGCAGTAGAAGCCTTAGTACAACTATTACTCGCAGAAATAACCACAGTTTTTTTGTGCACAGGCAACGCCAATCTATCTCAGCTTAAATCTGCAAACGCCTTACAGAAGTTAGCATAAAGAAGTCGGTTATTTAGTTATAAGTCCTTAGTTGTTGGTAATTCTCCAGAATGACTAACCTCAAAACCTAAAACACTCCCTACTCCTTAAACCCCAATGCGTCAATTTCTCAAGCAAACTTTAGCGAGTACAGTTGGTAGCCTTGCAGGTCTTATCTTATTTTTTACATTAGGAACTAGTGGACTAATCTTTTTACTAGTGTCCGTAGCCTCAAGAGATGACGGACCAAAAGTTAAAAATAGATCAGTATTAGTTTATGACTTATCCTTAAATATTACCGACAGTGACCCCGCTTCAAGTACTCGTCAAGCACTTGGGGAAGCCTTATCAGGTGACGAAACCAACAGCATCACTCTGCGTACCGTCCTCGATAGTCTGGAAAAAGCACGGCGTGACAAGCGCATAGTAGCACTTTACCTAGATGGCAGTAGCCGTTCAACAGGCAGCACCGGCTTTGCCACACTCAAAGAAGTACGAGAAGCAATGGAACGTTTTCGTGCTTCTGGTAAAAAAATTATTGCCTACGATGTTGACTTAAAAAAATCTCAATATTATCTGAGTTCGGTAGCAGATACAGTAGTGCTAAATCCAATGGGAAGCCTACAATTTGATGGCTTTAGTTCTCAGCCTATATTTTACACAGGTGCATTGGAAAAATATGGCGTGGGAGTGCAAGTAATCCGAGTTGGCAAATTTAAAGCCGCAGTTGAGCCATTTATTCTCAAGAAGCTAAGTTCAGAAAATCGCCAACAAACACAGGCTTTATTAAGCTCATTATGGAATGAATTTTTGGGTACCGTTGGCAAAAGTCGTAAAATTGAACCAAAGCAATTACAAGCAATAGCCGACTCTACGGGTGAGTTAACAGCAGAAGACGCCAAAAAGCGGCGTTTAATAGATCGAGTCGCCTATCAAGATGAAGTCGTTGCTGACTTGAAGAAATTAACTGGTAGTCGTGAGAAAGATAAATCCTTTCGGCAAATTCGTTTGGCTACTTATGCCAACGTTGAGGATGAAAACCTGACTAAACCAAGCTCAGAAAACAAAATTGGCATGGCTTATGCTGAAGGTGAAATTGTAGACGGGCAAGGTGGCGCAGGGCGGTTGGGTGGCAGGAGATTTGCTCAACAATTGCGGCAATTACGGCTAGATGAGGATGTTAAAGCCGTCGTTTTGCGGGTAAATAGTCCTGGAGGCAGCGTTACGGCGTCTGAGGAGATTTTGCGAGAAGTACGCCTGACTCGCCTGAAAAAGCCTGTGGTGGTTTCAATGGGCGATTATGCGGCTTCTGGAGGCTATTGGATTGCTACTGGTGGTAGTTATATTTTTGCTGAACCGAATACAATTACAGGTTCGATTGGTGTGTTTGGCTTGCAGTTTAATGTGCAGAAGTTGGGGACTGACAATGGTTTGAGTTGGGATGTAGTCAAAACGGCTCGTTATGCTGATAGTACAACGATTTCGCGACCCAAGACACCTCAAGAATTAGCGATCGCTCAAAAATCAGTTAACCAAATTTACAATCAGTTCCTCGATAAAGTAGCACAAGCGCGGAAACTACCGAAACAAAAAGTAGCACAGATTGCTCAAGGACGAGTTTGGGCAGGCAAAGAAGCTAAACAAATCGGTTTGGTAGATCAAATTGGCGGCGTCGAAGATGCGATTAAATATGCCGCATCGCAAGCTAATCTAGGAAGCGATTGGGAACTTGAGGAATATCCTAAAACCCGTAGTTTGGAAAAACGCATCTTGGATCAACTGACTAATGAGGAAGCACTCGAAAAAACCAAGCGCCCTGATCCTTTAACTGCTGAGTTTTTGAAGCTGAAAGCCGATATGGAAGTTCTACAATCTATGAATGATCCTAGAGGGATTTATGTCCGCTTGCCTTTTAATTGGAGATTTGATTAATCGCTGATCAGCAAATGCAGGTGTAATTAAAGATTGTGTGAAGTAGGGTTGCATTTTTCCCAAATTTCAGTACAGTAGATAGAAGAATTACCACTTAACGGAATTTATACATCTATCTATGGGTAGAAAAGATTATCGCTTCCTGCTCCTGATTGCTACCTGTAGCATCGCCGGCGTCATTCTCGGAGGTACAAGCAGTTGGGCACAGAGTACGCAATGTTTGCAAGCTGAACATTTGACTAACGAGTGCCTAACCCAAAGCCCTTTGCAGAAAACCATTGAGGGCATGAGTATGGGCTTGGTGGCAGGTGCTGGTGCTGCTGTTGGTGCGGTATTTCAAATCAAGCGTGAGTCAGATTAGCGAAAATTTTAGCTCATATATCTGTAACCTCAACAAAGCAAGCATCACTCAGCAAAAAGGCGAGAACCTAGTTCCAAACCATCGGCAGCTCTTAGAATGACGTAAGCTTTTGTATAGGATAAAGTGGATGCTGGCACTTCTCGTTGAGACTGATTCCTTTCTCGTCGAGACTGATTCCTTACTTTAAAAACGCCGCTCATTTCTACTACCCGAACTGAAGTATTAGCAAGCTCATCGCCTTCTGCAACTGGCAGAGGTTTTGTCCCTAGTTGCACCTCTTTATACTTCATTACGCTAGACTTAATGACCCTTGGGTTACGTTCTTTGTAACGGGCCGCTACCATACCAAGTGCTTTCTGTGTTGCACCACGTTCACCGATGTCAGCAGCAGAGTTTGTTGGAGGTGAAAAACCTTTTGAACCACGACTCGTAGAAGGTAATTTGCGGTTAACATCTTGAGGATCTGGCACGGGTTCAAGTCTCCTTTTGTACGGGCGTAACCTAAGTCCTTACCGGAAATACCATATTATTATCAAAATCGATACTGACGAATTTGTGGTTTTTCCGCATCCCCAAGCCGTGCCCATAACCCAATAGGTACAGCATTACCTTGATTATTTACCTTAATTTCCATCACAACTGGCGGTGTTGGCTGTTGCTGCGAATCAGCTAGCGGCAATGCCAATTGTAACGGAGTTGGGTCAGAAAGACTAGATTGGCGGAGGTCGCTGTTAATTTGTTCTCGCTGATCTTCAGGTATATAATACCTTTCTAATCCATACTGAATTGAACCAGCTTTCACAATGCCCACAAGTGCAACCTGACTTTCTGTAAGCTTTACTGGGCGTCTAAGGCTGAGTGCGATCGCTTTCCAAGCTTGAGGAAGCTGACTTTTCGGTGGTCCTATAGGTTCTGCCAAAATAACATAAAAGCGAGTTCCTGGTTCAATAAAATTCAGCTTACTGCCGCTGGGTTGTTGCTTCGGCAATTCTCGCCAACCAGGAAGCCTGCGTAAACTGTCTTGACTAGAAATATCATATTTCAGTGTTTGAGAGTAGCCCTGCAACAACTCATAAGGATCTGCACGTATAGTTTGCAGAATGACAGTTTTACCAGTGAGTTGAGTATAAATCGCTTGAGCAGGAACAGCAAGAATCAGCCCAGTTTGAAACAAAAGCGGCAGCCAAAAACGCCACCCTTTAAAATCATTATTCATTAGTCAGTAGCGCGGACTTTAACTATTTTAGTGCGAAGGCGGCGCTCAAACCATAGCCCACCACCCATCAGACCAAAACCGCAGAGAAACAACACAAAGGATTTAAATAATAAATCTGTATTGTATTCCAGCATTCTGCTAAAAATAGAGACAGTAAATAACACCATACCACCCCAAAAAAGTTGTCGTTTTCCTTGCCCTATTCCTTCACGAATTAAGCCAACGGATAATAAAAATAATAGTAAGTTAAAGATTAAAGTTGCGTATACCGGCTGGGGAGTGCCGCCCAGGTGCCAAACTGGAACAACAGCGCTGATTAAAATCATGCCTGCTACCAGATAATTATTTAAATTCCAGCGTCGTAGTAGTCGTAGCCATTGCCAAAGCGCCAAGATACCTAAAAGCAAAAGATCGATAAAAGGAGGCGAATATAAAGGTAGGACATTTTCAGGCGAAGCGACTAACGAGGTATTCCATAACCCATAGAAGGAGAGGACGTAAAATAGTAAGCTCAAGAAAGTTATGGCAAGACTACGGGCGATACCGCTAAATACCTCAACAGGTAGAGGATGTCGGCGTAGCAACGAATCATTATAAGCCCAAAGTAGGGCAGGTGGTAAGGCAAAGGCGATCGCTCCCATCCAAGGTGAAGAAACGAGCAAGTTAAATCTTAGTATATTTGCTTCCAAAGAAAAAATTATCGCGATCGCACTTAGGCGAAAAATCCAACGAGATTTACACCAATAAGCCAAAGGAATAAACAACAAAGCCACCAACACAGGCAAATGTTGCACAAAAAGCTGTAACCAAGATAACCTACCAAACGCCACAACTTCCGGTTCCCACAAATAGCGTAAATAGCCCAACCAAACCAACAAAGACGACATTACACCCAACATTGTCAGTCGCAGGCTATATGCCATTGCCAAAACACCCAAACCCCAAACCAGATATAACTGATAAACCTGTCCACTTTGGTGAAACAATTGGGACATCAGAGCCATATTTGCCCCTAATACTAGCGCCCCCAAAAGTAATAAAGCCTGCCCTAAACTGCGTTGCCATTGCTGGTTTGAGCGTCGCCACAAATAGAAACCGGCTGTATTAATACCAACAAAGCCACTTAGTAGTATGGTGATTTTTAACTCTCGCGCCCAAACTTGCCAATTAGCAGCGACAAAGGTAATGATACCCAAGCCTAAAAGCACACTGCCCAATCCTAGTAAAATTAGGATAAAGCGATTACTCGCATTATATTCTAGGTCATTAAACTTATAGCGATCGCCTAATTGTTCATATACAGTTTGATCAATTAACCCTTCACTGTGCCATTGCTCGACTTCTTGACGCAACTGGCGACGAAACTTATCGGACATAACAACCAACCTCAGATTGTCCGTTTAGTTATACTTAGTCAACACGCTCATCGCTATTCATATCGATCTTTTTTTGATTTAATGACTTGCAAAACATCATCATGTCGTTTACCTTTTATGATGTCTTTTAAATGAATTTCTCCATTAATGTACTGAATATGAATTCGCCATCCAGATACTTTGTCAATGTCCGCACGGTAGATTGCTTGTTTTACACCTTTTACTTTATGAAGTCTTGTTTTAGGAAAACTTTTGGTGCGGTGACACTCATTATCTTCAAGTTCAGCTAAAGCCTCTAGAAAATCCAGTTTCAATTCGTCAGGCAAAATCTTCATTGCTTCATAGATAACGCCATACTCATCTAATAGTGGTTTAATTTGCGTCATTGTACAGGACTAACCCCAACCGTTTCTTGGTTAGTGATTAAATCTTGATATAGAGATTCAGCGACTGAATCATAAGCTTTTGATATATCTGAGATTTTGACAACTCTGAATAAAGTAATGATTGTTTGATCATAAATTGGATCTTCGTCAATAGTCAGTATTAATCTGATTTTGTTGTTGAGTCTTAAAGTATACAGAGAAGAATCATACTGGTTGATCAGTCTTAATTTCTTAACCTGATCGAGCCTTCTATAGAAGGATACTTTGTCGGCTGACAGCATTTGAAAATATTGATTCATCTTCTCAATAATGAGAAGTTTTTCAGTTTCACTGAAGGCTTCTAACTCTTCTTCAAATTTTTTTGTTGATTCAATGACTAATTTCATTTCATTGCCTATTTATTAAGCAGTCTGAGGCTGAATTTAAAGTAAATCTAAAACAAGCGTTGGGAGCGAATCTGAACGGGTTAGGCAACAATTAAGCTCCCATAACCGTTGTCCAAGTCGTAGTCACAAAAATAATCACTGCCAAAAGCGCCAACAAACCTTCAATTAAATTACCCACCAAAGAACCCAAAACCACCCCAATACCCGCTTTAAATGCCTGATTAGCTCTAGGTGCAAATTCTAACTCTTTTCGATAAAGAAACTCCCCGACAAAAGCCCCAATTAAAGGACCAAATAAAATGCCGATCAGTGGTCCACCAAAGGGCAGAGCTGGCAAAAGACCAAAAAACCCCAAACCCAAGCCAACCAAGGCTCCAATCTGCCCCCACTTGCTTGCACCGGCTTGTTTTGCTCCCCAATAACTGGCAAGAAGTTCTACTGCCGCACTCAAAATTAAAATTACAAATATAGCAATGAAGGGCGTCCAACTGACATTACCAAACCCCTGCACAACTATCCAAACTAAAATTGAGCCTAAAATCAAACTAGGACCCGGAACTGCAGGCACAACAGCGCCGATCACGCCGACGATCATGACGGCAATAAGTATCCAATAAAGAATTGTGGTATCCATTTAAACCTCAGTAGCTGCGAGCTCGTTGTCAAATTGGCTGAGGGTTAAGCTTAATTTATCAGCAATGCCCTCGATCCAATTTTCGTCTTGTTTTGTGTAACTGCGCGGCGCATTTGAGCCTAAAATTAATGCTCCTTGAGCGCCTATTGGTTGACAAATTACGCCTTGAGTATTTTCTGGTAAATAATCAAACTCAATCCGTCCTGGATAAATTGCTAAATTAACCAGGTAAACTGCTTTTTGCGTCTGCAAAACTCGTTGCAAAATTGCTCCTGGTTTGACTTGTGGGTTGACTCCCAAAACGCCACGGCGTAGTAAAACTTTGCCTTGATAGACGACAACAAGCGATCGCGTTACAGTATTCGTCAGCAGCAAATGTGACGCCCAAGCTAACTCAGTTTTTACCTGATCCGGTAGCCCCGGTAACCACTCAAAGCCTTGCTCTCCCATTAAATCAACAGTATCAGGCGATCGCGGTTGTACCTGCTGCCATAGTAAACCCGTCAAAATCAACACTGCAGAAATAATCACCCCCAAAGCATCAGAACGTGATTGGGATGAAGTAAGCTGGGGCGTTAGCAAGCGGTTTATTAGCAATAGTACACTTGCCAATCCTCCCACCACCAACGGCAACTGCCGCACAACATAATTTTGATCGGGTTTAGCCATGCCTTTTCATTAAAAATTCAATAAGTGAGAAGCGAGAGACATTAACCTTTAATCATGCCTTCCTCTCCTGGCTCAATTATTCTTTGGAACAAATAACCCGTACCTCTTGCCGTTAAAATCAGCTCAGGATTGCTCGGATCATCTTCTAACTTGGCTCGTAGTCGTGAAATATGGACATCCACCACACGAGTATCAACATGACGCTCTGGCGTATAACCCCAAACTTCCTGTAAAATCTCCGAGCGCGAAAACGGTTCTCCAGAACGACTTACTAATAATTCTAAAAGACTAAACTCCATCCCAGTCAGACGTATTCGCTCATCTCCCTTATAAACTTGCCGCTTATTGGTATCGATTTTGATACTAGCAACATGAATCACACCAGAGCTAGGAATACCAGAACCGCCGACCTTATCAACCCTGCGTAATACAGAACGAATCCGGGCTTCCAACTCCTTGGGAGAGAAGGGTTTCACCACATAATCATCTGCACCCAACTCCAAACCTGTAATACGGTCGGCAACATCGCCCAAAGCCGTTAGCATGATGATAGGGACATCAGATTCTTTGCGTAATTCTTGGCAAACGCCGTAGCCGTCCAGCTTTGGCATCATTACATCCAAAACTACCAAATCCGGTTCAGCATTACGAAACGTATCAAGGGCTTCTTCTCCATCGGCGGCGGTGACAACATCGTAGCCAATCATCGAAAGACGAGTTTCTAAGATACGCCGGATGCTAGCTTCGTCATCAACAACAAGGATTTTTTCTTTATGATTTTCCAATTGTCTTAATACTCCCAAAAAATGATTAGCGAATTGTTAATTTATCAGTCGCTTATCTATAAGATATAACGCTATACGAAGCTTATTAAAGCCTTCAACGTTCCTTCTTACCTCCACTTGCAGGTTTTCTTAACGTTTGTTTAAGTATTGAGAATTTTTAATAGTTTTTACAGGTCTTAATCAGGATGCCCAAATCTAAATCCGTATATATCTGTAATGAATGCGGGGCAGAGTCCACTCAGTGGTTTGGAAAATGCTCGGCTTGTGGTACTTTCAACTCTTTGGAAGAGAGTCTTGCAGCCCCGTCGCCACTCAATAATAGTCGCAGCGGTTGGCAATCAAAAGCTCATCCCGATTCAAAATCCCCTAGCAAGGGACGCGCACAGCCGAGAGCTTCTGTCAAGTTTTCGGATATTTCTAACAATGTCCAAATGCGTTTTGCTTCAGGTTATCAAGAACTCGATCGCGTATTAGGTGGCGGAATAGTCCCCGGTTCCCTCGTCTTAATTGGTGGTGATCCAGGTATTGGCAAATCAACCCTAATGCTGCAAGTAGCCAATCAACTAGCACAAAATTATCGAATTTTATATGTTTGTGCCGAAGAATCTGGACAACAGGTAAAATTACGGGCATCACGTTTAGGCGTTGGTGTGCCACCCGTGGAAATTGAGACTAACGGTAACGGCAAAAAACCTGCCAAATCTCAAAACGGTAACGGCGACACCGCGCCCCCACCCAGCGAGGAGTTGCCCAAATTTTCCGATCCCAACCTTTACGTCTTGCCAGAAACCGACTTGGAAGAGGTATTGCGCGAGTTGGAATCACTCAAACCGCAAGTTGCCGTCATTGATAGTATTCAAACACTCTATTTTGCCGCATTAACTTCTGCACCAGGATCTGTGGCACAAGTGCGAGAATGTACCTCAGCCTTAATGCAGGTGGCAAAGCGGGAGAATATTACTTTGCTAATTGTTGGGCACGTTACCAAAGAAGGCGCGATCGCAGGACCTAGGGTATTAGAACATTTAGTGGATACAGTATTGTACTTTGAAGGCGATCGCTTTGCCTCTCATCGTCTTCTACGCTCGGTAAAAAACCGCTTTGGTGCAACTCACGAAATCGGTATTTTTGAAATGGTAGACAACGGTTTGCAGGAAGTCTTAAATCCTTCTGAATTATTTTTAGGCAGTCGCGACGAAACTAGTCCCGGTACTGCCACTGTCGTCGCCTGTGAAGGCACTCGCCCGATTGTCGTGGAGTTACAGGCATTAGTAAGTCCAGCAAGCTATGGTTCGCCTCGTAGGGCAGCTACAGGGGTTGATTACAACCGCTTGCAGCAAATTTTGGCAGTGTTAGAAAAGCGGGTAGGCATTCCCTTGTCAAAGTTAGATGCTTATGTCGCCTCAGCAGGCGGTTTGGGAGTCGAGGAACCGGCGGCAGACTTGGGAGTTGCAGTTGCTATTGTCGCCAGTTTTCGCGATCGCATTGTCGATCCTCGTACAGTTTTAATTGGCGAAGTCGGTTTAGGTGGACAAGTGCGCTTAGTTTCTCAAATGGAATTAAGATTAAAAGAAGCTGCAAAATTAGGCTTTAAACGCGCCATTATTCCTAAAGGTCAAACCTTACCAGAAGTTGGTTTAGAAGTTGTTCCCGTTGCCAGAGTTCTTGATGCCATTATTGCCGCTTTACCAGGAGGTATGCGTCAGAATTTCGGTGAGGATGATGATGAGGAAATGGATGAAAATTAGTAACAATACCCGACGATTAATTACTTAATCGAATTTAGTCCGCGTCGGCGGACTTTATTTGTGTAGCCGCGACTTTAGTCGTCAGGTATTATTACTCCTGATTCAAAAACTCCAAATAAGCATTACTCAACTCCTTCACCGCCAAATCATAAAATAACTTGCCATGTTCCGGCGTTGCTAATTCTGGATTAGAACCCATCCTACCATCCGGATAACTACGGCGAAAATTTTCGGCACCATAAATCGGATATCCCGAAGCTACCTCGGCTGTTAAGGCTGCATTCTTAATAAAATCAGGATACAAATATTGAGTTACTGCAACTTCCGTTGGTGTGGCATGAGAGCCTTCTTCATTACCGTATAATTCCTTTGATAATTGATAGATGGAACCAAAACTAAACCAATTAGCTAGACGACATTGAACACTCTCAGCATTGGGTAAATTTATATCACTCAAATGAGCATAACTTTCGGAAAATGCTGCCTTAAGAGTAGCAATATTTCCACCATGCCCATTAATAAAGAAAAACTTGGTAAAGCCGGCTCTTGCTAGGCTAGTAAGATAGTCTTGAATTACCCTAATTAAGGTACTTGGTAACAAGCTAATTGTGCCAGGAAAACGATTATGATGCAGTGCCATACCCACATTAATTGTCGGACAAACTAGGGTTTTTGTGACTTCACCAACACTTTTAGCGATCGCTTCTGCACACATAGCATCCGTACCAATTAAGCCAGTTGGTCCATGTTGCTCAGTTGAACCAATGGGTATAATAATTCCTTGAGATTGCTCTAGATAAGCTTCAACTTCTTTCCACGTACTCAAATGTAGCAGCATAGTCACTTCGTCTCAGGTCAATAGTTTTTGGTATCAGCATGAGTGTCAAATGGCACTCTTTTGGAACCTGCTTTGCTAGTGGCAAGTCCCTACTTTCGTTCAGTAATTAAGGCAGGAATTACTTCAACTACTTTTCTCTACTGAACGATTTAAATTGAAATTTGAATAACTCTAGTCTTATGCAACCTGTAGAACAGTCTCAAGCCATCGGTCTACTGCGTTGATGCCAAGTAATTAATATCATACAGCGCGTATGACTTGTATTACACCCAGTGTATTTTATTGTAAGCTAGTTATGCTCTGCAACAGCGAGTTGGCAGATGAAGGTAAGTCATAATTGTTCAACTAAACCTCGTCCGCATCTGTGTTTAAGACTAAGCGCTGTTTAAAGGTAGTATGTAAGTAAGGGAATAGCCTTAAATTAGCCAGTGGTTTTTTGTGCTTGTCTACTAAAAAGAGCAATGCTATATATTGTTGCCAGGAATGACCATATTGCTACATTATTCCCCTCAAATCTTGACTTTTCCATTTTCTTGCTTCCAAGGTGATTGTTTTGGTGTATACCTTGGCTAGAACTTAAAAAACTTAGTTCCTATTTTTATGCTTTCTCTCGATCTGCCGAAGAGTTCTTCCCGTGATATAGCACAGACTGCACGTGTTTTGGTTGTAGAAGACGAAGATTTAATTCGGGAAATGCTGGTCTTATCTCTAGAAGAAGAAGGCTATGAAGTTGTAACGGCTGTTGATGGACGTACTGCCTTAGCATTGCTTCAAGAAACCGACTCAAAAAACACGGAATGCCTATTTAATCTGTTAGTCTTGGATTTGATGATCCCACAAGTTAACGGTTTAGATCTGTGTCGTTCACTACGTTATCAAGGCAACCTAATTCCGATCTTGATCCTTAGCGCCAAAGCCAGCGAAACTGACCGAGTTTTGGGCTTAGAAGTTGGTGCAGATGACTACCTAACCAAGCCTTTTAGTATGCGGGAACTAGTTGCCCGTTGCCGCGCCTTGTTGCGTCGTCAACGCTTTAACTATTTGCCCCAAACGGCTGCGTTGCAACTGCGGGATGTCACAGTCTACCCCCAAGAATGCCGCGCCATAGTGCGAGGACAAGAAGTTAACTTGTCGCCCAAAGAATTTCGCCTCCTAGAATTATTCATCAGTCATCCTCGCCGTGTTTGGTCACGAGATCAATTAATCGATCAAGTTTGGGGTGCGGATTTTTTGGGAGATACTAAAACTGTTGATGTACATATTCGTTGGCTGCGAGAAAAACTCGAAAAAGACCCCAGTCATCCAGAGTATCTAATTACAGTGCGAGGTTTTGGTTACCGCTTCGGTTAAGCGTTGTCGTGTTTGTATACACCCCCTTCCAGCTATAAGGTTGTTAAAGTTAGAAAGTTAGAAGCATTGTAGAGACGTTCCGCCGGAACGTCTTTACAATTCATCCCTCTCAACTTTCTCTTTCTGCTGATAAGCAATGGTTCTCCTGGCATTTTTTCTAGGTCTAGCTTGCGGGATAGGGTTTTGGCTTTGGCAAAAGCGCCAGATGCAAAGACAGTTGGAACAAATGTTAGGGCAGTTGCAGAGTGATGGCACAACTCCGGCATTGTCTGTAGTTTCTCGTTTGCGGCGCGAAATTGCCTTAGTAAATCAACATCAAGGCAACTTACAAGAAGAATTAATAATTCAGCGGCGACTACTGCAGGTGGCACCCGTGGGATACTTGCAGGTAGATGAAGAAAATCAGTTGCTTTGGTGCAATGAACAAGCGCGGTATTGGTTGCAGATTGAGCGCTGGGAGCCAGAACCTTTGCGTTTATTGTTAGAGTGGGTGCGTTCTTATGAACTAGACCAGTTAATTGAACAAACTCGTGAGCAGCAGCAAGTAAATATCCAGGAGTGGGAATTTCATCCACCTTGTTTGGATGGGGCGGCAATGAGTGAAGTGCGATCGCTTACACTTAAAGCATCTAGCTGGCCCCTACCAAATGGTCAAGTCGGCGTTTTTATTGAAAATCAACAACCGTTAGTTGAACTTACTCGATCTCGTAACCAGTGGTTTTCTGACTTGGCACATGAATTAAGGACGCCTCTAACCTCTATTCAGTTGGTAGCAGAAGCTTTGCAGGGACGTTTGCAACCTCCAGCAAGTCGTTGGGTTGAGCAACTGAGGCAGGAGACAGATAGATTAATTCAGCTCGTTCAAGATTGGTTGGAACTAAGTAATTTAGAGAAAAATCCTACCAAAAGTCTAACTTATCAATCTGTTGAGCTACGGTCTTTAATTTATTCAGCTTGGCAAACTATGGAGCCGATCGCCAAACTTGAGCAGATTAGCTTAAGCTATCAGGGAGATGCTGAGATTTGGCTCGATGCTGATTGCGATCGCCTCACGCAAGTTTTTCTCAATTTATTTGACAATAGCCTCAAACACAGCCCTCCTCAAACCACGATTTTGGTAGAAGTAAGCTATCTTGAGTCAGTCACAAAAGACAGGGCAAATCAGTTATCATCTCTTTCTAAAGAACGATCACAATCTTCTCTTCAAATCGATATCATTGATTACGGTTCAGGATTTGCCGAAGCCGACTTACCCCGCGTTTTTGAACGACTTTATCGTGGAGACTCCTCGCGGCAAAGACAGGCAGTATTAGCTAGGGCAGATATCAAAAAAACCAGCGGCAGTGGCTTAGGACTTTCTATAGTTCAACAAATTATACAAGCACACGGCGGTAAAATTAGAGCCAGCAATCATCCTGAAACTAAAGGCGCTTGGCTACAAATTAAACTTCCCAAAGGAAAAGCTTCACGCTAATTTAACTTTTATTTGTTACCTCTTATAGTAGTTAGTACTGTTGATTTAATAAACTAAGATATAGACATTGAGATTATCTTCTTCAAATCAAAATTCTGAACGTGTCCAATTTGACCGCGCCCTACGACGTTTAGAGCAAGACGTTTTACGCATGGGTGCCTTGGTAGAGCAAACATTTCGCTTATCTCAGCAGGCAATGTTTGCCCAAAACATAGAAGCAGCAAAAGCGATCGCTCCTCTAGAAAAACAAATTGACAAATACTATCGAGAAGTTGAGTTAGAGTGTGCCACACTGATGACACTACAGGCACCAGTTGCTCAAGATATTCGTATCCTCAGTGCCTTCATGCAACTAGTGCGAGATTTAGAGCGTATTGGCGACTATGCCGAAGATTTAGCCGAAATTGCCCTGAAACTGCTGCCCTACCCACCCCATGACTGCTTGCCAGAAATTGAAGTCATGTCTCATCATGCCCAAGCCATGTTAGCCAACAGTTTAGCAGCATTAGTAGAGCTAGATGCTAATGCCGGACAAGCTGTCAAAGAGTTGGATGATGAAGTTGATCATGCCTATGAAACGCTATATCAAAGATTAGCATATCAAAGGGATATTAAAGGCGTCGTCGAGCCAATTTTGTTGTTAGTTTTAGCAATTAGGCATCTAGAACGTATGGCAGATCATGCCACAAATATTGGTCAACGAGTTACCTATATTGTGACAGGTCATCGACACTAATTAGGGTTTATACAGTGTTTCTTAAACCCCTGAATTTACCCCAAACTCCCCCTATCTCACGGGGGGAGAAAAAAATCATAGCATTCCTATTAAACAAAAAAACTTTAGCTAATCTACAAAGCAGCCAACTAAATTACAGCTTAATCTTAGGATTACCTAAATTTTACCTCTTCCTAAACTTTCAGTAATACTATCAATAAAAAAGTCATGGCAATTTCTTGACACCAACCCCTAATAAATAACCCTCTATATGGTCAACCGTCGAAATTTTCTGCTATTCATAGGAGCGAGTGCCGGCACAGTTGCTGTAGGTTCCTTGCTCAATGGGAAAAATTTCTCAATGCCTTTTGCTGAGGCACTTAATACCACAACAAATGGTTTAAGTTTTGATCCTGTCAGAAGTCCAATTCCTCTACCAACAGATGGTATTGCACTAACCAAGCAAGTGCAAGATTACAGTCAATTTGAAATCAAAGATGAATTAGTTTTACCCTCTGGTTTCACCTACGATATCATTGCTGCTTGGGGTGACAAAGTTGGTGACTCACGCTTTGGTTACAACAACGACTATCTCTCTTTTATTGAAACAGGCAAAGATCAAGGTTATTTAACCGTTAATCATGAATATATTAGTGCCAAACCTTGGACACAAACCTATCAGCAAGTAATTGGTAAGTCCCTGCCTTTTGCCGAAATGGAGACTATACTAAAAAGCGCTCCCAAAGATGGTTTAAATGCCTTTGCTTTAGCTGATAATGACCAGTCTAAACAAATCATTCAAGAAATTTCCAAAGAAGCCTTAATTGATTTAGGATTATCAGTAATTTCCATTCGTCGTAATGCAGATGGTAAATGGGAAAGAACTAATTCTAGTACTGACAGACGTATTACTGGTATATCAGGTTTAGAAGATGGACGTTACCTCAAAGCAACAGGACCTGCGGTAGCCTTATTTCGTAAAGCCAAAGTTAAAGGATATACAGATAAATTAGGTGACAAAATCATCGGCACATTTAATAATTGTGCAGGTGGTACTACTCCTTGGGGGACTGTTTTCAGCGCCGAAGAAAACATCCAAAACTTTGTCCCAGAAGCAGTTTACGCTGATGGTAGTTCCTTCAACCCCAGCAAAAAAGCCTTTTTTGTAGACTCTGAAGAAACTGGCGGTTTGGGCAATGTTTTTGGACTTGCGGGTAATAAATATGGTTGGATGGTAGAAATAGACCCCGCCAACCCCAAAGACTTTGGTACAAAACATACTTGGTTAGGGCGCTATCGTCACGAAGCAGTTGGGATTCGCGCTGAAGCAAACAAACAGCTAGTATTCTATTCAGGATGCGATCGCCGTAGTGGTCATTTATACAAATTTGTTAGCAAAGATACCATCAAAAATCCCCAAGATAAAGCCAACTCACGCTTACTAGAAAATGGGATGCTATATGCTGCCAAGTTTAACCCTGATGGTACAGGTAAATGGATTGCTTTAAAGCCCGAAACCGCCGTTAATCCCGATTTACCCAGCGTCCATGCAGGCGGTATGATTACCTTACCCAAGCGTCCAGACGGTGGCATCTTCAAAGCCGAAAAAGACGAAGAAGCACAGGCATTTAAACAGCAATATAAAACTCTAGCAGACCTTTATGAAGGCAACGCTGCTGAAAAACAAGGCGCCATCTTAATTGACGCACATTATGCTGCAAATGCTGCCGGCGCAACCTGCACAGCGCGTCCAGAAGACACAGATATTGCCCCGGATGGTTCCTTATTTATTACCTTCACTTCCGGTTCCCCAAGCAGCAGCGACGGCGGACCTGACTTAAGGATTTTCAAAGGTCCTGATGGCAAAGCTTATGAGTATGGCTGGATTATGCGCTTAGTGGAAGCAGAAAACAACCCTGCCGCCATGACATTTAGCTGGAAAACCTTGGCATTAGGAGGAGAACCCGCAGCAGGTGGCGCTGGTTTTGCTAATCCTGACAACTTGGTACTTGACAAAGCAGGCAATGTCTGGATGGTTAATGATATGTCTTCTGACAAACTAAATGCTGCCATTCCTCAAGGGCGCCTTGATAAAGAAGGAAAGCCCATTAGTCAGTCTAATTTGCGGGGAGTTTTTGGTAATAATGCGATTTGGTTTATTCCTACATCAGGCATGAATGCGGGTGAAGCGTATATGTTTGGCTATGGACCTATGGAATGTGAAACAACTGGACCATTTTTTACTGCAGATGAACAGACGTTGTTTCTCTCTATACAACATCCCGGCGAAGTTAATGGTATATGTAAAGATGGTGGCTCTGAAGCTCGGATGATTTCTCTGCGGACTCCCCAGGGTGAAGAATTTATGCAAACTCGCCGCGTCCCAATTGGCTCAAACTGGCCCAGTCAAAAACCCAATGACCCGCCAAAGCCTGCTGTTGTCGCCATTCGTCGAGTAAATAACAAAGCTTTAACCAGCTCTTAATTAATTTCTTTGATACTTAAATACAAGGATTGGACTTAATATGCTGATTGAGTTTTTTGATGGCTTTGTCAACAGTTAACCGGGAAGAGTAACAGCGCGATCGCCAAATTACCCAAGTTTGTCTTAGGCAAAAGTAGGCAATTTGTGATACAACATTCCCATTCTATAAAGTTTTTCTAAACTGTAAGTTTTGGTTCAAAAACATGATAGAACTTAACAGAGTGGTTCTAAAGATGTTTAATAAAGCCCCTTAAAACTGTGGCTGATTAAACGAGGATTTTTCAAGTTCAATACAGGTGTGAGGAATTATGTCAACAATATTTTGGAAAGTTTTAAAAATAAGTCCCGCATTTCTGGGAGCTTCGTTATTAATGGCAAGCAGTAGCTATGCCGCCCAGAATGTACCAAGCCAAACAGCTAGCGAAACCGCAACCGTAGAGCCTATTGCACCTCTAGAAGCAGCAGTAGTTGCAACCACCACTCAAGCGACTCAAGCCGTGCCAGCTCAAGTTGCCAGCACAACTCAAAGCGCACCAGTTCAAGTAGAATTGGTTGCACCAACTGTAGAATTCTCAACTCAACAGCCTCAAGTAGTCAAGGAAATTCCTGCACAGTTGGCGTCAACAGGTGCTACTGAAAGCTTGACCCCAGCACCAAATACTCTGGCGCAACAAGTACCAGCAGCTACCCAAACCTTAGACCAAATTAACCGCTACAGCAACGAAGGCAACACCACTTCCATTGACCAAGTAACCAACGTTTCCCAACTGCGGGATGTTTCACCTGGAGACTGGGCATTTGAAGCGCTGCGGAGTCTTGTAGAGCGCTATGGTTGTATTGCTGGTTATCCCGATGGCACATATCGCGGCAACCGTGCCCTGAGCCGTTTTGAATTTGCTGCGGGTTTAAATGCTTGCTTAAACCAAGTCGAGCGTTTGATTCAAACTAGCACCGCTGATTTTGTCAGAAAATCAGATTTAGAAACACTGCAACGGTTGGTTAGTGAGTTCCGTACCGAATTGACAACTTTAGGTGGACGGGTTGATAAGTTAGAAGGTCGCACAGCCTTCTTAGAAGCTCGTCAGTTCTCTACAACAACTAAGTTGAATGGAGAAGCGATTTTTGCGATTAGTGATTTGTTTGGAAATCGCGATCGCAATGGCGACAAATACGGCAACCAAGAAACCGTATTGCAAGACCGGGTACGTTTAAACTTTGATACTAGCTTCACAGGAAAAGACCGTTTAAGAACTCGTCTTCAGGCTGGTAACATTACAGAATTTGGTCCCATCAGAAGCGGTACAGGTGCTGGTCTAAACATCACCCGCGAAGGTCGCTTTGGCTTCCAACGTGACAATGGCAACAGCGTTGAACTCGAAAAATTGTGGTATCGCGCTCCGATTAACAACTTCGTTACCGCTCACCTGTTTGCTAATGCCGGCAACTACGATGACTTTACACCCCTGCTTAATGGCGGCTTAGATTCCAGTGGTAATGGTGCTATCTCCCGTTTTGGACGTTATAACCCAATTTTTCGTATGGGTGGTCAGGGTGCCGGTGCTGGTCTAACAATTGGTGCAAAAAGCCCGATCCGTGTTGATTTGGGTTACATGGCAGCAACGAGTAACAACCTGAATACAGGACCTCGAAGTGGTTTGGCGAGTGATCCGGGTGAAAGTAGCGGTCTGTTTAATGGAGACTTCAGCGCTATGGGTCAAGTCACCTTCCAGCCTAGCAGCGTATTTTCTATCGCCGCCACCTACCTCCAAAGCTATGGTCGGCGTGCGATTGATAGTGGTACTGGTAGTATTGCTTCTGCCGTCAGAGCAGGGCGTCCTCTTGTTGGTAATTCCTACGGCGTGCAAGCTTCTTTCTCTTTCAGTCCAAAATTGGTCTTGAGCGGTTGGGCTGGTTACACTCAGTCAATTGTGCTTGAAACTGGCAGAGCTGACACTTGGAATTATGGAGCAACCCTAGCACTAAATGATTTTGGTACAAAAGGCAGCACATTAGGTTTTGTGTTTGGTATGGAACCGAAGCTGACGGGTACAAGCAATCAAAATGTCGCCAATTTAATTAGTGGTGGTAGTCTTCCCGTCGGAGCCAGACGCGACCAAGACACTGGTTTCCACATCGAAGGTTTCTACAAATTCAACGTCAGCCGCAATATTGCCATCACCCCTGGTGTGATTTGGCTAACTGCGCCTGGTCATAACAATAATAACGACGACATCGTAATCGGCACCGTCCGTACTACCTTCACTTTCTAGTCAGTCGTTGACTTAAATTTAGCTAATTTCAAATGCCTTCAAGTTCTTGGAGGCATTTTTTAATGATTTCAACTTCTAATTGCAGTTAGGAGCTAGACGTTAAGCCAAGTAACAAGTTAAGATAAGAGGCTGTAATTTTTATTCAAAAAATGAAAGCTCAGGAGATTATCCGCTCAATCGAAGCGGAACAGTTAAAATCGGACTTGCCGATTATTCATGTGGGCGACACCATCAAAGTTGGCGTCCGGATTCGAGAAGGTGGCAAAGAACGGGTACAGCCTTATGAAGGCGTTGTAATTGCCATGCGTCATGGCAGCATCAACAAAACCATTACCGTACGGAAGACTTTTCAGGGAGTTGGTGTAGAGCGAGTGTTTTTAGTACATTCCCCCCGCATCGACAACATTAAAATCATTCGTCGTGGTAAGGTACGTCGTGCCAAGTTGTTCTACTTACGCGATCGCGTTGGTAAAGCCACTCGCGTCAAACAGCGGTTTGATCGTAGCCTCTAGATTGAAAAGAAACATTGCATTTCTTTTTCTTGATACCCTTGTTGCGTTATAATTAACAAGGCGAGGGTTTTAAGATAACACTAAAAACTTTCTCGTGCGCTCTTAGTTCAGTTGGTAGAACGCAGGTCTCCAAAACCTGATGTCGGGGGTTCAAGTCCTCCAGGGCGCGCTCTTATCAGGTACAAAAAACTGACAACGACCATCTGCCCGAAAGCATTGGAGTTTCTAAATGAAGCTTCAAGATGACAAAAATTCGGGTAGACTTGTTGTGTGAGTAGCAGTCAAGTCTGAATCACAAGACAGCTCACAGCTACACGCTTAGGAGAGAAGAAAATTTGTGGCAAAAAAAGAAAAAATCGAAGTAGAGATTAAAGACAAAGAAAAAGAACCCGGTGCAGGATTTAACCTGACCAAATTCTTTCAAGAAACCAAAGAAGAACTCGGTAAAGTAGTTTGGCCCAGTCGGCAGCAGCTAATTAGTGAATCAGCCGCTGTTCTACTAATGGTAGTCCTCTCTGCCACCTTGATTTATTTGGTGGATAACTTATTTTTGTGGGTATCAAAACAGGTATTTCAATGAGTTTTGCTACAGACGAATCATCAGATTCAAACCAACAGTTACCAGAACATAAAACTGCCAATTGGTATGCAGTTCAGGTGGCGTCAGGCTGTGAAAAGCGTGTCAAAACCAACCTAGAACAGCGTGTTCAGACCCTGGATGTGGCAGACCGGATTGTGAGAGTGCAAATTCCGCAAACACCAACGGTAAAAATCCGTAAAGATGGCACGCGGCAACATTCAGAAGAAAAAGTCTTCCCCGGCTATGTATTAGTCCAAATGATCATGGACGATGACGCTTGGCAGGTTGTCAAAAACACGCCAAATGTGATTAATTTTGTCGGGGCAGAACAAAAACGCCGCTATGGGAGAGGGCGTGGTCACGTCAAACCAATGCCTTTAAGCCCAGGAGAAGTAGAACGGATATTTAGACAGGCTGAAGAACAAGAACCAGTTGTCAAAATTGATATGGCAGTTGGTGATAAAATCATAGTTTTGTCGGGTCCGTTTAAAGATTTTGAAGGCGAGGTCATAGAAGTCAGCCCCGAAAGGAGCAAACTGAAGGCTTTACTCTCAATTTTTGGGCGAGATACGCCAGTGGAATTAGAATTTACTCAGGTTGAGAAAACAAGCTAGAAATGGCAAAAAAAGTCGTAGCAATGATCAAGTTGGCTCTCAACGCCGGGAAAGCCAACCCAGCCCCACCAGTCGGTCCCGCCTTGGGTCAACATGGTGTAAATATTATGGCGTTTTGCAAAGAATATAACGCCAAAACTGCTGACCAAGCCGGAATGGTAGTGCCAGTAGAGATTTCGGTGTTTGAGGATCGGAGTTTTACCTTCATTCTCAAAACCCCTCCTGCTTCGGTATTGATTCAAAAGGCAGCAGGAATTGCTAAAGGTTCGAGTCAGCCAAACAAACAAAAAGTTGGTAGCATTAGTCGCTCCCAACTGCAAGAAATTGCTCAGACCAAAATGCCTGACTTAAATGCCAATGACATTGAGGCAGCAATGAAGATTGTCGAAGGCACAGCCCGTAATATGGGTGTGGGAATTACTGATTAACAAAGACATTCTTAACTTAGAACGTCTCGACCAAAATTAGATTGTAAACATTAGTCGGGGGAGAAGCCAAAACTTCGTTAAAGACCCCAGGAGATAGCAATGACCAAAAAATTATCGCGCCGCCTGCAAGAATTGCAAAAAAAGGTTGAAGATCGACCTTACGAACCATTAGAAGCGCTGAATCTTTTAAAAGAAACCGCCACGGCAAAGTTCTCAGAATCAGCCGAAGCACATATTCGCTTAGGAATTGACCCAAAGTACACTGATCAGCAGTTAAGGACGACTGTAGCGCTACCCAAGGGAACCGGTCAGACTGTACGGGTAGCAGTAATTGCCAGGGGCGAGAAGGTTAATGAAGCAAGTTCCGCTGGAGCTCAGATAGTTGGTTCCGAGGAACTGATTGAGGAAATCCAAAAAGGCATGATGGATTTTGACCTTTTGATTGCCACGCCGGATATGATGCCCCAGGTGGCAAAATTAGGGCGGATGTTAGGTCCACGAGGCTTGATGCCATCGCCCAAAGGTGGTACGGTAACCTATGACCTAACACAAGCGATCGCAGAATTCAAAGCTGGTAAACTAGAATTCCGAGCAGACCGCACGGGTATTGTTCATGTCTTGTTCGGCAAAGCGGCATTTTCAGCAGAAGACCTGCTAACAAACCTCAAAGCCTTACAAGAAACCATTGATCGTAACCGTCCTTCGGGAGCCAAGGGTCGCTATTGGCGTAGTGTGTTTGTATCATCAACAATGGGACCATCGATTCAAGTCGATATCAGTACCCTACGTGACATGAAGACAGACGAAGCTGCCTAGTGTAAGATTTAAGATTGAAGCTAATCTGAAAATCCCAACCTGAAAAACTGAATTGGCTTGTGCCAGAGACAGCAGGAGCAAATTGCTTAAATTTCCTGCCGAGGTCAATGCCCTGAGTATCGTCATGCCACAGACATTATATAGAAGTGGCACAAAAAGATATGAAGCGCGACCCCGGCATAGTGTCCGGGGTTTGTTATTGATAGTTCTAAATAACAAACCAAAAAAACCAAACACCAAGGAGGTGAGATAAGAATGGGTAGAACACTTGAAAACAAGCAAGCCGTCGTCGAGGGGCTCAAGCAAGACTTGAGTGAGACTCAGCTAGCCTTTGTGATTGCATATCAAGGGCTAACAGTTGCTGAAATTAGCGATTTACGCAACCGTCTACGTCCGACAGGTACCGTTTGTACCGTCGCCAAAAATACGTTCATGCAGCGTGCCATTGATGGACAAGAAAACTGGCAAGCGATGTCAGAATTCCTTTCGGGTTCATCAGCATTCGTGTTAGTTAAAGACGACATCGGCGGTGCAATTAAAGCCTACCAAGACTTCCAAAAAGCCACTAAGAAGACAGAACTTAAAGGCGGCGTCATGGAAGGGCGGGCATTGACTGAAGCCCAACTCAAAGCAATTGGTGACTTGCCTTCCAAGGAACAGCTTATTGCTCAAATTGCTGGTGCTATTAATGGCGTGGCAAGAATGCTGGCTACCAGTATCAACGAAGTTCCGGCTTCCCTTGGTCGCTGTATTCAGGCAATTTCTGACAAAGAAGGCGGCGCTGCTGCTACTGAAGATGCGGCTACTGAAGAGGCTACTGCCGACAATGCTACTACTGAAGAAGTGGCAGAGTAGTCCCTCAAAATCAAGGGACAACAAAAACAAGTCTTCTGTATAGAAGCACCAAAAAACATTAATCAAACAGGAGTTTATCCATGTCTGCTACAACTGACGAAATTCTCGAAAAATTAAAATCCTTGACTTTGCTAGAAGCTGCTGATTTGGTCAAGCAAATTGAAGAAGCTTTTGGCGTCAGTGCTGCTGCGCCTGCAGGTGGCATGATGATGATGGCACCAGGTGCGGGTGCTGCGGCGGAAGAAGTCGAAGAGCAAACTGAATTTGATGTCATTTTGCAAGAAGTTCCTGCCGACAAGAAGATTGCCATTCTGAAGGTAGTCCGGACACTAACTGGTTTAGGTTTGAAAGAAGCCAAAGATTTGGTAGAATCTGCACCAAAGCCTGTTAAGGAAGCTGTTGCTAAAGATGCTGCTGAAGATATCAAGAAACAGTTGGAAGAAGCTGGTGGTAAGGCAAGCATTAAGTAAGGATTGCTTGAGCGTAGGGAGGGATTTTTCCCTCTTAACATAAGCAACACTATATATTTTTGTCTTGGTAGGGGCGCACGGCCGTGCGCCCCTACGTTTATATGGGATGATATTAGTAAAATCAAATCTACTTGCCCAAAAGAACTTGCACCGACTCCTCTAATTGTGGGTCTTTTCCCTGAGCATATTCTAGGGTAAAAGGAACTTCAATATCAGGGACAACGCCCTTTCCTTCTAGCCGTTCACCATCTACTAAAACATCCACAACAGCTAGATATAAAAGATTACCATCTGACAAAAGAAAAGGACTGCCACCAACCACAGCGCCTGCCGTTTTTGTACCAATTAATGTTCCAAGTTGGTATTTCTTAAACCCATACGCCAAAATTTCTTTGCCACTTCTTGAGCCATTATTTACCAGCATGACGACTGGTTTTCGCCATTGAAAATCCAAGTTACGTTTAATGCCATCACGATATATTTTAGTTAAAGCTGGAACTTTATCAGTAAAAATATTTAGATAATTTGGATCAGCCCCACCCCAACCATCACGCAGATCTAAGATTAGTGCATCAGCATTTTTTAGCTTGCCATAGGCAATTTCATTAACCAAAAGTTCCTGATATTGATCACCTGCATACGACCAGATGTGAACGTAACCAATTTTTGTATTGTTGCGTTCAATAATTTTGATACTATCTTTCATCGCCTCAACAAAAAGCGTGTTTGGGTCAAGTTTTTTAGGAATTACAGGAAGTTCCAGACTTTTTGAGTTAGGAGTGCGTTGAATTGATATTTTTACCTCTTGTTTGTTAGCAAAAGATTGAATTGGCTGATAAGGTTTACCATCAACTGCTAAAATTTCATCACCTACTTTTAAGCCCGCTTTTGCTGCTGGGCTATTGTCTAAAATTGCACTGATAAAAGTCTTTTGATTAATATCTTTAGTAAAAATTCCGATACCTGGATAGTCAATATTACCATCAGGAAAAACTTTTTTAATTTGGTTACTAAAACCTCGGTTGTTAAAAATACCCAAAAGTTGGTAATATGCGGGTTCTAATTTTGAATAAAACTTTGTATGAGATGTGTTTAGCTCAGATAGCATTTGATTAATTACTATTGAGGCTTCTTCGATAGATTGAGCGGATGTTACTTTATTTTTATATTCTGCTTTCTTAGCATTCCAATTAATTCCATTAAATTTTGGGTCAAAGAAGTTTTCATTTACTTCTTGCCAAACTTGATTTAATGTGCTGATATGTGCATTTTTGGCTGAAGAAACTTTTAGGGAAATTGGCAACAAAATTATTAAGAAACTGAGGCTGACGACGGCAATCAAACCGAATATTTTTTTTGCTTTGCGATTAATCATGAACCTTTAATCCGAAACAGAGGCTTATTTGACAAGGTTAACGCGATCGCTTGACAACAGAGAAAAGTGCGATCGCAAAGCCTCTGGCTGATCGCGCCTTTCTTACCACTCAAAATACGTCTCCAGCAATTCAACTCAACTGATTTGGATCAACTCCCAACTCACGCAATTTAGCCGCAAATAGTTCAGCGCGTTGTTGTTCTTGGTCAGCACGTTGACGCTCCTCTTCTGCCCGTTGACGTTCCTCTTCTGCCCGTTGACGCTCTGGTTGAGCCTGTTCCGAACTCCACAGCAACAAATTGCCTGCGCTATCCCACCAACGGAGCCAGTTCATCGTTTGCCGCAGACGTTCCCCATACCAAATTCCTATAAATAATTCTAACTCTGGAATCCAGAATCGCCCTTCGGTATTGGCTGCTTGCAGGGCATAGCGTCCATTATTCAAGCAGCGCACATCCAAACTCAGTTCGTATGGGTCATAAGTTACATAGGTAGGTACTTGCAGAATTTGCTCATAAAAGTGAAGCTTGCCATAAGGTGGAGTTGCACGCACCGAGAGTTCGCCGCCATCTGCTTGAGACAAAAACTCCATCACCACGTCAACGGGTGCGCCTTCCAAAGTTGGGGTGTAACTGCGACGAATCACGCCTTCTGCGACGGGTTGCACCTGGGGTACATAAAGCCAGTCAGGGGCTTTGACAACAAGCTTTTTCTTGACTGTGGCGACTAGTCCAAAGTTGGAGACAATCAACATTTCTGGTTGAATGCGTTCGTTGGCTCCTAGAGCATCGGTGAGGGCGGCAGCAAGGGCTGGTTGTTGATTATTTTCCACGGGGTCATCGGGTAACACAAAGTCGTCTGGCAGGGCTTCCCAAGTAACGATTGGTTCGGTTTTAGTGGATGGAATTTGTAAGACCATCGGATTGCCCCTTAATTATGGATAGTTCGCTGCTGTGTCTGAATTTTTTAAGTTTATCAAAGAACCGAAATTGCTGTGAGCCAGTTAAGTTTTTACATTCTTGAACTTAGAGAAAGCTGTGCCACCATCTGGGCACGAGATGAAACTTTCAGCTTACGAAATATCCGTTTCAAGGCTTGTTTTACAGAATTTTCAGTAATCCAAAGTTCCGTGCCAATTGCTGCATTTGTTTTACCTTGAGCAACCAATTGGGCAATTTGTACTTCGCGAGGAGTTAGGTGATTAGTAATTAGTTGATGTTGTGAACGTACTGTTGCTGCCCAAGTCGATAAATGCAGGCATATAGCACTTAAATCTGCTAGATTTTTGTGAGTAAAAGCAGGTACGCCACGCTCACGAGTAAAACCAACTGAACCTATTAGTTTGCCCTTGCTGACAATTGGTCCTGCCATAACGTGCCAGTGATCAGGGCGGGGGCAAATTAACTGCCAAGTTTTGGGTGTGACTAATAATGCTTCGTGAACAGGTGCGTGATGCTCTACAAGGTAGTGTAGAAGTGGATTGTGTTGTGTAGATAAGGCAATCTCCAACGCTTTCTGAAGCTTGCTGTCAGCTAGGGGAAATTGGTCGAAGAAGAATAGTCCGCCACGTGTCGCAGCAAAGTATTTTCTGATTTCTGTGGCAATTTGCGATCGCAATTCCTGCTCATTTTTAGCTTGTGCGATCGCTTGAAAGAAATTTTGTAAAAGTGCCATATTCGCAAAGTGTACTCGTTCGAGGACTAGGCGTTAGAAAATAGCCACTTTATTCTAGCCTTAGTACCACAAGCGGTTTAAAACTATGTCTCAGTATGCTCGTCCCGAAGTTCTTGTTGATACACAATGGCTTGCCGATCATTTATCTGATCATAATCTTCGTATTATTGAAGTTGACGTAAGTCCGGAATTGCACAAAGACGCTCATATTCCTGGTGCAGTTTTTTGGAATATATTTACTGATTTACTGCTACCTGATCTGCGAATTAATCTTGATCCAACTGCAATAGAAAAATTGCTTTCTCGTTCTGGCATTACACCGGAAACAATGGTAATTGCATCTGGTAGCGAGCCTAGCGCGGGAGGTTGGATTTTTTGGTTATTAAAACTGTTTGGACATGATAATATTCGTGTTTTAAATGGTGGATATCAAAAATGGATAACAGAAGGTCGCCCAGTTTCCAGCTTATCAAACTTTGAGCCAACTAATTATCAGGTGAAAGCTGTTAATTCTAACCTGCGAGTTTTGCAAGAGGAAGTTCAATCATCTCTTAATCAAAATCATCGCGTATTGCTGGATGTTCGTACATTTCAGGAGTATTCTGGTGAGTGGTTTTATGATCAACCTCCACAAGCAAACCAACGCACCGGACATATTCCCAATGCCGTGCATATTGAGCATTTAAAAACTCTGAATGAAGATGGAACTTTCAAGTCAGTCGATGAATTGCAGGCGCTATATAATAGTCAGGGAATTACGGCTGACAAGGAAATTATTCCTTATTGTACAATTGGTGCGAGGGCTGGATATATTTGGTTTGTTTTGAAGTATTTACTGGGATATCCAAATGTCAGAAATTATGATGGATCATGGAGTGAATGGAGCCAAATTCCTAACGCAGCAATAGCGAAATAGTTTGGCTAAATCAGTATCTTGATTAGATTATTTGAGGATTGCTAAATTTGAGATTGCTGTTGGTTGGTTATTAACAATTATTACTACTACAGCAATCACAACAAGCCTCGATAATGCACAAACACCAAAATCACCGCCCAGGAACCCAACGCAACCTTAATGGCAACGAGGATGTTGAGGATCGGCAAAACCCCACCACTAAAAAGTTCCCCCAATTCTCCATGCGGTAACTCTCCTCCCGCCAGAGTGATCACCGATAAAACAATGAAAATAAGAACCGAGATTTTCTCCCAAATAGAAGCATTCCAGCGCTCGTAGATTTCCTGCATCCACTGCGACGACGAGGTAATTGCCACTAGTCCGATCGCAGTTCCGCCCGCCACGCCAGCCGCAAAACCACCACCCGGACTGAGATGCCCGCGAATTGCCAACTCGATCCCTACTAGGGCGGCAATAGTTGCACCTAGACGCGCTAGCACAATTGAGGGTTGATCTGTGAATTGATAAACCGCACAGTTTGGTTTTTCATCTGCCAACAGATACTTAGCGCCCATAATTGCGATCGTAAATACCACCACTTCAAAAATCGTATCGTAGAGCCGATTTCGGAAAATAATGCCCGAAACCGCATTTGGTACTCCACTATCTTTTACTATCAATTCGGTAATCGAGATATCCGATAATTCCCAAGCCGCATTAGGCAGAATCAACATTTGCACGACAAGCGCTAGCCCCGCTGCCACATAAACCCATTTCATATTTGCTGTTCCCCTAAATTTGGTGTGCTTGCTGGTGTTTCACTTAAATGAGGTGTTACATAGATTAAGCTTGTCCCTGGCGCAGCAAGTTCGGCTTGCACGATCTCATATATGCGTTTAACTCGGATTGTGGTTTGATAAGGTAGTTCATCTCCTGGCACACAAGTTGCATGGACTTCCTTCTCCGTCAACGCCCGCTGCAACGCCTGCATATTGTTGTAGGGAACCACTTCTAGGCGCATATAGTGGTGGTCGAAAATGCTGCGGAAGTCAGCCAGGAGTTGCTCAAAATCCTCCCCTGCCTGACCTTCGAGTACGCCAAGACGCAAGATCAAGGATGAACGAACGGCGATCGCATATAGTGTAATCGCCAGCATCGTTCCCATCAATGCCTCAGTTAAGGAAACATCCGCCGCCCCCAAAACCGCATATAACATGGCTGCCACCGCCCCCAGGATGCCTCGCAGTGCTAGTGCGTGGTAGGGATTGACTTGAAACACCACCATGCAAGCAGACAACGGTAGCAAGGCAGTCAGTACATAAATATAAAAATCTGGATTATTCATCCTGCCCCCCACTAGTAGAACAATATGCCAAAACATATCCCAGCATGGTGTTCCAAATCGCCAAAGAGATGATGGCAAGAATTAGCAAAGCCCATTCACCTGGTCTTTTAAGCAGTAGTCCAACAATGATGGCGATCGATCCTAGAGTATCAGCAACCGAAAGACTATGCAGCTTATATAATACCGATCGCCTGCCCAACAAATAAGAGGTGCCCCAAAACCAAAAAACGATGCCTACACCCATGCAGATATAACTGAGGATATCAATCATATTTCAATCTTTTAACTATTTGTGCCAACAACATAAATCCGGCATTACCAACGCTGAGGATAATTACCCCAACCACACCAATCATCCAATCATCCCGCAAGACTGAGACAAAGAGAATTGTCACCGCCGCCTTGCTAGAAATACTGGCAAGTGCCAACATTGTCTGCCAGATATCATCATCTTTCCAAGCCTCATAAAAAGGTATGAGTAATGCCAAAATCATGGCAACTAAAATTAGATTCATGACTGTCATCAATTTTGCCTCCGTCTAACTCGGTGTACTTCGTACCAGCCAGCTTCGTGATATTTCAAGACAATGGTTTTGGGTGTAAAGGTAATCAAAAATACATCCAAAAAGATCAGTCCAGGCGATCGCCTTAATTGAACTGGTTCCATAATTACATCTTCATGTTTATGAGGACGGAAGAGCATTTCAAAGGCTTCGATATATGCGATGGGAACTGCTAACATGATTTTCCACAGCACTTTTATTAAATCATTAATTCTTTCTGGGGCTGCATTTCCTCTGGGTAAAACGAGGGCAACAATAATGCCAATCAGCAAATTTTCTACCGTCCAATTATCGGTAAGTAGAAACCAGATAGTTAGTCGCAATATCAAATTTCCCATTATGCTAATGCCATCCAGAATAAGAGGATTGAAACTAGGGTCATAAAACCAATCAGATGTTCAAATTGTTCTAGTACACGAGGTAGTTTGAATGTTGTGCGTCGAAAAAGCACTAGATATGCTAAAACACCAACGCCAATAATTGCGATCGCTTTAAGCATATTGAAAGGCGTATAAGCTTCCCAATAGAAAACACTTGTCGCAATCAAAGCACCGAGTAAAAGGGTTACACTAAGCCAAAAACCAGGGCTAGTATTTCCTTTTGCACCATGCGGCAGAAAGAAAAATCTAGCAAATACGATCGCCGTGCCAACTGCGGCAATATTCATGGCAATTTCCTGCCAAGATACCAAATTTTTTAGTGTTGATATTTTTGCCCCAAAACCAACTAAAAAGGGAAAACCTGAAATTGAAAGGCTAGCAATGACGAGAGTAATCCAGATCCGGGTATCAATGGGTTTTTGTTGTAGTTCTTTGAGGTCGCGGGAAGGTAAGTTACCTGCAATCAAGAATAGCGTTGATTTGACCAAACCGTGAGCCAAGGCATAAAAACCAGCCACTGCTGGTGCTGCGAGTATCCAGCCTAACTGGGAAACTGTACTCCAAGCTAGTGTTCGTTTGGTATCTCTTTCCAAGATACAGCAGAAAACTCCGAGATATGCTGCACCAACGCCGAAAATTCTGACAATTGGATCGAGTTCCTCTATGATTAAGGCACAGCGTACTAGCGGATAGACACCTGCTTTAACCACAACTCCCGAAAGTAATGCTGATACTGGTGTTTCTGATTCCGAGTGAGTCAATGGTAACCATAATCCTGAAACAAAGACACCACCTTTCACCAAGAGTGCCATAAAAATTAGGGCAACTGCTTCTGGCGGTGCGCCTTGCAAAGCGGAAAAAGCAAACGATTGCTTTGTCTGATAAGCTATGACTGCACCAACTAAATAAAACAGCATGGCAGTGTTGCTAACAAACATATAGCGCAAGCCAACCCAAATCGAGCGATCGCTACGGGGATAAGTAATTAGTAGAAATGCGGCAATTCCGCTGACTTCTAAGGCTACATATAAACTAATAAAGTCTGCACAAGCAAAGGCAGCATTGAGACTGCCGTGCAGAATGATCATTTGGGCATAAAAGAAAGCTGACTTGCTGCTTTGCCAACAATATAAAATGACTGCTGTAGTTACCAGTGCATTTGTCAAGATAAAGTAGGCACTTAATTGATCAATGAGCAAGGTAACGCCGAAATTATCTAGTAATTGCAGACTCAACGACGAGTTTTCTACAAATATCTTTAAAGCATAAATGGCGGAAATAATTGTCACGCCAATTGCCAGATAGCGGTCAATTTTTGGGACAAGATAAATTACAAATCCCAAAAAAAAGGGTAGTGCAACCCAGGTAATAGTTATAATTTCCGGAGATATTGTCAGGCTATTCATGGTGTATTATTTTTCTCGATTTCGTCACTTTCCAGAGTCGGATTATCTCGTGCTAGTTTCATAACGCAAACTAGCATTAATGCCTGAATTGAAAAACCAATTACGATTGCTGTTAAGATGACTGCTTGAGGAACTGGATCAGCATACGCGACATTATTTTTGGCTTTTGAAACAATTGGTGTAAATAAGCCACTTCCTGATGCTATCAGTACGAAATAAGCAATAACTCCTGTACTCATGACATCCATTGAGACGATTTTCATCACCAAGTTTTTTTTCAGGATGATGCCAAAAAATCCGCATAATATTGTTACGAATACAAATGCTTCTAACACGGGAATTTACTTTTGGTTGGGTGGTTGTAATTATCTGTAAGGAAGTACATTATTTTTGAGGTTTCGTTTGATCTTTAGGGATCGCTAAAATTAATACACTCTGTAAAAGCTAAGTTTTATCGGTTTTGCAAGTTGTTTAAGTATGAACATTGTGGCTTTGAAGATAGCTAATTGTTAATGCTGCACTGAATATTGCAGCTTTGGGGCAGTCTGGAAGTCAGAGGATGAGTTATCAGTTGGATGCACTGACAAATGGGAACTTGGCTCAAGCCTATTATCTAAGATACTATGGTTGCTTATATTGAGAATAGGTGGAAAAGGTATCCAAAGCAAGCGTTGAGCATAAGTTCAAGTCAGCAAAAAAAAAGACGCCAGCAGGTTAAATGATTGGTAACCTACAGGCATACAGGGTTTGTTGATTAATGTGGTTTAGAGATTAGCTAATAAATTTGTTTTTGTTGCATAATTACTGTTTTTGTGCTAGTGTAAATCTGCTTCCCAGACAGCGATATAAATGCGATCGCGATTATTTCTTTCAATCACTCCTTTGAGGCTACCATCTCGCCCACTGACAAAGTTATAGCGATTAGTTTTGCCTTGATATACGTCTTTAAGTCCTTGCTGAATATCCGCTGAAGTGTTGTTGCTGAGTATTTTGTCCAAGGTTGTTGACATTGTTTCACGCCCCACTGCCGGATCAAATGTCACCTCACTTTGCCGCAGACGCCCGTTTGCTCGGTCAAAAAGATATCCTAAATCTACCCCTGGTTTAATATCTTGATACAATGCGGCACGGGTATTCCAAAGACCGCTTGTGACTCTGGTAGGATTACCTAAATCTTCTCTGATATAGCTGTCTTGAGTGCCTGGGGCAAATGCCGGAATGTTGAGGGGTTGGCTGGCTGCCGTCGTGTCGCTATCTGTTTGTGAACCCCTGGGGCGTTGGCTGGCTGCCGTCGTGTCGCTATCTGTTTGTGAAACCCTACGGCGTCGCTGTGGAGATGAGTTTGAGGGTTCTGATGGTGTCGGTGTTGGCGACTCGGAAACGACGGCAGGCGCGGTATTATCTGTTGATGGCTGTCTGGTTGCGGCAGGCGCGGTATTATCTGTTTGCGATCGCGTTTGGGTTGGTTCTGATACAGTAGGCACAGTTGCTGGAACCGGATCAGGTGTAGGTATTGATTGTTGTTGTATTGGTTCTGCAGTGGGAACGTTATCAGCGACGGTTGGCGCAGCAGCAGGTCTTCTTAATCCTAAAGCAATTGCCGTTGCCGCAATTATTAAACTTCCTGCCACTACTGCGCCGATTATTAACGGTTTTCGTCCATTATCTCTGGGGATTACGGGATTTCTGGCAACGGGAACCGTTTGGGGAGTATTGTTAATTGCTGGGCGGTTAGGAGTATGAGGTACACCAGGTGAAACCGCAACCGTTGCCATTTGTGAGTCAGCGGCGTTGGCATTGGGAACGTTAGCCGATTGTAAGGCATTGAGCATGGCTTTGGCATTACCGAAGCGATCGCGTACATTAAAGCGAATTGCCTGATCTAATACCATTGCCAAATTAGAGTTAATATTTGGAGCATGACGACGCCACATAAACTCACCCGTACGTGCATCCGTCTCCAATTCTTGAGGTATTTTCCCTGTTAATAAAAATATCGCAGTTAAACCCAAACTATACAAATCACTGGCAAAATTTGGGCGTCCTCCTGCTTGTTCACTCGGCATATATCCTGGTGTTCCAATTACCATAGATTGTGCAGAATTCCGAGGATCATTTACCACGGTATTCATCGCTTCTTTCACCGCACCAAAATCAATTAGCACTGGTAAATTATCACGACTTCTAATTATTATATTATCCGGTTTTATATCACGGTGTACCATTTGGCGACCATGTACATAATCGAGTACCGGTAACAAACTAACTAATATTTGCTTAACTTCATGTTCCGGCAATCTTCCTTGTTTTTCCACCTTTTTCGTCAAGGTATCGCCTTCAATAAATTCTTGAATTAAATAAAACTGTCCTGCTTCTGTAAAGTAGGCATATAGCCGAGGAATTTGATTATTGCCGTCTCCCAAATCTTCTAAAACTGCAGCTTCTCTTTGAAAACGTTCTTGTATAATTTTATAAGTTTGGGGGTCATTATTTACAGGCTTGAGCTGCTTTATCACACAGCGTCTTGCCGAAGGCATATGAGTATCTTCAGCAAGAAATGTATTACTAAAACCACCGCCACCTAATGTCTGGAGTACACGATAACGATTATTTAATAGTGTCAGTGTCATAATAGAAACACTTTTTAGATAATTATAAACTTAATCTTGAGCCGCCCCATGACTTACTTGGATTTTACGCTGCTGATTGGGCGTCTGAATCCTCCAAAGGAAAGAAGCTTTTATTTCAAGTCTAGTAAACCACTTTCTTTTAACTTTGGGTTGAAGCGAATTTCTGTTTGTACGCCGCGAGATTTTAGTTTTTCTACAATTTGAGCTTCAACTCGCCGTGCCACTTGTTTCAACAGCTTAATTTGCATCAATTCATCGCCTTTTTCGTAATTTAAATGTTCCTGATCACTCATCGATAATTTAGCATCAATAGGATTATTCCATATTGCTTCATCTTGATTATTTCCAGCAGGTTTAACACCATTTTCGGCAATCCAAGCATCTCGAATAGTTTCTAAAAGAGTTCTATTTGGACGCTCAATTGTTTCAGCTTTTAGCCAATAGCAAGATTGAGGCTGACGAACTAAATGTTGTTTGAGACTAAGATAGATATCACGAGAATAATTTACTAGTTGCAAGGTTTTATTTTGATCAAAAATGGCATAAATACCTATTTTTCCTTGTAATTCTTCAGGTAGATTTCCGGTATCATCAAGATATGGGATATAGTCTAAATCAGCAAGAGAAGGAGTTGGATCATTAGTCATTGGTGATAATAAAAATTAGCTAACTTTTTGATAAATTGCACACAAGCGGCTAGGTTTAAAGATTTTGGCTTTAAACATAAAGGTAGGCGGCACATTAATAATCAGATAATTTTGATTATTGTGATACTGCTCATATTCTGCTGGCATTCCTTTTGGCGTTGCCGTGGTGTAAGGAATTGGTTGAAAAAGTAATTCTGTAAATTCAACTGTTGAACATTGTACTTGTTGGGCTACTTCTAGGCAGAAATTTTCCTGCTTTAATAAACTAAATAAATTATCTCGCGCTTCTGGGTCAAGCACAAAACTGCTATCAAAATTGTCAATAATCTTTAATCGAGCCATTATTGGAGCAAAATGCAACTAATGAACAAAGTGATTATACCTGACGCCTCTACTCTCTTGAAAATTACTAGCACAGATAGTAACAGTTTGTAATGTATGGTTATTCTCACTTATGGAAATTGAGAATTGAAGGTATCTCACAGATAAGAATTACTGTATTTGTAAAAAAAGTGAAGAGTGTTTTTTTCAATGTCTACTCTTCACTTTACTCTTATTTTCTGGTATGTGATCAGAAACTGACTTTTGGAAAGCAGAATTATCTAAAAATTACTCAATTAGCTCGTTTTCTCACTTCATCTTTTACTGCTTTACAATCTTTGCCTTTGTTTTCATCTCCTGAAGCAACCTTATTTTGCAGTCGGCATTGCTCAAAGGAGATTTGTGCCACACTTTCTGTAGGCAGTTGCGCTTGTTTTTCTAGTGCTTTTTTAAAAAATTCCAAAGATTCTGGTTTCTTATCTTGGTAGCGCAAAATCTGCGCTTTCAAATACAAAACTTCGGGGTTATTTGGTGTCAAAGCCAAAGCACGATCAACAAATCCCATCGCCTTGGGATATTGTTTTAAATCACGATAACCGACAGCAATTCCTCGGTAAGCTAAATAAGAAGGAGAAGCAAATTTTTCTAATTTATTGATGGCTTGAGATGGATCAGAAAAAGGCAAATTAACGGCTAACATCAAATCCATATAACCCGACATCAAGTTCAATTCTGGGTCATTTGGATCAGTTTTTTTTGCCTCATCTAAATATTGAAAAACTTTCTGCAATTTGGGTAAAGCACTAACAGGCGAACCTTGTTTTTTAACGTCATAAGCTCCAGCTAAAAACTCTCCTGCCGCTGTATAAAGATTACCACGTAATGGGTCAGTTGCGACAAGTCTTTGAGCAGTTTCTTTGGTTTTCGTTGCGTAGCGATTTAATCCCTCCAAATCTCCATTTGTGAAGGCAAGAGCTGCCTGCATAGCATATACTAGAGGTTCCTGAGATTCAGTTGATTCGGCTTTAGTTAAGTAAGCTTTGGCGCCTTTATAATCTCCTTCTTTAAAGATAGAATTAAAAGCGGCTTCGGTATTAGCACCAATAGCGCGAGGACTGTTGGTGCGAAAGGGATCACCCGCCATTCCTGGTGTCGCCCACATACCTATTACCACAAATGCCGCACTAGCAAAGGTCACAGTCTGTTTTGGTGCAGGAAACCAAGTTATCATAGTCATCCTCACAAAAAATGATCATTGATTAAAGTCTGACGTAGCTGTTGCTTTGAGGTTCCAATTAAGTAATAGTTGGAATAATCAAGGTTAAATTTGTCAAAATTGAGAAGAATTGATTAATCTGGCTTTAACGCCCTGAACTGCCCTTTTCTAGTACCAATCTTAATGCTATATCTCAAAAATCTGACATATCACCCCGCCGCCACCCCTACTGCTATCTTAAAATCTCTTACCCTAGAACTTGCACCGCAACAACTAGGACTGATAATTGGACCTAGTGGCTCTGGTAAAAGTACTTTACTGGAAATTTTAGCAGGGTTGGCAGAGCAAACGAATGGTAGTCTTTTTTGGCGAGATCAAGAATTGTCTGCTGATCACCTACAGCAACTAGGGGGTTTGGTATTTCAGTTTCCGGAACGACATTTTTGTGGTAATACAATTTTAGAGGAATTGCGCTTAGGGCATCCAGAGTTGGGCTCGGAAAAAGTTTTTGAAGCTCTAGGAGAAGTGGGACTTGCCGATATATCATTACAGACAGCGCCTCATGCTCTGAGTGGGGGACAGCAGCGCCGCCTTGCCCTGGCTGTGCAGCTAATTCGACAGCCGAATGTTTTAATGTTAGATGAGCCGACAGCGGGCTTAGACTGGTCAATGCGGCGTCAATTGGTAAGTTTGCTTGCCAAACTCAAAACTCACTGGACGCTGCTAATTGTAACTCATGATGCAGGTGATTTGTTGGCAATTGCTGACCGTTGCTGGACTCTCGATCATGGAGTATTAGAAGCTGTTGATCCGGCTACTTTAGCTGCTAAAAATACTGAACCACAATTAATAATTCCTAAATGAACGAACTTGAAACAGTGATGCTGCCAACTATGACCCAAATCTGGCAGCAAACCTTAAATTGGCAACCAAATCTGGAACAGCAACAGCTATTTCAGCAACTTTATCAAGGTATCTTAGAAGGTAATCAAAAGTTAAATTTAACTCGCATTACTGAGCCTACAGATTTTTGGGAAAAGCATTTATGGGACTCTTTACGCGGTGTTTTGACGCCAATAATCGGGGTTAATAATGTTGCGGAGTCGCCATTAAATATGATTGATATTGGTACAGGTGCAGGTTTTCCCGGACTACCAATTGCGATCGCATTTCCTCAGTGTTCAGTTACTTTACTCGATTCTACGCGCAAAAAAATTGCCTTTGTCGAAACTTTAATCGCCAACCTCGGCATCAACAACGCCACGGCTTTAACAGGTAGAGGAGAAGCCTTAGCTCTTTTGCCAGCACATCGGCAATACTATAATTTTGCCCTACTCAGAGCCGTCGCCCCTGCTACAATTTGCGCCAGCTACGCCTTACCTCTGCTGAAAACTGGCGGTTTAGCCATTCTCTACCGGGGACATTGGACAGATGAGGAAACGGAAGCACTCAAACCTATAGTAGAAAACTTAGGAGCAGAAATTGAGTCAATCGAATCTTTTACAACCCCCTTAAGTAATAGCATTCGTCATTGTTTATACCTACGCTCTTATTTAGCACCAAAAGAATTACCAATTATCAAAAAAAAATAACTCCAAAAAATAACTGATTTTGGTTGAATTTGACAGGATTTTTCTTCTGCCTGAAAAAATAGTAGTTTTGATTACAATGTTGAGCAAGTCCCTCCATAGACTGACTTTGAGCTTGCTAATGTCTCTCTTTAGAACGGTGTAAATTGCTTTGTGTTGTTGCTAAATTGACATCAGTTAACAACTTAGACAATAAATCTGTAAGCCGTTCACAAGGATAATCGATATGACTACTAATAACAAACCTTTCGATATTAATCAGCCTGAAGTAATTGTTGAGCCCGCACCCGCACCACTGGCAAAACACGAAGAAGGCGACGAAATTATTAAAGATCAACAAGAAGAAAGCAAAGATCACCCAGTCGCTACAGCTATTGGTGCAGCAGGCGGTGGTGTTGCCGGTGCCACTATTGGCAGGATGGTTGGTGGTAAAATGGGCGCGGCAATTGGTGCAGTTGCAGGTGCTGTGGCTGGTGGAATTACAGGTAATGCTGCGGCTGAAAGTATCGATCACACTGTAGACGAAGTGGTTGATGCCGTTAAAGATGTGGTTGATGAAGTTAAACCTTCAGTGATTGGTGTTGCTGATGCGGTAAAAGATACCGTGGAAGAAGTCAAGCCTTCTTTAGTTAATACAGTTGACTCTGTTAAAGAAACAATTGATGAAACAAAACCTTCAGTCAGAGGTGTTGTTGATTCAGTAAAAGATACAATTGACGAAACCAAGCCTTCAGTTAGAGAAGCGGTAGATTCTCTTAAGCAGACTGTTGATGAAACTCGCCCTTCAATTGTTGGCACTGTAGATGCAGTTAAAGATGCTACTAGAGAAGCAAAACCAGCGGTAGTTGATGCAGTGAAAAGTGCTTCTGCTGATGCCAAATCTACAGCAAAAGGTGTGGCTAATGAAGTAAAAGATGCTGCCAAGCAAGTCAAGCCTTCGGTAGTTGATGCCACTAAAAACGTTGCTGCTGATGCAAAATCTACAGTAAAAGATGTATCTAATGAAGTAAAAGATACAGCAAAGCAAGCCAAACCAGCGGCGGTTGATGCTGCCAAAAGTGCTAGCCAAGATGCTAAATCGGCAGCAAAAGATGTCTCTAATAAAGTGAAAGATACAGCCAAAAGTGCTAGCCAAGATGCAAAATCAGCGAGCAAAGATGCTGCCAATTCAGTCAAGGATGCCGCTAAGGACGCCAAACAACAGCAAAAGCCCGGAATGCCCATAGCACAGCCGATCGCACCTCATAAGCCAACTATGGACAAAGACCGGATCGTGATTGATCCAAATCCTTACAATCAGCCTGATATGTCAGTTAATCCTCGTAAGATTGATACTGATACACCAGTCAAGAAAATTCGTCTGGATGAGCCAAACATCTAATTTTAAATAATTAATCAAATCCCCGGCTTGAAGAAGTCAGGGATTTGTTGTTTATTGCTGTGACAAACGTTTAATTTCTTGACCACCAAACATCTGATGAGCTTCTGCTAAAAAAGCTGGTATTTTGTTAGCATAAGGACTATTTTTTAAACATGGTTGTAAATCAAACTCATCTAAGCGATCGCTTTTATGCCCTGGAAACCAATGGCTAGCATTACCTAACAAGGCATAGCGCATTTTGCAGTAGTCAACTAAGTCGTAACTAAGGGCAAGATTTCTCAGCCACAAAATAGCTGGGATATTCATGCCACCTGGGGTTTCTTCTGGTTTGGGCAAGCCTATGTGCCAAGTTTTTACCCAGTCTTCCCCTAAAATGGCGATCGCTTCTGCTTCCAAACGTACCAAAATTGGCGGCAAAATCTGATCAGCTTGATCTAATAATTCCACTGCCTGTAAATGTTCGTCAAAATCCGACGGTTTTGCTGCGCCTAAACTTAAAGTATGCACTTGGGAATGGGACAAACAAAACAAATCATTAAACACCATCGGACTTAAAGGTTGACAAAGTTCTACCAACTTTTGAGGCGGTGCATAAAGCATCCCGCCTTTATCGCTGGGACTAATAATAAAAACTCCCATATCATGGCGTTTAGCTGCTGCAATTGCTGCCCAATTAACCTGATTAATGTAATACCAATGCAAGTTAAGATAATCAAATTGATTTGTCTCAATTGACTTAACAATTACATCAGTAGGACCGTGGGTAGAAAAACCCAGAAACCTCACTTTCCCTTGCGCTTGCAGCTTCCGTGCCACATCCATACAGCCACCGGGACGAATAGTATCCTCTAATATTTCCGGTGTATTAATGCCATGTATTGACAACAAATCCACATAATCTAGCCTTAAATAATCCAAAGACTTTTCAAACTCCCGCTGGAATTCTTGAGCATCTGATTTTGGATTAACTTTGGTTTGAACAATTAATTTGTCCCGCTCAAAAGTTGGTAAAATTTGTCCCAACTGCATCTCAGATGTGCCATAGCCACGAGCCGTTTCAATATGATTAATGCCAACTTCAATTGAGCGGCGAATTGTTGCTTCTAAATTTTCTTGGTTGTGCTCAGGAATTTCTGATGGCGGAACATCTTGCCACTTAAATTGATATCTCATGCCGCCGCAAGAAAACACCGGCATTTGCAATTCAGTACGTCCAAATCTTCGGTATTGCATGATTGGCTTATATTGATCTTTAATTATTTTAAGTTCTTTAAAAACTTACTGACATAATTTGCAAAGGCATATTTTTCAGAATATCTTTACACAACTCGCTCGCACTGGGGGCAATTATTTGCGCCCCCATTTACATTTATTTTAGCCGTTTTAGCTTAAGAAATCTCACGCACAGTTGCTTGACCATCTTTAACTTCGCCAACCAAAATTAAGTCTGCTACGCCAACAAATAAACCATTCTCCAAAACTCCAGGAATATTATTCAGCGTTTTTTCTAATTCCGCAGGATGATCAATTGAGTCAAATTTTACATCGATTACCATGTTACCTTGATCGGTAATTACGGGACCTGCTTTTTTTATACCCATGCGTAACTCTGGTTTGCCTGACAATTTTTCAATAGCACGCATCACAGGTGTTATTGCCATCGGAATTACTTCTACTGGTAATAAAAAAGTCGAACCCAAACGCTCAACTAATTTGCCACTATCGACAACAACTACAAATTTTGCTGCCAACGCATCAACAATTTTTTCACGAGTATGAGCCGCGCCGCCACCCTTAATTAAATTTTTCTGCGGATCAACTTCATCAGCGCCATCAATGGCAATATCAATATGGTCAGCAGCATCCAAAGTTGTTAAAGGAATGCCATATTGTTTTGCCAAAACTTCTGCTTGAAAAGAGGTGGGAATGCCTTGGACATCTTTTAACTCACCAGACTGGAGGCGTTTTCCTAAATACTCGATCGCATAAGCGGTGGTTGAACCGGTGCCTAACCCCACAATCATACCGGATTTAACCAGTGCCGCAGCAGCTTTGCCGACTTCTTGCTTCATCACCTTCACCGGGTCTTTTTCTGCACTCATGACAAACTTTCCTTTGATTTACACAAGAAACAGTTTCCCACTTAACGCGCCGTGACCGTATCTTTGAAGCGGTACTATATTTTGGAGACTATGATCATGAAACGAATAGTCTTTATTTTGAGTTTATTTAATCATATACGAATGCTACAGCTCCAGGCTTAAAAAACCAAGAGCCACAGCACCCGTACTTGGGCTCAGGTTCTTTCGACCCAGATCTAAGCAATTCAGCCAAGATGATTAAGAAAAAGAATCTGAGCAATTATCTTACCTGATCCACATTGGGGTTAGGGATTTGGCGTAGCTTGAGCCGCTAACATCTCTTTGAGCCGCTCCAAATCAGCCGCCCAACGTGGATCGGGTTGAATTGCACCATCTGAGGGAGTGCTTGTAGTTGTAGTGGAAGTACCACGCTTAGAGGACTTTTTGCCACCGCCACTATTACCACCGCCACCACCAGCACGACGCACTGGCGCTGGAGCATTGTTGCTAGCAGCAGCGCGGGGTGCAGCGTCTTCTTCTTCTTGACTTTTTGTGCGTGGCAGAGCTTTTTCAATTTTCAGCTCAGTTTCTTTGAACATTTGACCATTGAACTTTTCAATAAGTTGGTCAGCAAGTTCATCAGTTGGCACAGTCACAAAAGCAAAGCCCCGACATTTACCAGTTTTGCGGTCTTTAATGACTTTCGTCGAAACTGAGTCACCAAATTCTGCAAAAATCGCGTGCAATTCATCGCGGTCTACATCTTCTTTGGGCAAGTTACCTACATAAAGACGAACGGACATGAGAAATTCCTCCAGATTGGATTCAAACAAAGTCGTTTACACCAGTAGCAATTCTGGATAAGAACGCATTTGATTGACGAACGATTCCCACGCCCAGACAATCTTTTAACGATCCTTACCAATTTCAACAGCATAAACTGATGCAGTAAAATCAAGCCCACCTATACCATTTATCCCTAGCAATCGCTACCCATACTTTTACCATTGGTTTGGCAATCGACAGGATTTAAGCTAATGGTTTTCCTTTTATTCTGATTATTACAGAATGTTTACACTATTTATAAGGTATCACGGTCTTGAGTCGGCAAACCAGTATAACAGAGAGATTTCCCTCTTTAGCTATAGCCGTCTGAAAACTTGTGTAACGTAGGAATTAGGGAGAATGAGGTATTACCAAGCACAAAGTAAAGTTTACCCCAATCATAATAGGCGATCAGGAAGCGAAAAACACAAGTTAAATGTTTAGCTAATTCAGCCTAAATCACCTCAAAGCTAATTGACAATGCCGCCAACTGAGTCGTGTCCAGATTCTGCACCTTAGTACTGCTAGCACTCGTAGCCGACGCGCTGCGAGTTCCCGTATTAAAATCCTCAAGCAAATTATCAATCACCTCAGTCGGTTGATTTTGCCCAACAGAAGCCTCCAAAGTCACCGGACCACTGCGATTATTGTCACGCGCTGCCGCAATTGCCCGTATAGTTTGTAAGGCTTTGCGTAATGGACTGCGACTCGCCAAAATCAACACCTCAGCCACACCTTTTGGTTCTTGAGTCACCAAACGAAAGCGGTCTTTATTAGGGTCAGGAATTAGCAAGGTTTGACCGGCAGCGACCAAAGTTACAGCGGCGGCGGCTGCCCATTGATTAGGAAAAACTACCGAAATTTCACCAGTTGGGTCAATTACCAACACACTTAGATACAAAGGATTCTTCTCATTATTAACAATTTGTATTTGTACTGGTGTTCCTAAAGGTAATTTTTGAGAACTCAAAGGCACAGCAGGTGTTGCCGCATTCTGTGCCGTATTTTTAGCCGAACCACGAACCGTAAAAGCGCTGGCAATCACTTCCTCTGTCCCTTCTGGACGCATTGAGGCGACGATATTTAAGCGTGAGGAATTAGTATTTAAGGCGGTTTTAACTATCCGCGCCGCTAGTAATGATTGAAGCTTGGAACGCAGACGAGTAATCGCCTCTGTAATAGTTTCCGTTTTTGTACCAAATGAATTGGGAATCAACTCTAAGGCTGGTGAAAATAGCCCAAAACTGTCAACTTCTGGGGGCGTTATTGTCGCCTGCAACTGTTGTCGATAAGCTGGCGTCATGCGTCCCAAAATATACTGCACTTCTTCCTGTTGCAAAGGTAGGGCTTCGATACGAGGGATAGCAGTCAACGCTTGTTTGGCTTGATTTATCTGATTACCCAAGGAGGAGTCAAGACCAATTTTTAAGCTTAAATTACTCGGAATACCACGAACACGTTCTTGCAAAAAAGCACCTGATTTTGCCGCATCTAATAATTTAGCTTGTCCAATTAAACCCTCGCGAGAAATCAATTCTACCCGTCCCTGCTCACGGTTTGACGAGTCAACAACCGAAAGTATCGCCCCGGAATTAAAAGCAGCTAAACTGTTGGGTGGAAGACCGCCTAACCACAATTGGGCTTGATTTCCCTCAACTTTGGTAATTACTGCTTCTGCTGGCGGAGTTGTTTCATTAATAAAATAAATTGGGCTTCTGATATGGTCGCTACCTGGTTTTACTTCAATTAATGGTTCCTGTTTGGTAAAGGATAACCTAGTAGTACTACGAGCAATATTTGGCATCACACGGGCAAAAGATTCATTACCTGTTTGTTGCCAAAGATATTGAGTCATTAAATAAGTAAAAGCGCCTGCAAAAAAGTCTTGAAACGGGGAATCAGCGGCTAATTGATTGCGTTTGGCGGAAGCAATCACCACACCTTTGGCAACACCTGCACGGCGTCGTTGCTTGAAGGCATCGGCGGAAAGATTGAGCGTTGATAGCCATTTTTGTTGATAAACTTGTTCGGTATTAGTTATTTGAGGTGGAGTGGGACTATTACGAGAACGAATGCGTAAGTTGCCTCTTGTGCCGCCGCCAGAGTGACAGCTATCGAGGACAACGGTAACGTTTTCTGTCTTCAGGGCATCCATTAATAAAAATAGGGTATGTCCCATAATATCTGGCACTCGATCAGCGTTGGATAAACGACTATCTACAGGCACGAAGGCACTATTAAGACAATCTGACATATCACAGTCAGTATCGCGTACTTGGGAACCATGCCCAGAGAAGTGATAGACGACGACATCACCTGGTTTTGCCTGTTTAATTAAGTGTTCTTCAAAGGCGTCAAGAATGCCTTGGCGAGTGGCTTGTGCATCTGTAATCATTAAGATATCTTTGGGATTAAAACCAAAGCGATGAATTAGTAATTGTTGTTGTAAATTAACATCAGTAACGCAGCCGTATAAAGGCGACTTTGGATAGGTGTTGATGCCAATTAGTAGGGCAAGTTTACGAGGTGTGCTTTGGGCAATAGCACGTCCAAAACTATTAGCGGCGGTTTGAATATCAAGTTGACTCAAGCCTAATGTTGCTAAAGTTGAGCTGGCAAATTGTAAAAACTGACGACGTTTAATTTGTGACATAGATAGTTTATTAGCTGGTTAATTACATTACAACATTGTTATGGCTTACTTAGCTTTGTACCACTAAATAACCAGATCCTAAGATGATTAAGATATACTCTTGCGGGTTACTATCTTTAATATTTTTTCTGTTGATAGAGTGCTGACGCGCTAAGTCACGATTTTTGATACTCTTAGCGTGTGCTAAACTTGTTTTATTTAATTGTTGTCTGTGCCAAAGTGCTTGCTCTTTTCCTGGTTTCTGCCATAGCAACAAACAACACAATTGCAACCACAAAACTCTTAAACTTCCCAGGTTGCATAATCAGCATCCGTGTATGTTAGCAGTCTGATTGTATTGTTAAATATTATTTCTGTACTTTAAGAACTTATGCAACAAAACTTGGTAATTCTCTAGGATCGGTTCGGATGCGCCCTGTTATAATTTAATCAATATAAAACCCCGACTCGTCGCATGAGTCAGGGATTATATTTAATAATGACATTTACAAGTGAACTACTCCACGTCTACTACCTCTGACCGCTCTGATGAGGAGTTTAGCCCTCCGTTGGTAGTAATTAAGTGAAGGAAGCGACAGAAACTTCACACCGTTTTTAGTCCACTCTTTTTTATTTGTATCGTCTGTACATCGGACGTCGCTCTCCTTTGATGCACAGTAACGGGTCACTGCGGTATAACTCCCAGCCGATACAGTTTTTATTCGTCAACAACATAGGCCATTAGCTCACAGTTTGACCCAGTTAATATATGGGTCTTAGGGATTAATAACAGCTTGTTAAGCAGTATTACTAAACCTTTTTAATCAACAATAACGATCATGATGGCACAGAATCGAGGACTTTTTCTTTAAAAGTTATAAAGTACGTCCTCATAATTGGGTAAGCTGATCACTTGCCAGAAATCAGTTTTGATTGTAATGAAAATTACAGAGCGACGGATTTTTCTTCTATCAAAAGAAAGAATATTGCAGCAATTGGTAAATTTTTACAGTCCACCGACTGAGACAGGAATTTGACGCAGTTGATACTGTTTTTCATTGAACTGTTTTTGTTCCAATGTCAACAGATTGTACTTAATGGGTGGACGCATATCCCACTGCACAGCGGCGAAGATTAATAAACTTGCTCCCATGACAATAGCTGTTGTCAAAAACTGCCAAGCGCCAACATAAGGTAAAGTTGCAATGCCTAAAAGATGAACGATACTAGCGGTAACAAAGGCACGCGATCGCATTCCAACTCCTGTACACAAGTACCCAAAAGCAATCAACCCTAGCCACAAAGTACACAGACGCATCAAGACTTCTCCCCAACCCAAAAAGATGCTACAGTCCGTCAAAACAACACCCCCCAACATCAAAATCACCCAGCAATAAAGCACCCATCTCAGACGTTCGACTTTTACCCAAAAGTGACTAAGTGCAACCATGCCAACTGTGCCGATTAAAGTTAGTGCTGTCAAATATCCAGCTTGAATCATCCAGCTAATATGAATAAATTGAGCGCTAATAAAAATTGCTGGGGAAATTATGCCCCAAAGCAAAAAAACTTGATCAATTCTGGTATAAAAAGTCGAAAATATTGTTTTGTTTCTAATTCTCAGGTGAAGATTTATTAACCCTTGACGGTCTTGAAAATCTAATGCTTCTTGTTTGCTGCGAAGAATTGGTTCAGTAGGGTTGAAGAAAGTCATTATATCTCTATCTTTGAGAAATGTCTGAACTAAACAAATAGTAGATTTGTCAAGATCTTGTTATTTATCTTAACTATAAACCACATTTAAAGGCGGTGAATTCCTCTGCCAGAGCGCTCAAGAATTACAGTGAGACTGTGGCAATCAGTGAGAACTAACACTATGAATTTCAAAGATAAAGCGATCGCTCACATAAAACGTCGGCAAAATCGCTGAATGTGCAGCGAATGTCTAGGCAATTTTGCCGAAAAGCTTGAATAATTGTTAAGAAAGATCACAAAGAGTGTGAGTTGAGAAAAACCCAAGAAGTATAAGCAAAATGTCAACTATCCAAGGGGTATAATTTGGCTCAAGAAAAAGCCGACAGCGGCACTACCCAAAGGAACGGTAAGATTATCAATACCTAACTTAGAGAAAGCTTCTAAACTAGTAGCAAAAAAAGCGATCGCAAGAGACACAACCCAAGTTTGCCAAACATTACCTTGCACACTCAAAAGAATCAAACTACTAACGACATAGCTAACCAAAAGCATCGTCAGAGAACCTTCCCAGCTTTTTTTCATTCCCCAAACTTCGTAGGGATGTTGACCAAAACGTTGACCGATTACTCCTGCCAATCCATCCCCCCAAGCCATTACCAAAATCCCTAAAGCAGCGTACTGAAATTGCTCTAGGGGCCAAAACCAAGCGACGAGGATGCCAATACTAACGGCATAAAAAAATGTTCCTAAACTTTTACGTCCAACGCTGTTGATGCCTGGTAAAAAAGGAATGTAATAAGATAAAAGTGCAATAATACTGGCAATAATGGAAGCCGAAATACCCACCCAAGCAGGAATTTGTAGCCACCAGGCAACCAAAATAACATTACCTGTGCCAATATGAACGACTTTACGCGCCAGCTCAGTATTTGTAGAAATGCGGCGATCTAAAAATTCGGCAAGCAGTACAATAAGACCTAGACCCAATGCAATCAGACTAACATTGATCCACAAATTGGGGTTCGATTCTAACCAGGGGATGGAGTGAAGCAAGGGCGTGATCAAGCAAAAAATATAACCTCTCTTATCACTTTATCTAGATTTGGTTCGTAATTATGAAAATATTATTGATTTTATTAATTAGAGGTTACAAAACCTTGCTTTCGCCAATGTTGCCAGCCACCTGTCGCTTTCAACCAACTTGCTCTGGTTATGCAATTGAGGCGATTGAGCGGTTTGGTGCATTACGTGGTAGTTGGTTAGCAGTGCGGCGGATTTTGCGTTGCCATCCTTTCCATCCGGGCGGTTATGATCCGGTGCCAGAGAAGCACTCTCATCGAGTTGGAGAGTAAAAAGGCATTCTCCCACTTCTGCAACCAAACCTTAAGTAGAAAATTATCTGCCTTTTAGTGGCAAGAAGAGTTGAATCCTGAAAGTATTTAAAAAGTTTTTGAAACACTTTTGTCTGCTCCAGAAGCGGGAGTAGATGCCTTAAGTAATCACCTTTCACAATTGGTTGATACTTTGCTACTACTGCTCAAAGAGCGAAAAAGCAAGCAGTAGAAACTAAAAAAGCCGCCGCAGGTGCAGCTTGGGGGTTATTTAGTACGGCTCTTACTTCTTTGGCTATTTTGGCAATTGCTGGTGCATTAGCAGTAGCAGGAATAGTTTCATTAGGATAATACTTAAATTTTGCTAACTTGACCATAAAAGTAGTCTTTCTTATTAAGGAGAAGATTGTTTTTTACCTTTTAATGATATGGTGATTCGGCAAGGAATATGAACATTCATAAATCTTGTTTCTCGAAACTGAAGTTAATCACTCATTAAAAGTTCCTTCTATCTTATGACTATTTCCAGTACTTCAATTCAAAAACTGCAACGTCAAGCCGCCTCTTTATTGATTTATCAGTCGGTGCTTAATAATTCAGTTGGGCAAGCTTTTTTAAGCCTTTTACAAACCATTCTAGATAGTGATAAAGATGGTATCAATTGCTTATATGCTTATGGCAATTGGTTTAAATCATTAGCTGACTGTCAGCAAAACTGGCAGGATTATTTAGTTAGCCAAATTTTGATAGATCAAAATCCTTTTAGTCAGCAAGTTCAATTAGTAGGATTAGCAAAATTACCTCCGGCTTTAGTAGCAGCAGCACAGCAAGATCTACAAGCTTTACAAAGTCTTTATAAATGTAGTGGAGAACAACTAAGTAACTGGGTACAGATAGCTGGTAAAATGCCTGTTGCACCTGCTTTTTGGGATGTCGAAAGCTTAGATAATTGTACGGTAGAAGAAAAACTAGTTCGAGAAAAATTGCAACAGAAAAACTGGGCAGATACAGATATATTAGAAGACTTAGCAACTTATTATCAGCAATTTGGCACTGGACTATTTGCTCAATATCGCGCTTTACGCTGGCAGTCTGGACAACTTATGGGCATTATTCATCCAGACTTAATTGAGATAAATCAATTGACTGGTTATGAATCTCAAAAAGAAGCTTTGGTGAAAAATACAGAGTTTTTATTAGCTGGTTACACTGCTCTTCATGTTTTACTTTATGGTAGCCGTGGCACAGGGAAATCTTCTTTAGTTAAAGGATTATTAAATCAGTATAGCCAGCGAGGTTTACGTTTGATTGAAGTTAGTAAGTCTGATCTTAAAGATTTAGCAATTATTATTGAGAAACTGCGGAATGTTTCCCAGAAGTTTATTATATTTGTTGATGACCTTTCTTTTGAGGAAGATGATGATGCTTTTAAAGCTTTAAAAGTTGTTTTGGAAGGAAGTGTCACGGCGCGATCGCAAAATGTTGTCGTATATGCAACATCTAACCGTCGCCACTTAATTCGGGAGTTTTTTGAGGAGCGTCCTCGTCCTCGTGAAGGTGATGAAGTTCATGCTTGGGATACGGTTCAGGAAAAGCTGTCATTTAGCGATCGCTTTGGCTTAACCTTGACCTTTGAACCCGCTAATCAAGATACTTATCTCAAAATTGTACGGCATTTGGCTCTACAAGCTAAGATAACGCTAACTGAAGAAGATTTGGATTATCGCGCCCTACAATGGGCAACACGCCATAATGGGCGTTCTGGACGGACGGCAAGACAATTTATTGATTTTCTTCAAGCAGATTTAGTCGTTTCGGGCGCTAAAAAGACTACATTAAACGAATAAAGGAAAACGCTTTAATTCGAGCGATATGCGAACTGATAAATCGACGCTTACACTATCAGCAAAAATAACAAATTGGCTAGTTCTAGGTTCTGTTGCTTTTGGAGTAAGCTTGTGTCTGAGTCTAATGGCAAGTCAGGATTTTGGAAAAGCTTTTTTTACAGGTGTAATTACGATTCCTGCGACTTATGCTGGAGCGGTAGTTATACACAAGCGGCGACTTAATCGAGAAAAACGCTTTAGAAATGCTCTGGTAAATCAAATTCAGGAACTTGAGGCATATCAAGAAGATATGAATCAATATTTAGTTGATGCTTTAGGTGAAGAACAAGGGTTAGAAGCGAGTATTAATAATTTAAAAGCCGAGCTTAATTATTTGCGGAGTCAAGTTACTGAGTGTTATGACCAAAGAAAATCAATTAGTTGGGAGTTAGTTCGTTTTCAAGAACAAAAGCAACAGAAGCTGCAGGAATTATCAATTATACAAGAGCAAATAAATACCATTGAAAATCAGATAAATCAACTAAATCAAGTCCTCTCAACTAAAAACACTGAAGTCCGCAAAGCAGAAACTGCTCTAAATTTAATTAACTCAGAAATGCGGCAACTACCAGATAAAATTGTTGAATTAGAAACAGAGAAGCAATCTTTAGAACAAGACCTCTTAAATATCAAAATCCAAAAGTCTATCTTGCTTGAGGAAGAAAATCAGGTAAGACAATCTTTGGCTTTCTTTAATTTAGAATTAATTCAATTAAAAGCCAAAGCCAAACCACAAAATGAGCAACAAGCAAATCAGCAAGAATTATTAAGTCTTAGAGAAGAGAAAAGTCAGCTAGAGGCAGAACTAGAGCGTCTTAAATATCCTAAAAAATCATCAAAGAAAAATTCACCTCAAGAGCCACTTTTATCTCAAGAATGGCTAGATTTCTTACATCAACTTCCTGATTACGGAATTAAAGTAATTGAATCAATTGCTGAACCAAGCAATTCAATGGCAACACTTAAAACAATCGCTGAAGAAAATCTGACAATGCCCGAATTACTAATTGATTATATCAACAATTGTGCTATTGATACCATAGGCGATCGCATTATTGAACCAGGCTCAATTTCAACACCTCCAGTAATCGCACCAGAATATATAGAAGTGGTAAATCAGGCAATTAATTTATACAAATCATAAAAAATACTATAAAATATTTATTTTTAAAGGATACACACAATGCCAACAATTCCTAAACGAGTATCAACCGCTTTAATCAACTCCCTAAGTGCAGGAGTTGTACCAAGAATTGGACTTGAACATATTGCCGTTGGCAGAGAAAAAGAAATGGCAGCACTTGCACAAGACCTCGATAACATGGCACAAGGTGGTGCAGCATTTCGTTTTATTATCGGTCGTTATGGCGCTGGAAAAAGCTTCATGCTGCAACTACTTCGTAACTATGCATTACAGCAAGGTTTCGTAGTAGCTGATGTTGATTTATCCCCCGAAAGACGACTTGCTGGAACCAATAATCAAAGTGTTGCCACATATCGGGAATTAATGCCCAGATTATCGACTAAAACTCGTCCTGATGGTGGTGCATTAATTGCGATTTTAGAAGGATGGATTAATGATATTCAAAACCAAGTTGCCAAGACAACAGGAAGTCGTCCAAATGAGCAAGATTTTGATAATCAAGTAGAAGATAAAATTCGAGAAGTTGTTAAAGATATAGAAGGATTAGTGCATGGATTTGATTTTGCTAATGTGATTATTACTTATTGGCGAGGCTATCGCTTAGATGATGCTGAAAAAAAAGAAGCCGCCTTACGTTGGTTGCGGGGAGAGTTTGCCACAAAAACAGAAGCTAAGATAGCTTTGGGCGAACGTGTCAGTATTATTGATGATGATAGTTGGTACGACTATATCAAGCTTTTAGCCAAGTTTGTCTCTGATATTGGTTACAAAGGATTACTAATTATAGTTGATGAAGTAGTTCATTTATATAAAATAAACCATACACTTTCTCGTCAAAAAAACTATGACAAAATTCTCACTATGTTCAACGATACAAGAGGCGGAGGTATAGAATATTTAGGCATTTTTATCGGCGGAACTCCTCAATTTTTAGAAGATAAGCGACGTGGATTATATAGTGATGAAGCTTTGCGGAGTCGATTAGTAAAAAGTCGCTTTCTTGAAAATGGAATTCAGGATATGTCAGAACCTGCAATTCACCTCAAAACTCTAAGCGTTGAAGATATTTATCAAATTTTACAACGTTTAATTGTTGTCCATGCTACTCACTATAATTACAAAAATACTCTCAAAAAAGGTGAATTACAAGAGTTTATTAATGAAGTAGCAAATCGTTTGGGAGCAGAAGAATTGTTAACACCTCGTGAGGTTGTTCGTGATTTTGTTACTCTCTTAAATCTGCATCAGCAAAACTCAAACCTTTCTTTTAGTCAATTAATCAATAGTTCTAACTTTAAACCAACTACTCCCCTAAAAAATTCCGATGAGCAAGATAGTAAGTTCGCTGAATTTACCCTATGAATAACCAAACATTTAATCGTCTAGCACCTTTTATCCAAGAGTATATTTACACTCACAATTGGCAAGATATACGCCCGGTGCAAGTCGAAGCCTGTGAAGTTATCTTTAATACCAATGCTCACTTATTATTGGCAGCAGGTACAGCATCTGGTAAAACTGAAGCTGCCTTTTTACCTGTATTGACCTTACTACATGAAAATCCTTCTAGTACCATTGGTATTCTTTACATAAGTCCTATTAAAGCTCTAATTAATGATCAATTTGAGCGCTTAAATGACCTCCTAAAAGAAGCCCATATTCCAGTTTGGGCGTGGCATGGAGATGTCTCTCAAAACCGTAAAAATAAATTAGTGAAAAATCCATCAGGTGTTTTACAAATTACTCCAGAATCATTAGAAAGTCTCTTACTTAATAAAACGGCTGAACTCTCTAATTTGTTTGGAGATTTACGATTTATTATTATTGATGAAATTCATGCATTTATGGGTTCTGAGCGTGGTTGTCAGATTCTTTGCCAATTGACAAGGCTATCAAGATATATCAAAAATTCACAACCGCGTCGCATTGGCTTATCGGCAACTTTAGGTGACTATAAATTGGCTGAAGACTGGTTAAGTTCTGGAACTAAAAAATCAGTTATTACACCTAAAATTAAAGGAGCAGAGCGAAAAGTTAATCTGTCTGTTTCACACTTTTATCTTAGCGAAACATCTGCAAACTCTGACTCTGATTCAAAATCAAATAGTAAGTTAGAAATAACTGCTAGCCCTTATTATCAATATCTTTTTCAAAGTAGTAAAGCCAAAAAATGCTTGATATTTGCTAATAACCGTGCTGAAATAGAATCAGTTATTGCTAACCTACGGCAAATTGCTGAAGTGTCAGGTAATCCTGATATTTATCACGTCCATCATGGCAGTATTTCGGCTTCATTGAGAGAAGCAGCGGAAGCAGCAATGCGCGGCACTAATCCAGCCGTTACTGCAGCAACTCTTACTTTAGAATTAGGTATAGATATTGGTCAATTAGAGCGAGTAATTCAATTAGAAGCACCCCTATCTGTCGCGAGTTTTTTACAACGTTTAGGACGATCAGGAAGACGAGGTGCAGCAGCAGAGATGCAGTTTGTTTGTGCTGAAGATGAGCTGTTAGGATTACTTCCTGAACAAATTCCTTGGCAATTAATACAAGCGATCGCCATTATTCAACTCTACCTAGAAGAACGCTGGATCGAACCGATTAAATCCCACCGCTACCCCCTTAGTTTGCTCTATCATCAAACCATGAGCATCCTTACAGCCACAGGGGAACTTTCAGCCGCAGAACTAGCTCAACAAGTCCTAACTTTACCATCATTTCAAGCCATATCTCAAGCAGATTTTCGGCAATTACTACAACACTTAATTGCTCTTGAACATATTCAAATCACTGAAACAGGAACGCTAATTGTTGGTTTAATTGGAGAAAGTTTAGTCAGAAAGTTTAACTTTTATACAGTATTTACTAATAATGTAGAATATACTGTACGTGAGGAAACTACAGAAATCGGCAGCATAATTATGCCCCCGCCAACTGGCAATCAGTTTGCTTTAGCCGGGAGAACTTGGCAAGTTTTAGAAATAGATCCTAAAAGAAAAACCGTATTTGTTAAACGAGCTGAAGGTATTGCTAATACTTCTTGGCGGGGCGGTAGCGGCAATATTCACACGAAAATTTTGCAGCGTATGAAGCAAGTTATTGTTGAAAATACTGAATATCCTTATTTACAAAATAACGCTAAAGAGCGACTACAAGCTGCTCGACAAATCGCTAAAATATCCGGATTAGAACGCCATTATATTTTACCATTAGAAGCTAATACTTGCTGTATCTTTCCTTGGGCTGGCACTATTGCTTATCGTACCCTGGAACGAGTAATTAATTTTTTGGTGAGATCATCATTAGATATTAAAAGTGTTAGTGGCACAGCTCCCTACTTTCTGAGCATTAAACTTGGTAAAAGTTCTATTCAGGAACTTGAACAAGAACTTACTGCTTTTTGTGAAAAAGAATTGAAAAACGAGGATTTGGTCGCTCTAGACGAAGCTCCTAAACTGCAAAAATATGATCAATTTGTTCCCAATAATTTATTGCGCCGTGCCTTTGCTAGCGACTATTTAGACGTCTCAGAATTACAGAAAACTCTTAAGAAGAATTGGTAATCCATTAATATAACTCTAAGCTAAAATAATAAAAACTACCTCTAATCAAGCAACCAACTTGTTCAGATAAATGATTTGATCAGGCATTTAGTCCTAGCTATTGTTGAGTATCGTTGCCAAAATGCCAATATCAAAACTACCTCATTGACCAGCACAGTGAAAGTAGGGATAATTTAAAGAAGTTCTTCTAGAGGAAAACTGCCTCAATCAGAAAAAAGAGCTAAATTGCTACAATAGGGTAATCTATAAATAACTTAGTCGAAAAGCTAAGAAAAAGCATCTACAAAAAAGCAGCAATGCCATCTTCAGGGACATCAAAAGCTAAATTTTAGATATACAAGTGTGAGTGGTCAGCGATAGTGAAGACCAGTGGCGAGTTAACCAAAAGATCCAAAATCGAACCCCCGGATAAGCCTCCTAGTGCCCCGCCGTCAAAATTGTCTCAGGCTTTGACGCGCTTGAAGAGGTTTGGGAGTTCAAAATTATTGCGTCCAGCCTTTCTTGCCGGCTTAACTATTACTGCCTTGCTGGTTGCAGGTAAGCAGCTACGTCTATTAGAGCCTCTGGAGTTGGGGGCTTTTGATGAGCTAATGCAGCTACGACCAGCCCTACCGCTTGATCCACGACTGCTAATTGTGGAAGTGACCGAGACAGATATCATGTCTCTCAAAACTTACCCAATTACCGATGCGGTGATGACGCAGATTTTGAGTAAGCTAGACCAGGCAGGAGCTTTGGCAATTGGCTTAGATATTTATCGGGATATTCCTCAACAACCAGGACACGCCGAATTCTTGAAGCTGCTCAAAACAAGCGATCGCATTATTCCCATCTGCAAACTCAGTGACGCCGATAGCCCCGGCAACCCGCCGCCCCCCGGTATTCCAGATAACCGTTACGGCTTTGCTGACCTCACACCCGATGATAATGGCATCATTCGCCGAGCACTCTTATTTGCCCCTCCACCCCCCAACTCTCGCTGCAGTAGTGACACCTCCTTCAGCTTCCAACTCGCCAGAATTTACCTAGAAAAAAAAGGCGTCAAGCTTGACTTAGTTGAAGAAAAGCGCTTCAAACTCGGCAAAAACTTTAAGCCAGAATGGACGACACAAGAACTTTTAAAGCTTGGTAACGTGATCATACCGCCGATCTCGCGCAACAGTGGCGGCTATCAAAACGCCCAAACAGGCGGCTACCAAGTTTTATTAAACTACCGCAGCAAAACCCTTGCTCGTAAGGTCACCATTAGTGATGTCCTCAACAACCGCGTTGATCCCAGTTGGGTCAAAGACCGCATCGTACTGATTGGCGGTACAGCACCTAGCCTCAATGATACATTTTATACCCCCTATAGTTCAGGTGTACGCAGCTCCCAAAAAATGCCCGGAGTCGAGATACATGGTCAAATTGTTAGCCAACTAATTGGTACTGCCCTCGATGGGCGTCCCCAATTTTGGTTTTGGCAAGACTGGCTAGAAATCTTTTGGGTACTGGGTTGGACACTAGCAGGCGGCATTTTGGTGCGGGTGATTCACCATCCCGGAAAACTGATTTTGGCAGAAGTTGGGGCTTTGGCGCTGTTGGTAGGAACTACTGTCGTCGTCTTCTTAGCTTCGGGGTGGATACCCGTTGTGGCACCCGCCCTCGGTTTAATTGCCGGCGCAACCAGCGTCATCGCTTATAGCGTCTACGAGTCGAAAAAAGAAGCAGATTATATTGCCAGCAAAGTTAAGCAACAAGAAGAAAATATTGCCTTATTGCAAACACTGCTGAAACAGAAAGCGCCTTATCTCCCCGACTCAGATTTAGAAGATGAGGACGATACAGCGATCGCCACCGAGGATTATGACGACGATACTGCGATCGCCACCCAGGATGATCATGATGACGATGATGACGACGGCGGCGATACTGCGATCGCTCCCAAAGATGGGGTCGCTGGCAGGTACAGACCGATAGACGGCGAACCCAAGCCCAAACTTTTAGATGGACGCTATCAAATCAACCGCACCCTGAGTGCTGGCGGCTTTGGCGTCACCTTTTTGGCACAAGATAACAAGCGTCCTGGTACGCCGCAATGTGTAGTTAAACAACTCAAACCCGCACGTCGTGATGATACATTTTTAAGCATTGCCATCAGATTATTTCAAACTGAAGCAGAAATCTTAGAAAAATTAGGAACTCATCCTCAAATTCCCCAATTACTAGCGCATTTTGTTGAACGCAAAGAATTTTATCTCGTCCAAGAATTTGTTGATGGACATCCTATCACCGATGAATTACCAGTAGATAAGCGACTGCCAGAAGCCCATGTTGTACAGTTGCTCAAAGATGTCTTAGAAATCTTGAGTTTTCTGCACGACCACAAAGTTATTCATCGCGATATCAAACCTGGTAATATTATGCGTCGTAGCCATGATGATAAAATTGTTTTAATTGACTTTGGGGCAGTCAAACAAATTCAACCCCAAGAACAAATGGACAAAGAAGGAAACACAGTTGCGATCGGCACTCGTGGCTATGCACCCCCAGAGCAATATGCTGGACATCCCAACTTTAGTAGCGATATTTATGCTTTAGGAATGATTGGTATTCAAGCCCTAACAGGCATACCGCCGCACCAACTCAAACCTTCTGAAGAAACAGGCGATATTAGCTGGCGTCACCTAGCAAATGTTAGTGAAGAAATTGGTCAAATTGTTGATAAGATGGTGCGCTACCATTTCCCAACAAGATATCAGACAGCAGCAGCAGTTTTGGAAGACTTACGCAAGATTTAATTAACTGCGTAATTTCTATAAAACTCCAGAATTAGAAACAATAGATGGTTGTATCTTTTTAAGTTCAGCTAAACCCAAATAACTAATTGCTTGCGGTGTAATTTCAAATCGGTAAGGCAATACTTCAACACCTCGCTCAACTGCTTGGCGCAACAATTCACCATACACAGCATCAGCACTATCGCAGGGAGCAAAACTTGTACAATCACCCCGATTAATAAAATATAACATCACCGCTCGCGCTTGGGGAATCAATGCCATCAATTCTCGTAAATGCTTTTGTCCACGAGTCGTTACCGTATCAGGAAATAAAGCAATATCCCCTTCTGATAAAGTTACACTTTTTACCTCTAAATAAATAGGAATACTGCCATCTCTTTGCTCATCTGTTAATAAAAAATCCACCCGACTTTTTAATTCATTACCATAAGGAACCTCACTACGAATCGTGCTATAGTTACCTAATTCTGGAAATAATTTTTGTTCTAGAGCTAACTTAATAATACGATTTGGCATTGCCGTATTAACCCCGATCCAAGTTGGTTTCGTGTCATTAACCTGAATCATTTCCCAGGTATATGCTAACTTACGCTTTGGGTTATTACTGCGAGAAACTTGTACCAAACTACCTACAGTTGAAACACCCGTCATTGGACCTGTATTAGGGCAATGAGCTGTAATTATTTCCCCAGAAGACAACTCAATATCCGCAAAAAAACGCTTGTAGCGCTTCACTAAAATGCCTATTTCCAGAGTTGGGTAAGTATAAATTATTTTGGTCACATTGATATCGTAATGGGGAATTGGAGCTAGCTTCCAGGAAAATTTATCTAAGCATGGTAAAAACTAGCTAATTATCAGAACTTAATTTAATAATCAGGGTAAGCTTAGGGTGCTATTTAAAGGTAGCTTAACAGTAAAAGTTGTGCTGCCAGCAACACTATCAACAGTAATTTCACCTTGATGCAAATCTACGCACTGCTTAACAATTGCTAATCCTAAACCAGTTCCTTGAATTGTACCAACATTAGCAGCTCGATGGAAGGGTTCAAACAAGCGAGATTGGTCTTCTGGAGGAATACCTATACCATTATCTGTAATCTTAAATATAGCTGTATTATGCGAGTAAATTAAATCAAACTGGACAGTACTATCAATCGGAGAATACTTAAGAGCATTGCCAAGTAAATTACTCAAAATCTGCCGTAATAACCTTTCATCAAGTAAAGGCAAAGACCATTGCTCTTGATTTTTTGACTGCCTTATGCAGTCGTTTTGATAATTAAAAACAATCATTTTTTGGTTTTTGATACTCAGTTGAAACTCTTCAACTAAATAGCGACAAAACTCGACTAGATTCAGTGGGTTTGGCTTAAAGTCCAACTTACCCGCCTCTGCTTCCCCAATAATTAAAATATCATCTAACAACTGAGTCATGTGAGCAACAGCAGTTTGAATTCGTCTCAAATGTCGTAGATGTCGCCCATCACTAGACTGATAATAGTATTCTAATAATTCTGCAGAAGATTGAATTGTGGTTAGTGGAGTGCGAAATTCATGAGAAGTCATTGAAACAAAACGAGACTTCAAATCATTAAGTTCTCGTTCTTTGAGCAGCGCCTTACCAACTTCAAATTCAGCCAACTTACGCTCAGTAATATCCTCAGCAATACCTACAAAACGGTAGAGTAAACCTTGCCCGTCATGCACTCCAAAAGCGCGGTCATGAATCCAACGCACTTCGCCATCTGGTCGCAAAATGCGGTATTCCCAATCAAAACCATCTTCAGCCTGCCTGTGAAACTTTGCCATTACCGTATCAAGATCAAGAGGATGAATCGCGTCTTGCCAAGAACGAGGATTATTGTATAAACTTTCGCAAGTCCGCCCCCAGATTTGTTCATAAGCCGGACTAACATAAATTAACTGAGAGCGATCACAAGTAACTACTAAGAAGACTTCCCGAACATTTTCTGCCAACTGACGAAACCTTAATTCGCTTTCTTGTAATGCCTTCTCTGCCTGTTTGCTGTCGGTAATGTCTTTAGCAACTCCCACAAAACGGTAGAGAATACCTTGCCCGTCACGTACTCCAAAACCGCGATCGCGTATCCAACGTACCTCACCATCTGGGCGTACAATTCGATACTCTAATTCACAATATCCTTGACTTTCAATTTGTTGGGTTTGTATCTTAATACCCGCCCTAACACGCTGCCGATCTTCTGGGTGAATCGCATTGATCCAAGTACTAGCATCTTCATATAAAACTTGACGACTACGACCCCAAATCTGATCATAAGCCGGACTAACATAAATAATATCTCGGTTATCAGGTTCAACCATCCAAAAAACATCATGAATATTTTCTGCCAATTGACGAAACCGTAATTCGCTTTCTTGTAATGCTGCTTCTGCCTGCTTTCGGTCAGTAATATCACGCCAAGCCGCCGCAAAACCATCACTCAATTTAACTACACGTAGATCAAAAACTTTAGTTGAGCCATAGTCATCATCAATGAAATCTTCCTTAATCAAAGGAATACCTGTTTCCACCAAACTTACATATTCATCAAACATTCCATTAGTGCGAACTTTCGGTAAAATCTCGCAAATATTTTTGCCAATTCCCAACTCTTTTGTAACCAAATGACTTTCACAAGCTGCGGTATTAAAATACTCATTTTTAAAATCAACAATTTTGCCAGATTGGTCGCGAACACTTGTATAAATTGCAAAACAATCTAGCATATTATCAATGGAAGTCCGAAAGCGCTCTTCACTCTTCACAAGCGCTAGTTCTACCTTTTTAAACTCAGTGACATCTCGCATAATTGCCAGCACGCTCTCAAAACCGTCAGTCACCAGCGGCACAAGACGAGCTTGATAATATTTCAAGCCAAGTGGCGTCAAAAACTGAAATTCAATTTCTTGTTCTAAGTTGGTTTCAAAAACTATTTGCAAAGCCTGATTCCAATCAGCAGAAACTTCCTCCAGCATTCCTAACTCTTGAAAACTCTTACCAATAAAATCCTGAAATGGTATGCCAGTCGCTAGTTCAACCGCTGGATTAATATAAATATGACGAAACTGATCATCATAGCGGGCAATTACATCTGGGGCATTTTCCACCAGTGCCTTAAATTCTAATTCCCTTTGGCTTAGTGCTGCCCCAAACTGCTGACGTTCCGCAACCTCCTGTTGTAGTTGCTCATTTACCTGTTCTAGTTCAGCAGTGCGCTCACTAACTCGCATTTCCAATTGATTCAACCTTGCCGTTGCCGAGCGTGTGATCTCACGGATCAGCCAACGGGCGCTCAAACTACCATTCATATACCTGGTAGCAGTGACAGTCACCACAGCCTCAAATGCCTCTCTTTGTGGGCTTTCTAGACGTAGTTCCCACTCCTGTTGCTCTAACTTTAGTTGCTTTAGTTGGTTAAGAAACGCTGCTTGCTCAGTTTGGGGAATGTAAATAGTTAGAAGTTGACCAACTAAAGACGATGTGGGAATCTTAAAAAGGTTGGCAGCGGCAAGGTTAGCTTCTTGAATTTTCCCATCTCCATCTGTCACCAAATAAGCTTCTGGAGCAAACTCAAATAGCTCTTGATAACGCTGCCGCTTTTGGGAATGTTCCTGAGCAAGATTGGTTAATTCCTGATTTTGGCGTTGTAGTTCTTGATTAGCAGTTTGTAGGTTTTTGATTTGAACCAACAAGTCATCCAAGTTCACCCAATTCTCCTTATGCATCCTTGTTTATACACTTGCTCTGTGGCTAAAATCATTAACCTCTAACCATGTTTTTGACTTGAATGACTTCTGTTTTTTCTGGTATATACAGAGGCATTGCTGATTGTCAAGAGACTTATTACCCATCACCTTTCCAAATCAAGTTTTTTTCCAGATTTGCTCTTAATTGCTTCAAAGCAGCTCAAATTATTGTGAGATTAAATCAATTTGCTTGTGAAGAAACAACGAATTCAGGATTAAATAGTAAAAGTTAGCGCAATTATTTTTAACGATTTGTGAGCCAAAAGCAGAAGAAAGTTCGCTCCTTGACAGGAATTGCCGGAATTGTGGCAGTTGCCACGCTGATTAGTAAAGTCTTTGGACTAGTAAGGACGCAAGCAATTGCGGCAGCTTTTGGTACCGGCGTAGCGGCTGATGCTTTTAACTACGCCTACGTTATTCCCGGCTTTTTCTTTATTTTACTGGGTGGCATCAATGGACCGTTTCACAGTGCGATCGTCAGTGTTGTTGCTAAACGAGACAAAACTGAAGCCGCTCCTATTGTAGAAACTATTACAACTTTGGTTGGCGTCATCCTCCTGGTGGTTACTGCAATTTTAATTGTATTTGCCGGCTTTTTTATCGATGTTATTGGACCTGGCTTAAGTCCTTTAGTTAGAGATATTGCCATTTTGCAACTGCAAATTATGGCACCAATGGCACTTTTGGCAGGATTAATTGGCATCGGCTTTGGTAGTCTCAACGCCGCCGATATGTACTGGCTGCCTTCTGTAAGTCCTTTATTTTCTAGCATCACCTTAATCGGTGGTTTGGGCATTCTGGCGCTGCAACTAGGTAACCAAATTAGTAGCCCGAAATATGTCTTAATCGGCGGTATGGTACTAGCTTGGGGAACCTTAGCCGGTGCAATTTTGCAATGGTTAATTCAGTTGGGCGCCCAGTGGAAAGCTGGTATGGGCAGGTTGCGCCTACGATTTAACTGGAAATTACCGGGAGTTGATGAAGTCCTCAAAGTCATGGGACCTGCCACTTTTTCTAGTGGAATGTTGCAAATCAACGTCGCTACCGATTTATTTTTTGCCTCGCCTATCCAAGGTACAGCGGCAGCAATGACTTATGCCGGGTTGTTAATCCAAACTCCCTTGGGCATTATGTCCAACGTCATTTTAGTGCCGTTGCTGCCGATGTTTGCCCGCCTCGCAGCACCAGAAAATTGGACGGAACTTAAGGGCAGAATTCGTCAAGGATTATTGCTAACAGCCTTGACAATGTTACCTTTAGGTGCATTAATGATTGCCTTGGCTGTTCCCATCGTGCAAGTAGTTTATGAGCGAGGCGCTTTCAAACCACAAGATACCCTATTCACCGCCTCATTATTAGTTGCCTACAGCGTGGGGATGTTTGTCTACTTGGCGCGGGATGTTTTGGTGCGGGTATTTTATGCACTTGGAGATGGTAACACGCCCTTTCGCATCAGTATTGTTAATATTTTTCTCAACGCCATCTTGGATTATCTTTTAGTTAAGTATTTCGGAGCCCCCGGTTTAGTCTTAGCAACTGTTGGCGTTAACTTAGTTTCAACCATTGCCTTATTGTGGCTCTTAAATCGCAAATTAAACGGCTTACCTTTGCGAGAATGGAGTTTTCCGATCCTTGGTTTAACTGCTGCTAGTGCTGTGGCAGGTTTTGCTAGTTGGGGAGTTAGCTATCAGTTTCAAAAACTTTGGAACCCTGAAACTTTGCTCTTACAAATTCTACAACTATGTGTCGCTGGCTTCGTTGGCTTGGCAATATTTGCTGTCATTGCCTTATTAATGAAGTTGCCGGAAGTTGATATTTTTGTTGCCCGTTTGCGTCAAAAGTTTGGTCGTTAAAGAAGACGTTTGGGCATTGCTGAATGCCCAAACTACTAATTAGAAGGTGGATTACATTTTGCGTTGATACTCTTCGATAAGATCCATCAGATTTACTTGACACTGCATTGGCAGTAAATCTGATAAAGGAACTTCTCGTTTGCCGCCACCTAGTTTAACGGGAATATTTTGCAGAATTTTGGTGATTTGATCTTCTTCTATGGTTTTTGTTAGTAGCGGATAGATTTGTTGTGCCAATGTTGTATGAAGATGGGCATCTTTGAGGTAGAGATGCCATTTAGCAACATCAATGTAAACGTTTTCGCCAATTTCGGCAGCTAGGGCTTCAATGGCTTCGGTAGTGCTGAGGTTAGCCATAATAATTAAGTGTTTTTAGTAAAGTACAACATGGGCTTTAGGTGGATTTTGTGGGAGTATTTTTGGTAGATACAGGAGAGTAATTTGCGATCGCAAAAATATAAATTCCATGTCCTATCAAAATTCCTGCCCACAACCCCGTAACTAAGTACGCCCAACGCCAATCGGCAGACTGTAAAATTCTAAAAAACCAAATCCCAGAGTTAAATGCAGCAAAAGTGCCGACATGGACAGCGAAATTCATCCGGTCATCTAAGCGGCGGAATTCTGGGTCATTACGGTCAGGTTCGCGGGGCCAACGAGGAGGCATGGGTGTTCTTAATTGCTAAAGAGTGCAAGTGATTACTTCTAACCACTAGCTTAATTTTACTGTGCTAACTTCCATCCGACTGAAGCACATAATCGCCCGATTTTCCGCCAGTTTTGCTTAATAAGCGAATTGATTCAATTTGGATCGACTTCTCTAAGGCTTTTGCCATGTCGTACAAAGTCAGGGCGGCAACCGAAACCGCTGTCAGGGCTTCCATTTCCACGCCTGTTTCTGCTTTGGTTGTCACAGATGCCTGTATTTTATAGCCCGGTAACTGGGCATCTGGTGTAATTTGCACTTCAACTTTCTGCAAAGGTAACGGATGACATAAAGGAATTAGCTGGGCGGTTTGTTTGGCTGCCATGATACCCGCCAGTCTTGCCGTCCCCAAAACATCTCCCTTGGGCGCATTCCCCGCTTCTATTGCCTCAAAAGTGGCTCTCTCCATCCTAACTTGGGCGGCGGCAACAGCGACACGCTTAGTCGTCGCCTTGGCTGAAACATCGACCATCTGGGCTTGACCTTGAGTATCTAAATGAGTCAGCGGTTGATTTGAAGAAATTTCTTGCATTATTTCACAAAGCTATGATATGTTTGTTATTCGGTGAGCAAATCAAACAGTTCACTACAGACAAGGGCTTGTAGCTCAGTGGACTAGAGCACGTGGCTACGGACCACGGTGTCGGGGGTTCGAATCCCTCCTAGCCCGTTCAAGAAGGCAGAAGATATTAATATCTTCTGCTTTTTTATTTTTATGGCAGTTGCTCATCGCTTACTTGTTATTAGTTTGCTGCTGACTTTAGCTTTATAGAGAGCTTTCAGCGAGAGAACCTGAGCTTCAAAAGTCATTTGTATGCTCCATGATAATAGTTGGTTATTGTTGCTCTAAACTTCACAAATACTCGGCATATTCCATAATTACTATACAGCAATATTTTATACAGATACAGATTGCAAATGTTGCTCAAAAAACGTTGTCAGTTCCTGCCAAGAATCTTCGGCTGCTGTGGCGTTATAATCAGAACGTTCGTGGCAAAAAAAACCATGATTAGCATTAGGATACACCTTCAAAGTGTAATCTTTATCAAGCTCTTGAAAGCGAGACTCCACGTGTCTGACCAAATCGAGAGGAATAAAGACATCAACTTCTCCAAGAAACAAATATACAGGTGCTGTGATCGTTGTAATTAAATCATTCCACTGCTCTGGGGAAATGCCATACAACCCATAAAAAGAAGCTACAGCAGCAATTTCGTCAGAAAACTGGCTAGCAGCGAGTAAAGTCAGTCCACCGCCTAAACAAAATCCCATCACGCCAATTTTGTCAGGATACACATCAGAACGTGACTTCAAAGTAGCCAATGCCGAACCTATATCTGCCACCACAGAAGGAATATTAAGTCGGTTCACCATTGCTCTAGCTTGCTCAACTTGATCGTAGCCAAACTTATTATTTGGCTCACGGTAGTATAAATCTGGCGCAAGCACTATGTAACCTTCTTTAGCAATTCTGGCGGCGACATCTTGAATGTGGGGCGTTAAGCCAAAAGCTTCCATCAACAAGAGGACAGCCGGTTTACGGTTAGGTTCAGTTGGTGTGTACAGGCAGGCAGGCATTTGTCCATCAGGCGTGGGAATCATTATTTCTGTTTGTTGAATTTGCACGTTATTGCCTCCTATTTGTTTGATTTATATACTAGCGTTGAACATTATTTTTTGATAAAGTTTTTCTGCCTGATTCTTAATATATATCTCAAAAAAATTTACTAAAATCTTTCAGTAAACTATGACTAATTTTGATTTTATAATGTTTTGGCATAGGGACTGAAAAACTCAGATTCCCTATGCCAATGCCGATATTATGATTGTTTGAGATGCACTATCGCCTTATTCATAGCTGTATCAACCGCACCGTGAGTAACAACTTCTGCACCTTCCTCTTGATACATCTTGTTCAAAGACTTGGCAATCTCAGGATCACCACCTGTAAACTCCCGTATCAATTCTAACCAGCGATGATTGTGCGGCGGGGTGCAACGAGCCAGTGGAAGCGATCGCGTTGTGGCATTTCTCCAATTGCTCCGGCATCTTTTCCTACTTCTAGGAATCTTTTTGTCCCGCAAGAAATGCTCGCTCCTACATTCACAAATTCTTCCCGTTCGACTTTGGGAACAACGCGAATAATGGCATAATCATAGGTAAGTTGATCTGGAACAAATCGCCTCCTCAAAGAACAAACGCGGTAGTTTTAGACGCTTTGTAAAATAATCAACAGAAGCATCTCGATGTTCCGTGTTACTACTAAACGGTGATTCCACCAGCCAAGAGTCAAAAATTAGTTTAACAATACTATTAGTTTCTGAAATTTTGGTTATGGGAGGAATCTTGACAGCTTTCATTGCACCTTTATTAGTTCCTTCACAGAAAGCGGCAGAAGTCAAGCAATCAGCTAATATCTAAAACGGAGTAAGCTTAAGTTGAGTCAACTAATTTTGTAGAATTTAAGATTTATGATTATTCCTAAAAAGTACTAGGTTGATAAATATTACCAATACTATGATCAGAATTAATTTCCACAACTAAATCTACTAAGTTGGGGTTTTTAGTCAGAGGAGTAATGAATAATTCTGGATGAAGCGATCGCCAAAAATACTCCACAAAAGCATCAACCTGGGCATCCGTCATACCCGCCTTACCAGTTTTGATCATTTGTTGTTCTGCCTGACGCCGCCACTTTTGACTAAAGCGATAATCAACAGGATAAAGGATCAGCAGTCGGTCTAGGCGTTCCCATAACGGTAAATAATCCTGCAATTTATCATTAAGCTCACGAGCAAATAAGCGATCGCCCAAACTATTAATCGGTGCCGGCATTGGCGCATCAAACACCGCCGCCTCAAGAGGACGAACCCCGACAAACCATCCCTCAAACAGCACAATATCAATATTTGTGACCGGTTCAGGAGCAATGCGATCGCCAATTCCACCATAAGCTGACTTATCAAAGCGAGGCACCAACACCGCATCTTTGAAATCAGCTTGGCGCAATTGATCCAAAACCTGCCTTCCCAGAACCAGATCATGAGTTCCTGGAGGTCCACGCCAAATCAGACGAGGATCTTGCTGTTGCAGGCGTTGACGCTGCTCATAAGTCTTATAGAGGTCATCCAAAGAAAAAGCTAAAGTGCGGTAACCAAAATGCTGCAAAATCAGACTCAAAACCGCCGCCAATGTCGTCTTTCCCGTTCCCTGCCCTCCCAAAATTCCTTGAATTAAAGGACGTGCCAATTGTTGCCGCCAAGACACCAATTGCAGCGCCAAAGGCAGCCAAAAATCCCACAAACTAACCAAAGTTTCGGCTGGGTTGGTAGAAGATGGCAGCGCCAAAACCTGCGGATAAACCGCCTGAAAAATCGGCAAACGTTCCTTAATCACATCCTCCAAATGATCCGGCGTAATAGCAAAAACCTGATTTGGTGGCGGTGAGGCTTTTAGTGCGGCTAATTGTGAATGAAAATCACCTACTGATCCTGCAACAAAATCAGTCAGAAGTTGAGCCAGCATTTTCTTGCTTTGCGACATCACTCAAGAACCAATTTTGAAAGCTTCGACAAACATACTATAAGTCAGACCAATTTTGAGAGCATTAAGCATTTGCAGAAACAAAAACGGTCGAGGAGCAGATTCAGATTCAGTAGAAATTAATTGCCGCCTTCTGTAATAAACTAACCAACTCACACTCTCAGTAAACAACATCAAAACCCCCGCTGCCACAATATCCCAGTCCGCCGCCTGCCCCGCCGTCGTAGGAATTGCCGAACCCAGGAACACACCAAGCAAAACACAAATCAAGATAACAGAGAAGTAGCGCCAAGGATTAACCAACCAGCGACGGAACTTCGACAAAACCAAATCAAACAGATTATTAAGACGGGTATTTTGCATTAGGCGACCTGACAAAAACAAAAACTTAGAGATTAGCTCTTAAAAGCTAGAAAGATATTTCAGTCTCAGCACTTGCTTCAATAATAGTAAGTACTGGTGATCATTTTTTAATGTTTGTGCAGCCTTTTCGAGTAAAAATACTGATTAATCAACAGTGGTGCAAGTCAAGCTTAGTTAAACTCATGAAAAATCTTAAACTTACCCTTTATTCTCTCTTTATTCTCGTCTTTCTTTTCGGCATTGCCGGCATCGGGCTAAAGTTGTCTCGGTTTAGAATTTCTCTAGAAACCGAAGCCCCAAATACTGCCTCTTTACCAGTGATGGCACCAAGTCCACCAGCTACCATCAAAAAATTAGTACCCGGCTTGTCTGCCACTCCTGCCCTGCCAACTCCAGCCGTGTTACAAGCCCAAAAAATTGACCCCGCGCAGGTGTCGGCACGTCAAGGAAATTTGCGGGTAAGTAATCCCACAGAGCATCCGGTGCGGGTGGCACTCTTGACCAGGCAAATAGCCCAGAAGACCTATGGAGAGCCGATACACTGGGATTTTTCGCCGATGGAAGGTGGTACTCAAGGGCTGAAGGTTTCGCTGCCCCAGGGCGATTTAAGGCTGAAAAAAGGAGATGTTTTAGTGGCTTTTGCTCAGGATGGTTCACGCTTGTACTGGGGACCATATATAGTCGGCGAGACTCCGGCACCTAGTTGGAATGCTCAAAAAGCTGAGTGGCAGTTGATTTTGCAGCCTTGAGTTGGGGTAGGGCAAACCTTGCCAAAACAGACTCTAGGGAACTGCTATCTTGTGTCAGAGTCATCAAAAATATGAGCAGCGGTGGCATTTACCGCTAAATTAAGTCTGGGAACGACCACAAGGCGGCTAATTCTAGACTGGATAATGTTTGGGGTAAATGATGAAACCGATAGTGAGGCAGGGTTTGAAGATTAAGGAATGGCAACCGACAAAAGCTTGGGGGCTGGCGATTTTGTGGCTGCTGGTAATTGGCTTTTTGGCTTTCTTTTGGAATTTAGGCAGCACTGGTTTGATTGATGAAACTGAGCCTTTGTTTGCCGAAGCGGCACGACAAATGACGGTGACTGGAGATTGGATTACTCCTTATTTTAATGGGGTGACTCGCTTTGATAAGCCGCCGTTGATTTACTGGTTAATGGCGATCGCTTATTCTACTTTTGGAGTCAATGAATTTGCCGCCAGATTGCCTTCTGCACTCGCTGGAGTTGCCTTGACCAGTCTGCTTTTCTATACTCTACGGCAGTTTGGCGGTTGGGGAATCCCCAAGCTTGAGCCAGACGCCACAAAGAGCGATAATACTGCCATCAGGCAATGGCAATCATGGCTAGTCGCGGGTTTGGGTTCAGCAATGGTGGCATTAAATCCCATTACTTTGTTTTTTGGACGCACTGGCTACTCAGATATGTTGCTGAGTTTATGTTTTGGTGGATCATTGTTAGCTTTTTTTATCGGTTATGCTCAACCAGAACAACCGAAAATACAAGAGCGTTGGTATTTAGCTGTTTATGTTTTATTCGGGTTAGCGGTATTAACTAAAGGTCCTGTTGGTATTGTTTTACCTGGATTAATTATTGCATCTTTTCTATTTTATCTAGGTAAAACCAAGGAAGTTTTGCGAGAAATGCAGGTAGTCCGGGGGTCTTTAATTTTTCTAGTTATTGCTGTTCCTTGGTTTATTTTAGTGACGTTGCAAAATGGGGAAGTTTATATTAATTCGTTTTTTGGAGTGCATAACTTTGAACGATTTACTAATGTTGTCAATCAGCACCAAGGACCGATTTATTTTCACTTATTAATTGTTTTAATTGGTTTTGCACCGTGGTCAATTGGCTTACCAAGTGCAATTGCCAGCATTAATGTTTTCCAACGTCAGCGCTTTTCAAACTTACCGCGCCAAGCTCATTTAGGTTTGTTTGCTTTGTTTTGGTTTTTCATTGTTTTAGGCTTTTTTACAATTGCCGTAACCAAATACTTCAGCTACACCTTACCGCTAATGCCTGCGGCGGCGATTTTGTTAGCGCTTTGGTGGAGTGAACAAATTGTACAAGGACAAATTTTCCATCAATCTTCTCTAAGTCTCAAAATTACTACTGTTGTTAGTATTGTCTTTTTTGCTGTGTTGGCAGTGGCTTGTTTTTATTGCCCCCAATGGTTAGGAGATGACTCAACTATGCCAAATTTGGGAGTAAGAATTAGTCAAGATGGCATCTCTAATATTGGGGCAGTAATTTGGGGAATTAGTGCCATTGCGGGCTTAATTTTACTGCTACGTCGTCAAGCTCATTGGCTTTGTTCTGTGCAGTTTCTGGGCTTTTTGGCATTTTTAATGTTTGCGATTATGCCAGCATCAGCTATTATTGATTCTGAACGTCAATTGCCTTTACGGCAAATCGCTCAAGCTGTGGTTCAAGATGCCAAACCTGGGGAAGAAACGGTAATGATTGCTAATGGTTTTGAAAAGCCAACTTTAGTTTTTTATAGCCAAAGACCAATCACGTTTTTGATGCGTCCGACTGAAACTATTCCCTATATTCAAAACACGAACAAACCAAGAAGTTCTAATTCTCTGCTATTAATTGCTACTGAGCAAGCTTTGAAAAAAAGTGGCTTGGAAGCAACTCAATATCAAGCAGTCAGTCAATCAGGAATTTATCAGTTAGTGCGTGTATTAAAGTCAAGAGTTATTCAATAAGTTATTAACTTTTGATTTTATTGTGTAATTGGCAGTTTTGAACAATGCAAATGGCTCAAAAATGGTTGGCGAATCAGGATAATCAATTTTTAATCTTTTGGCTAGTTGGAGGACTGTTATTTAGAGGATTTATTGCGCTCTTTCTCTATCCTGGCTTTGATGAATCTTATTATTATGTCTATAGCCAAAACTTAAACTGGAGCTATTTTGATCATCCAGTTTTGGTGGCGTTAGTAACAGGATTTGGAACGTGGTTGACAGGTGATGTTTCTCAGTTTACGATTCGTTTGGGAACGCTGATTTTACATACAGGTAGCTTACTGCTGCTGTATTTGACTAGTGTTAGGCTCTTTTCAGTCAAAGCTGCAAAAATAACTTTAGCGATCGCTTCCATCAGTCCCATTTTTCTGATTGCTTTTGGTATTCTGACCTTACCAGACAATCCTTTAATGTTTTTTTGGTCAGCTAGTTTGTATTGTGCTAGTTGCGAATTTTTTGGTCAAAATCAAATACAAAATAACTCAGAAGCAGCCGTTTCTGAGCCTTATCATCCCAGCTATCGATTAGCAATTCTCAGTATTCTAGTTGGTTTAGCTTGCTTAGGTAAATATCATGGCTTTGTTTTAGGTTTAGGTTTAGTTACTTTTTGTTTAATTAGTCCCAAGCATCGCTGTGTATTTCGTTCACCTTGGGCGTGGTTGGGGCTAGGTTTATTTGTTATTACAACTTCGCCTTTCTGGTTATGGAATATGCAACATGATTGGGTGTCTTTGCGTTTTCAATCAGAACGAGGAATCCCAAAACGTAGTTACAATATCCTCAATGTTGTCCTCATCTTTTTAGTACAAATTGCCTATTTATTTCCCACTATTGGCTTACCACTTTGGTTGGTAACTTGGCAGGAATCTTTAACAACAGTCAAAAAAAAATTAAGCAAAAACATACCAAAAGTAGATGATAGTTTTGGGCAAAAATCTTTATTAATATTATCAGTATCTTTTCCTGTAATTGTCGGATTTACCTTGATAGCTGGGTATCAGCAAGTGTTACCAGCTTGGCCCATGCCAGGATTTTGGGGGATAACTTTATTATTAGGACAACGGGCAACAACTTGGCAAAAGCTGAGGGTGCAGCGATGGTTAAAAGGTTCAACCATAGTTATCGGCACAGCATTAATGTTGGCATTACTTCATGTAACCACAGGCACATTGCAAAAACCCAGTCAATACGCTTTACTAGGAGGGTTTGTATCTCCTAAAGACGACCCCTCTACAGAATTGATTGATATTCAACAACTACGGCGTGGTTTTGTCGAGTCCTCATTATTAAGTACCGCTTTAGAAAACTCTAGCTTTATCTTTACTAATGGTTATTATTTAGCTGGCTCAATTGGCATGGCTTTGATGCCGAGTTTTCACAAACCAGTTACTTGCTTTAGTTTAGATATGCGTGGTTTTGCTTTTTGGTCAAAACCTAATCAATGGCTAGGAAAAGATGCACTATATATTACGATTTCTCGCTTTCATAAAAAAACAGATATAACAGCAGAATATCAAACTTATTTTGACAGCTTAGAGGAGATTGGAACAGTACCAATTCGACGAGGAGGAGCAGTTACAGAAGTTTTTTATGTTTATCAGGCAAAGAAACTTATAAAGCCTTATCCTCGAATTTACGGACTTTAAGCTCAAAGTTTAAGTTGATATTATCTAATTAACCACTAACAAAAAAATTATTGTAATGACATTTAGTAAATCCTTTTCTCCTATTTCATTAATTCCTGGCTTATCAGTCATGGATAGGTATCTTGTCAGTGAACTTATCCCACCTTTTCTCTTTGGTGTTGGTGCATTTTCTTCTGTGGGAGTTGCTATCGGTGCTCTCTTTGATTTGGTGCGAAAAATCACCGAAGCGGGACTACCAATGCAAATTGCCATACAAGTATTGAGCTTGCAAATGCCGCAATTTATAGCATACGCCTTCCCCATGTCTACACTACTCGCTGCAATGATGACTTATTCTCGTCTTAGCAGTGATAGCGAATTAATCGCTTTAAGAAGTTGTGGCGTTAGCGTTTACCGGATGGTTATACCTGCTGTTGTTTTGAGCTTAATAGTTACAGCAATGACCTTTTTATTCAATGAAAAAGTTGTTCCCGCTGCTAACTATCAGGCAGCTATTACTATGCAAAAAGCCTTAAAACAAGATAAGCCATCTTTCCAAGAAAGTAATATTTTTTATCCTGAATATGGAGATATTTTACAACCAGATGGCACAAAAATCAGAGCGATGAAACGCTTATTTTATGCCAATCAATTTGATGGTGAGCGCATGAAAGGATTAACTATTCTCGATTGGTCACAACAAGGACTTAACCAAATTGTTACTGCTGAATCAGCTATTTGGAACCCAGGTCAAAGTACTTGGGATTTCTTCAACGGTACTATTTATGTTATTTCTCCTGATGCCTCTTATCGTAATATTTTAAAGTTTGAAAATCAGCAATTAAAACTGCCTAAAACGCCTTTAGATTTAGTTGGCAGAGAAAAAGATTCTGCCCAAATGAATATTGCTCAAGTCAAAGAATACTTGGAAGTAGTACGAGTTACTGGAGATACCAAAAAAATCCGCCGACTTAATCTCCGTATCCAACAAAAGCTAGCATTTCCCTTTGTTTGTGTGGTTTTTGGTTTAGTTGGAGCAGTTTTGGGAATTCAACCTCAACGCACAGGTAAAGCCACAAGTTTTGGTATTAGTGTTGTGATTATTTTCACTTACTATCTATTAGTATTTATTACAGAAGCATTAGGTTTATCAGGAGTACTTACACCGATCCTTGCTGGTTGGTCAGCAGATTTGTTTGGTTTAGCTGCAGGCGGTTTCCTCTTAGTTAAAGCGGCACGTTAGCGGTAGCTGATTTTTTATAGGTATAAAACTATTCCGGATTTATGAGATAACTCTTGAATAAATTAGTAAATGGGTAGTTATAGGTTAAATGACTAAATGTAATACAACTAACATTTATGGCAGGCGCAAGTATTACCTTCTGATACGGTAGTATTACATTAACAATCCACACTATATTTAATTAAACATTTTGATAAAGGTTTTAAAAAATACTTTGCTCAAAAACAAAGATTTGATATGGTTAATAACTTTATCGATACATAACTATCAAAAAAATCTATAATTGATTTAACTCACTGTTTAAGTTAATGCTAAAAGCAAACAAATAGAACTTACAGCTAGTTAACAAGATGCTTCTGAGGTTACTTATTAAGTAAATTATATTTTGTTTAAATGTATAAAATAAAGATAATTTTGCTGCCAATAAACTGTAACCACTTAGCATCGTAAAACATCAAAATTAATCAATAGCTTAATGGGAGAAATATGCCAATTTTAATGCAAAGCCTTTTGGATGCAAGTCCATTTATTCCTCATGGGCATTGCTACTTATGGAAAACCAACTTAGTCTTATTACACCTGATTTCAGACTCAATAATTGGACTAGCATATTATTCCATTCCCATAACACTAGTTTATTTCGCTAAAAAGCGACAAGATGTCCCTTTTAATGGAGTCTTTCTCTTATTTGGAGCCTTTATTATTGCTTGTGGAACCGGGCATTTTATGGATGTTTGGACACTTTGGCATCCAGTTTATTGGCTCTCTGGTTTTATCAAATCGTTCACAGCTTTCATTTCATTGTATACTGCTATAGCGCTTTTACCCTTGATTCCCAAAGCCTTAGCCTTACCAAGCCCAGCCCAATTAGAAGCGGCAAATCAAGCTTTAGAAAATGAAATAAAAGAGCGAAAACAAGCAGAAGCAGATGTTTTAACTCTCAATGCCGAATTAGAGCAAAGAGTCAAAGAACGTACTGCCCAATTAAGACAAGTTAACGAAATATTAGCAGCAGAAATTGACGAACGTATCCAAGCCTCAATAGCCCTTAAACAAGCAGAAGAAAAGTATCGTAGTATTTTTGAAAACGCGATCAGCGGCATCTTTCAAGCCACACCAAATGGTCATTATCTTAGTGCTAACCCAGCCTTAGCCAAAATTTATGGCTATAGCTCACCAGAGGAATTAATTACTAATCTAACAGAACTTAATCAGCAAATTTATGTTGACCAAAATTTGCGTGCTGAATTCACTCGTATCATGTATGAATATGGAGCTGTATTCAACTTTGAAGCTCAGATTTATCGCCAAGACGGCAGTAAAATTTGGATATCCGAAAATACCCGTGCCGTACGCGATCAAAAGGGCGCTCTACTCTACTATGAAGGCTCAGTAGAAGAAATCACCGAGCGTAAATTAGCAGCAGCAAAACTACAAGAAAGCGAACAAAAACTTAGACAAGTAATTGATCTAGTTCCTCACTTTATTTTTGCCAAAAATCAAGAAGGACAATTCATTCTTGCTAATCAAGCAATGGCTACTGCATACGGCACAACTGTTGAGCAAATAATTAATAAAAAAGACGCAGACTTTCTATTACCTTCGGATATTTTAGAGCAGTTTCGCCAAGAAGAACTGCAAGTAATTAACAGTGGACAGCCACTACATATTCCCGAACAAACTGTCATCGATATTCACGGTAATACTCAAATTCGGCAAGCAACCAAAATCCCTTTTTATGTTGCAGGTTCAGACACACCAGCCGTTTTAGGAATTGCTATTGATATAACTGAGCGCAAACAAGTTGAACAAGAACTAATCGAAAGCGAAGCAGCAATTCGAGCCTTATACGAAGTAACCGCCTCCGGGCAACTAGATTTTGAGCAATCTTTGCAAAAACTCCTAACAATGGGACGCCAACAATTTAACTTAGAAGTTGGTATTTTATCCCAGGTAAAAAACTTTAATAAAACACCAGATAGCGCCAGTATTATTTCACAACAGCCAACTGAAACACGCTACCAAGTAATGGCTTGCCAACTGCCCAATAACATCACCACCAAAGGTGCAATCTTTGAATTGTGGCAAACTTATTGTCACGAAACCTTGCAAAGGCAAAAACCACATTACATCACCTCTGCAAGCACATCTGAATGGCGCGACCACCCCGCTTATAGCGCTTTTAAAATAGAATCCTACATTGGTACTCCTGTCTTTGTTGCCGGACAAATTTATGGCACCTTATGCTTTTCTAGCTTTACACCACGCCAAAAGTCATTCAAACCCTTAGATGTCGAACTATTAAGACTGATGGCACAATGGATCGGCGGCGAAATTGATCGCACTCTTGCCGCACAAGAGCTGGCACTAGCACGCGATCGCGCTTTGGCAGCAACTCAAGCAAAAAGCGAATTTCTCGCCACCATGAGTCACGAAATTCGTACCCCAATGAATGGCGTGATCGGTATGACAGGACTACTCCTCGATACCCAACTAACACTCCAACAGCGCGAATTTGTCGAAACTATCCGTCATAGCGGCGATGCCTTACTAACCATCATCAACGATATTCTGGACTTCTCCAAAATCGAGTCTGGAAAGATGGACTTAGAAAAACAACCCTTCAATTTACGCACTTGTATCGAAGAATCTTTAGACTTACTCGCTACCAAAGCTGCCGAAAAGCAACTAGAATTAGCTTACCAATTTGACCCCCAAACTCCCACCATGATTTTGGGAGATGTCACCCGCTTGCGGCAAATCCTGGTTAATTTACTCGGTAATGCCGTCAAATTTACCGAAACAGGCGAAGTCGTGATTTCTGTAACCGCACGTCCCCTAGATGGCAGCTTTAATAACGAGGAAGAATCAACCCAAAATACCGCTGCCTCGCGTCCCTCATTGCAGCTAAATCCCAGTTACGAAATTCAATTTGCCGTTAAAGATACCGGTATTGGCATCCCCCCAGAACGCTTAGACCGCTTGTTCAAGCCCTTTAGCCAAGTTGATTCCTCGACCACCCGCAAATACGGCGGCACCGGACTTGGACTTGCTATCTGCAAACAACTTAGTGAAATGATGGGAGGCACAATGTGGGTAGAAAGTCAACAAGGGCAGGGTTCAACTTTTTACTTCAGTGCGATCGCACCATCAATTGTGAGCAGCGAACTGCCTGAACTGCGTAACCCGCCCCAGCTATCCCAAAAGCGACTATTAATTGTTGACGATAATGCCACCAATCGTAAAATATTAACCACTCAAGCCCAGTCCTGGGGCATGACAACTCGTGCCGCCCAATCAGCTAAAGTCGCGCTCGACTGGCTCAAAGCAGGCGAACAATTTGACATTGCCATACTTGATATGCAAATGCCCGAAATGGATGGGCTACAATTAGCCGCCGCCATTCGCCAATTAGCAGGTTGTCAGGATTTACCTTTGGTGATGCTGACTTCTTTAGGTAAACCCAACCAGAGCAGCGATCAGCATAACTTTGCCGCCTTTTTAACCAAACCCATTAAACAATCAGCACTCCATGATATCTTGATGCAAATTTTGGGCGGACAACCGATCAAAGTTTTGCCTGCCTCCAAGTCCTCAGAAATTGAGCAACTAGCCCTAACTTTACCGTTGAGAATCTTAGTCGCTGAGGATAATTTGGTTAATCAGCAGGTGGCATTGCACTTGTTGCAACGCATGGGTTATCGTGCCGATGTCGCTGGCAATGGCTTGGAAGTGCTTGAAGCGATTTCTCGTCAGCCTTATGATTTAGTCTTGATGGATATGCAGATGCCAGAGATGGACGGCTTAACAGCAACACGTCAAATCTGTCAAATGCAATTGGGAGAAAGGCGTCCCAGGATTATTGCCATGACAGCAAATGCCATGTTGGGCGATCGCGAATTGTGCCTAGAAGCGGGCATGGATGACTATATCAGTAAGCCTATTCTTGTTCAAGAACTAGTGCAGGCGTTGAGCAAATGCACAGCAGTCAAGACAGTAAGCCCAGAAATTGTCTCAACATCATTCTTTGATGTCATAGATCTCAAGCTTTTTGCTGAATTACAGCAAATGGTTAACAACGAAACGGTGTTGATGGAAGTTGTCCAGCAATATTTGATAGACTCACCTCAGCAATTGACAACCCTATCTGAAGCGATCGCCTCTGGCGATCAAGAAACGAGCAAAAGAGCAGCCCACACCCTCAAATCAACCAGTGTCATGGTAGGAGCAAGCCATCTCAGTGAACTTTGCCGGCAGTTAGAAGCGCTCGTCCAAACTGCAGCCCCAACTGCTTATCAAGCGCTGGTATCAGACATCAAAACCGAGTATGAAAAAGTTCAAACCACCCTACAGCAAAACCTTCCCCAGCTTATTTCTCAGTCAAAGTCTGATTAATGGAGTGCAATAACTGACTCATCGACACAGATCCTGGTAAAGTTTGAGTTGCAACACTTAACAACAGCGACTCCAACTCAGAAGTCAACTGATCTTTACTATTTTTTACTTCCTGCAAACGCTGATCTAGCACAAAAAGCGGCGGTCGATTTGCTAATTTAGCCAAAGAACTAATCTGATCCAACGCTTGCTTCTGGCAATCATCCTTCAAACGCAGTAGCACTAAATCAACAGTTTGCACTTGCAGTTGACGGTGAACTTCTGCCCAAGACAGTGAAAGGATACTTCTAAATCCAGCCGTTTCTAGATACTGAATCAAAGCCTGACGCCAAGACGTGCCAGAAGTCGCTACAGTTGCCTCGGCTAAATTTTGGTCAGATTTGATATCCATCACCAAAATACTAGGCTTGCGGTTCATTCCTGCCGCCACTTGCAGCACTTCTAACAAAGCCTCAACCTTACAAGCATTATCGGCAGCTAAACAAGGATAGACAGTCAAATCAGTAATTTGATTAGCGGCTTCTGTGGTTTGATGATCTAAAGTTACCACTGGTAACGCCGTCAAGTTTGGATAAGCAGAGAATTCAGCCACATATTCAAAAGGATCTGCCACTTTACCACTGTTTAGTAAGAGCACATCAGGATGCCAAACACGGGTAAGTAGTGCCGCTTGATCTAAATCATCGGCTTCCAAAATGCGGTAATTAAGTTCTGAGTTTTGATCATTAAGTATTGCCGTCAACTCACAACTTAATACAGAAGACCGAGAAACCGTCTCATCTAGCACCGGACTAAGATGCATAATAGTTAAGTTGCGTTTTTTGGGGGCAAGAGAATGCTCTCCTAAACTAGTTAAGCTTTGCAACAAAGCTTGCTCTTGGACAGGTAAACTCAAAAAGCCATCAGCTTTGTTATGATAAGCCTGCTTTTTTTCTGCCTGAGTTGCGGTGACAATTGCTGGAATATGACAAGTTTGGGCATCGGACTTGAGCAGAGTCAAGACATCCCAGCCGGATAACTGCGGCAGCAAGGGATTTAGTAAGACAGCACAAGGTTGCAAACTGCGGGCTTTTTCAATTGCTTCGGTGCCAGAGCGAGCAATTACGACTCGATAAGCGAGATTATTAAGCTGTTGAGTCAAATCTTCCAAGTATTGAGGCACTGTTTCCACCAGTAGCACCAAACGGTTGCTTTTTGAGGTGGGGGACTTGGGTTTGGAGGTTTGGGGCGCTTGGGAATGATCAGTAACCGGGCTTTCTTGGGGTGGTGTCGGCGGCAGCAGTAGGGTAAATTGGCTGCCCACACCAGCTTTGGAAATAAAGGAAATATCTCCACCATGCAAACGGGCAAGGCGTTGAGTTAAGACAAGTCCTAAACCGGTGCCTTCATGGCGACGAGTTAGGGGTTGTTCTAGTTGTTGGAATTTTTGAAAGATCAGGTGCTGCTTTTCGTCAGGGATGCCGAGACCTGTATCCCAGACAGTAAAAGCAATCCAGCCTTCCCAACGACTAACTTGTAGCCCAATTTCTCCAGTGGGTTCAGTAAATTTGAGGGCATTGGAGAGCAGATGCATCAGCATTTGACGCAGGCGTAATTCGTCGGCAACTAGGAATTCTAAACCTGGTTCAATGGAGAGTGTGAAGTTGATCGGATCTTGAGCATCTTCGTCTTGCTGGTTTTTCTCGCTGGGGCGTTGTTGCGCTTGGGAGTAGGCGCGATCGCATACCGATTGAATTTGCACAGGTTCTAGTGTCAACTCTAGCTGACCTGTTTCCATGCGTGTCAAGTCGAGAATATCGTTAACCACCGTCATCAACTGCCGTCCGCTGTGATAAATTAGCTGTGCGTAACGGCTTTGACGTTCGTTGAGGGCACCGAGGGTTTGGTCTTTAAGCAGCGATGATAAGCCTAAAACCGCAGTCAGAGGGGTTTTTAGTTCGTGGCTAATACAAGCTAAAAATTCATCTTTAAGGCGATTAAGTTGAACTAAATCAGCATTTTTGGCAGCGAGTTCTTTGGTAGCTTGCTGATGTTCTGTGTTGTCTTGAGCGATGACTAATAATAACTCAGGAGTAGAGGTCTGAGTTACCATCTCAGGTTCCCAAGTTTCCTCAAGTTGAAGCAAGGAGGGAGATAAGGGAATTTTTATCAGAGAGAAACTTTGATGTTGTCGGCTTTCTTTAGTTGGGAGTGCTGCCTCTACTGATGTCTGTCCTTCCGGGTTTTCGATCGCGGCGATCATGGATAACATAACTGTCCGTTGAGAAACTGCTGCTGCCATGTGAGGGGTATCTAGAGCGCAGTAGCGTTGAGTAACCTTTTTCGGTTTCTGGCGTAAGGAACGGCTGTTTGGGGAACTTAAGGGCAATTGTGAGCGGTTGCAAGCTGTTGTCAGCTCATCTTGGTGGCGATGTCGAGTCGCTAATTGTAGTTCTGTGGCGCTATCGTTAATCAGCGGTACCTGTGTTGTGGCGCTAAGATCTCGCTTTGATGAGCCAAAAATAGGAGAATTTAAGAAAGAATCAATGAGTTGATGGTTGGGGTTTGAGTCGGACGATTCGCCAACCTGAGTTTGCCAAGCCGGATTTTGTGCCAGAATTTCTCCAGAGCCTGTTTGTAAACTGAGGGGTATGGGCAGTTGTTCCAGCAGTTGCAATAAAGGAGCCAGTTTTTGGCGTTGTGGAGGTTCCTGAATTTCTGTCTGGTTGTTTGCCGTAAATTTTGAGGCAAAAAAGTTTAATAGTTGGCTGTTATCTAATATTCCTAAGAATTTGTCTTGCTGATCTATCAATGCCCAATGCTGTGTGGAGAATTGCTTAAAGCTATTTTCTTTTAGTTGCCAATTTTGAGTCAGTGTTGGCTGTTGTATGTATGCCCAAAATTGACTCAAAGGTAATTGAGCCGGCAGGGTTGATAGAGGTTCAATAATCGATGGTTTGAGAGCAGAGATCGGTTGATCCACCTCACCCAGCATGGCTGAAGGGAGCTGTTTTGAGGTGTTGGAGCTTAGGTAGGGCAAGACTTGTCGCAGCTTAATAATTCCTTGAGGGCGTAGCTTGTCATTGACGACAACAATTGCCTCACACCCAGAAGTGCAAAAAAGCTCCAGCACCGTCGCCAAGTCAGAAGTTAGCTGACAAACTGGTATGGTCTGGGCAAATTCTTTGAGACTAGGAGTTGTCATGGATAAGAGCGTTTTTGCTGAAATCAAAGCTTGTTGCTGATCGCCGTGAACCTTTCTGCTGGAGTGAAACGGAACATAATATTTGAGAGCCACATAACTTCGCCAAAAATATTTAAGGCGTCTAATCAGTACAGACTTAATTATTGCTCTTGATTGGGGTGATCTATAGCTTATCAATTACAAATACTTACAATTGGGGAATGTTTAAATTACTCTTAAGGTTTTGTCAAACAAATTGTTAAAATATACATCGACGGAGTGATGTTACATCATCAGTCAGTGGTTTGTTTTTTCAATATTTAATTGTTTTGTCTCCTCAACTAACTATTTGTATGTTTGTGGTATCTCAATCTCTGGCTCAGTCTTTGAGTCAATTTTTGAGTGATGATCGCTATATTTTGCACTTTACAGCCTCAGAGAGTGAGTTGTTCAGTTTTGTCGAACAACACAAACAAGACCTCGATTGTTTGGTGATAGAGGGTGAGAGGTCATTACAACCGTTAATTCACTCTCTTGAGCAAGCAATTTTGCTACCTGTGATTATTTTTCCCGAAGAATCTGAAAAAATTGGATCGGGTGTTGCTCACAGTAGTTATTCAGCCCCCAAAATAACAGGTGATCATGTATCTGAGCCAAGTAGTTGTCTCTTGCACTCGGCGGAAGTGCGAGTTGATATTAAACAAGTTGATCAAATTGCTAATTTTATTGAGCAAGCGATCGCTCAGTTTGTGGCTCTTTTACCAGCTTCTCTATCTTGTGTGATCGATGATCCAGCCCATCAGCTTACCACATTTAGCTTTTTAATGCAGCAGCAGCGACGCCTAGCCGAAAAACTCAAAGAGCGGCTAGGATACCTTGGTGTGTATTACAAAAGAAATCCGCAGCTTTTTTTACGCCATTTATCTTCCAGTGAGAGGCACAATCTTTTAGAAAATCTAAAATTAGAGTATCGTCAGATTGTTTTAAAGTATTTTTCTCAAGACGATACACTTAATCAAAAGATTGATAACTTTGTTGATAAAGCCTTTTTTGCCGATATTTCAGTATCAAGGATAGTCGAAATCCACATGGAACTGATGGAAGAATTCTCTAAACAGTTGAAGCTAGAAGGACGTAGTGAGGAGGTATTACTCGATTATCGCTTGACATTGATTGATGTGATTGCCCACCTAGGCGAGATGTATCGCCGCTCAATCCCCAGAGAGTCATAAGATTATCTACAAGCTTTCTGACAGGATAGCGATAAGCTTAGAAGACGACAAACTAAACCTTGTCCTCTATCAAAATGTGACTTGTTATTGTGGTTTGCCTGATTATTACCGCTTGCTAATTGTTAATTTTTAACCTATGAGTCCGCTAAAAAAAACTTATGTTCTCAAGCTTTATGTTGCAGGCAACACACCTCATTCAGTTAAGGCTTTAAGAACTCTGAAAACGATCCTTGAACAAGAATTTCAAGGAGTTTACGCTCTCAAAGTTATTGATGTTCTCAAAAATCCCCAGCTAGCGGAAGAAGATAAAATTTTGGCAACTCCAACTTTGTCAAAAGTCTTACCGCCTCCTGTCCGAAAAATCATCGGTGACCTTTCTGATCGAGAAAAAGTTTTAATTGGATTAGATCTTTTGTATGAAGAACTTAAGGAAGAAGAGGAGGCTTAAGCGCATCATTTGTAAAACAATCATCAACTAATAATCCTTTGTCTTTAATCCAGACTGCCTTGTTTTGAAACCTATCCTTTTTTGTGACGACAGATATGAATCGAATTAATTCAAATGAGCAAAAACCAGACGAGTTGGAAACAATAGGAGTCCAAAAAATTCTCACAATGATTGAGGGGTTTGATGATATCACTCATGGTGGACTACCCAAAGGTCGTACTACTTTGATTAGCGGAACCTCCGGCACTGGTAAAACTTTGTTCGCAGCTCAATTTCTCTACAATGGCATTAGTCTTTTTGATGAAGCGGGAGTTTTTGTAACATTTGAAGAATCCCCGACAGATATTATCAAAAATGCCTATAGTTTTGGCTGGGATTTACAGAAACTGATCAATGAAGGTAAGCTGTTTATTTTAGATGCTTCTCCTGATCCGGAGGGACAAGAAGTTGTTGGTAATTTCGATCTTTCAGCCTTAATTGAACGTATTCAATATGCAATTCGTAAATACAAAGCTAAACGAGTTTCTATTGACTCCATTACGGCAATATTTCAACAATATGAGGCTGCTTCTGTTGTTAGGAGAGAAATTTTTCGCTTAGTGGCACGCCTCAAATTAGTGGGTGTAACTACCGTAATGACAACCGAAAGAGTTGAAGAATATGGTCCGGTTGCTCGCTTTGGAGTTGAAGAATTTGTCTCGGATAATGTGGTAATTGTTCGTAATGTTTTGGAAGGAGAAAGACGACGCCGCACAATGGAAGTCCTCAAGCTACGTGGTACAACTCACATGAAAGGAGAATACCCGTTTACGATGACTAATTATGGCATTAATATTTTCCCATTAGGAGCAATGCGTTTGACTCAACGTTCTTCTAATGTGCGGGTTTCTTCTGGAGTGCCAGCACTTGATAAAATGTGCGGTGGTGGGTTTTTTAAAGATTCGATTATTCTGGCAACTGGTGCAACAGGAACTGGTAAAACTTTATTAGTTAGTAAGTTTATTCAGGATGCTTGTTTGAAAGGTGATCGGGCAATTTTGTTTGCTTATGAAGAATCTCGCGCCCAGCTTTCTCGTAATGCTTCTTCTTGGGGTATTGATTTTGAAGAATTAGAACAACAAGGTCTTTTGAAGATTCTTTGCACTTATCCGGAGTCATCAGGATTAGAAGACCATTTGCAAATTATTAAGTCAGAAATTGCCGAGTTTAAACCTTGCCGCATTGCCATAGATTCGCTTTCGGCTTTGGCGCGGGGTGTGAGTAATAATGCTTTTCGGCAGTTTGTAATTGGTGTTACGGGTTATGCCAAACAAGAAGAAATTACCGGATTTTTTACGAATACAACTGACCAGTTTATGGGTTCTAATTCGATTACAGATTCCCATATTTCGACGATTACTGATACAATTTTGATGCTACAATATGTAGAGATTCGAGGCGAAATGTCCCGCGCTCTTAATGTATTTAAAATGCGTGGTTCTTGGCATGATACGGGAATTCGTGAGTATGTGATTAGCCAAGATGGACCGGAGATTAAAGACTCGTTCCGCAACTATGAACGGATTATTAGTGGTTCTCCAACTCGCATTGGTTTTGATGAAAAGAATGAACTTTCTCGAATTGTGCAAGGAGTGCGGGATAAGTCTTTAGATTAAGGATTTGGCGGGAGGAAGCGCTGCTGTCTAAAAAAGACTGCCTTTCCTCCTTCTTGTGATTCAGTCAATAGGTAAATTACGTAGGAACTAAAAGCGAGCTGCGCTTTACTATTGCAAACGGCAATCTGCATTCAGCAAGTAATCAATGGCTCAAGTATTGGTTTGCACTCATCAAAACAATCAAATCTACTGTTATCTTCTCTTAGCCAGCAGACAGCAATGCGCCGATCGAGGAGTAAGTAGTCTTTTAACCAAGCCGGAGCATCAGGAAATTGCTGTAAAACAATTACTAAAACTGCATTTTTTTTGATTTGTCCACTCCGAAAGTATCGATAACGATACTCATATAATTGACTTACAGCTTTTCTAACTTGCTCAACAATAATAGAATTATCACTGCTTTTCATTTCAAATAGAAAAGTTAATCCTTCAGAGATATCAGTATCAAAGTATGGTAAATTTTGCTCTTCAAGATATGTCCTTTCAAGAGTAAAGCCGCCTTGATAAATTTGATTTATATTCTCCAAATCTACTCCCACATCTATTAAATCTGTTTCCCAAGGTTCCAATCCAGCCTGTTCAATACAGTCTCTCATCTTTTGCACTAGCAGATCGTGCCAAGCATTTCTTCGCTCTCGTAATATCTTTGTAGATTCAGGGTCAATAGCTTGAGCTTGTCTGTGTTGGTTTGATCTTTTTCTGGAGCCTGTTTCAATTTTTCTAGGCAATGGCAGCAAAGAAGGCTGTAAAGGAGTTGTAGATTGAACTACTAAAGTTTCAGGCGGCGGTAACGTCTGGCTGATAGTAATTTCTCCTGCTATTTCTTTTACTTCTTGGGCAGAGAGTGTTTTGTAGGCATCAAAGTAGTTTGCCCAACCTCCAGAAATTAGCACTTGGCAAATTTGATCTATATTAGTGCATTGATTAAAATCTCCAAAAAAGTAATCTAAAGATTTAATAGCTGCAATTTGGAGATCGCGATTGCGATTTAGTACATAGTCACTATATGGATAAAGTCTTAAATTATTACCTCGCTCTACTTTTAAAAGCCCAGTTGCCTCTAGAAAAGCAAATCTTTTTTCACCTTGGACTATAGGAAACCGAAGATTATTATATTTATTTAAAGCTTCAGTTACTTGTTCAATTGATGCAAACGGATTACTTCTTAAGTCTTGACAATTTACTAAGCTGTAAATTTCTTCTGGCATAACTAATATTTCATCTTGAAGACAGCCTTGTAAACGAGCTTTAGCCTCAAAAATCTTTAGAATCAAACGAAGTGGACTGACTCGATAGCCATTAATAATTAGAGCTAGAGTCATCTGTTGGGTTTGATGTTCTAAGTTAAGACCACTTCTGGTGTATTGCTGCCCTCGACCATCTAATCTTTGATAAAGGCTTAACTGAAGCCTACAAAAGGCTTCAACGTTTGGTTCGTCCCCAATTAAGTAACGACGAGCCGTTTCACTTATGTGACACTTCCAGATACCTTCTTCCCAGACAATACGTCCTACTCCCAGTATTGATATATATATGGAGTAAATATCTCTAAAAGGAGAGCGTGCCGCTGTTGGAGACAAGAAGTTTAGTGCCTGATCAAATCTCTCTCTGTTAAAGGTTTGATTATCAAAAGACTGAAAAACATAAGCTAACTTTACTATTTTTCTCTTCCAATCTTCCAGATCAGATGCATGAATTTTATGACTAAATAAATCATTCAACATTGCTATAAATTTTATAAATAATCTAAGCCTAAATACTGAATTGCGTCTTCATAAGTAAGGGTTACTGAATCGTCAAATAGGTATCTGCGTATATGTGCAGCCAACAACGCAGCAAAAAGTGCAGGTACAGCATTTCCTACCTGCCGAATAGGATGTCTGCTTGTTCCGCTAAATACCCAGAAATCCGGAAAAGTCTGCATTCTAGCTGACTCCCTTGGTGTGACTTCGCGAGGAGTATAAGGATGTATATGACCCTTTCCACCCCCAGCATCAGAACCTACTACAATAGTAAAGCTTGGACGTTTAGGATCTAGTTTGTTGATACGGGTTTTTGGGTCGCGTTGTCCAAGTTTTAGTGAAGCATAGCGTTCAATAATAGCTTGACTATGGACTCTACCTTTATGGTTAGGAATATCAATTTCTTCAGGTTCCCCTAACCCCGTTAAAGCCTCTCCTACTGTTCTGTATGGCTTCAGTATTCCGCCTGGAGAGCTATCTTCATTAGAGCCATAACTTGGTGTCATTGGTGGAACTGTTTTACCATTACTGCTACCAATGATGAAAATTCTTCTCCTAAACTGAGGAATACCGAAATCAGCTATTTCATAATCATGAACTGAAATAGAATACTTACCATTTAAACTAAGACTTTGGCAAAGTTCATTTAAGACAATCGCTTGTTTATAAGTCTTTAACCCAGATACATTCTCCAAGACAAAATTTTTAGGTTCGAGTTCTTTGATAATCCTTACAAATTCCCAGAGAAGCGTTCCTCTAGCATCATCCAATCCTTGGCGTTTTCCAAAAACTGAAAAAGCTTGACAAGGCGGACCACCATAAACTAGACCAACCTCCTTTTTTTCAATACCAGCAGCAGTCAAAATTCTTTGACCACTTACATTATTTATATCATCTTCAATTACAGTGGCTTCTCTTAAAAAAGAGTGTAAGCCTGTTTTGCTGCCAACGTCTCGATTTGTTCTTAAAGTAATACAGGAGTGTTCATCTTTTTCAACACAGCATCGTGTTGAAAAACCTGCTACCTCAAAACCGAGATCCATGCCACCTGCACCAGTAAAAAGACTAACAGAAGGAATTGGCTTAAAGGAGGAGCGTAGTAATGATTTATACTTCGTCTTCCCATTATTGGTACATAAGTTGTCATTACTTTGAAGGTCGTTAAGGAGCATTCCTAGAAAATGTGAGTATTGTTTGTTAAAGTATCCTGTAGACTATATACCTTAAATGAATTTAGTTGAGATTGCCTATTTGTAAACCTTTCCTCCTGCCCTAGACCTTTCCGCCTCTTTGCTTCCATAACCTAACTCGAAAATGAAATTCATCGGCATTGACCTCGGCTGGAGTTCTGGCGCCAGTGGCTTATGCTGCCTAGAATGGTCAAACCAATCTCTAAACCTTTTAGATTTAAACCACCAACTAGCCACAACCAACATACTTAATTGGCTAGATAATTGGGCTCCACCAACCCAACCTGCAATCATTGCCGTAGACGCCCCTACCCTCATCCCCAACCTCACGGGAATGCGCCTACCCGACAAACTCACTCACAAACATTTTGGGCGCTATCATGCTGGCTGTTATCCCGCCAACTTGGGACGCCCTTTTGCCCAACGCACGGTAGAATTTGGTCTAAGTCTAGAAGCGCGAGGTTTCCAACACGCACCTACAATCACGCCGCAAGCATTAGGGCGCTATCAAATCGAAGTCTTTCCTCATCCGGCAATGGTGCATTTATTTGATTTAACTCGCATTCTTAAATACAAAAAAGGCAAACTCGCAGAACGTCGATTAGAACTAATCAAACTACGTCAATATATCCTTGATATTTTACCCAGCTTAGAACCGAGTTTGAGCTGCAATTTGCCCGAAATTCCCACCACAGGCATTGCCCTGAAAGCCGTGGAAGATCAACTAGATAGCTTGATTTGTGGCTATGTCGCCGCCCATTGGTGGTATTGGGGTATTGAGCGCAACTTGGTACTCGGTGATGCGACAACTGGCTATATTGTTGTGCCTGCACCAAACTCAAAGGTAATCAGTGTGGCAAAATGAAAAGCGTAACAAAAAATTAATATCAGGTAATACTATAGTGAGTCCGACAGCCCCAGCCCCTAACCGCCGCCTGGTTTTTCCCTTTACTGCCATTGTCGGTCAAGAAGAGATGAAACTGGCTTTACTTTTAAATGTGATTGACCCAAAAATCGGTGGTGTGATGATTATGGGCGATCGCGGTACGGGCAAATCTACCACAATTCGTGCCTTAGCTGACCTGTTGCCAGAAATTGATGTGGTTGCTGATGATCCTTTTAATGCTGACCCCAATGAACCGGATGAAATGGGCGGCGATGCACAAAATAGGGCAAGTGTCAAGAAAAAAGTGCCAATGGTCGATCTACCTTTAGGTGCGACTGAAGACAGAGTGTGCGGCACGATTGATATTGAAAAAGCCTTATCTGAAGGCGTGAAAGCTTTTGAACCAGGGCTTTTGGCGAAGGCAAATCGCGGTATTCTGTATGTAGATGAAGTGAATTTGTTGGATGACCACTTAGTTGATGTGCTGCTAGACTCGGCGGCGAGTGGTTGGAATACGGTAGAACGAGAAGGCATTTCAATTCGACATCCGGCACGCTTTGTGTTGGTGGGTTCCGGCAACCCAGAAGAAGGTGAGTTGCGTCCGCAGTTACTGGATCGCTTTGGAATGCACGCAGAAATTAGAACCGTCAAAGAGCCAGCTTTGCGCGTAGAAATTGTAGAGCAACGGGCAGATTTTGACCAAAATCCTCCAGAATTTCTGCAAAAACACCAACCTGAGCAGGAAGCTATGCAAGAAAAAATTGTCATGGCACAAGAGCTGTTGCCGAAGGTGGAGATGGATTACGATCAGCGGGTGAAGATTTCTCAGGTTTGCTCAGAACTTGATGTGGATGGGCTGCGGGGTGATATTGTGACTAATCGAGCAGCAAAAGCGATCGCGGCTTTGGAAGGACGCAACGAGGTTACAGTAGATGATATCCGCCGTGTGATTACTTTGTGTCTGCGTCATCGCTTGCGGAAAGATCCCTTAGAATCAATTGATTCCGGTTTTAAGGTGGAAAAAGTCTTTAGCCGCATTTTTGGCTTGGAGGCGTCAACTGAAACTGCCACTGCCACAGCAAATGGTCTGCGTTAATTTGACGTTTACTGATGGGTATTGAGAAGCGATTTTTAACCTTTGAACCTGGTCTAAAATGACTGAGCCATTGATTGAACTCAAGCAAATCAGCAAATCATTTGGTAATAATGTCATTTTAGATCAAGTCGATTTGACAATTTATCGCGGCGAGGCACTGGCAATTATTGGTCCTTCTGGCACGGGAAAATCGACAATTTTGCGAATTATTGCCGGTTTAACGGCGCCAGATAGTGGTGAAGTTTATATACAAGGACAAAAGCGGGTTGGTTTAATTGAAGATGGCGAAGATCCTGTTGGTATTGGTATGGTGTTTCAGCAGGCGGCGTTGTTTGACTCTTTAACTGTGGAGCAAAATGTTGGTTTTTTGCTGTATCAGCATTCTCGATTATCGCGAAAAAAGATTCAGGAATTGGTGCAGCAAAAATTGGAAATGGTGGGATTATCAGGAATAGGCGATCGCTTACCGTCTGAGTTATCGGGAGGTATGCGTAAACGTGTTAGTTTTGCTCGTGCGATTATGTCTAATCCTGATAATCCTAAAGACAATCCCGAAGTTTTATTGTACGATGAGCCAACTGCCGGACTTGACCCGATCGCCTCGACGGTAATTGAAGATTTAGTGCGGGAGTTACACTGTCAAGAGCGAGGTTGTGGCACTTATGTGATGGTGACGCATCAACAAAGTACAATTCGCCGCACGGCTGATGTGGTTGTGTTTCTTTACAAAGGCAAGGTACAGTGGCAAGGCAGCGTTAGTGAAGTTGACGCTACAGATAATCCTTTAGTTCGACAATTTTTTAGTGCTAGTGTGACAGGACCAATTCAGGTCGTTGGTTAGGATAAGTATTAAGGCAGGCTTGATGATACATACGGTTATTTGTCCTTGATTATTAGTTATTGATACAAGGGCAAACAACTGAAAGTTATATCATTATCAGAAGGAGGAATTATGCGATCGCGAACGATTAGAGAAGGCTCCGTTGGATTACTAATTCTCGTGGGAATAGCTGTATTTGCTGGATTAGTTTTATGGTTACGGGGTTGGGCTTTTGGCAATCGTAACTACAAATTTATCCTCAACTTTACCGATGTTGCTGGCATGAAAGCCGGCGCTTCAGTACGCTATCGCGGCGTCGCAGTTGGCAAAATCTCCCAAGTTAAAGCCGCAACAAACGGAGTTGATGCCACAGTTGAAATTACGCCGGCTGATTTATTAATTCCCCGCAATTCCTTGTTTGAAGCCAATCAATCGGGTTTAATTGGCGAAACGTCGATTGATATTACACCCCTAAAACCTTTACCAAGCAGTGCCCAATCTCTCAATCCTTTGGCTTCAAATTGTAATCCTGAACTGATTATTTGTAATAATAATCGTCTTAATGGCAACATCGGCGTCAGTTTTTATGAACTGCTAAGAAATTCGATTCGTCTGTCTAATGCTTATAGCGATCCAGCCTTTATTACTAACATTAATACCTTAACTAAAAATGCCTCGGTTGCCGCATCTGGCGCAGCACAACTTACAAGTGAATTAACTTTATTATCTCGTTCAGCGCGGCAACAATTGGGCAGCTTTTCGGAAGCGGCAAATTCTGTTAGCAATGCGGCAAATCAAAGTACCAAGCAACTTAGTGTTGCCGCAAATCGCATTGGTGATACTGCCGAGAAATTTGGCACAACTGCAGGGCAACTTGATCAACTAATTAGTTCCGCGAATGATTTGGTAGTCACAAATCGCGGTACTTTGGTGGGAACTTTGGATAGTGTCAAGCAAACCAGCGATCAATTACGGGGACTTTTAGGTAGCTTAACGACAACAGCAAATCAGGCAAATTCTACTGTTGGTTTGCTAAATTCCGCTGTTGGAAAAGCGAATATTGGCGCAGTCGTGAATAATTTAGAAACTCTTTCAGCTAATGCTGCTCAAGCTTCGGGAAATTTACGAGATATCACGACTTCTTTTAATAATCCTACCAATATTACTCTACTACAACAAACCTTAGATTCGGCTCGTTTAACTTTTGAAAATACCCAAAAAATCACCTCTGATTTAGATGAATTAACTGGTGATCCAGCATTTCGAGAAAATGTAAAAAGGTTAGTTAATGGTTTAGGTAAATTGGTATCTTCAACTGAGCAATTGCAACAACAAGTCCAGGTTGCTGAGACTGTAGAACCTGTGCGGGCAGCGCTGAATAAAGCAGTAACTCAAAGGAATTCTGCACCCGTGGCAACTCAATCTCAGCCAAAAGTTGAGCAGACGCCAATTACATCAACGAAGATACAGCAACAATTAGTGCTTTTTCCCCCAGCCCCCAAAAAGCCCTTGCCCAGAGCAATTCCTCAGCCATTTGCTAATAATGAGAATGAGCAACAAGCACATTGAGAATTAAGCAATAGATAGCAACTCTAAATCAGTCGTTAAGGAGAAATCCCCGACTTCTTGAAGAAGTCGGGGATCTGTGACTTATGATTATTAATTCAAAATTAAACTAACTCCAGTCTTCTTGCCCTTGCGATTCACTACGTCTATAAACTAAACCCTCTGAATGTAGCTGACGAGTTTGTTCAAATAGCTGATCTTCTGTGAGTTGCCAGCGCTGGAGAATGGTGTCTAAGTTTTGTTGAATTATTCTTGCACCGGGAAAGCCAAGATAGCGAATTCGCAGTCTGGCAAGTTCTCCTAAATTGTAATTAGTTGGTTCTTCTCGTAATAGGCGATTAATAACTTCTACGTCTCGCCCTTCTTGAGGATGTTGTTGGTCTTGATGATCTTTTGCACTCACGGCTTAATTTAAAATTTGGTTTAACTCTAATATAAATCCAGGCAAAATATTTTCTCCTGACAAACTAGTTGGAGATTGCAAAACTTCAATTTCTTGCCCTGAGCGATAAATTTCAACTCGTTGATTTTGAGGATCAATTAGCCATCCCAAACGCACACCATTATTAATATATTCCTGCATTTTTTTCTGCAAAGTCTTCAATTCATCATTCGCAGAACGCAATTCTACAGCGAAATCAGGAGCCATTGGTAGAAATCGTGTGGGGTCTGGGTTGAGGGCTTCTATTCGCTCAAGGCTTACCCAGGAGGCATCTGGAGAACGTTTTGCACCGTTGGGCAGGATATAACCTGTTGAAGAATCAAAAGCTAGTCCTGTACCATCAGCATCTGCCCAAACTTCAACACGCGCTGTCAGCTTAGAATTACGATTTCCACTTTTCCAGCCAGTTGGTGGCATGATAATTAGTTCTCCTTCTGCCGTCTGCTCAAGTCGCAAATCTCGATTATTTATACACAGTTGAAAAAACTGCTCGTCAGTTAGTTCGATGGTGGGGCTTAAATTGAGGATAAGAGCGGTCATTTATTGCCTCTTGAACTCGTTAAGTTTAGGGTAGCATTAGACACTATTGCATGAATCAATTTTGAAACAATAAATCAACAAAATTGGAGATTCATAACTTATACCACTGCATAAATTCCCACTTCGACAGGCTCAGTGTCCGCTAGGATATTCCAGCATTTGGTAGTAAATGTTTACTAAATATATATAGCAGTCTGAAGATCTTTAGTTCTCTTGCTAACGCTTCGGCTTGTATTGCAAACTGAACAAAAACAACTGACTTAGTGATGTATGACTTTTATAGGATTTATTTATGACAAAAACCAAGTGTGTTTAATCTTGCGCAACACATTGTAAGACAAAAATTATCTGTCCTAGGAGAGAGATACTATCCCTTTTTTTGTTTTGATGTGCTATAAATTTAATGTCACAATTTTCAATAAGAAAAAATATGAAACGACGCAAATTAATCCAGACCTCTGGTTTGTTTGCTGCTGGTGCGATCGCAGGACCGTTAGTTGCTCAACACAAAGCAAAAGCTAACCCATCCATAAACGTAGGCGTAAACCATCAGATACATGTTGCCAACGACACAAGCGAAGAAATATACGTCTTACCAGCTCCAAACCCTGACTGGGTATGGGGTGATCTTGGATTTGACATCGCTACGAGCATTATTCCTAGTCTTTTCACTGGTGGCGCTGCTACTGCTGCTGGTGTTGCCAAAGCCACGACTGCTGTTAGATCCTTAACTACCTTCCAAACCATCCTTAAGCAAATCCAACTCATTTGGCAGATGACATCGGGAATTAGAACCGTCGCAAGTCAAGTTGGAATAGCATACAACGTATACAAAGTAGGTCGTGAAGAACTCAGAGATCAAGCGAGAAAAGCTCAATTTGAGCTTAAATCCTTTTTGCAAGAGAATGCTGTAAGCATTCCTGCCGGAGATTACAAAAGAATTTTTGATCGGTGGAGTCCGACTAGATTTATAACTTTGAGCGATATAAGTTCAATGTTCAACTCATCGAATATCACCTTATTTGTCACCAACAAATCTTTATCTAAAATCGCCAAATTCAACACCAACAGCGATTCTTCCTGGATTCTTAATGGTAACGAAGTTGTTCGGGCTAAGTATGGGAGTCTCTGGCAAGAGGATCGAGGCGCTGGGTTTTATCGTTTCTCCATGTTTGACACGTTGCCTCTTGGTCTTTCTCTATCCCCTAATGGTGATAGCCTTAGTTCAGCGAATGGAGATTATGACTTTGTTTACCACGGAGATGGTAATGCCGTAGTTTACAAACGAGACAAGCCACGTGGAGAGTCGGTTATCTGGAGTTCCAACACCAAAAACTCTAACCCAGGACCGCTTTTTGTTGATCAATATGGTAATTTAATCATTCAGAATGCTAACAATGAAAACTTGCTCAAGGTTGCGGATAAGGCTTCTGGTACAGAGACACGGACTAAATTAACCATGCAGGATAATGGTGATGTTGTTATTCGGGATGAAAAAGACTCTGTGACGTGGAATAGCTATTAATTGATCAAGACGAAGTTCATCTGATTACTAGTGTGAAAATCGCTTAAGTAGACATCAGATTTGAGCTAATTCATGAAAGTGGCAATTTATAGGGGATTTGTATCATACTTCAAGTTACAGTTCTCCTATATACCTTTGGTGTAGCCTTCGTGTGTTGGCAAAAAACCTTTGTAAAGTGAGGAGATGCACAGACTTTTACTATTAATTTATCTCCTCATCATTGTCCTCTAGATCATTATTCTGCTGATTAGAAGGCGGTTTCTCTTTTCGTCTCCCCGCCTTCCGTGCTGCTTCCTTCAAAAGATACTCAATTTGAGCATTAACACTCCTCAATTCATCAGCCGACCATTTCTCTAAAATCTCATAAAGTTTAGAGTCTAAGCGCAGCAAAAATCGTTTCTTCTGACTCATGTATAAAGGCTACCCGTATTCACCACTGGCTGGGTATTTTGCTCCGAAGTTAAGACGACCAACAAATTATTAATCATCGCCGCTTTTCGCTCTTCATCTAACTCGATAATTTGTCGTTCACTTAATCTTTTCAGTGCTTCATCAACCATACCAACTGCACCCTCAACTATCTGCCGCCTAGCATCAATAATCGCCCTTGCTTGCTGACGCCGTAACATTGCTTGGGCAATTTCTGGCGCATAAGCTAAGTGAGAAAGTCGCGCTTCTAATACTTCAACTCCTGCAACTTCTAAGCGTGCTTGCACTTCTTTTTGAAGTTCCAAAGCAACCTCATCAGGAATGCCCCGCAGAGAAGGAAGCGAGGATTCATCCGGCGCATCATAAGGATAGCGATTTGCCAAAGCACGAAGCGCAGTTTCACTTTGAATAGCGATGAATTCTTCGTAATCATCCACAGAAAATCGTGATTTTGCTGAGTCTACAACTTGCCACACTACCACAGCAGCAATCTCAATTGGACTACCTTGAGCATCATTAACTTTTAGTTGTTTGCTATTAAAATTTTTCACTCGTAAGGACACTTTACGCTTAGTTGCAAAGGGGTTAGCCCACCAAAACCCCGCCTCGCGCACAGTCCCCGCATAACTGCCAAAAAAGACAAGCACGACTGCCTGATTTGGCTCAACGGTAAAAAAGCCTGAAATTGAGGGAATGACGACAGCGATTAAAAATGCGCCTAACCATGCACCGAATTCCGCTAAATCGCTAAAATCTCCAACTTTGAGACTTCTACCCAGTAATTCGATTAATCCCTGTATTGCTTGCCACACCTGCCATCCACCAACGCTAGATATGGTGAATATGACAAGAAGCGCCACAAAGCCGTTGACTTTGAAGGCAGGATTTTCTTTGATCTTTTCCATAATCTACTCCTACTTGAGTTCTTAACCAAAATGATATCATTTGTATATCATCCGTCAAGTGCCTCAATTACCAGTGCAGGAAAATGGCTAATTGGTAATAAATTGTTAGAAGATAAGTAAAAGCGATAAACTTCTACAGTTTGTACAGCTATTTCAAATGTTTTAAATCAAGGATAAACAATGAATATTAATAACCAAAAACCTTTAATAATTGGACATCGTGGGGCTTGCGGTTATCGTCCAGAGCATACTCTTGCTTCTTATGAATTAGCAATTGCAATGGGGGTAGATTATATTGAACCTGATATTGTTTCTACTAAAGATGGTATTTTAATTGCTCGTCATGAAAATGATATTACCGAAACAACTAATGTTGCCGATAAATCAGAGTTTACTAACCGTAAAAATACTAAAATAATTGATGGTAAAAAAGTTACTGGGTGGTTTTCTGAGGATTTTACTTTAACGGAAATAAAGACGCTTGGGGCTAAAGAAAGATTAGCGTTTCGTAATCATTTATATGATGGGCAGTTTGAGATTCCGACGCTTCAAGAAATCATTAACTTAGTAAAGCAAAAGAGCGCAGAAACTGGAAGAATGATTGGCATATATCCAGAAACTAAACATCCCACTTATTTTCAATCTATCAACCTGGCACTAGAAAAACCACTAGTAGATATTCTTCATAAAAATGGCTATGTAAGTAGTGATGCACCGATTTTTATCCAATCATTTGAAGTAGAGAATTTGCAGCAACTCAAGAAAATTACTGATTTGCCATTAATTCAATTGTTGGATCATAAAAAGATGCAGCCATATAACTTTGTTGTAAAAGGTGACTCTCGAACTTATGGCGATTTAACTACTCTTCAAGAGTTGACAAAAATTGCTGAGTATGCTGTAGGAATTGGTGCTTATAAGGGTTTGATTGTAACGACTGGTCTAGATAAGCTCAATTTTACTACTTTAATTGCAGATGCTCATGCTGTTAATTTGAAGATACACGCCTGGACATTTCGCAATGAAGAACAGTATCTTGCACTTTCTTATCAAGGAAATCCTCAAACTGAATATGAACAATTCTTTAAGTTAGGAATTGATGGTGTATTTAGTGATTTTCCTGATTTGGCGGTTGCTATTTGTAACCAGATGTTCTCTAACTATTAATGTCATGATGAAGCCAAAAGTTTGAGCCAGAAAATTAGATATGCATATTGGCAAGCCTGACAACAGCGCAGTTAAATTTATGTCTGTTTTCTTTTCCTACCCAAAGAGGAAGTACATATTCTGCTGCCAATTCAAGAATTAAGAATTGCATTTGCTCAAAGGATACTTCTCCAGATAAAACAAGAACCAAAATCGCATCATTTATAGTTGCTAAGTTCTTAGCCGAAGCAAGAATACTCTGCCATTCTTTCCAGTCAACAGGAAACAATAAGTGAAGTGGTCTATCGTCCCCCATATTAACTATTGTTGGTGTCTGAATTTTACAAACGCCATCAGTAGTTTCATACCAAGGCTGGAGGGTTTCTAAATAAGATGTGTTGTGGTTGGTAGATAGGTTCATTGATTTTTTCTACTTTTAAGTAAACGGAATATGTGTGGGAACACTTACGCCAATTGTTTTTGTATTGAGGCAAAGTGTAAAAATCAAATGATGCTTACTTTCTGATCAGCATCATAAAATCTCTGACACTGTGACCTTTATTAAGCCCTGGTTTTTTGTAACAAGTATAACTATTTTATAGGAAGATTGATTGAAGTCAGTTCAGCAATTATGCGGAATCTCAAGATTCTACACGCTAATTTTAAAAAATCTTAATAAAATTAGCTGGTTTTCTGTAATTAATCTCAATATAACTATGCTAATTAGTAGTATTTAAAAACCATCATTAAGTTTTAGATTTAGCTGAATGGCTACTATGTAACCCAAACGTCTCCTATTTGAGATTAATGTTTTCTACAGATATTTATTAAACAACTTGAGTGCTTAATTGAAATATTTAATATTAAAACAGGATGATATCGTAATTTTAATTATCATCACACATTTTTTTTTGAAAAATCACAAAATTTGCTAGACTTTACAATCTTTTTACATAGTCTTCATAGCTGCCTTGCCTGATTTAAAGCTTTAGTGAATGTAATAGGAGTTATATTTCTTAGCGCAATAAAGTTGATGACTAAATTAGATTTATTAGTCTGTGTTGGATTACCATTTGTATTAACGTGGGCTGGTCCTGGACTTGCTCAGTCTGCTACCAACATCCCACCCCCCTCAGCCTCTGGTCAAGCTGCTGACTTGAAAGTACTGCCCCGCTTGGGTACGGGCTTCACAACCACAGGCGCCGGTTACACAACTTTTAGTCGCTTTGAGGGTTTCCTTCCCCTGTGGCAAACCCCAGGTAGTAGTCTCACTTTCCTGGAAGGACGCCTTACTATAGACACCGAGGCTGACTTGGGCGGTAATATTCTCTTGGGACAGCGTTTTTATAGTGCCAATGACAATCGAATTTATGGCGGATATATTGCTTACGATAACCGTAATACAGGCAGTAGCGTCTTCAACCAACTGGGTGCAGGGTTTGAAAGTTTAGGTGATAACTGGGACTTTCGCGCTAATGCTTATATCCCATTAGGTGAAACCCGCCAAATGGTAGAGCAAAAAGTTGTTGATAGAGGCTTTCAATCGATAGGAAATCCCTTTTTTCAAGACCACTTTTTAGTAGTACAAGGACAGCGACAATTTCAACAAACTCGTCGCTTTGAGGCGGCAATGGCGGGTTTTGATGTTGAAGCAGGAACTAAACTTTTTAAACTAAGCAGTCAAGGCGATTTGCGCGGTTATGGAGGATTATACTACTACAATACTCCCGGTGGCAATGATGCCCTTGGTTGGCGACTTAGATTAGAGGCACGTCCAACAAGTAGCTTAAGTTTGGGATTATCTTTACAAAATGATTCCATATTTGGAACTAATCTGATTTTAAATGTGGGTGCAACTTTTTCCGGTACTCGTCAAAGAAGTGTTAATCAAGAAACTATTGCTCGGATCGGAGAATCAGTAGTAAGAAATTCTAGTATTGCCGTTAATTCCCAAACTGAGTCGAAGTTTTTTAATCAACAAGAAATAATTAAAGCAAGCAACCCTGAGACAAATTTGCCTTACTTTTTTCAGCAAGTAAAACTAGGTGCAAATCAGGGTAACGGTACCTTTGAAAATCCTTTTGGCACGGTGCAATCTGCACTAAATAAAACAAGATCTGATGGTAATGATATTGTTTATGTGCAAGATGGGACAAATTTTGGTATTCCTGCTTTTACAATTGGCAGCCGCGTGCAAGTATTATCGACTGCACCAAAGCAGTTACTCAATACTGTTGAATTTGGGCAGATACAGTTGCCATTATCAGGTGCTGGTGTCTTACCTATAGTCACTGATACTGTCACTATGGGTAATGATAGTATACTTTCTGGATTTGCAATTACAGGGGTGACAGGCGCTGGTGTTGCGGCAAGAAATATCAATAATGCTGTAGTTAAAGATAATACGATTAGCAGCACAAATACGGCTGGCGTCTTGTTAGAAAATACTACAGGTACACTAACATTATCCAACAATATAATCGTAGGTACTGGTGTATCTAGTTTGGTTGGTACAAATATCAATAACCTAGCAATTTCCAACAGTCCTCTAACTAGTATTAATTCAGAAACAGATGGCATTTATTTTAATGGTGTGACTGGAAATGTTGCCATTACAGATAGCCCAATTATAGTTACTAGTCCACAAGGTAATGGTATTTTTGCTGAGAATGTTACTGGCAATCTTAACCTTACGGCAAGTAACAGTAGTAAAGTTAGTAATACTGGAAATTATGGCGTAAATTTATCTAATTCTACAGGTACAATTGTTTTATCGAATTTTGATGTTACTGATACTAATAACAGTGGAATTTATGGCACAAATCTCAGCAATAGTACACTTCAAAATAACCGTATTATCAATGCAACTGCACGAGGAATTGAATTAGATAATGTTACTAATACTACCGCTATTGCTAATACTATTACTAATAGTGGTCTTGAAGGTATTTTTGCCCAAGCTGCAGGTAATAAGCAACAGGTAATTACTCTTGAAAGCAATATCATTAATCGTAGTGGTAATCCAGGAGTTTTCCTGCAATCTTCTGAAGATGCTAAACAAGAATTGACCCTTAACAATAATACTGTTAATGATAGTGGTGGTCAAGGAATTTTTAGCCAAGCTTCTGACAACAGTCAACAAAAGATATCTATCAATAATAATACAATTGATAGCACAAGAACTGATGGTCAAGGCAATGCCGGTCAAGGTATTTTTGCCCAAGCCAGTGGTACTGCCCAACAAACGTTATCAGTTAACAATAGTAGTATTAATAGTAGCGCTGCTCAAGGAGTTTTTGTACAGGCTAATAATAGCGCCCAACAGAAGTTTAATATCAATAATAGTGCAATTAATGATGGCACAGGACAAGGTATTTTAGTTCAGGCTGCTGGCTCTGTTTTGCAGGAAATTAACATTAATAGTAGCATAATTAACGGCACAAAAACTGATCAACAAAGCAACGGTGGGCAAGGAATTTTCGTACAAGCAAATCAAGAAGCCGAACAAAATTTATCAATTAATAAAACTACTATAGTTGATAGCCAAGGACAGGGTATTTTCCTGCAAGCAAATGATGCCAAAAAGCAAAATATTACACTTGATACTACGACAATTAATAATAGCAATAGTCAAGGAGTTTTAATTCAAGCAAGCGGCAATACTAACCAAGATTTTGTGATTAAAGATAGTCAGATTAACAACACAAATACCGACAGTCAGGGTAATGCTGGACAAGGGTTATTTGTGCAAGCTAATCAAGGAGTTACACAAAATTTTGCTATCAATAATACGACAATTAGTGATAGCGAAGGACAGGGTGTTTTTATCCAGGCAAATGATGCACAACAGCAGAATTTTAGCATTGAAAAAACTACGGTTAGCGATAGCATAGGACAGGGCATTTTTGTACAAACTAATAATGCCAATCAACAAAATTTTAGCATTAGTGATGCTACGGTTGTAGGTAGTCAAGGGCAGGGTATCTTAGTGCAAGCAAGTGGCAATACTCCTCAAGAATTTAGTATTATAAACGCTAATATTCTTGGCAGTAATAGTCAGGGTATTTTCGTTCAAGGCATTGGTAATTCTGCACAAAAATTCGTCATTGATGACAGCACGATTAACCGCAGTAATAGTCAGGGCATTTTGCTTCAAGCCAGTGGTAATAGCCAACAAAGCTTTGAACTTAATCTTAATATCATTGCCAATAATCTACTTGAAGGTATTTTAATTCAAGCAAATGGTACGGCTAATATAACATTTGCCAATGTCCAATTAAACGTTTTAACAGATAACAGTAGCCCTGGCTTTGTTGCTGCCTTAAATAGCAATCAAAACCTTTGTTTGGCGCTGAATGGTAATAACAGTAATACGGGTTTTAGCTTACAGCAAAATAACGGAACATTCCAAGTTGTTGATCTTCCTAATATTGCTGCAAATAATACTGGTACAATTACTTCTCAAGGTAGCTTTGTAAATCTGCCAGCTTGTCCTTAATATGTTTTGTAGGGGCGTACTGCTGCACGCCCTTACGCAATGAGATATGCTATTTTTATGGTAGTAAACAACAATATCAAGATCAGCTATCTTTTTCGTCGTCTTGCTCAGATTCTGGCTTATTCATCTCTTGTTTAAAGCCTCTGAGAGTTTTACCCAAAGCGCTACCCATTTCGGGAATCTTTTTGGGACCAAAAATCACCAAAGCTACAATCGCAATTATGCCAACTTCTGGTATTCCTAAACCAAACATACTCATCTCCTGTAAACCGTTCTTAGATCAACTATAGAAGACTATTGATCTGCCGGAGGTAAATCTATTGTAATCGGAATATCTAACCAGACACTCAGTTCCTGAGCTAACCATTCTAATTCCGGTTCTGTGAGAGAATGTAAAGAATCGACCGTTTCATATCTGCCGTTAAGTACATATTTCTGAACTCCTGCCCAAATAATCAGTTGCGGATTAATTTCAAATTGCTTGTTAAAGCGTTTAAAACGTCGCTTAACATATTCTAAATTATCAATTTTTTGTCTTGACGACGGACGTGGACTATGCCATTTAAATCCCAACAATTCGTAGGTTAAATAAATTTGTTTGCGATCAATCCGAAGTCTTACTTTTTTAAATAAGCCATCGATAATTACTAATAAGGGAGTCAAAAAAACGAAACAAGCGACAATTAGCAACATCCACTTGTAACTAAGAAACAGAAAGCCAGATATGATTAATAGATAGACAGTAGTTAATAGCGCATTCCAAGAAAAAATGTGCTTATAAGGAAATCCTTTTGGTGGTAGAATAACTTCTATAGAGTCAGCATTTTTTTTGAGCTTAACTTTGCTACCAGTTGGCTTTTTAACAGTTAGTAATGTACTATTTTTTATCGGTTGCTTTTGTCGAAGTGTTTGCAATGCTTTTTGAGCAGAATCTAAACGTCGCTCTAAAGTAGGTTCAGTCATCCACCTTAACCAATTGGCAAAAGAAGGACTAAGACTTGCTGTTTCAAATTCAATTTTAAAATCTTTTTGAGGTAAGTCAGCAGGATGAGTACCTGTTACCAAAGCAATCAAAGTTGCACCCAAACTATAAAGATCTGAAGCAGGCACTGTACGCCCGCCAAATTGCTCTTGTGGCATATAACCATAAGTTCCCACCACCGTAATTGTTGCACCTTCCCTGGCAGCTAGAGTCTGCACTGAACCGAAATCAACTAAATAAACTTGACCAATATTATTTCCTGAGCGATTTGCTAATAAAATATTACTAGGCTTAAGATCGCGATGAATTACCGCAGGTTGACGCCCATGTAGATAAATCAAAATTTCTAGGAGGGATTTTGCTAACTGCTTAAGTTCGATTTCATTAAAACTACGCCCAGCTTTAAGATGTGCTTCTAGAGATTTAGCTTTAATATAAGATTGTACTAAGGCAAAGCCTTTAAGTGATGGTAAATCTATTTCAAAATAATCGAGATAACTAGGAATAAATGGATGATTGAGCGCTTTTAAAGTTTCGGCTTCCCGTTCAAAAAGCTTAAGGTCATCCCAATCAAAATCACTACCAAATGAGAGAACCTTGATTACTACTAATTCTTGTGTTTTAGGATCACAAGCAAGTAACGTCCGCCTTCCTGCACGTTTACCCAACTGCTGCTTTACCTGATAACGACCTAATACTTCATAATCCATTTGGTGATTCTGTCCTGGCTTTTACAAGTTGTTTAGCTTTGGCTCAAAATCTCAAGCAAAATGCTATCGTGAGCCTGCGAGTGTCTTAGTTTATCTTTCCATTTATAACTTTTTAATTTTCCAAAATGTCAGTACTCTCCAACCCTTCCCTACGCGAACAACAACACCCCTTAATTCGCCAACTAGCTGACCGTATCGAGTCTACTTGGCAGCAACACCTCGACCTTTCTCCCTACGACTTACCTGCAGAATTGGGGTATGTAGAAGGACGTTTGGAAGGGGAAAAACTAGTGATTGAAAACCGCTGCTATCAAACACCTCAATTTCGGAAAATACACCTAGAATTGGCAAAAGTCGGCAATATGCTTGACATTTTGCACTGTGTAATGTTCCCTCGTCCAGAATATGCGCTGCCAATGTTTGGCTGTGATTTAGTGGGAGGAAGGGGGCAAATTAGCGCGGCAATTGCTGATTTATCACCATTAAATAGCGATCGCATCTTAACCGACAACTACCGCCAAGCTTTAAAGGCACTCCCCACCCCCCAATTTTCCCAACCCCGCGATCTGCCAGAATGGGGAGATATCTTTTCAGAATTTTGCCTCTTTATCCGACCCAGTAACCCAGAAGAAGAAAGCCAATTTTTAGCGAGAATTGAGCAATTTATGAAAATCCATTGTATGGAGGCAGCCAAAGCAACGCCCGTATCTGTTGAACAAAAAGCCGAAATTATTGCCGCGCAACATTATTACTGCACCAAACAACAGCAAAATGACAAAACTCGTCGTGTCTTAGAAAAAGCCTTTGGGCAAGAATGGGCAGAAAACTACATGACATCAGTGTTATTTGACTTGCCGGCAGCTTAAGCGAGAATGTAGATAGGGTGTGTTTTGCCGCACCCGACGATATTTTTCAAACTTGACAGCTCAAGGTTTTACTTTCTCAGGGTGGATGGGTTACAAATCAATAAGCTAAAAATCATCTATCTTAATAATCATGGGGCACCCACCAGACAAGAAAGACCAGCTATTTTCCAAACTAGTGATGCGTTGGGCACTAGCACTGGCAGTTGCCGGAGCACTCGCCACAGGCATCACGGCGATTTATAGTATTAACTTCGCCCAAAGACCAACCACCAAACAAAGTCCAGCAGCACCTGAGCCGCCTGCCATACGCGGTGTGACGGCTTTAGGGCGCTTGGAACCCAGTGGCGAAGTGATTCGCCTCTCAGCCTCCAGTGCCTCCATGCAAGGCGCAAGAGTCGCTCAACTTTTGGTAGCTCAAGGTGATCAAGTTCGTGCCAACCAAGTCATCGCCGTTTTGGATAATCGCGATCGCTTACAATCGGCAGTAGAAAGCGCCCAAAAACAAGTGATCGTCGCCCAAGCCAACCTCGCCAAAGTCAGAGCAGGCGCACAAACCAGGGCAATTGGCGCCCAAGAAGCAACCGTGGCTCGACTCGACGCCGAACTTAAGGGCAGAAGAGAAACTTTGCAAGCAGCAATTGAGCGGGCACAAGCTGAATTGGAAGGGCAAAAAAAAGTACTACAAGCAACAGTTGCTCGCCTACAAGCCGAGTTAGCAAATGCCCAAAGTGAGTTTAAACGCTATGAGCAATTAGCCCAAGAAAAAGTCATTGCCCAATCAGTATTAGATAGCCGTAGATTAGCAGTAGCAACAGCAGAAGAACGAGTAAAAGAAGCCGAAGCCAACCGCGATCAATCATTAGCAACCCTTAACCAACAATTAAAAGAAGCTACCGTGACTCGCGACCAAAGTGTAGCTGTTTTAAGCGCACAAATTAAAGAAGAATCAGCAACTTTAGATCAAATTCGAGAAGTGCGCCCCGTTGATATCCAAGAAGCCGAAGCCAGAGTAGAAAGTGCCTTAGCAACCGTCAAACAAACTCAAGCTGACTTGGATTTAGCTTATGTCAAAGCACCCGCCCCTGGTCGGATTTTAAAGATTCATACTCGCGCCGGCGAAAGCGTTGATACCCAAAATGGTATTGCTGAACTTGGGAAAACTGATGAAATGATGGTAGTTGCAGAAGTTTATGAAAGTGATATTGGTAAAGTACGCTTAGGGCAGCGAGTTACTATTACTAGTGAAAGCAAAGCTTTTGAAGGTGAACTACGAGGTAGTGTTGATCAAATTGGTTTGCAAATTGGTAAAAAAGATGTACTGAGTACTGATCCTGCTGCTGCTACAGATGTCAGAGTTGTAGAAGTAAATGTTCGCCTAAATCCCGAAGATAGTAAGAAGGTTGCTGGCTTAACTTATTCAAAAGTTATTGTTGAAATCTTGCTCTAAATAAAATTAACAAATAATGATTTATGTATCTTAAAAAGATTAACTTCAATTTAGCTTATCCTTGATTGGATGCGTTACATCTTTAGGGCGTACAGCCTTACGATCCTACAATTTGAACATAATTGAGAATTGCTTCAGTTGCAACAAAACAAACAGATTTAATCTTAACTACTATCATCTCACAACCTTTAACATTATGAAAATACCTCTAGCCTGGTTACAACTCAGCCGGGAAAAAATGCGGTTAGTCGTGGCGCTTGCTGGCATTGGCTTTGCCGATATTTTAATGTTTATGCAATTGGGTTTTAAGGATGCACTTTTTGATAGTGCGGTAACTTTGCATAAAAACTTAGAGGGCGATATTTTCTTAATTAGTCCTCAGTCTACGTCAACTATTGCTATGAAAAGTTTTCCTAGTAGGCGTTTATATCAAACTCTTGGTTTTGAGGGCGTTAAATCAATTAGTCAAGTATATTTGGGTTTAGGTTTATGGCAAAATCCAGAAACAAGGGGCACTCGCAGTATTCTAATTTTAGGGTTTAATCCTAAAGATAGTGTTTTAAACTTACCATCAGTTCAAAACAACCTAGACTCTACAAAAATGGAAGATATTGTGTTATTTGATGACGCCTCTCGACCAGAATTTGGACCAATTCCTCAATGGTTTAAGCAAGGAAAACAGGTGACAACCGAAATCGATGGACACCGCATTAGAGTCGGCGGATTATTTACTTTGGGGGCTTCTTTTGGTGCTGATGGTAATGCAATTACTAGTGATACAAACTTTTTACGAATATTTGAGCAGCGCCAAGAAGGCTTAATTGATATTGGCGTGATTAAATTAGAGGAAGGAGCAAATGTTGATACGGTAAAAAATAACTTAAAACGTGAACTACCCCAAGATGTCAAAATCTTTTCTAAGGCTGAATTTATTGCTTTTGAAAAAAATTATTGGGAAACTGGTACAGCCATCGGTTTTATTTTTACTCTAGGTACAGGCATGGGCTTTATTGTTGGTACGGTAATTGTTTATCAAATTCTTTATACCGATGTTTCTGATCACTTGCCAGAATATGCAACACTTAAAGCGATGGGTTATAAAAATAGCTATTTATTAATTGTAGTTTTTCAAGAAGCAGTTATTCTGGCAGTTTTAGGGTTTTTTCCTGGCTTTGCTTTGGCAACAGGACTTTATACTTTAACCAGAAATGCCACGAATTTACCAATGATTATGAGTGTTTCTAGAGCCGTGACGGTATTTATCCTGACTACAATTATGTGTTGTATTTCAGGAGCGATCGCAGTCCGCAAACTACAAGCAGCAGATCCAGCGGATATCTTTTAAAATTGTAAAGATGTTAGTAGGTTAGTTAAGTTGCTATTCTCAAACCTCAAAATTGACAAAACCGCTTTGGCAACGGGAACAGCGCCGACACTTCAACCAGTTGTTGCCATACAAAATCTTAACCATTATTTCGGCAAAGGTTCTCTACGCAAGCAGATTTTGTTTGATATCAGCTTGGAAGTTATGCCTGGGGAAATTGTCTTAATGACGGGTCCCAGTGGTTCTGGAAAGACGACATTATTAACGTTAATGGGTGGTTTAAGGTCGCCTCAAGAAGGTAGTCTGCAAGTTTTGGGGCAGGAATTACGGGGCGCTTCAACTAATAAATTAGTGAAAGTGCGCCGCGATATTGGCTATATTTTCCAAGCTCACAACCTGCTCAAATGCCTTACAGCGCGTCAAAATGTGCAGATGTCGATGGAACTTCATCCTCAATATTCGACCAGAGAAGCTGCTAGGAAGTCCGCAGAGATGTTGACCCACGTAGGTTTGGGAGAACGGATCAATTACTATGTTGATAGCCTTTCTGGGGGACAAAAACAGCGAGTTGCGATCGCCCGTGCACTTGTCAGTCATCCCAAATTAGTCTTAGCTGATGAACCAACTGCCGCACTTGATAGTAAATCAGGTCGTGATGTGGTGGAGTTGATGCAGCGTTTGGCAAAAGAACAGGGCTGTACTATTTTGATGGTGACTCATGATAACCGGATTTTGGATATAGCCGATCGCATTGTTCACATGGAAGATGGGTATTTAAAAACTGCAGCTTCACTGAGTGAGTAATGATTGAAGCAGGTAGATCTGACTATCTAAGTTATAGGTTTTCTGGTTAAAGTGGTTTCCAAAGACAGATAGACTCTGGCTTGAGAGGGCAAGTAGAAGGAGTGATCGGATTTCCGCCGAGGAAGACAACAGTCAGGTTAGTCATGCCTTGCAAGGGTTTGAGGTCACTGACTTGATTGTTTTCGAGTTTGAGCCAACTCAGTTTAGTCATGCCTTGCAGGGGTTTGATGTCGCTAACTTGATTGTTGTTGAGGTAGAGCGAAGTTAGATTAGTCATGCCTTGCAAAGGTTTGAGGTCACTGACTTGATTGTTGTTGAGGTTGAGAAAAGTCAGTCTAGTCATGCCTTGCACGGGTTTGATGTCACTAATTTGATTGGATTTGAGGAAGAGCCAAATCAGTTTAGTCATGCCTTGCAAGGGTTTGATATCACTAATTTGATTGTTTTCGAGGAAAAGCCAAGTCAGTTTAGTCATGCCTTGCAAGGGAATGATATCACTAATTTTATTGTTTTCGAGGTTGAGCGAAGTTAGTGTAGTCATGCCTTGCAAGGGAATGATATCGCTAATTTTATTGGAGCTGAGGTTGAGCGTATTCAGGTTAGTCATGCCTTGCAAAGGTTTTATATCACTAATTTTATTGGAGCTGAGGTCGAGCGTATTCAGGTTAGTCATGCCTTGCAAAGGTTTTATATCGCTGATTTGACTGCTGTTGAGGTCGAGTTCCGTGAGACTGGAAAGTTTCTGATTAGCAGCATTGCAATCAGTAGTTTCTGCTTGCTTCAACAGCACTTCAACAGTATGTTTAGTTTCAGGGTTCAAAGAAGATTTTTCTCGACACCAATCAGCAAAGGTTCGTCCACTGTTTCCTGGTTGCTGCATGGCAGCTTCGGCAGATAATCCATTTCCGGATGAGAAAAGAGCGATCGCGCTACCAGTCATTACTATTAACTTAAATACTTTCATAACACTCGACTAAATGTACATTCATTTGTTTATCTGCAACTCTAAGTATGAGCAACTTCGGCAATCTGAGCGCTCATCTCAACCAATTTTCTAGAGTAGTATTCTGAACTCTCTGTAGCGAATCATTAGAAGCCATAACTAAGGCTTGTGCAGTTGCTTTCTGTAACAAAAATACAGTTGGCAAAGCGATCGCTATAGCAAATTAAACCCCAAATTGCTTTATGCTTGATGTTTATAAACTTGAGTCCATTTAATAGATCAGACTTAATTCTTAACTGTTAAGGCTTTTTGCAACACAATCTCTGAGGTTGTTGAGCTTGTCAAAACAAAGCAAAACTCAGTTATTCATACTTAATAGTTAAAAGGTGAACCGACATCTTCTATAGACAACGGATAGGTAGGATTAAGTACGTCGCACTCTTGTAACCAAGAAGGAAAAGCTGAACTGGTCTCAAGTCGCAAAATCTCTGGCTGCACAGGCTCGGCTCTTGGATAAAAAGTCAGATAGCAAGCCTCCTCTGTAAAGCCTCCCTCAATATACTCTTGATATAGATCACTTTCCAAATACTCCTGATCATTCCTCAGTTTCAGTTCATATAGCATTGCATACTCACCTTCAGCCAGTTCAATTCGATGTTGCTCTCGCCGCTCAAAGTCATCGACCATCAGCCCTATTGCTGGAACCCAAAAAGGAAGTAATATTGCACGTAAACTATCATCTCTTATCTGTATCTCCTCTGCTTTGTCTGCTAACCATACCTCAACTGTGAGATTAAAGCACCTAGTAAATGTCCCTAAGTTGTAACTTCCAGGACCCCAAGAAAAGCCTTGAGTAAACATTTGAGTAAACAATAGATTCGTGATAGCATAAGTATCTTCGTTGTCAAGATCTGTGTGGAATATTCGGAATACCCCGTTATCAGTCTGCAAATCAAAAGCGGTAAGTTTTTTCATAGCAGAACCACTTGACAAATAATTCACATTAATTTCCATATTCTAAAATATTAATATTCATTTAAATCCTAGTCATAACTTAAAAATCATTCAATTTCCGAACAAAAAATATCTCCCTAATTCAAAAAACTAGGGAGATCAATTCACTTATCCAACACAAAATTCAGTGCTAACAAATGGAAGATTTAAACAGTAGAAATCCGTTTTTTAACACGATTACCTGCCTTAACAGGCTTTTTAATCGGGCTAGGTGTCGATTGTGTCGTAGATTTTGCCCAATTACTGCGACGTTGATTTGAGCGTTTACCTTTTGGTTGAACTGCCTCTTTCTCTTTTGGAACAACAGCCGTTGGCTCGTATCCTGGAATCACATTCTTGCTAATAGTTTGATTGAGCAAACGTTCAATATCTTTCAGCAGTGGATACTCATCACCACAAACCAAAGAAACAGCCCGTCCCACGTTGCCAGCGCGACCTGTGCGACCAATGCGATGCACATAATCTTCTGGTACATTGGGCAGTTCAAAGTTAACCACATAAGGCAGTTGGTCGATATCCAGCCCCCTTGATGCCACATCTGTCGCCACTAATACCCGCACCTTGCCTTGCTTAAAATCTTGCAGAGCACGGGTACGAGCTGCCTGACTTTTATTACCATGAATTGCCGTAGATTTCAGCCCATCTTTAGCCAACTGTTCAGCTAAACGGTTGGCGCCGTGTTTGGTGCGAGTAAAGACTAATACCTGTTGCCAATTGTGGAACCCAATCATATAAGAAAGCAGTTCTCGTTTGCGCTTGCTATCAACAGGATAAACTACCTGTTCCACCTGATGTGCCGCGGTATTGCGGGCAGCTACTTCAATCTGAGTTGGAGATTTCAGCATCGTTTTAGCTAACTGCTGGATCTCTTTGGAGAAAGTAGCGGAAAACATCAGCGTTTGCCGGGACTGGGGCAGTTTTGCCAAAATTTTACGGATATCGTGGATAAAGCCCATATCCAACATCCGATCGCATTCATCCAGCACCAGTATCTCTACCTGAGAAAGATCTACAGTCTTTTGTCCAACGTGGTCGAGCAACCGACCAGGCGTTGCAACTATAATATCAACTCCCTGACGCAGCATTTGAATTTGCGATTTAATACCGACGCCACCATAAATTACTGTCGAACGTAAAGACAGGTGTTTTCCGTAGGTTTTGACGCTATCGTTGACCTGGGCTGCCAATTCGCGAGTCGGGGTGAGGATCAGGGCTCTTGGTGTGCGATCTACCTTGTGGGGCTTTGTGGCACTGAGGATTTGCAGTAGAGGTAGGGTAAAGCCAGCAGTCTTGCCCGTTCCCGTTTGGGCGCTGGCAAAAATGTCCTGCCCAAGTAAGATAGCAGGAATTGCCTGCTGCTGAATAGGCGTTGGTTCAGTGTAGCCAGAGTCAGCAACAGCACGAAGCAGGTCTGTAGAAAGACCAAGTTGATCAAATGTCATAGATATATAATTGGCTCAAAAGTAGTGCCCCTACCCCTTGCCAATGCTTGGGACCCGTCTTAAGAGCAGATTTATGTTTCAGTTGGAGTGCTTAGATGAGCTAGTTTCCAATGCAGTAACAGACCGGAATTTACTTGCACCTCACTATAACAAATATCAGTGCATTTTTGTCTTTGGGGCAGAAGGTTTAAGCCTCAGCTTTTAATCATGCTCCACAACCGTTTGACTGACAATTGTCCGCCATTGAGCAATAATCCGCCTTAATATTCCTTGCTCTGGAGTAATCACATTTTCCACAACATAATCATCCAAATTATCAAGACTACGATTCATCTGAGCCAAAATTGCCCATTTTTCCATTGTCGCTGCCGTCGAAAAACTTCTTGCACTCATGCCAATTTCACCACAACGAGTCAATGCAGTTAAAACTGTTGGACGCAACGGCATTTCTATCAACGACAAACTATGAACCAGTTCACCTGCCTCAGAAAAATCAGATAACTGTTGATAAGTCAAGAAAATTGCCATCGTTTTAAAGGAATTCTCTATTTCACTACCACCAGCATAATCAGTTAAACTAGTGTAGATTTTTTGATAACTGGAGAGATTAAAGTCCTCAGTTTCAACCGCTTTTGTGTAAGCAAGTTGGTAAAGAAAATCAGCAAAACGAGTTAGATTCGTAACTTTTCCCTGGCGACCAAACCGAGTCAAAATCCTAGCCCAATTTTCAGCTAAATAATTAATGCCATCACTGGTATAGTCCACCTTCTGCAACGCCAATTCTCCCAGAATTACCTGTTTAGTTGTTGGTAATAACTGCCAATCACGAGGGGCAATTGGCACAACTATATAGGTATTTAAATCAGGATTAGTTAATACAAAATAGAGAAAGTGTAGCGGTGTGTCAGAAGTTTGGAGATGAGCTTGCAAAGCTTGTTGGGCAAAAACCCGCTGAAAGGGATTTTTTAGCACCTCAGCAACATCAATAATTCCTGATTGAAAAGCCTTTAAACGTGCTTGTAATAACGCCCTAGTACCCGGTACAGGTAATACTAATAAATCATCCCAGAGTATAGGATGCCATTTGCGGCGGAAGCGATGAGCTAGCGCCAAAACCAGTTGTACTGGATAAAATAGCAGCCGCAAAGCACCAAAAGCGACGATGAAGTTGAAGGTAATGCCAACAGTTTGAAAAGCGGTAATACCGGGACGAATGCGACCTTTAAGTGTAATTGCGGGGGAGATTACACAAATAACTACAAGTGCCACGGCTGCCCCTAAGAGTAGAGTAAAAGCGAGCGCACCAAACACACCAGTCGCTGGACGACTAATCAAAGCAAAAGTCACACCAACTAGCATTCCTAGCACAATACCAAAAATAATCGCCAGTTGATTAGTTGTATTGCCCAGTTGGTACTGCTCATTGAGAATTGGATCAGCGGCGATACGAGCCAATATCACAAAGCTAATACAAAAAATCAAGCTAATCACACCAACCGGCACAAAGCTGGAAACGATGCCACCTAACACCCCAAAACTCATCAACCCAATTGCCAAAATCACAGCAATACTAATTGCCAAACTTAAAATTGCCAAGGGCAAAACTGACCACAAACTCAGATGTATGCCCATATTTTGCACAACAATTCCCCGCATCGGCAACAAAGTACCTTGCTCCAAGTTCCAAACTTTTGGATAATCTTTAAAAGAAGAGGAAATTACTCGTGGCTGGTTTTCGGTAACGGCAATTGCTGTCACCCAAGCATTATGACCACTGAGAGTGTGTAATATTTGCAATTTATCTAAATCCCAAACTTTCACCGTGTGATCAGAAGACGCCGAAACCGCGCGGTGTCCGTCTGGAGTGAGGGCTAAACTAGTGACCCAGCCTTGATGACCTGTTAAAGTTTTTAGTAGTTTTCCTGTGCTGATATCCCAAACTTTTAAGGTTTGATCAGTGGAAGTTGAAACCGCCTTGCCATCAGGTGTTAGGGCAACATGGGTTATTCCACCTTGATGACCTTTGAGGGTGTAGAGTTCTTTACCGTTAGCAATGTCCCAGATTTTGAGAGTTTGATCAACTGATGCCGAAACTGCTTGCTGTCCGTCTGCTGTGATGGCAACGTCTTTTACCCAAGCGGTATGACCTTTGAGGGTGTAGAGTTCTTCGCCATCCACAATATCCCAGACTTTTAAGGTTTTGTCAGCAGAAGTTGAGACAGCACGTTGTCCGGAATTTGTCAAGGCTACTGCCAAGACAATATCTTGATGACCTCGTAGCGTGTGGAGAACTTTGCCGCTTTTTATGTCCCAAACTTTTAAAGTTTGGTCAGCAGAAGTCGAGACGGCGCGTTTACCATCAGCAGTAACCGCTACACCTGTAATCCATTCTTTATGACCATTGAGGGTGTGTAATGACTTGCCTGAGTTGATATCCCAGACTCTAAGAGTACGGTCCCTGGCTGCCGAAACTGCGGTTTTGCCATCGGGAGTAATAGCAACAGCCGTAACGCCATATGTATGCCCCCGTAAGGTGTGTTTTTGGGTTCCCCATCGCAAATCCCAAACCTTGAGAGTACTATCAACTGAAGGGACTCGGATCGTCAAATCACGAGTACCTGTAGCAGAGACAGCAAGTTGTCCATTTGGTGTAGTGGCGATCGCATTTACCCAAGAAGGATTACCTTGAAAAGTGGTGAAAGTATATAACATAACCACCAAGCCCAGCAAAAGAGCAAAAATAGCCAGTGCGATCGGTAACATTAAGTAAACATTTCGATAAGCCCGAATTTGCCACAGCTTAAAAATCCGACTCCAACCCTGGGCTTTTTCCAAGTTCAAAGCTGCAGCATTTAGGTAACAATTAAGCGCTGTGGGACGAAAGTAGACCCAGTAGGCAAGTAGCCAATAATCGCGTAACTTCAGCGGGTTAAGGACTTCAGGCACTCCGCCCCGGTAGATGGGAAAATTTGGCATTTTGGCAACAGTCAAGGCGTGAAGGTTAAATCAAATAAGGCATCAAGGCTTTTATAACTCAACGAGACTAAATACACCCAATAAATGGTTCCTCTAAGGCTTTAAACTAAAGGGTGCATTATGGTTCTGTGGAAATATCTCGTTTGTGCTGTGAGAAAAATTATTATTGCTGGTAACTGGAAGATGTACAAAACTCAACGGGAAGCCTGCGAGTTTTTGGAAAAGTTTATGCTTGAGCTGGAAGATGTACAAGAGGCACGGGAAGTCTTGCTGTGTGCTCCTTTTACAGCCTTGAGCATTATGTCGAAGAGTCTGCATGGTGGCAGAGTACAATTGGGAGCACAAAATATTCACTGGGAAGATGAAGGCGCCTATACAGGTGAAATTTCTGGTGCCATGCTTACAGAAGTCGGAGTTCGCTATGTTGTAGTTGGTCATAGTGAGCGTCGGCAATTTTTTGGTGAAACCGATCAAACTGTCAATAAACGCCTCCTCGCCGCTCAACGCCACGGTTTAACGCCAATTTTGTGTGTGGGTGAAACCAAGCAACAACGGGATGCTGGGGAAACTGAGATGCTGATTATTTCTCAGCTCAAAAAAGGCTTAGTAGATGTTGACCAACAAAATCTTATTATCGCCTATGAACCGATTTGGGCAATTGGTACTGGCGAAACTTGCCAAGCATCAGAAGCAAATCGAGTTGTCGGTTTAATACGCTCTCAGCTTCAAGTGAAAAGTGTACCAATTCAATATGGTGGTTCAGTTAAGCCAAATAATATTGATGAAATTATGGCTCAACCAGAAATTGATGGCGCGTTAGTCGGAGGCGCAAGCTTGGAACCTGCAAGTTTTGCCAGAATTGTTAATTACAAATAGTGATTGGTTTTTAGATTAGCCCTAGTTAAAGTTGAGATTTGAACCTATAGCTAAAATCAAATTTATGGCTGATCAATAGGCAATGTGTAAAGTCTTTCAAACTATTCGGTTATTGAGAAATGACAGATGACATTGAACAAATAACTCTTGGCGATCCTCTGCAAGTAGTAGTGAAGTCATCCCTACTACTTGCAGACCGTTTCACTTGGGGAGAACGCACTTATTTAATGGGTGTCTTAAATGTAACGCCGGATAGTTTTAGTGATGGAGGTGAATTTAATAACATAACGGCAGCTTTGGCGCAAGCTAATTATTTAATCGAGTCTGGTGCCGATATTATTGATATTGGCGGTCAATCAACTCGACCAAATGCCGAACAAATTTCTGTTGAGGAAGAATTGAATCGTGTTTTACCTGTAATTAAGCAATTGCGTCCGCTGTGTTCTCTGCCGATTTCTATTGATACAACTCGCGCCTTGGTTGCTCAAAAAGCAGTGGAAGCTGGGGCAGATTTGGTTAATGATATCTCTGGCGGTACCTTTGATCCAAATATGTTATCAGTTGTGGCTCAACTTGATGTACCAATTGTCTTAATGCATATCCGAGGAACACCGGAAACCATGCAACAATTGACTGATTATCAAGATTTAATTGGCGAAATTTATCAGTTTTTCCAACAACAAATTGCAGCAGCACTAAGTGCAGGTATCAAGTCGCATCAAATCATTATTGACCCTGGTATCGGTTTTGCCAAAACTGCTGCACAAAATTGGGAAATCTTGCGACAATTACCAAAATTTCAGGCTTTAGGTATGCCGATTTTAGTAGGAGTATCCCGCAAAAGTTTCATCGGTCGCTTGCTTAATCAACCAGACCCGAAAGAGCGAATTTGGGGAACGGCGGCAGCTTGTTGTGGTGCAATTGCTGGGGGTGCTGATATCCTTCGGGTTCATGATGTGAGGGAAATGCAGGATGTCTGTCGAGTTGCTGATGCAATTTGGCGCTAAGGAATGATATGAGTAGTGAACTGCTTCAACAAGTCCGTGTTTTAGACCCAGTTTCTGGTACTGACCAACTGGCTGATCTGTTAATTACGGATAATTTTATCAAAGCTGTGGGTCCGAATATTTCTGATTTTGCTGCTGATACTTTGGTGCGTGACTGCCAAGGCTTAATTTTAGGTCCTGGACTGGTAGATCTTTACAGCCATTCTGGAGAACCAGGCTTTGAGGCGCGAGAAACTTGGTTATCTCTTTTGGAAGCAGCAAAAGCAGGCGGCTTTACTCGTTTGACAATTTTGCCGGATACGACGCCTAGTTTGGATAATCCGGCTAGTGTGGCGCTACAGCAGCAATGGCACGCCCCGATGCCTCAAATTGCTTGTTGGGGCGCTTTAACGCTGGGTGTGGCAGGGCAGCAAATGACGGAACTGGCAGAGTTGGCGCGGGCTGGTGTGGTGGGCTTTGCTGATGGGCGTCCTTTAGGGATGGGGTTATTGCGGCGTTTGTTGGAATATTTGCAACCGTTGCAGAAACCGGTGGCGCTGATGTCTTGTGATAGCAAGCTGATGGGCAATGGGGTGATGCGAGAAGGCGCAAATTCGATACGTTTTGGTTTGCCAGGAATTCCTGCTTTCGCTGAAGCTTCTGCTTTGGCTGCTATTTTGGAGTTGGTTGCGGCGATCGGTACGCCTGTGCATTTGATGCGTATTTCTACTCGTCGTGGTGTGGAACTAGTTCAGCAAGCCAAGTCTCAAGGTTTGCCAATAACGGCTAGTACGACTTGGATGCATCTGTTGCTAGATACTGATGATTTAGGCAATTATGACCCAAATTTGCGCTTAGAACCGCCTTTAGGAAATCCGAACGACCGAGTGGCGTTGCTTGAGGGGGTACGCGCTGGGGTTATAGATGCGATCGCGATTGACCATTCTCCCTACACTTATGAAGAAAAAACCGTGCCCTTTGCCGAAGCCCCACCTGGTGCAATTGGTCTAGAAATCGCTCTACCTCTGCTTTGGCAGACCTTAGTTGAGACTGGTGATTGGTCGGCATTGCAACTATGGCAAAGTCTTAGCACAAATCCGGCAATTTGTCTAGGGCAGAACTTAAAAGCGATGGCTCCGCCCGCCGCAGGCATCGCGCCAGGGCAAGCAGCAGAACTAGTTCTCTTTGACCCTCAAAAAACCTGGAAAGTCGAAGGAAAAAGCCTCAAGTCTCAATCCACCAACACACCTTGGCTTGGACAACAACTCACCGGGCGTGTCATCCAAACCTGGTGTTGATTAAAGCTTAATTTGCCCCCTCCTGCTTTAAGGAAGCCGGATATTGCGGAATTGGGTCAATTTCACCAAGCCGATTGGGGGGCCAAAAACGCACCACCGCCCGACCAATAATGCGATCGCGCGGCACAAAGCCCCAATAATGGGAATCATAGCTATTGTTGCGGTTGTCTCCCAAAACCAGAAACTGGTCAGGCGGCACTGTCACCGGACCAAAATTGTAATTTGGTTTCTCTTCGATGTAATTTTCCTTCAACAGTTGATTATTGACATAAACTTTTCCCTCTTTTACCTCTACCTTATCGCCCGGAAGCCCTATCAAGCGCTTAATAAAAGCATCTTTAAAGTTTTGCTGCTTGAGGGCGTCAGTGGGGTTAAAGACAATAATATCCCCCCGGTCTGGTTTACGGAAGTTGTAACTAATTTTGTCAATAATCAGGCGGTCATTAATCTGGAGTGTTGGCAGCATCGATCCCGAAGGGATATAACGTGCCTCCGCCACAAAGCTACGAATCCCAAAGGCAAGGACTGCACTCAAGGCGATCGTCTTAAGGGCTTCTGTCCAAGGATTTTCAGCTTTTGGTTGGGGCTGTTTTTCCGGTTGATCCTGCGAACGAGTCATAGCCATTAAATCACCATAAAGAAAAAGAGTTTGAGCAGACTGGAATTGCAGGTTAGGTGCTAATTCCATTAAATGTAATTGAATTTTCTATATTTAACTGTACAAACTTAGATAACAGTATTAAAGCTTCGTTGAATTTTATCATCTTCATTATGAACTCTAACTCATCGTTGTTGATTCGCCATGCTCGTATTTTGTCGCCAGAGGGTGAGTTTTTCCTGGGAGATGTCTTAACTCAGGGTGGAAAAATTGTACAGGTGGCAGCAGAAATTACCGCCGAGGCGGCTAAAGAGATAGACGCTAACGGTTTAACATTGTTGCCTGGAGTCATCGATCCACAGGTACATTTTCGCGAACCAGGGCTGGAACACAAAGAAGACCTGTTTACTGCCAGTTGTGCTTGTGCTAAGGGTGGCGTTACGTCGTTTTTGGAGATGCCCAACACACGCCCTCTTACGATTACACAAGCGGCGTTAGATGACAAGTTAC
>JBATUR010000036.1:0-19000 GCA_049671305.1 Coleofasciculaceae cyanobacterium
AGTAATCAACAACTGCCGCATTGCCGCTGCCACACCCCCCAATAAACGCGCTTCGCTATGCAGTTGCTTTTCCTCGGCAAGTTGCTCAGTGCGTTTGTCTAACAACTGTTCGAGTTTTACATTTTGCAAAACTAAAGCAGTTTGAGTCGCAAGTTGCTGCAATAAATTAACTTCTCCTGCCGAAAATGGGGCGCGGGGTTGCAGATACCCGACTAATAAATGACCATAGTATTGCTCTTTGACGACAATTGGTGCCAGTAAAATTGCCACTGGTTGTTGCTCGGCAGGCACAAACTGGAATACTGGAGCAATGGTAAGCTGATTTTCAGGAATCTCGTCTTCAAGTTTGGCAATTCCTTGCTCATCAAAGCTGTAATATTGTCTGGTTCCTGCAAAGGCGATAGCAACTGGCTGATTTTGTTGCAAAATATCTAATACTTTTTGCCAATCAGCTCCCAAGGGTATTGACTTTTTGAGCGTGACACCAGTTGCAAAATTCTGCCAATACTCAGCTTCGACGTTGATTTGAGCAAGATCCGTCATCCGAACTACCATACAACAATCACAATTCAGCGACACTGCCAACTGCCGTACAATTTCATCGAGCACTTGTTGCGGTTCGAGTTGGGAATTTAGCGCTAATGTGATGCGGTTAACTAATGCCTCTCTTTCCACTCGCTGCCGTAACTCAGCTTTGGTTTGTCGTAGTCGCTGCCGCTCAATGGCATAGCGTAATGATCTTACTAATAGCTGACCATCAATTTGATCTTTAATCAAGTAATCTTGAGCGCCTTTTTGTAAAGCTTGTAGCGCAATTTCTTGATCAGACAACTCACTAATTACTACAATTGGCACCGATGAAACTGGCAATAGTTGTGTCAGAATATCTAGTGCTTGATCCTCTGGTGGTGACACTATAAGAATTACCGAAATTGAGGTTTGAGCTGCTAAACTTAATGCGCCAGTCAGTGTGGCAACCTTAATTAATTCAAACTGAAATGCTTCAACACTCTTGAGCAAGGTTTGCACAAAAAGGTCATCAGGGGCGTTATCCTCCACCAATAAAATTGTGATGGTTTCATTGAGCATGGGTGTTCTCTAATTGCTTGCAGGAAAATCAACAGTCTTAAGGTTTCTGTTGCTGTGGCTCACCCAAACTGATAGCCTTAGCACAGCGAAAATTCCCTTAATCATTAACCTTAAGTATTGCCGTATGGCAACATTATCTATAAATTAGCGAGTTCAGGAAACTGTAAAATGGCTGATCCCTACTTTTCAATTGCTGTTTTTGCATGAAGAGAAGTTAGCCAGATGACGATATTACTGAGTAAGTGCTTCAAGTTGTATTGTAATTAGCCATGTTGAACCAAATTGGGGTTCTCTAACTTGGCTGTGTGGTGTGCCATAATTTCTGAAATTCGCTCAACTATATAGATAAATCAGAATCTAGCGCCAACGCCGGCTGATTACTTTTTTTCAATAGTAAAGCAATAGAATAAATATCAACTTTTGTAGTTAGCGAAGCTGTTATGCTGAAATCTCTGTGTTTTTTGACTGATCCCTCCTCTTTTGCTTTTGTCTTGTCAAAGCTTTACACACTTCTTTAGGTTATTACTCTCAGTTGATAGAAATGTCAAGAAAAACAACCCTAAGTTGTAACAAAAGTGCAAGAAAAGAGGATTAGATAAAATAAGCAGGTTTTTCTTAAAGTTTTCCAACATTTGTGATTCAAACAACAGCGTTCCTCAGTCGGAGGGTTTATGATAAAAGCATTAAGTTGTTTGACGTAACTTCATAAATATTTAAAGATTAACCCTGTAGGAGGAAAAACCAGTTAGTTCTCTGTTATAAGCTGCTTTTTATCAAAAAGAAAAAAACGGGGATCGCCTATTACAGCTTACTTCTAGAGATAGATGCCAACAACCAAAAGCGTCATATATTCTTAAAAGAGTTACTGATGGAGTTGGCTGAATCAAACTCTTACTAGTCAATTGACCTCTGCCTTGTATGACATTCTTAACGACAATTACTTCACGTTTGTAGGGTAATCTTAAAACCCGAATTTAACTTTACTAAACTAATTGACGGCTTTTTTAAAAGGGAGATAGAAATATATGCGGGCTAATTCTTGTCCTTGTTGTGGTAGTGATTTGTTGCGCCATGCGCGCCGCCAAGGTGTTTATTGGTTTTGTCCCTCCTGCCACCAGGAAATGACCCCCATTGCAATGGGTCATTTGAGTGCCTGTATCGAATCTAGAAAAACGGCAAAACAAATTTTACAGCCGACAAGTCTTAATCTTAAATAGAGTGTTCAAATAGGGCTAAAACCAGCTATCCGCCCGCCCCTTTCCTAAGTTTGGGAGAGGGGTAAATTTTGGCAAATAAGTTGTGTTACTTAGTAAGAACGCCGAGAATTACTGCCCATCTCCTGATATACTTCTAGACTTCAAAGGCTTATCAATCTAACTGATCAGAATGCAGGCAGCATTACTCTACGGTCAAGAAGATTTACGTTTGGAAGAGGTGGCAATACCAGTACCCACGGTGGGAGAAGTGGTCATCAAGGTACAAACTGCAACTACCTGTGGTACAGACCTAAAAGTATGGCGTCGTGGTGGTCATGCCAGAATGCTGCAACCGCCGACTTTATTTGGTCACGAAGGAGTTGGGGAAATTGTTGCCATAGGAGAAGGGGTAACAAAATGGAGTATAGGCGATCGCGTTATTGCCAACAACTCTGCCCCCTGCTTAAAGTGTTTTTTCTGCAAGCGTCGCCAGTATTCCCTCTGCCCAAATTTAATCTTCAACAACGGCACATTTGCCGAATATCAAAAAATCCCAGCACAGATCGTACAACACAACCTGCTACATATTCCAGCCAACTTACCAAATGCGATCGCCTGCTTAACCGAACCCCTAGCTTGTGTCTTACATGGCATCGCCTCCTCTAATCTCCAACAAGGCGACCGAGTTGTAGTTTTGGGGGACGGAGCAATTGGCTTGATGTTTGTGGCGGTGTTGGCGCATCAGTGTGCCGCTCAAGTGATACTTTTTGGAGGGAATGACCAACGCTTAAAAGTAGGCGCACAATTAGGGGCAGCACATACATTTAATTACCATCAGTTGACAGATCTACCCAGTGTAGTGAGAAATTTGACAGATGTGGGTGCAGATGTGGTGATCGAAGCCACGGGTATACCAGCAGTTTGGGAAAGTGCGATCGCAATTGCTCGTCCAGGTGCAACAATTAACTTATTTGGCGGCTGTGAGCGAGATACCACCATCACTGTTAGTACCGAACAACTACACTACAACGCCCTAACTCTTAAAGGCGTCTTTCACAACACACCAAATTATGTCCGCGCTGCCCTGGCACTGCTAGCAAGTCGCACCATACCTTTTGAATACTTGATTAGTGATCATCGACCATTAAAAGAGTTGGAACAAGCTTTTCAAGATATGAAGCAGCGAAAAGTAATTAAAGTGGCAATTGAATTAGGGACTTGAAGAATTGGGCAAACTAAGTGATGAATAGAGTTCTTCATTGTACTAAGATAAATAAGCGATCGCTCATGAGTTACGTCTTTAAATCAAAAAATCCTCAAACATCTAGCTTTGCTTGGTGTTCAATATCACTCAGCCTGTTGCTGATCTTCGCAGGACGAGCAAACGCCCTCCCTGGTCAAAGCGTAGACACAGTTACATCCTGGATTAATGCTAACCCGACCCTCCGTCCCGGTATTGGAGATGGTCTACTTGTACAAAAAGTCAATACCCCAGCACAAAGATTTAGCTTTCGAGCCAGCATCCTCCCTCCTGGTCGTATTACCGTACCAACCGACCGAGCCACAATTCGCAGCGAACGTCTTTCCTTTTATGATGCAATTAACGGCGTCACTTTGGAACGACTCAAAGAATCATTACGAGTGATTTATGGTTTAGAACTTTATCAAGATTTTGAACGTGCCAGAATTGTTTATGTCTATCCGTCTCCAGCAACCGTAGATTTATCGCGGCGACAAAATTTACCATTATTGGCAGCACAACAAGGGCAATTACTTTTAGGAGAACGTTTTGCTTATTGGCTGGAAGTAACCAAAAATGACAAAGATAAGGCATTAAACGGGGAAATAACCGTTTTTATGAAAGAGGATTTAGAGAAAGTACAAACAGAATTACGCAGTCGCGAAGGCGGGCGGTAGTTTTACTTAGTCTTGACAATGCCAAAAGCTTTTTGTAAAGAGCCAGAAATATGTGCTATAAATGTAATCTTTGGAACCATTACGCCGGAGTAATCAGATAGAATGATACAAGTGGGAACTCATCTGGTCGTTGACGCATGGCAAGCGCCTGAAGACCTTCTTAACGATCCCGAAGGAATTCGGAGCGCCTTGATTGATGCGATTTCTGCTGGAGAAGCAACCCTGATAGATTTGTGTGTACACCAGTTTAGTCCGCACGGTGTTACGGCTACAGCAACGTTGGCAGAGTCTCATATCGCCATACATACATGGCCCGAACACGGATATTTTGCTGCCGACTTATTCTTCTGCGGTAGTGGTAAACCAGAAGTAGCCATGAAACTTTTACAAACGGCACTGCAAGCCAAGCAAGTCAGATTAAGGGAAATCCCTCGCGGTTTTGAACCACCTTCTGAGGCGAATGGGCGAATGGCAGCAGTTTATGAAACTGTTGTATAAACTAGTTTTTTTCTGATTAATATGAATCAGCATTTAGAGGGCAAGGTTTAGTGAGCTTTGCCCTTTCTGCTTGTTAAGCTAAGGTAGAGCAATCATCCCATAGTTGGCATGACTTCAAAGGAGACAAGCTTGTGTTTGAGACAATCCTCATTTTTGTCTTAGGTTTAACACCACCATTGCTTTCTATTTGGTTGATGCGCCGTGCCAAAGAGCGATCGCAAGCAAGACTCAGAGCAGCGATCCAACATTCCTCTACAATGTGGTTGAGACAACCAAACCAACTAACCCCAGAACGCTATTATTTGGAAGGTGTAGGCTATTTAATTGGTGATATTACCTGCCGCTTCAATGCCCGGTCTGGTTATCTTCGCTGTGCTGTTAACCCGTGCGGTGTTTGTGAGGAATGTCCTTATTATGAAGCTAAAGAGTAAGATTAGTTAAAGCAGACAAATACTTTAAGCCTAAAAATAAAGCCGTAACCGTCCCACAAACAGCAATTTCACCGCTTGATATTTTTGCCAAAACCGCTTCTATTGGCACTAAAACAATTTCCACTTCTTCTGTAATATCCAACTGTTGTTTACCAGTAGGATGAGCATTTTCCGCCAAGAATAAATGAATTTTATTAGTATCTTTGGAAGGATTATCATACAGCGTTGCTAATTGCAGAATTTCCTGAGCAACATATCCCGTTTCTTCCTCTAATTCCCGTCTTGCTGCACTTAAACTATTTTCAGTTTGTGGATTAAAAGTACCAGCCGGAAGCTCTAATAAAATCTCAGCAACACCATGCCGATATTGACGAACAAAGACAATTTCTCGGTTTGGCGTAACTGCCATAAGTAGGGCAATATCTGGTCTGACATTGACAAAAAAATCATCGATAACTGTGCCGTTGGGCAACTCAACTTCATCTCGCCTAACTTGACACCACGGGTTATCAAATACCAATTTTGAGTTGAGGAGTTGCCACTTTTGAATAAGACCCATTAACTTATAATTTGTTGTGCTTAATTATGGGGAGGCAAAGGTTAATTATCTCTAAAAAAAAATTGAGCCAAGATTAACAATGATCTGACTCAAGCCTACACCAAATTTAGTTAATTGGTGAGATGTATTCAGTTTTTTGAGAAGTACATCTATAGGCTAGTCAAAAAACCAATGATGCCATGTCCGGTGAAGACTTCTAACGCAAGCAGAGAGACGAATCCAATCATTGCTAAACGACCGTTGAGCATTTCGGCATAAGGTGTGAAGCCAGTGCGAGGATTTGCTTGCACATATACTTTAGGTTCAACTGCAAAGTTGTTTAACAATCCTTGTTCGTCCAAAACAGAGCCGGTGCTACGCATAATTTTCTTTAGTGTGTTTATTTGTTTATGTAAATTAATGTAACAAATTTATTAAGCTTTGTAAAGTAAATTAGCCAAAAACTATGCTTATAAACGTTGAAACCTTTACCGTACAAAAGCGTTTTCCCTTAACAATCAGTCGTGGTACAACAGCACAAACCACCAATATTTGGGTCAGAATCCAGCAAGAGGGGATTGAAGGCTGGGGGGAAGCCTCGCCTTTTTCGGTCATCAAAGAAGATAGACAAAGTACAGAAACACTCTTAGAGACGCTAATTGAAGTCGCACGAATCCTCGAAACTTTTAGCCCGTGGGAAGGACAGAAAATAGAACACGCCTTGGCAGAGGCAGAAGTGCCTTCAGCAGTTTGTGCCGCAATTGACATAGCACTACATGACTGGATTGGCAAGCAGACGGGAATGCCTTTGTGGCGTCTTTGGGGCTTAAATCGCCGCCGCATTGTGCCAACTTCCGTAACAATTGGCATTAATACGATAGAAGGGGCACTTCAGCGGGTGCGTGACTGGAAACCCATGACAGGTGGTAGTGTGTTGAAGATTAAACTCGGTTCTCCCGCAGGAATTGAGGCTGATCAAGAAATGCTATTGGCAATTAAAGAAGAAGCGCCTCATGCTGAATTGAGTGTGGATGCTAATGGTGGTTGGAGTGTGGAGTCAGCGCTAAAAATGTGTGACTGGCTTGAATCTCAGGGCGTTAGGCATATCGAACAACCGCTTGCTGTGGGGGAAGAAGCCAACTTAGGGATATTGTATAAGCGATCGCCTTTACCCATATTTGTCGATGAAAGCTGCTTCACCAGCCAAGATATCCCCAAACTCGCAGATCGTGTACATGGTATTAACATTAAACTAATGAAATCTGGTGGCTTAAGCGAGGCAATACGGATGGTGCATACAGCAAAAGCTTGTGGTTTGCAGGTAATGTTTGGTTGCTATTCTGACAGCATCCTGGCAAATACTGCCGCCTCCCATCTCTCGCCCTTAGCAGATTATTTGGATTTAGACAGCCATTTAAATCTATTAGACGACCCCTTTAAAGGCGCCATGTTGCAGAATGGGCGTTTAATTCCCAATGATTTACCAGGATTAGGGGTAAAACGTCATGCAGATTGATTCTCAATGTCGCTTGGCAATTTTGTTGCATGAAGGCATTCGTGGTCCCAATGGTAAAACTGGGTTAACACTTTTACGCTATAGCCAAGCCTCCATTGTTGCTGTAATTGATCATGAATGTGCGGGCGAGTCGTTGTCACAATTAACTGGTATTAATTGTGAAGCCCCAATCGTTGATTCTGTGGCGTCGGCATTAGTTTATCAACCGGATGTTTTAGCGATCGGTATTGCCCCTTCTGGGGGGATATTAGCAGAAGCATGGCGGCAGGAGGTAAAGCAAGCGGTGGCGGCGGGGTTGTCGGTGTTGAATGGTTTGCATACACCGATGGCATCTGATCCAGAGTTACAAACTTTATTACAAGATGGTCAGAAAATTTGGGATATTCGTCAAGAGCCTACAGGTTTAAAGGTTGGCAGTGGTAAAGCAAGAACACTTTCTTGTCAACGCATTTTAACAGTTGGTACAGATATGAGTGTCGGCAAGATGTCGGCAAGTTTGGAATTGTATCAGGCAGCACAGCGTAAAAACATAAAAGCCAAATTTTTGGCAACAGGGCAAGCGGGGATTATGATTTCCGGGGAAGGTATACCGCTAGATGCTATACGTGTAGACTTTGCAGCGGGTGCGGTGCAACAAATGGTGATGCAATACGGGTATGAGTATGATTTGCTGATTGTTGAGGGGCAAGGTTCACTTTTGCATCCTGGTTCAACCGCAACTTTACCATTAATTCGGGGCACACAGCCGACGGGTTTGCTGTTGGTGCATCGGGCAGGGCAGACTCATGTTAGAAATCATGATCATGTAGCAATTCCGGCGTTATTGGAAGTGATTCGGGTTTATGAAACGGTAGCGAATGCGGGTGGTGCGTTTGGGGAAGTACGGGTAAAAGCGATCGCACTTAATACGGGACATTTGAAAGTTGCAGAAGCCGAAAAAGCGATCGCACAGGTACGTCAAGAAACCGGGTTACCATGTACAGATGCAGTACGTTTTGGGGCAGATTTATTGTTAGATGCGGTGTTCAATTAATCAAAAATTAAGCTTATTTAGGAGGATTTAAATTATGCAAACTCAACAAAAATACTACTCTCCAGAAGAATATTTGGCACTAGAAGAAGTGGCGGAATATAAAAGTGAATATATTGATGGAGAAATTTTTCCAATGGCAGGCGGCACTACTAATCATAATCAGGTAGCTAGTAATTTCTCTGCAGAGCTAATTTTTGCTTTCAAGAAGCTAGACTACAGAGTATTTATCAATGATGTGCGTTTATGGATACCCGAAAGACGCATATACACTTATCCAGATGTCATGGTAATAGAAGGAGAACCGGAGTATGTGGGTAATCGTACTGACATGATTACTAATCCTAAAATTATTGTAGAAGTACTTTCAAAATCAACCCAGGGTTATGACCGAGCTGATAAGTTTGAAGCTTATCGGACAATACCAAGTTTTGAGGAATACTTACTTTTTGATCCGACCAAAATTCATGTAGAACAATATTCTAAAACAGCAAATAAACGTTGGTCATTTCGAGAATATGATGCTGAAGATGAAGCAGTTACGTTGAACTCAGTGCAAGTTGAAATTGCTATTGTGGATATTTATAATAAAGTTAAGTTTGCAACAGTAGATCAGGAAAATTAAATGATAGTAGCATTTAATAGGATTGATTAGTGATGGTATCGTTGCCTTATCGACCGCAGCTTGTGAAGTTACAGAAGTTAGTAACATTTCATAATAAATTAGAATTAAGTTAACCGGAAATACCAATAGTTTAGTTAGTTTAAAAAATAGTTATTGTTTGCTAAAACCATTATTAAGAGTTTCCCTAAAAAATATTTCATCTTAGTATAAATAAACATTTATCTGAGACAATTTGTATATGGAACAACGACTAACTCAAGCACAACTAAAACAACTTATCGCCGAAGTGCAACAACTAGAGCAACGTCATGAGGCAGAATTAGAGACAGAGCAAGTTAGGGAAATTTTGCGAGAGTTGAATTTACCTACGGAATTTTTGGAAGAGGCAATGGTGCAACTGCGCCGACGTGAAGCCTTAGCAGCGCAGCAACGGCAGAGACGTTTACTGATAGCTGGTGCGGTAGGAGCGATCGCTTTTCTCTTAATAGCATGGACTCTTTTTACCCATAACCAACAGCAAACTTTAAATAGTGTAATAGCTCAAAGCGATCGCATTACTCTAGCACAAGATGATGGCGGTAACCTTACTAAAATACCTCGCAAGGCTAATAATCAAGTATTCTATCGAGTCACATTATCTAATACTCCAGTCGGTCAAAAACTAACGCTTTCTTGTAAGTGGATTGATCCAAGTGGGCAAATAGTTCATCAAAATCGCTACGAAACGAAGGATATTACAACACCAACTTGGAATACCTTTTGTCGTCATACTATTAGTTCAGTATCACCTAGTGGCACCTGGAAAGTTCAGGCATTTTTAGGCAATCGCTTATTAAGTGATGCTAGCTTTAATGTTCAATGATTAATCTTATTACAGGCAGCATAGCCACAAACCTCACTCAGTTTATTGGCTATTGGGGTTATGGCGATTTTGAAAACTTAGCGCCACAACTCAAAAAGCTGCTAACGCCGAAACAAACTAACTGGTGTATTTCCTCACTGCCTGCTAGCTTTGCACTTTCAGCAGATGGCATTTCAGATAATTCTAATAGCAATATCCAGGCAGATGTTGGACTGCAAATGACCGAAGATAAATTAAAATTAGGGCGGCAAGCTTTTGGACGAGTGCCGCTTTATTGGCTACAAATTGAGCAGGTAATTTGGTTTGCCTCACGGTTGCAACTACTGCTGCCTTTAATTACAGCAAAAGTTAGCATTCCGGCACTGTATGGATATAGTTGCTTATCTTATGTCCCCACACCCTTGACGCCGATTGAGCAGATTGCGGCGCTGCCAGCAGGCACAGAGCAAATTTGGACGGGAAAAATGGGAACTTTATCATTATTATCCCATTCTTGCCAGGAATGGTCAGAAGCATCATCTAAAATTAATGATCAGCAAGAGGCAACTAAACAGCTTCAAAGCCTTCTCTCTTCAGCAGTTGAGCGACAAATTGCTGACATTGGCAACGAAACAGTAGGGGTATTTTTATCTGGTGGTTTAGACTCCTCCATTGTGGCAGCATTACTTGTGCAGGCGGGCGTTAAGGTGCGTGCCTATTGCCTTGATTTTGGTGAGATGGCTATTTCAGAATATCCTTATGCCGAGCAGGTAGCACACTGGCTGAAGATTCCCTTAGTTAAAGTTGAGGCGACACCCAAACAACTGCAACCTGCCCTCATTCCGACAATTGAGGCTTTAGATTTGCCCTTTGGTGATGGGGTAACGGTGCCTTTATTTTTATTAAATCAAGCAGCCAGCCGAGACACAAGCATTATTTTTAATGGCGAAGGTGGTGATCAATTGTTTGCTGGTTGGACAAATAAACCGCTAATTGCCGCAAGTATTTACCAGTCTGAGCATCCCAGCAGCACGTTTGAGGCTCAATATCTGAATACTTTTCATCGACTTTGGGGCTATGAAGCTCAGGTGTTTCAGAAGGATGTTTATGAGGAAATTCAGCAGCTTAATCCCCAAGACTGGCTTTATCCGGCTTTGGATGATAGCTCATCACTGCTGCATCGCTTACGTCGTGCCAGTTTGATGCTCAAAGGCGCTCAAAATATCCATCCCCGCGCCACCAATCTTGCCTTTGCTCATGGCTTAAGAGTGCGATCGCCTTTTTGCGATTTACCTTTGACAAACTGGACGTTTGGCTTATCAGGAGAGCTGTTGTTACAAGGCGCTTGTGAGAAATACATCCTCAAACGGGCGGTAGAAGGCTTGCTACCACCAGAAATCGTTTGGCGACAAAAACGCGGCATGGGGGTTCCCTTAACCTCCTGGTGCTTAAATCAATGGTGGAAAAAGCTGGGTATTTGGCTAAATCCTGCTATTCTCCAAGCAGAAGCACGATGGCAACCTGATTTGGCACTCAGAATTGCTCTGGGTGACTTGGGCGGCAAAATCCAGGGGCGGCGTATTGGTGAAATTCTTTGGTTGTTAATTGTCTGGCAATTGTGGCGAGTGCAGGTTTTGGGTGATGCAACTGTGCCCCCTGACTGGAGATATGATTTCTTACTGCCTTATCAATTTTGGAGATTGGCAAAACGATGGCGCTAACTTCTGCATCTATACAAATTGGCGTTGCCAAGCGACTCTTGCAAGGTTATGGCTCACCATTATATGTCTATGACGGCGATCGCCTGCAGCAAACGATTCGCCAAATTAGCCAAGCTATTCCTTATCCCCACACTCAATTTCGCTTTGCTAGTGTGACAAACGGCAATGTTTCTCTGCTGCGGATTTTTCGTGCGGCTAATTGGGGACTTCATGCTAATACTCCCGGCGACGTTTATCTAGGATTGCAAGCGGGTTTTGCGCCGCAGCAAATCGTTTATAGCGGCAGTAATCTTAATCGTGAGGAAATGGAGCAGGTGTTGGTTTGGGGCGTTTCCACACTGAATTTGGATAGTTTGGCGCAGTTGCAATTGTGCTGTGAAGTTTACCAATCTTTATCTCTATCACAGCCTCGCTTAGGTTTGCGCTTGAATGAACCAACTTTAACAGGTAACAGCCGCATTGGGGTACGCCCAGAGGAATTTGCCGAAGCGATCGCTCTTGCCGATTCTGCTAACCTCAAAATAACTGGGTTGCATTTTTATCGCGGTACCGGCACTAATGCTACAACAGCCTTTACACAGGTAATTTCAACTTTAATTTCGATTGCCCAAAAGCTTCCAGATTGGCAATATTTAGATTTTGGCGGCGGTTTTGGCTATCCTTATCGCCATCAGCAAGTCGCTTTTGATTGGCAGCAATTTGGGCAAGCATTATCTGAGCAACTTGAGCAATTAGAAAAAGCAATCGAGTTGGTAATTGAGCCAGGGCGGGCGGCAATTGCTGGCTCTGCTATTTTACTGGCAACAGTTGTTTCTGTGAAGTGGCAAAATGACAAACAAATTGTCGGAGTTGATACAACTATTGCTAATTTATCAGTTTTGGCGGTTCATGGAGGTTATCGCCAAATTATTGCCTTGAATTATTCAAGTTGCCAGTCGTTGCTTCATGCCACCGATGTCTGTGGCAATACTACTTATTCCCGTGATTATTTAGGGCAAAATTGTCAGCTACCAAGCTTAAAGATAGGAGATATTTTAGCAATTTTAGATGTTGGTGCTTATGGTTATGCCATGTCTTCTCATTTTTTGCATCGCCCCCGCCCAGCAGAAGTATTGTTGGAACAAAATAAGGCTCGTTTAATTCGTCAGCGTGAGGATTATTCTGTACTTTTGGATAACCAGATTTTTGAGTCTTAGCAATTGCCGAAATACAAGTTCTACTCCTAACTTTAAATTAAGAAATCATGAAATGTATTCAATGCAACAGAGATAATAAATTGAAAGATCGTACCGCTAATTCTGGGCGCTGTAAAAACTGTAGTCATGCTTTTGCTTTTGAGCCAACAACCATGACAGGCAAAAAGAAAAAGTTTACCGATCCATTTTTTGCCAAAGTGATTACTGATATTTCCGCCAATAATACTCTCTTTTTCACACCCAAACAGTTTTTGTACTTCCTTGAGCGACGCTTAAAGCCTAAACCGCTTGGTCTAGCTGGATTTGGTGTAGCTGGATGTGGCTGCCTGTATCTTTTGTCTGGTGCTTTTTTCGCAATGTTTATTGGCATAATATTATTAATCTGGTTAGGAAATATTGCCTTTATAATTACTCCAATATTGTTTAACTGTCTCTGGATTTGCTCACTTTTTTATAACAGCAATTTTCAGACTTCAAGCAATAAAGATCGTCACGATGGCGCGACAGCATTACAACTTCTAGGAGGTTTTATTTTAATTGTCGGAGTTTTGTATAGTCTCTTTATTAACTCATTTATGGGATATGCATCAGCAACTTTGCTGGGATTAACATCGCTGTGGTTGGGAATTTGGCAGAAGCGAAAGATTGTCAGAAATCTTAGCACATCTGTTGTGAGTATTAGCGCTGCTCAAATGCAAGGTTGGTTAAATCAATGGATGCGGGCAAATGGCTCTATAGCAAAACTGTTGCCGACGCCGCAAACCTTAGCTGCATCAAGTACGCCAAGCCCTGATGTTACTGCTTATAGCTTCGATCGCGTTGTGGTGTGTGATAATGATGCGATCGCTAATATGCTAATTGCTAATAATTTCCACTTTGAAAATAACTGTGCAATTCTGGCGATTTCTGGCTATCCTCAAAACATCTTTGACGTGACAATGCAAATGTTGCGGCGCAACTCAGAATTGCGGGTGTATGCACTACATGATTGCAATCCTTTTGGAGTATCTTTAGTTCACCAACTGCGTACCAATCCCAACTGGTTTCCAGATCATAATATTGCCATTATTGATGTAGGATTGTTGCCGCGACAAATTACGGCGGCTAAACCAGGCATATTCATCCAAACTTTACGAGCCTCTGCCCAAGCTGCTCAACGCTTGCTGCCAGAGGTGCGTCAGGGATTATCAACAGCAGAATTAGCGTGGTTAGATGCTGGTAATTTTGTAGAATTAGAATCTTTTACACCCCAAAAAATTATTCAAATTTTGCAGCGTAGTATTAGTACAAATCGTGAAATTGATGTTGAGGATGGAGGTATACTTTTTATAGGTGATTCTGATACTTCAATCTATGCAATAGAAAGCTTTGGTTAGGCTTATTTCTGATTAACTTGCAACCAAATTTCTAAACTCGCCAAAAGCCATAATTTCACGCCATAACGACTCCAAGTATCGCCTCGGTAGCTCAACCAATCTCTAATTAAAGCTTGATTGAGATAAGGTGCAATACGAGCTTGACGATTTAACAATAACGCCTTTGCCTGCCGTTGCCAATGCTCTCGAAATCCCATTTGTACTGGTACCATCATGCCGCTCTTGGGACGATGTATAATTTGTGGTGGTAATAAGTCAATTACGGCTTGTTTTAGTACGGCTTTTTCTTGTACACCGGAAAGTTTGTATTCTGGTGGAATTTGCAGACTTTGTTCAACAATTCTTTGGTCAAATAAAGGCGATCGTCCTTGCAATTCTACAGCTTTTGTTAGGTTATTTACCTTAGTTAAAATCTGATCAGCTCCTTTATATTTAATATTTAATGCCATCAAGCGATTTAAATAACTAAAATCAGACTGCAAATCTTCACTAAAAACATAAGGTTGTTGCTTTACAATTTGCCAAATCTCTGGTTTTAGTAGTTGCGGTAAATCAGAAGCACACTTTTGAAAAGACAGCAAATATGCCTGCAGCGAGTCTTGTTGAGTGATGTTGCCGTATAATTGATTAATCAACATTGGTTGATTTTTAGGTCCGCCAAAACAAGGATCGCCTCCTTCTCCATTTAGAATTATTTGTACTGATTCTTTTGCTAGTTTTCCTAATAATAAATTTGGTACTGTTAAAGGATCGCCAATCGGATCATCTAAACATTTCATCGTTTCTGGAAGTTGCTGCCACATCTGACGAAAGCTGATTTCTAAAATGTGATGTTGGGTGGCGCAGTGTTTGGCAACTAAGCTGGAAAATTCCAACTCGTTGGGAGATTTTTCGCCAAAGTGTATTGAATAGGTGTGAATTGGTGCAGTATGAAATTGAGCAGCCAAGGCGGTGATGCTGCTAGAATCTAAACCACCAGAAAGAAATACACCTACAGGTTTTGAGGCGGGTAAATATTCTTGTACTACTTGCTCTAATAGCGTCCGCAATTGTTTAGCATACCACTCTAATGAGGGTTTTTCTGCCAAAGAATGAGCGGCGCTGATGCTTTCCTGCAATTGCCAATAAGGCTGGATTTGCGCTTCTGGAAACGATAACATGGTTCCTGGTCGCAGTTCTTGCACTTGCTGCCACATTGTGCGTGATCCTGGCACAAACCCACAACAAAGGTAGTCTCGTAGTGCGACTAAATCTATGTCTTGAGAGTGATGTGGAGCTAATGATTTAAGATTTGGCGCAGCCCAGCAAGTTTTGCCGTTAGTTGTGTAGTAGAGTGTTTTAGCGCCAATGCGATCGCGTGCTAACCACAAAATTTGTTGCTCTCGATCCCAAACGGCTAGGGAAAATACTCCCACTAATTTGCTCAAAGTTGCGACTCCCCAACACTCCCAAGCTTTGGCAATTAATTGTAGATCTGTTAAATCATTTCTGTCTGCTTGTAGCAATTTTTTATCACTAATCCAAGCTTCTCCTGTAACTATAAATCTTTGAGAGGGACTAAAGCTAATCTGCTTAGGATCAGATGTGAAAATTGCGATTTTTTGGTCTTGCCATGTCGCTTGTGCAAGCGTATCAATACCCCAAGCTAATTGCCAGGTTGATGATGGGAGGGAGCGGTTATAACTTGTCAAATTCGTTGATAATTTTACAGTCGCAACATCTCTAGGATTTAATTAAGATTTCAAGAATCTTGCGGTGGAAAGAACAAAATCGGATGCCAACTACGCCGCATTAATTCGCCGGCAAAACTGCGTACTGGAAACTCGAAAATTTTTCCTAGGCGATCAGAAGCGATCGCAATTGCCGTAATATCATTTACCAATGCTGCGTCTAAAATCTCTTCATAAGGATTTCCTAATCGCACTTCTGTATTAACTTCCAAACCCAACTCTTCCAACTCAACTTTTACTTTATTTAACTGCTCTTGAGCTTCTTGTAGTTGATAATCTTTGGGAATTCCTCGACGCCCTCCGTCATCAACAACCGAGATTAGCAAACACTGTTCTAATGAGTTTTCTGAGCGTTTTTGAGCATATTCTTTAATACGTTGTAAAAGATAATTAGAGGCGTTACTACCGTTGTAGGGAATCAGCAGATAGCGAAATAAATGTTGGGAGCGTAAGTCTAATTCTTCACAAGTGTAAGTCGAAATTAATTGAGGTCGTAAAATCAGCAGAGGTGTTACACAGGCTTTTAATAAAGCTGTAGCTGTACTGCCAAAGAGCCTTTCTTGTAATATGCTTTGAGGTGGTGTGCCAATGAAGATTAGATCAGCTTTTTCGGCTTTAGCAAGCTTGGGTATGGTATCTAAGGGACGCCCCGAAGGAACCTCGATTTTGACTTCTATGCCTTGGGGTACATTTTTCAGGAGTTGTTGCAAGCGTTGCCGTGCAGAGGCGATCGCTTCGTCATCAACTCTGGGAATTCCACCCTCATCCCATATTGGTACACTATGCACAAAAACAAGATGTTTGATGCCACCAGCCGCCAAACTGCTGACAAACTCGGTAAATCGATATAGACCGTCAGAAAAGTCAGTGCAGATTAGGCAACGCTCAAACATACGCAGTTCGGTTAGTTTTTCCTAAGATTACCACCATAGTTAACCTTTGTCTGGCTTTCTTTGAGAAAGGTAAAGATTAGCTGTAGTTTTTTAGGTTACGCCTAGATGTTTTTGAGTTGTTATTGGTAATAAATGAAGTTTTTGAGAGCGCTCAACTTATTTGAAGGGTTTGGTGAGCAGGACATCATCAGACGGATCTAGGTTTGATAAACTTAGATGCCTTTATTGGTTTTTCGTTTAGTTAAGATTTTGGTCATGGTATCTGCTCCAAGCGGATGGTTTTAACCACAAACGTTATTCAATTTCAGTTTTTAGAAGTTGACGCCCCAGCATCCCCAGCTCCTTTCCTCGCCAGAACCGAGCAAGAGAGGGAGGTCGCCCACTATATAAATAATAGGGCTACTAGGACTCAAACTGAGGATTTGGTCCAAGACCCCACTCGTGCTTAAGAAACTCCTTATACATGGTTTCGCGCATCATCATTTGCTCATAAAGCTTGATTAAAAAGTCTTGCGCTTGCTCACGGCTCATTTTTTGAACTTGAGTTTCAAAAGAGCGGATGCTGAACTGCTGTTCGAGGGATAGTTCAATGGGATTAGACATAACTCACTCCATAAATAAAAGAGAAAATGTGCTTTGGATCACAGACACCCTAACAAAGATGAGGGCTGATGTCGGTGAGCAACTTATATTCGTTACTCTGTTGTTATTAACAATCGTAACAAACGTTTGACAAATTGCCAGTCTCTCCAAGTGTGTACTTTCTATTAATCCAAAAGACAGAGCATAGTTTCCGGAAAGTTCCTCGTCTGTGATTGAAGAATTTGTATCAGGTCGCTACAAGGTGAAACTGCTCAGTATGAACAATTGTGTAAGTAGATTTACTTAAAACCCCCAATTTGCTAGAAAAACTGGCATGAAATAGTTTGAGATGTGCCTAGGAGGAACTCGCTAAAATGAGGCTATGTCTCAATCTAGTCCTGCCCCCAACCCTTTAACTGCTGCTGACTCCTTGCCAGAAGCATCGCCTCTATTTATCCTCGTTGACGGTCATTCCCTGGCTTTTCGCTCCTATTTTGCCTTTGCCAAGGGGCGAGATGGCGGTTTGAAGACGAAAACCGGAATTCCTACCAGTGTCTGTTTCGGCTTTCTCAAATCGCTTTTAGAAGTGATGGGTTCCGAGCAACCGCAGTCTATGGCAGTTGCTTTTGACTTGGGTTTGCCGACATTTCGCCATGAAGCAGATGATACCTATAAAGCAGATAGACCGGGGACGCCGGAAGATTTTGTACCTGACTTAAAAAATCTTCAAGAGTTACTAGAAGCGCTAAAAGTCCCTGTGATCACGTCTCCTGGTTTTGAGGCGGATGATATTTTGGCGACTTTGGCGCTTCGGGCGAGTGAGGCGGGTTATCGAGTTAAGGTATTAACAGGCGATCGCGATTTGTTTCAACTTGTTGATACCAAAAAATCTATTAGTGTTTTGTACCTAAGTACCGACTTTTTAAAACGTGGTCGCTCTCCAGGACCTGCCGAATTTAGACCAGAAGACGTTAAGGAAAAACTAGGAATTTTACCAGAACAAGTTGTCGATTACAAAGCTTTGTGTGGTGATAAATCTGATAATATTCCTGGTGTTAAGGGAATTGGCGAAAAAACGGCTGTTACCTTGCTCAATGAATATGGCACTCTTGAGAAAATTTATGCATCTTTAGATCAAATTAAAGGCGCTGTAAAAACCAAGCTAGAAACAGGAAAACAAGATGCTGAACATTCCCGTTATTTAGCTCAACTTCATTTTGATGCTCCTGTAACTATTGAGATTGAAGAGGCCTCATTGCAAGGTTTTGATACCCAGGTTTTGCAACCACTTTTAGAAAAGTTAGAATTAAAGACATTTTTAGGTAAAATAGACCAACTTCAGCAGACTTTTGGCGGTGCAATTGTTGAAGATAAGCAAACTTCTGTTGAGGTTAAAGACGTTGCGACTAAACAACCAGAAACTCAACAATTAAAATATTCCGAAACAGAAGATGCTGATTTATGGTTTTTTAGTGCTGATGATACGGAAACGGCAAAACAGCAGGCATCACAGCAATCGGAAATTCAACCAACTATTATTGATACACCCGAAAAACTTGCTGATTTAGTTAAGCAATTAGAGGTTTGTAAAGATAGCTCAAATCCTGTTGCTTGGGATACGGAAACAACTGCTTTAGAGCCACGAGATGCTGATTTGGTCGGAATTGGTTGTTGTTTTTCTAAGAGTAATACCCCCCCTAGCCCTCCCTTACTATCTAAGAGTAATACCCCCCCTAGCCCTCCCTTACTATCTAAGAGTAATACCCCCCCTAGCTCCTCCTTAGTATCTGAGAGTAATACCCCCCCTAGCCCCCCCTTATT
>JBATUR010000037.1:0-47444 GCA_049671305.1 Coleofasciculaceae cyanobacterium
ATGCAGCAACTTCTGCCCGTGTAGCATTACGAACTGGATTTAAGCTAGTTAGGCTGGGATAGTTAACGACGATGCGATTAACTGTGGCAGCGGCAACTGGATCACGAGCAAAGTTAGAAATGCTTGAAGAGTCGTTGTAGTAGTTGAGAACCGTTGAGGTGGCAATGCCGGAAGTGTAGCTTAAGCCATTCGCTAAGGAAGTTAAGACTTGCTCACGAGGGATATTTTGTTCCGGGCGGAAGATACTGCCAGGATAACCTGCCAAAAATCCGGTTGTGTAAGCGCTTTGAATTGCCGAACTTGCCCAGTAGCTTGATGAAACATCAACGAATGTCGTACCACTACGAAGCGCACCTTTTCTGAAGGCATTTTCATTAGCTTTCCGCAGCATGGCAGCAAATTGAGCGCGAGTTACAGGAGCATCAGGTCTGAAACTACCATCAGGGAAACCTGCAATGATGTCACGCCGTGATAATTCGGAGATAAAATCTCTTGCCCAGTAGCTTGATGAAACATCAACAAAGCTAGTAGCTGACTGAGCAAAAGAAGGAGCTGGATTTACTAAAGGAGCCACAGCACCAATGGTTAATCCGAGGGCTAAAACGGCGGCGGTTCCTGATTGCAAGCGGGGCAGAATAGACATGGAAGGCATTCTCCAAAAACGATTGTGCTGTTAAGTAAATAGACATTAGAAGGTGTTAAATGTTCCTAGAGCTTCCCAGCCTGATACTTTTAATATAATACAGCAGCAGATGCCTAATTATGATTGTTTTCGGCTGGGTGGTCTTTGAACAATCTAAGGTCAAAGACGCTGGTTCCCGACAATTAGTTGCCGTAGAAAGTAAAGTGTTTTTAAAGTTAGGTGGGTTAATGTCTCAAATCCGTGGTATGTAAAGCTCAACCCAAAGCGACTGCTAAATTAAGATGATGATCTGAATGCGACTACACAAGTTTTTGTCCACCCCGATAACTGCATCGTGAGAATGGACACCAGAAAAATTAAGCAGTTTTACACAGACGACAGGCAGGCATCTTGTGTAGCCGCAACCTATCGTTACTTAGGTTATTTGCTAGAAAGAGAAAGCCTTAGATTTGTTTATCTATCCAATGACGATAAAGTTTTTGAATTGCTTTGAGGACATTGTTTTGACGAGACTTTGACGAGGCAGTGGCTGGATCGAGAAGCTGCAAACGAGTCAAAAGTTTTGCCTCTTCGGTTGCCACATCACCATCGCTATAAAATAAAGCACTCATTGATTCAAGTAGTCGCTGGTAATCTTCGGCACTAGGTTTAGCGCCTAAATACTCCTGCACCCAGCCATAACACTCTTGGGTGGAAACAGCCTTGAGTCCGTACAATAACGGTTGAATTTCTGGATCATTGGCAAGATCTGCTTCTTTGGCAACTTTTTGCAGATATTCTCTTTCTTCTGTCTGGACTTTCCCATCAATCCAAGCTGCACCTATCAAAATTTTTAGCAATTGTTTAACACTATTTTTACCCATAAGTCTTCCTCTAAACTATGATGTCTTTCTATCTATAACAAACCTGGGAACCGGATACAGTGACTGGGATGGAATTAACCGATTCGTTTTAGTCTTACCATAAAAAAGCCGTCCATTTGGTAGCGCAGGGGCCAGACTTTAATCCAACCTTCTGGTGTTGCGAAGATTTCGAGGGGTGAATTAAGGGGTGGATCAATTTGCCATTGGGCATGACGTGCCAGAAATGATTGTATGACGGCTTCGTTTTCTTGGGGATGCAGGGTGCAGGTGGCATAAACTAAGATACCTCCAGGTTTTAGCCATGTTGCTGCTTGTTCTAAGAGTTCTCCTTGTAAAATCGCAAGTTCCTCTATGTTGGCGGGGGTGCTGCGCCAGCGAATATCAGGGCGTCGGTGCAGTGTGCCTAAGCCGGAACAGGGAGCATCAAGTAAAACGCTATCGCCTATATTAGTAAACTGAGGATAGTTGCGACTGTCGCCTGTGCAGATTTGAATCGATTTTAATTGCAAGCGTTGAGCGTTTTCTTTAACTTTTTTGAGGCGAGATGCGGTTTTGTCGCAAGCAAAAATCTTGCCCTGATCTCCCATTAATTCGGCAATATGGCTGGTTTTCCCTCCCGGCGCGGCACAAGCATCAATGACGATATCACCTGCATGAGGATCTAGTAAGTAGCTAACTAGTTGAGCACTACTATCTTGAACTGTCCACCAACCCTCATTAAATCCTGGCAACTGCCCAATTGCACCTGCACTACCAATTATTCTTAAGGCTTGAGGTAGATGAGGTAGTCGTTTAACCTCGACGCTGGCGCTTGTCATTGCTGCTTCAACGTCTTCTATTGATGTCTGTAAGGGATTGATTCTTAAATCAATTGTGGGAGTTTGATTAAACCATTGACACAGTTGTTCTGTTTCTTCTATTCCTAGTTGTTCAACCCACATTTGGATGATCCAATCTGGGAAACTGTGGAAAATACCTAGGCGTTTTATCGGATCTTGTGGAAGTTGTAAAGGTTCTGTGGTAGCTGCAAGACGGCTATATTGCCGCAGCATTCCGTTAACAAAGCCTGTCAGTCCTTTAAAACCGTTTGCCTTGGCTAGTTCTACGCTTGTATTGACTGCTGCTGAGGCGGGAATACGTTCTTGATATCGCAGTTGATATAAGCCGATATGGAGGATTATACGGAGTTCTGGGGGCTGTTGAGTGGCGCTTTTTTTTCCTAGTTGGTCGATTAAGGCATCAAGCGATCGCGATCTTCTGACACATCCATAGACTATTTCTGTCAATAAGCCTCGGTTTGGACTATTTAATTTAGCTGTTTTTAACACCCGATCCAAAGCAATATCTGTATAAGCACCCCGGCGATGGATGTCCTTAAGTGCTATGAATGCTAATTGACGAGGATTTTCCATAAAAATTAAGCTTAGTTGAGGATGCATCCATTAAGTAACTTGAAACTGGAAGTAGCTCAGTATCCGTAATTAGAGCCAGTTTATTGCAAACTATAAACTTTTTTTAACAGAACTTTATTTAAACTTGCATAATTTCACTAGTGGCAAGTAAGGTAATACAAGTAATACAGAGTAAAACCTGTATTAAGCAGTAGTCCAACTTATATCTACATAAAGAACTGTTTTAACAACAGCAGTAATTGAGTGCATCTCCACAAATATTCAGTTTGTCATCTGCTGATGTTTTGAACTTAAAGATTGTTTAGCCAGTCGCTGTCATCTCGTCAAATAACAGAAACGAGTGTAGATTAATCTGTACTAGTTTTTTGATTGACGTTGTTTTTGCTGCCTGCCCAAACTTTTGTCTTTTATGTTGTTCTTTGTTTGAATTAGACAATATTTATTGAAGATTTATTCCTTTATTTTTATGAAATGAATCCTCAATGATTTGTCTTTCAATCTTTGACAAAGCATGAGTTTTGTTGGTGATACTTTTTTGGAATTAACTATAGATATTTTGAATAAAAGTTATCACAATTAAAGCAGAAAATGCATACAACAAAAGTATTTATACTCAAAACAATATGGCAATTAATGATTAGTATGAATAAAGTAAATAAGCTTACCAAAAAAGATTGAAAGCAAACTTATTAAGTACACACAAAAAAACAAAGGCTCAAATTTATGAAAGTTGAACAAACCTTGCTACGACCAGAACTGGGGGATCTCAGTAGTATTATTTTCCTGAAAGCAATCATCATTGGTGTTGAAGATGCCATTGGTGACAAAACTGCGGCAATTGCGATTATTTCTGCAGGTCGTAAGCAAGGGAAAGCTTTAGCTCAAGAGCGAAATCTAAATAATAAGTCGGGGTCAGTTTCAATCGCAGAAATCCAAGAAATACTTAATCAAATACTCGGTAAAGATGGAACCCGCTTGTGTCTTATCGAGAAGATAGAGCAAGAAGGAGATGTTTTTAAAGTTTATAGTAAAGAAACCTTTTGTTCTGCTGGAGAATCAGAGGGTTCACCACGCAAATGTACTTATACTTTAGGTGCTATTCAGGGCTTTTTAGAAGTTTTGTTAGGTAAGCGTTTGCAGGGAAAACAAACTGAGTCTGTATTGCGAGGTGGTAGTCATGACCTTTTGGAGTATTCAATCTTAAATTAAGGATAGAGAAAGTCCTTTTTTTGTATTAATTCAGCCAAACAATTATTAAGACTTTAGCACTGGAACATCAACAAAGGATATTTCCAGTATTTCCCAGGGCTACTGTTAGTAATAAATTGGTTTGAGCGGGGTGATTAACAACAGGTAAATGTCTTATTGCATTTCCCACTCTTCATTATTTGCCAACTAAAATAACGTCGCAAATTCAATTAAGGATACAACAATGACCATTAACACTGAAAAACTAGGTTATCTGCTCCAAAATTTTGTTACGGCAACTCTTGATGTTCAAGGTGCGGCGGTAGTTACTCCTGACGGCTTACCTTTAGCCTCAAGCTTGCCAGGTGGCATGGATGATGAGCGAGTTTCAGCTATGTCTGCGGCTATGCTGTCTTTAGGCGATCGCATTGGTCGAGAACTCGTCCGAGGTGAAGTTGATCGCATTTATGTTGAAGGTGATCAAGGATTGAGTATTTTGAGTAGTTGTAGTGAGGATGCCGTGTTTCTTGTGCTCGCCGCCAAGGAAGCAAAACAGGGAGTTTTGCTACTAGAAATCAAACGCATGATCAAAGACTTACAGCGTAGTTTGTAGAAATTGCTGCTTCACTTCTAAAAGGGTGTGTCTTTCCTTTTGTAGCAAGCACAATCAAAAATTATCCCCGATAAAAGTAACAAATTGATTCTGTATTACGTTCCTAAAATAATTTAGCTTAATTTAAACCCTAGTCACCAGAAAACTATTACATAGAATCCCGATATTTTTGTAATAATTGAGGAATATAGTCATAGCCATCAACACCAATAAGTGGAATAATTCTCGCTCTTTGTTTGCTCAATAAAGCTTGAAAAGTTTCCGTACCTAATTGACCTTGCAAAATTGTTAGTAATCCTGCTGATTTTCGCCAATCATGAGAACCAATTTGCTCTAAAAGATACGCACCCAAACTCCCACTAAAAATCGCTTGCTCAAAGCTTTGCAAACTATAATAAGCTTGCGATAAATAAGCTAAATTAACACCTTGAAGGTATAAATCACCAGAAAACTGAGCTGCTAACCAGCCTTTTTCTAGGTAAGGAATTGCTTTTTCTGGTTGTTCAATTACAACATAAGCAATCCCCAAACTACTAAAACACATCGATTGACTTTGCCGATCTTCCAAGCGTTCTGATAGTTTAAAGCCTTGCTCTAAATAGTTAATAGCACTTTCATAAACTTCTGGTTCTACTTGTTCTTGTTCCTTTGCCTGAAACACTTCACTATAGCCCAAATTGGCTAAAGCATTGGCTTCTCCTAACTTATCACCCGTTGACCTAGAAAACATTAACGCTCTTTGACTATAACTAATAGCTTGAGCATAATTTTTCTGTTGCACACACAAGCGACTTAAGTGATTAAAGTTGGCAATTTCACAAGTTTTATCCCCTGCTTCACGGGCAATTTCTAATGCTTGTTGATGAAAAGAATGGGCTCGATCATATTGTCCCTGCGTCCGCACTGAATAACCTAATAATGTTAATATCCGTGCTTTTTCTTGTGTTCCTTCAATTCGCCGCAATGGTTCATCCAAATAATTCATGGCATCTCGTACATAGCTGCCACTCAAACTGGCAAACACACCACCATATAAGGGAAAATAGTCACGTTGGGCAAAGGCACGTAGAATTTGCAAACTAACTTGAAAACAACCATTAATAATCGCCTCCCGATTGCTACTTGTGGCAATTTGAGACAAAGCGCTAGCTAATTGTGACCAAATTACAGCAAACACAATAAAGGTTGAAATAGAAAGTTTTGCTCCTACTTTGGAGTCATAAACCATCTTATCAAACCAGCTCACTAATCCTCGTTGCAAGCATTGAAGAATTACCGCGAGTTCCACCCAATCACCAATTTCTAAACTTGGCTTATTATTAATCCATTCATTTAGTGATTGATTTTTTGCTAAAATTTGAAATAATGATTGTGGTAAAGCACTATTAAGTTGTTTTGCCCAAACTGCCCAAGGTCCTCGTTGTTCAGGTATTCCATCAAAACCAATTGCACTGCGGTTTTGGTCATAAATCCAACTTACTAAATGCTCTTCCAAGCGTTGCCAGGATGCCAAACCGGCTGTAATACCTTGGGATAATTGGGCAATTTCTTTGGCAGTTTCAGCATCAAGATTTGCCGAAGCTTGGCTCAAACTTTTTGCTAGTTGAGCGAGTTGTTGTAAATTTAAAACTTGTTGTCGATTTGGATCAATCACCCGTAATAAAGTGGTGAAACGCTCAGAAGATGGCGCGGTAATGATCGCCTCAGTGGTGGTTGTAATGACATCCAAGACACGGTTTTGCTCTTGTAGTCTGCCGTACTCACTATTAATCGTTCCTATCGCCCTGAGTGTCCTGGTTGCCTTAGCTTGCTTGATTTCACTTATGGGATGGTCAATTTGCTCTTGGGTGGTGTTGATTTGCTCTTCTAAGCAACGCTCAAAAATTTCACCAGTACCAACGCTGATTCCTTGCTGTAACAGTTGATAAACCTGCTCTTTTGAGCGAATTTTGCCTTTGAGTGTAGCTTGCACAATCTCTTCGATTAAGCCTAAGTAGCGATCGCGCAATGATATCGAATCAGACATAATTTCTGCCCGTAAATAGAGCTAACTTACCTCAAAATTACCAGATTTGCTAACTTGTTAACCTTGAGCCGGCAACTGCACAATAAACAAACTACCCTTACCTACCTCAGATTTTAGTTCAATTGTACCTTGATGAGTCTCAGCAATTCTTTTTGATAAATGCAGTCCCAAACCACTACCAGAACGCTTATGACTGCCTTGGCGAAACCGCTCAAATACCATTTTTTGGTCTTCTGGAGCAATTCCCGAACCTGTATCTTGAACTTCTACCACAACCCAAGCTGCGTTAGGATCTTCATGATTTGGGCTATTACTAATTAGTACTTCCACTGCGCCTTTGTCGGTAAACTTAATTGCATTGCCAATTAAATTGGTAAAGACTCGGTGCAACTCCATGCGATCGCCTACTACTTTGCTATTAACATTTTCCTCACTTTTATAATTGAGAGCCAGATTTTTCTCATCAGCTAAGGTTGAAAGTTCTTGAACTACTTCTTTAATAATTTCTTGCAGATTAACTGGTGAAAAAATCAAATTCTTCCTACCAGCTTCATAACGATAAACTTCTAGTAAGGTGTTAACCATTGCTAGTAAGTTGCGGTTGCTACGAGCCATTGTCGTGATCGCTTCTTCCATTCCCGCCGAAAGTTCTCCTAATGCGCCTTGTTGAAACAACATCAACATTCTTTCAGCAGCAACAATAGGAGTCCGTAAGTCATGAGTCATCCAAGAAACAAAATCTTCCCGCTGACGAGCAATGTGATCGCGCTCATCAACACTATGTTTAAGGCGTAAAAGCGATCGCACTCTTGCCAATAACTCATCAACTTCTACAGGTTTGCGAATAAAATCATCTGCACCTGTATCTAGTCCTTTCACCACACTCGGCTGATCAAAAGCTGTAATCAGTAAGATTGGCATAAATGGTAATTTAGGATTTTCCCTGATACGTCTAGTCACTTCAAAACCGTCCATATCCGGCATCATCACATCTAGCAGCACCAAGTCTGGTGGCGAGGCATCCATGTGCTCTAGCGCCGTTTTACCATCTTCTGCCAAGGTTATTTCATATCCCTCTTCTTCTAAAATTGTTTGAACAAGGAATAAGTTATCCGGAGAATCATCCACGACAAGAATATGGTCAATTTTAGAAGAACGATTCAAAACGGATGGATTCATGGGATAAGCAGACTAATAATAAATCTGGCTAAGTAAGTTTTTTACGTTTTTTGTATCTCTTAAGATTTTTAACTCTTAGGGCTGATTTTGCCTCATCCTCTCGAAAGATTTTTAGTAATTTATGTCTATGAGTTGTTGATTAATTTTTGCTCTTGCTTATTTTAAGTTGCATATTTTTAAGTTTTCTCATAAAAATAGCCTCTCTTAAGCACTGGTAAATGCTTTCGTGGCTCTAGTTTAGATGAATCTTAACAATTCAATACTTACAATACTTGATATGCATAAATTGAATAAGCATTGCTCAGTCTAGATGTTGCAGATTTAGGTTATTAATCTTAGCTCTAAATCAAACTTCTTATTTTTATCATCTGTCCTAATGGGTATTTTAATGAAATTGCCGCTAATTCCTCTTTTGACCTACACAAAATAACAGGACGAGCAAAATTCTCTCCTGATATATAAGTATATATACTTGTGCTATTTTTTGCAGATCAATTGTGCCAATTGCTAACCGCTAGTTAGGAAGATGCACACTGATTGCGTCAGCTTGGCGTTTTGACGTTAATTCTAAAACTCCCATTTTGCTGATCACTCAAAGAAGCCCGCGCCAAATTAAATTAGCCTTAACCGCTTTCGCTTTTGTCAATTTCCACAATTACCACTGTGATATTGTCTCTACCTCCCTCCTGTTTGGCTGCTTCAATCAGTTTGGCGGCGGCGTCTTGGTTTTTGATGCTTGATTTGAGGTCTAAGGCAATTATGCTATCATCCAGTTCTTCAGTAAGACCATCGGTGCAGAGTAATAAGCGATCGCCTGGTTGTACATCTAGCGGTTCAACTTCCACTGGCGGCAAGTCTCGACGACCTAAACATTGTGACAAAACATGACGCCAAGGATGCATTCTTGCTTGTTCAGGACTAATTTCACCAGCCTTCGTCGCCTTGGCAACCCAAGTATGATCTTCAGTAATTTGCTCAAGTTTCGACTGCCGAAAGCGATACAAACGCGAGTCACCAACATGAGAAAACCAAGAATCTTGAAGACGGAACATCACCACTACCACAGTGGTTCCCATATCTGATCGTTCAGGATGATTTTTTTGGTCTTCAATAATCGCCTGATTAGCATCATAAAGTGCTTGCTCTAAAAGCTTGGGCGACTCAATAGACGACTGCCAATTTTGTTCAAGATAGGCTTGAATCTTCTGTGTAGCAATTAGACTCGCTTCTTGTCCACCAGCATGACCTCCCATACCGTCGGCAACAATGAAAAATCGTCCTTCAGGGTCGAGGTGGTAGGCATCCTGGTTAAAACTGCGAAGTAATCCCGGATCAGTTTGACCCGCGAAGCAACTTTTCATAAATTGTTCACTGATATCAACAACTTTACACTCTACTTAGAGCATACGATCAAAGCGATCGAGCTTTCTGAGCAAGCGAATTAAGGCAAAGCCTGCAATTGCTGCCGCAAAAGTCACGAACAGCGCCAAGCCAACTTGACCATTAACAAATAAAATGGTAGCCGATAATGTGAAGGCACTGATTAGTAAAGTATAGTTGGTTCCGATCTGAATGCTGCTGATGCGGCGCAAGATTCGGTCTGATTCAATCGATCGCACCCGAACCCGTAAATCTCCCCGTTCCAGTTTTTCGATCGTATCTTCAATGCGTCGAGGCAAACCCAAAGCAGTATTACTAACTTGTGCCGCTTGCCGTCCCAACTCATTGAGAAAGCTATTGCCATCAGGAGTGTTGCCGTTTGTCATAATTTGCAAGGCAAAAGGTTTTGCCACCTCCATAAAATTAAAGTCTGGGTCTAATCCTTTGCCAACACCTTCTAAGGTGGAAAAAGCACGCATCACAAAGGTAAAGGTTGCCGGAAAGCGAAAAGGTTGGTCGTAGGCAATTTCATAAAGGTCTTCGCTGATTTCAGCAACCGATTGATTTTCAAACGGCTTATCCATGAAATTATCCAGCATAAACTGGACAGAGCGCCGCACTGGACCCATATCATCAGTAGGTGAGAGTGCACCCAATTCCACCAAGGAATTCACCACTCGGTCAGCATTTTTTTGGGAGATGCCAAATAGCGTTTCCATCAATTGTTCGCGCACGTTGGTTTTAATTCGTCCCATCATGCCGAAATCATAGAAAATCAAAGCACCGCCTTCGGGACTGACCGCAATATTACCCGGATGTGGGTCAGCATGAAAGAAGCCATCGTTAAGTAGTTGTTGCAAGTAAGCTTTTGCTCCTAATTGAGCAATCAACTTCCTGTCAAGTCCTGCCGCTTCAATTGCTTCATAGTGACTGATTTTAATTCCTGGCAGATATTCCAGAGTCAAAACCCTGGGTGAGGCATAGCGCCAGTAGACACGAGGCACTTTTACCCATTCATACTCTTGGAAATTACGGCGAAAGGTATCAGCGTTGCTGCCTTCACTGATATAGTCGATTTCTTCCCAAAGAATACGACAGCATTCTTCGTAGATGCCCATCCAATCTCGCCCCCGTCCCCACTCAGGGTGGTTTTGAAAGTAGCGAGCAATGCCTTTGAGAATTTGTAAATCAATTGTAAAAAGTTTTTTTAAGCCCGGTCTTTGGACTTTGACAACAACTTCTTCACCAGTGTGAAGCTGGGCTTTGTGAACTTGCCCAAGACTAGCTGCCGCTAGAGGAATGGGGTCAAAACTGAGGAAGAGTTGGCTAATTGGCTTGCCTAAGTCTTGCTCAACAAATGCCTCAACTTGCGCGTAACTAAACGCTGGCACTCGGTCTTGCAGTTTAGACAATTCCTCAACATATTCACTGGGAAATAAATCGGCACGGGTAGAAAAGAGCTGCCCCACTTTGATGAAAGTTGGACCCAAATCTAAGAAAGTATCGCGAATCCAGACCGCTTGTCGTTTACGTCGGGCTGCCTTTTTTTCTTCTGTGACACCGCCTGAATAGCTCCAGGGCTTACCGTCGAGCCATGTCCCAGTCATTAAGCTTATGACAAATGCCCAGATGTCAATAAATCGCCGTTGACGCGAGTAGTTTTCCCGATTCCAGCGATACGCTTTGTCTTTGTATGCCTTACTTTGGTCACGCTGGCTAGTCACCTGGCTTTCCTTGTACGGCTTGGATTTTGCATTTTCAGAAAGAACAGACACTCAGGTTCCTAAATTAGTGTTTCAAAAAAGCGATAACTAAACCAATCTTCACTCTTATTTACTTGTTAATCTTTTTTTTGAGAAATTTAATCCTTCTCCCGGCTAGTTTATGCAAGCTATCATCGAAACTTCTAACTTTAGACTGATTGATTACGGTAGTTTTGTAGCTCGGCACGCAATCGAGCAATTTCGGCTCGTAGGTCGTCAATATTGGCTTGCACATCTGTTGGCGCTGTGAAACCTGTCGTGGTGGTGGTGGTGGTAGTGGTGCGTCCTTGTCCGTTGATTTCGGCTTCACGGGCGGCACGTGCCATCACGTCTTCAGTGAATTGGCGTAGTCTTTCCCGTTGTTCGGCATCAAATTTGCCTAGTTCACTGAGGGCATTGGTGAGGGCGTCTTCAACTTGTTCGTTGATGGCTTGGGCAACCGCTCTACCGACGAAAAAAGCGTGAATTACTGAGTTACTCATAGTAAAAATTCTTTAGTATCCGCAACAAATTATAACGTGATTAACCAGTCAGTTGCTCTTAAACCTCTTGATCTTGCTCAAAGTGGGACTTTGGCAGGAGGTTGTGACATGGGCCAGTTGCTCGTAGGCGGAAATGATTGCTCAGAGTGCATAAGTGTCGAACCGGGTCCTTGGGGGCTATTCAGGCGCAAGGCAAAGCCAAATCCGATGCCTGCTGCAGCGGCAATGGTTCCTGTCATTAACAATGCTCTTATTGGTGACTTGGTTTTTTTGACTGGGGGCTTTTTGAGTTTGTGTTGGGGTGAGGAAGTTTGGGGGGGAATTTTATAAGTTGTCACTAAATTCTGAGCTAATGAGGTTTGAGGGTTAGAGTTGTTTAATACAGGTGGTTGCGGCTTTTGGATGTTAGAATTTGGCGGTTTTCTTATATTCAGGTTTGCTGGTGTAGATAATAGGGAAAGCCAAGCATCTACAGTTTGAGGACGTTTTGAGTCCGTAAGTTCTAAACCGCGCCAAATTGCCCACTTAACTTCTGGACTAAGGACAGGTTGGGTGATTTTCTGGAATAATTGACGATACTCTTCTTGGTCTTGGCGATCGCTGTTACTGGAACTGTGCAATATTTCCCGCACTGATGCCGGTAAAGGGGGACGCCCTGCTAGCAGGCAATAAAAAGTTGCTGCTAAGGCGTAGACATCTGTTGCCTGGGTGGGCGGTGTCTTTCCAGAAAATTGCTCTAATGCTGCATAGCCAGCAAAGTTGAAATTGTCGGCGCTGGGCATGGCTGCGGTCGTCAACTTGGTAATTCTACAACACAAAACCAGATTTTCGGTATTTTGCCGCAGTATGATGTTTTCTGGATTGATATCTTGATGCAGCAAGCCAGCTTTGTGCAATACTCTTAAACCCGCAGCAACTTGACGTATCCATTTTAGGGCTTTCGTTTCGGGCAGTACTTGGTTTTGAATTATTTGAGCTAGTGTTTGCCCTTGAATGTCTTCTATAACCAAGTAGGGCAACGAGTCTTCTTCAAAGTAGTCGAGGACTTGCACAAGATGGGGATTTTGGCAACGCTGCAAGCGAGTTGCTATTTGTGGCAGTTGTTGTTTAAATTGCTCAAACTCGGAATGTTGGTGTAGCTTTTCTCCAAAGCTTTTGATGATGACGGTTTTACCTGACGATACCTGAGTTGCTTTGTAGGTAATTTCCAACATTCCTTTGCCCGTTTGGGTTTCAAGAATGTATGCGCCATTATGAAGCACGGCTTGGGTCATTAAATTCATCAAAATTTACTTACCGTTTTCCAACATTATGCTACCTTAAGCGCGGCTCTAGATTATCTAAAAAAAACGATGACCATCTGAACAGTTTCTGATCAAGTAGAGCTTATTGAAAATTTTTCGGCTCAGGTAAAGGATAATGCTGTAGCAGAAAAGCGATCGCCTCTTCTCTATTTTCAATAACTCGATCTAAGATCGCTGCTAACAGAGTATCTAAAATTTCTTTATATTGTGGTCCTGGCTTATAACCCAACTGTTTGAGATCATTGCCGTTTAAGGGTGCTTGCACATTAGCCAAATTACTGAAATATTGCCAAAGCTTACGTCTTATATTTCTCGGACTGGCAACAGCTAGTAAAATTAAAGTTGATATTTGATAAGGACGCAATAACTGCACAATTTCACTGTTGAGCTTGAGCGATAAGAGTGATTTAATAACTCTTGTTTGAGCAAGCTCCAATTGTTGTAATCGTTCAATACTATCAAGCGGTAATTGAAGCTGATTGGCGACTTGACCACGTGCTGTATCCTCAAGATGAGCAATTATTACTTCCAAGCGCAGCAGCCAATGTTCTAAAGTGTGATTGGGATCAAAACGTTTTAACCAACGGTCAACCAAGCGTATTTTCCGCCATAATGAGTTATCTAAAACTAAGCTGGGATGAATACAACGTAATGCGCCTAATCTTTCTAAAAGTTGTAACGCTTCCTGCCAATATGGTGCTTGCAGAATTAACTTAAGTTCCGCTTTGAGTCGGGTTTGTAAAGCAGGTGCTTTGGCATTTTCAGCAAGCGATCGCTCATAAACACCGCTTTCTAAGGCATAGTGTATATATTCTTGGGTTTGTGCTTCAATTTGAAAACCTAAACGTACGGCAAATCTGACAGCGCGATAAATACGAGTCGGATCTTCAATAAAGCTATTGGGATGTAAAACACGAATTAAATGCGATCGCAAATCTAACCTACCACCAAAAAAATCTAATAACGCTAATGAACCAGATTTTTCCTCTGTCAGTCGCACCGCCATCGCATTAATGGTAAAATCACGCCGATACAAGTCTTGACGAATTGAACTTGCTTCAACTTCCGGATTAGCTGCAGGGTAGGGATAAAATTCAGTCCGAGCTGTGGCAATATCAATCCATAATGATTCTAAAACCGGAGCGTTATGCCACAATAAAGCTGCAGTTTGAAAAGCTCCGTGAACCTCTAAACGAGCATGAGGATGGCTTTTTTGCAGTGCCGTAGCTAATGTGACTCCCGCACCAACATCTGCCGAGTTATGGAAGCCATCTACTACCAAATCAATATCCTTCAGAAGCAGCCTCTCAGAGCCTTGGGCGAGTAATAAGTCTCTGACGCCTCCCCCCACTAGATATAGATGCCAGCCGTGTTTTTGGGCTTCCTGGGCGGCTTGGGTGAGCAAATTCCACAAAGCTGGGGCAAGACGTGATTGTAATTTGATCAGGAATTGGGAATTGCTAGTTGGCGAAATTGTTAAATAATCTTCACTTTCTGGGTTATATAGTTGCCGCAAAACATCGGTGCGTGTCACAATACCCAACAATTGCCCATTTTCCACAACTGGTAGTCGCCCAATATCAGATGTGACCATCAACGATTGCATCTCACTAAGCAGAGTTTGAGATGTAATAGTTTTAACATTCTTGGTCATATAACCTTTAACTTTGGCATGACCAAAACCATGATGTAGCGCTAAGTCAATATCTCGTCGCGAAATAATTCCTACAAGTTGGTCTTGTTGATCAACAACTACTAGCCCAGAATGTCCATAACGTAATAAAATCCTTTGGGCATCATTAATCGTTGTAGCAGGGCGAATTGTTCTGACAGGTGAGGACATTAATTCCCTAGCTTTGGGTGGTTGGGGAATTTGCTCTTGTAGTTGGGTTATTAGTTGTTCGATAATTTGGCTGGAATTAACATCTCGCAGGTTAACGGCAGCAGCTTGAGAATGTCCACCACCTCCCAGGGGTTGGAATAATTGGTTTAAGTTTGTGCCTTCAATATGCGATCGCCCAATAATAGTTAGGTAAGATGGTGAGTTATCTTCAACTCCTTGCCGTTTTGAATATTCTGCAGCTAGTAACAAAGCATCAGTTTCGCTTATTTCTAGCAGTCGCGTCGCTAAACTAGATAAACCCGGCACATACTCAGGAGTTTTCAGCATTACCCAAGTCAAGCTATAACCATTGTGGGTTAAGCTGTGCAAGTTATCTAAGGCAGTGCTGAAGAGGAGTTGTAACTCTGGTGACAGCGATGGTGTAATGTATTGAGAAATTTGCTTGACATTTGCACCTTGTGCCATCAACCAAGCCAATGCCGCAGCATCTCGTGTCGTGGTTTGGTCAAAAGTCAGGGAACCTGTGTCAACATGGATACCTAATGCCATGATATTGGCTTCGGCAGTGGTTAATTGAAGCTCAGTTTTTTGTAATTGTTCAACAATTAAAGTAGTAGTTGCGCCAACCGAGTCAAGGTGGCTAATTGTGGATCTAATATCAGATTGAAGATCGAGGTGATGATCGTAGACTTCAATTGATTGTAAATTAGGTAAATCCAACCACTCGGCAGCTTTGCCTATGCGATCGCGTTTTTGGGTATCAACAATCGTTAATGACTGAATTTGCTCAATATTAACAGCACGACGCTCAATCAAAGCATACTCGTCTCGATGCAATGCCAAAAAATCTCGCACCGTCGGATCAGCACCACCAGTTAAAACAACTTTCGCTCCCAGCTTGAGCCGTGTCAACCCAACGGCAGCACCAAGAGCATCAAAATCAGCGGTTGTGTGACATAAAATTAGATCCATGTGTTTTGTCTTGTTGGCGTTGTCAGGATAATTGCAGAAAGTTAAATAATTTTTTGTAGTTTATTAATTAAGAGCATATTGGTGCGACCAGCGATCTTTGCTAAAGTAGTTTAATTGCTTGTACATCCCTGCCATCTGCAAAAACCAAGCTTATGGGTATATGTAACAAAAAAAATTTTGGGTCTTAGGAACTAGGACTTTTGCTGTCTGCTGGCTTGTCAGACTTTTCGACAATAGGAAACAACGATAGAAAAGCGCAGCCGACGAGCAAGCCGGAAGCCTGATCTGTTTTAGGATAAGGTAGTTGACTATTAGTTAAGTTCGACAAGATTTTTTTGTCCGATTCACTGCTCGTTTTGGGAGAATAGAAAATGTCTGTCATATTTCAAATTTCACTCTTCGCTTTGGTTGCCTTGTCCTTCGTCATGGTGGTTGGGGTACCCGTTGCCTACGCCACACCTCAAAACTGGAATCAATCGAAAAACTTGATATTTCTAGGTTCTGGGCTCTGGGCGGCTCTTGTTATTTTAGTCGGTGTCTTGAACTTTTTAGTGGTTTAAAGTAGAAATAAGTCCACGCTCAACTTTTCTTTGATTTAAGGATTTTAGATACTCACCATGGCAGTTTTCGAGGGTAATTTTACTTCAGCAACATCCTTCCGGTTTGCGGTCGTGATCGGTCGTTTTAATGACCTGATTACAGACAAGCTTTTAGCGGGGTGTCAAGATTGCTTGAAACGCCACGGTGTTGACCCCAATCCCCAAGGTACTCAAGTAGATTATATTTGGGTGCCTGGGAGTTTTGAGGTGGCGATGATGGCGCGGCAAGCAGCGCTGAGTCATCGTTATGACGCGGTGATTTGTTTGGGTGCCGTTATTAAAGGTCAAACACCTCATTTTGATTATGTCTCGGCTGAGGTTTCTAAAGGAATTGCCGCCGCCAGTTTTCAGACGGGAGTGCCTGTAATTTTTGGCGTTTTAACCGTAGATACCATGCAACAGGCTTTGGAAAGGGCAGGAATTAAGGGCAATAAAGGTTGGGATTATGCCTTGAATGCCCTGGAAATGGCAAGTTTAATGAAGAATTTTAAGGGTAATGGTGCTGCTGATCATTCTTATGATCAGACAATCACCACGGCGGCACTGCCTGCTGCTAACGGTGCACTTGTTTCTGACTCAGTGGTTGAACAAGAATCGGCAAGTCCTTAACTCTTCGTCTCTAGCTTTACACTCATTGCGGTTAGATAAATTTTGTCAGTACTTCTGTTTTGGCAGTTGCAAGGCATGAGCTAAAAAATTATGGTCAGAGCCTTGACAAATTTTGAAAAATCTGAGAAATTAGAGATTACTGCAATGCGGGTATAGCTCAGTGGTAGAGCGTCACCTTGCCAAGGTGAATGTCGCGCGTTCGAATCGCGTTACCCGCTTCAAAAATCTCAATAATCCATTTCTTCTTTAACCGATAAGGCTTAGAGAAATCAAAGTGCTCAATCGTTCAAGGAGATAAAAAGCCAGGATTTGTGAACTTTGAAGAAAGCGATAATATGGTGAAGACGGAAGTTTCCTGCCCATTTTCCAAGGTAGGTTTCTGGCGGTCAACAAATCGTAGTGTGCCATCATTTTAATTAAGAGTGATTGAGCAACATTATGCTCCGGGTGTTTTGGTTAATATTTGCTTGAACTATTTTGATTTTTAATAGCGCTTGTGCCATCTCAAAAAACTCAGAAGATAGACTTAAGTACTGAGTACCCCTGCCCTTGTCGGCGTCGTGGGGCTTTAGTACCGATTACCCTGACGGAAGCCTTTGGCTGCAACCGCTGTCAGCAAATTTTTGTGGTTGAAGAAAGTGGTTATGTAATTGAGCAACTGTCCACAAATTACCCCTACAAAAAAGCCTGGCGTTGGACAGGACATCGCTGGAATACAGCTAATGCTAGTCTTGGAGAAAGTTACCTACCCGTAGCGTTAGGAATTGTCTTGGTGTTGCTAATTTTTTGGCTACCCTTGGCACTAAAATCACCAACCAAACCAATCATCATTATTTTCTTTGCCTTACTAGCATTACTGTTGGTGTTAATTCCCCCGCTAATCGTCTGGTTAGCTCACAGGCGTTAACATGAATATGGAACAAGAAAATTCTGATACACCATCCTTTCATGCTATTGTTACCCGTGCTTACCGGGCATCTCAGGTCTTAGGAACCACCACAGGCATAGACCGCAGTCGTGGTGTCCAGGCGATGGCACAGGCGCTTTCTAACTCATTTGATGATATTTTAGAAGCCAACACTTTAGACTTGGAAGCAAGTCGAGAAATGGCAGTGCCAGAAATCATTTGGGAATGGCTAAAGCTAACACCAGAAAGACTGCAAAGTGCCATTCAAATTTTGCAGCGAATTGGTGAGTTATCTGATCCAATTCGCCGAGTCATGAATGCTTCCTATCAACTTGAGCATTCCCAAACCTACTGTCAACTGATGCCGTTGGGAGTAATTGCCTTAATTTATGAAGCTTTTCCCGAATTGGGTGCGATTGCTGCTGGATTTTGTCTAAAAACGGGCAACTCGTTGATTTTGAGAGGGGGAAGTGAAGCTAGTCAGTCTAACTTAGTAATTGCCCAAGCCCTGCAAAACGCCCTAGAGGATGCAGGATTGCCGGAAGGATGTTTGGAGTTATTACCCTCAGAACAAGGGGCTTCAATTCGCGATTTGGTCACGCAGGATCGATATTTGAATTTAGTTATTCCCTACGGACGACCGACGTTAGTGCAGCAGGTAATGCAGCAGTCTACGGCGCCAGTTTTAAAGTCAGCGATGGGTAATTGTTACTTGTATTGGTCAGCCACAGGTAGTCTGGATATGGTACGCGGGGTGATTTTGGATAGCCATGCTAGTGAACCTGATCCGGTAAATGCAATTGAGAAGATTTTGATTAATCGTTATCAGAAACCATCATCGTTGGTAGTTTTGTGGAATAGTTTGAAGGATAAGGGTTTTGAACTGCGTGGAGATGAAGAATTAGCTGCAGAGTTTCCTGATCAATTGAAATTGGTGGCAGAATCTGAATGGAATCAGCCCTATTTGTATAAGATTATTGCTTTTAAAGTGGTTGATAGCATGGAAGAAGCGATCGCTTGGATGAATCATTACAGTAGCGGTCATGCCGACTGTTTGGTTACCGAGTCTTATCAGGAAAGCCGTCAATTTGCTTTAGAAGTTGATAGTTCCTCGGTTTATATTAATTCCTCGCCACGATTTTCCCGTAACCCAAAACGAGGCGATGCAGTTTTCCTGGGAATGTCAAATCAAAAAGGATACCGCCGGGGCATGATCAATTTGGAAACTTTAACAACTACCAAGCACATTGTGCAAGGTAATGGCTAATTTTAAGTTTGGTTTTGAGTAATTAGTCACCAAAAACTAGAGATTTGTGGGCTGATTAATTAAAGAAGCAGGGCGGTTTAAAACAAGCACCGCCCCTATCTTAAGGCTCAATGTTATTCTTTACCGATTAATTTCACCTTTTGCGCCAGTCCGAACATTTGTAGGAACTGAATGGTCATCCAGGTGGCGTCAATTTCCCACCATTTCATGCCATGCCTTGCGGAATATTGATAGGCATGGTGGTTGTTGTGCCAGCCTTCGCCATAGGTGAGTAAAGCTACCCACCAGCAATTTTTTGAGCGATCATTTGACTCAAAGGTACGATAACCGAATTTGTGGGTGGCGCTGTTGACAAACCAGGTGCAGTGAAAGACAAAAACTAAGCGGACAAACACGCCCCAAACTACAAAAGACCAACCGCCGAGTGCCAGTAGCACAAGTCCTAAAGCAATTTGCACAAGTACAAAATAATTTTGCAGAAATTTGTAAACTGGGTCGTCGGCAATATCTTTTGTGAAACGGGGAATATCGGCATGGGATGGAATTTCATAAAACATCCAGCCCATGTGACTCCACCAAAAGCCTTTATTGGAATCATGGGGGTCTGGATCGGTGTCAGAGTATAAGTGGTGGATGCGATGTAGTCCTACCCAGTGGATTACTCCGCCTTCTGCTGACAGGGCGCCACAAAAAACCAGGAAGTATTCTAGCCATTTGGGGGTTTGAAAACTGCGGTGGCTCACTAAGCGATGCCATCCTAGAGTTATGCCCAAACCGCCTGTTACCCAGTGGAGAAGAAGTACTAAGCCGACTGCCTTCCAGCTAAAGTTACCAGGAAACAGGGCGAAAAGCGCTCCAATATGAATAAGAGCCATGTAAATAATGTTGACCCAATTGAAGCGGAGTGGAGGTGAGGTGGCAATTGTCATGCAGTAAACCTAAATACAAGAAAATAGATGTTTTTAGCCCGATTTGGGTAAAGTGTTCGTGTAGCCTTGCCAAATGTTAGGGAAATGCTGGTTTTATGTGCGATCAGATTTATTATGGGTTCCTAAAAACCTAAATCAACCATCGACGTTTTAATGAACAGCTCCCAACAACTGCTTGCAGCAGAAAAAGCACTATCCCCGATTTTTTCTGGAATTGATGCACTCGTCAAGCAAAATCTCAAAAAAGTGCTAAATTCCTTTCGTGATCATCGTGTAGGCGTTCATCACTTTGCTGGGGTTAGTGGTTATGGTCACGATGATTTGGGGCGTCAGACGTTGGATAAGGTGTTTGCTGAGGTCATGGGTGCCGAGGCGGCTGCGGTACGGGTACAGTTTGTTTCGGGGACTCATGCGATCGCTTGTTGTCTCTATGGCATCTTACGTCCTGGTGATGAGATGTTATCAGTTGTTGGGGCGCCATACGACACATTAGAAGAAGTCATTGGTTTACGAGGCAAAAATCAAGGTTCACTTCTTGATTTTGGCATTAATTACCGACAGTTATCACTAACTTTGGAAGGAAAAGTTGATTGGCTCAATTTGGCACAAGCGGTACAAGAAAATACTCGTTTGGTGCTCATTCAACGTTCTTGTGGCTATTCCTGGAGAGATAGCCTTTCTATTGCTGATATTGAGAAAATTGTCAAGCTAGTTAAGCAACAAAATCCTTATACTATTTGCTTTGTTGATAACTGTTATGGGGAGTTTGTGGAAAATTTTGAACCGACTTCGGTTGGGGCAGATTTAATGGCAGGTTCTTTGATTAAAAATCCTGGGGGAACAATTGTAACAGCAGGGGGCTATGTTGCTGGTCGTGAGGATTTGGTAGAAGCAGCTTGTTGTCGTTTAACGGCGCCAGGAATTGGTAGTTCTGGTGGGGCGACTTTTGAGCAAAATCGTTTGTTGTTTCAAGGTTTATTTTTGGCACCTCAAATGGTAGGAGAGGCGATTAAAGGTAATCATTTAACGGCTTATGTTTTTCAAGAGTTAGGTTATGAAGTTAATCCTCTACCTATGGTATCACGTCGTGATGTTATTCAAGCGATAAAATTGGGTTCTCCTGAGAAGTTAATTGCTTTTTGTCGGGCTATTCAAAAGTATTCTCCGATTGGTTCTTATCTTGACCCAATTCCTGCCGAAATGCACGGTTATGAAAGTGAGTTGGTAATGGCTGGTGGGACTTTTATTGATGGTAGTACTTCGGAATTTTCGGCGGATGGACCATTACGAGAACCTTATATTGTGTTTAGTCAAGGGGGGACACATTGGACACATATTGCGATCGCGCTTGAGGCGGCAATTGAGGCGGTTGGCAAGGCGTGAGGATAGGCGATGGCTTTTTACTGGAAAATTGCTGCCTATTTAGTTAACAAACTGCATCTCTATATCATCTAACATAAAAGTATCATCTAGGAGCTAACAACGATGACGGCGAGTAAAAGCGATATCTACGTTTCTCCCGAAATTTACTTGGAAGGAGAAAAAATCAGCCCAATTAAGCATGAGTACAGGCAAGGCTTAATCTACGCAATGGCTGGGGCAAGCAAAGCTCATGTTACTATTACAGGTAATTTATTCGCGCTACTAAGAAATCAGGTTCGAGGTACTGGCTGTCGTGCTTATGTGGCAGATATAAAAGTCAGAATTGAGACAGCAAATATTTTTTACTATCCGGATGTGGCGGTAACTTGTGATGAACAGGATACAACGTCTTCTGAAGATTTTATTCGCTATCCATCTTTAATTGTTGAAGTTCTCTCTCCTACTACTCAAGGTTTTGATAGAGGTGATAAATTTGCCGATTATCGTACAATTGAAACGCTACAAGAATATGTTTTAATTAATCAAGAACGGGTAAGTGTAGAGTGTTTTCGTCGCAATTCTGAGGGACTTTGGGTGCTTTATCCTTATGGTGAAGGAGACGAAATCTATCTACAGAGTGTTGATTTTCGTTGTGCGATTGCGGCACTTTATGAGGATGTCTTGGGATTAAGTTGAGGTAATTTAGCATAGATATGCAGCAATCTCAAATTCCTTCCCTTGATGTAGCAAGCTATAGAAGAGGCAGCGTTAAGATCGTTAAGCACTGTTACGCTCTGTCTTCATGTCTCACCCCGCCGATCTTTCAAACAGTCAATCTCAAGTCCCAGGCAAGTCAAATCATCAGGATGTGATTCGCATTACTGGGGCAAGGCAGCATAACCTGAAGAATATTGACCTGGAACTGCCGCGCGATCGCTTAATTGTCTTTACGGGCGTCTCAGGTTCCGGTAAATCGTCTCTTGCCTTTGATACCATCTTCGCAGAAGGGCAGCGCCGCTATGTGGAGTCCCTGAGTGCCTATGCGCGGCAATTTTTGGGACAACTAGATAAACCGGATGTGGATGCGATTGAGGGCTTAAGTCCTGCGATTTCCATTGACCAGAAGTCTACTTCTAATAACCCCCGCTCTACGGTAGGGACGGTTACGGAGATTTACGATTACTTGCGCTTGTTGTTTGGACGGGCGGGAGAGCCGCATTGTCCGATTTGCGATCGCAATATTGCCCCGCAAACGATTGACGAAATGTGCGATCGCATTTTGGAATTGCCCGACCGTACCCGCTTTCAAATCCTTGCACCTGTAGTCCGGGGTAAAAAAGGCACACACAAGAAACTGCTATCGAGTCTTGCCTCTGAAGGATTTGTTCGCGTGAGGGTAAATGGCGAGGTTCGAGAGCTCAGTGATTCGATTGAATTAGATAAAAATTATACACATAACATTGAAGTCGTTGTTGATCGACTTATTAAGAAGCCTGATTTACAGGAACGTTTGACTGATTCTCTAGCGACTTGTCTGCGTCGTACTGGTGGAATTGCGGTGATCGAGGTGTTAAATGATACATCTATACAGACACAAGGGGATTCATACCATGAGTCTATTAAAACAGAAAATCCTATAAATGGCAACAATTTTAGTCAGGAATTACCGAAAGAATTAGTCTTTTCAGAAAACTTTGCTTGCCCAGAACATGGGGCAGTAATGGAAGAGTTATCGCCCAGACTATTTTCGTTTAATTCGCCTTATGGTGCTTGTCCTAAGTGCCACGGTTTAGGGACTTTACGCACTTTTTCACCTGATTTAGTAGTACCAGATCCAGAAGCTCCAGTATACGCTGCAATTGCACCTTGGTCAGAAAAAGACAATTCTTACTATCTTACTTTGCTTTATAGTGTGGGGCAAACTTATGGTTTTGAAATTCAAAATCGCTGGAACAAACTAACAGAAGAACAACAACAGGTTCTTTTATATGGTGCTGAGAAACCAATTTGGATTGAAGAACGGAATGATTATAGAACTTATGCTGGGGTAATTAAGATTCTACAAAGGCAGTATGATGATACAAGTTCCGACCTACAAAAACAAAAGTTAGAGCAATATTTAATTGACCAAGCTTGTGAAGTTTGTCAAGGAAAACGCTTAAAACCAGAAGCGTTGGCGGTACGATTGGGACAGCATCGAATTCTTGATTTAACAAGTGTTTCAATTCAAGACTGTCGAGAACGAGTTGATGATTTGAAATTAAGCGATCGCCAAGCCCAAATTGGCGATTTGGCTCTTAAAGAAATTAAAGCGCGTCTGCAATTTCTTCTTGATGTCGGGTTAAATTATCTGACACTTGATCGCGCCGCTATGACACTTTCTGGTGGAGAAGCACAACGAATTCGGCTAGCAACACAAATTGGTTCTGGTTTAACTGGTGTACTTTATGTATTAGATGAACCAAGTATTGGACTGCATCAAAGAGACAATTATCGATTATTACAAACTCTCACTAAACTTCGGGATTTAGGGAATACTTTAATTGTGGTGGAGCATGATGAGGAAACAATTCGTGCTGCTAACCATATTGTTGATATTGGTCCAGCGGCGGGAATTCACGGCGGACAAATTGTTGCTCAGGGAGATTTAGAGAGCTTACTTTCGGCGGCAGACTCACTTACTGGGGCTTATTTATCAGGGCGAAAGGTAATTGAAACTCCTGGAGAACGTAGAAATGGTAATGGTCGAGTACTTGCCATCAAAGACGCCTACAGAAATAATCTTCAGCATATTAATGTAGAAATTCCTTTAGGTAAACTTGTCTGCATTACAGGGGTTTCTGGTTCTGGTAAATCGACTTTAATTAATGAACTTCTTTATCCCGCTTTGCAACATCACTTAACTCGTAAAATTCCTTTTCCAAGTCACCTCAAGGAAATTAAAGGACTGAATGCAATTGATAAAGCAATTGTAATTGATCAATCGCCGATTGGTCGCACTCCTCGTTCTAATCCTGCTACTTATACAGGTATTTTTGATGCAATTCGAGAAATATTTACCCAAACTATTGAGGCGAAAGCTAGAGGTTATAAAGCGGGACAGTTTTCTTTTAATGTCAAAGGTGGACGCTGCGAAGCTTGTAGTGGGCAAGGAGTTAATATTATTGAAATGAACTTCTTGCCGGATGTTTATGTGCAGTGTGAAGTTTGCAAAGGTGCACGTTATAACCGGGAAACTTTGCAGGTGAAATATAAGGGACATTCGATTGCTGATGTGTTGAATATGACGGTAGAAGAAGCCTTGGAAGTATTTAAAAACATTCCACGGGCATCAGCAAGATTACAAACATTAGTTGATGTTGGACTAGGTTATATTCGCTTAGGTCAAACAGCACCAACTTTATCTGGTGGTGAGGCGCAAAGAGTGAAATTAGCATCTGAATTATCTCGACGTGCTACAGGAAAGACGCTTTATTTAATTGATGAACCGACTACAGGTTTATCGTTTTATGATGTCCATCATTTATTAAATGTGTTGCAAAGGTTGGTGGATAAAGGAAATTCAATTTTGGTAATTGAACATAATTTAGATGTGATTCGTTGTTCGGATTGGGTGGTTGATTTGGGACCAGAAGGTGGTGATAAAGGAGGAGAAGTTATTGCTTTTGGAACACCGGAAGATGTGGCGAAAAATAAGAAGTCTTATACGGGAAAGTATTTGAAGGAGGTATTAAAGCAGCATCCAGCAGTAGTTAGTAAGGTTTGAGATGAAACAAATTTAGAATAAGCATAGTTAGTCAGATAAATTAGGAGGTTTTATTCATGTCAATGATGACCGTGAAAGACTTGGAGCAAGTGCAAGCTACCCTCAACGAAGCGGGTTATGATTATCAGCTAGAACTAGAAGATGGAAAAATTTTTATAGTGGGACCTTCTGATATTGATTCGAGTGAAATAGGCGGCATACTAATTCGGCTACTTGCTAACTGGGTTTACCCCCGTCGCTTAGGACGAGTATTTGATTCTGCAGGCGGTTTTATTTTGCCTAATACTGATTTGAAAACACCCGATGTTTCTTTTGTGCGTGCTTCTCGTCTCCGGCAACGTCGGCGCTATTTTGCTGAAATAGTACCTGATTTAGTTGTAGAAATTAAATCTCAAAGTGATAGAATCAAACCATTAAAAGACAAAGTTCTGATGTTTCTGTCACAGGGAGCCGTAGTAGGAATTCTTATCGATCCTGATCTAGAAACCGTCACAGTTTACCGTCCTACTGGGGAATCAACTGAATTGAGGAATGGAGATATATTAACAATACCGGAACTTTTTCCAGGCTGGGAAATTCAGATTGATGAGATTTGGCCGCCAGTGTTTGATGAAGAGGAAGAAGATTCTCTGCACTAATTTATCTCTTTAGTTACTTTGAGAATGCAAATATGGCCCTAAGAACTTTTCCCCATCAAAGTGAATTATATGATCAGGTGACTCAGCAATCCAAACTTCTGTTTCCCAAGCAATATCTGGCGCGAATTGGCGAAAGGTTTTGCGGTCAAGAAAAGCTGTAACAAAAATGATGTCAGCCCTACATTGCTCTGTAAGTTTTTTAAGTTCTACGAGGCGTACTGATGAAATCGAACCTGAACTATGGACAGCTTCTATTAAATAAAGCCAATTTCTCTGTTCTGAGTAAGCTACTATATCCGGCAATTCTCCAAAAGACAACTCAAAAAACTGAAGTTCCTCAAGTCGCTCTTTTTCCAGGTGAAGGAATTTGTCAGCCGTATCACCTACATATAGTACCTCAGCGCCATAACCGTAGCGAGGTAGAAATTCTTCTATTACAGCTTTTTGTAATTCATTATGTTTTCCAGGACTAAACTCAGAAGTTTTACCCGAAGGAAAATTAACAGGGATTAAACTTAAGTTGCGATTACCTGAAAGCTGTTTTTCTAGCGTTATTTTGTTTTCTAAAAACTTCTCAACCTCAGCTTCCCAGTCATCTGAGCCGAAAGCTTTAATTAAAGTTGCATATTTAGAACTTAATGCAAAAGCTCTTGTACCATCATTCCGAGCAGCATTGGGGTTGGCTGCGCTAGAAAAGATGACTCCTGACAAAACCAGTAGTTTTAAGTCTTTTCTCCGTATATCATCGTAAGAACTTTCAGAAACATTCTCATAAAAATTAGCGTTCCAATATCTAATAATTTCTCTACTTCTAAGGGCATGAGAGCCATCATACCCTTTTACTGTTGACCAGTCATTGATTATTTTTACATTAGCTACAGCTAAGAAAGCCATACCTATCCTTTCCATCCGTCTTTGAGTCAGTCCATTTAGAGGAATACCAAATTTATCAAGAATATACAAAGCTTGATTAATCAGAGCCTGGAGTTCCATAGGCTTTTTTGAACTAGAGACATACTGTGGGACTTTAGGCATTGATACTTGTTAAAAAAGCAAAGATAACTGAACCGGTAAACTACATTCTACTATCTCACTTGCTGACAATCTCTCACTAGAATTCAAATAACTACGCACCATTCCAGCAAGATGAAACCCAAACAAAGGTGCAACCGCATTCCCAACTTGATTAAAACAACTAGTTTCACTTCCTACAAATTCAAACCAATCAGGAAAACTTTGCAGACGCGCTGCTTCTCTTAATAACAAACGTCGCCGTCTTCCATCAGGTAATTTAATTCGTTGCATATCACCTGTTGCTCCTGCTAAATTCCGACAAGTTAATGTTCGCGCTGGTTTATCCAAATGTAGATCACGGGGACGTTTGCAAGAAGAAGCTTTTTCATATTTAGCTACATATTCATCCATACTATTCGTCAAAAACTTTGATTCAGCAGGAGATTGAGCTGCTAATTCTCCTAAAGCTTCACCTGCACTGATTTTAGTTTCTAAAAACTTGGGAAAATTCAACCTTCCTCTATGACCAACTACAATCAGACGCTCACGACTTTGAGGTACGCCAAAGTCAACAGCATTTAATAATTTCATTTCAATCACATAACCCAAAGCCTGAAGTGCTTGAGTAATTTCATCTAAATACCATTTGTTTCGATATAGCAAACCTCGGACGTTTTCAAATAGCCAAATTTCAGGACGCAGCTTTTCCACGGCACTAATAAAAATGGGAAAGCCATCTCGTGAATCTTTTAATCCTTGCTGTTTTCCACCTACACTAAAAGGCTGGCAAGGTGGACCACCAATTAGTATAGATGTAGTGGGTAATTCTGTATCAGTATTCAAAATAACTTGAGTACACTTACCTTTTAAATTCTGCCGATAAGTCGCACAGCAATCAGCATCCATTTCAAAACCATGAGTTTCAAAACCTTGTGCTTCAAAACCTAGTGATAAACCACCACATCCAGCAAATAAGTCTACTACTAATGGACTGCACGATTTAGCAGGTTTCAGTATATTGTTAATTTTGTCTATGTAGCTCATTCTTAGTCGTTGCACGGTTGATACTGTTGTTGATCATAAAGCTTCTACTGAAGAGAGCGCTAACTCTAAGAACAATGCTTCAATTTAAAAAAATACATATAATAAGTAAAAGTACATATTCACGCGATCTGGGTTGAAATAAGCAATGCAAAATGTACCCTACAGCTTTATCATTCGGCGACTGGCTACTATTTTAGCTGTTGTGATTCTTTCCTTAAGCCTGACAGCAGCTTTTACCGGAATTCTGCTTTCTTTCTATTATGAACCTACTGCTGGAGGAGCTTATAATTCTCTAAAGTTAATTAAATCTGAAATTAACTATGGTTGGCTAATTCAGCGTATTCATCAAATTGCTGGAAATGGCTTAATTGCTGCTTCTTTAATTGAAATTGTGGTCATGTTTTTGGGAGAAAAGTTTCGCCCTAGCTGGCTGACTGCTTGGATTAGCGGCATTTTATTGACCTTAACTGCGATCGCTTTAGGCTGGACTGCGATGCTTCTTGATTGGACACAACTAGGCTACTGGCGTTTCACACTCGAATTAGGCACAATAGAAGCTATTCCCTTAATTGGCTCACAACTGCGAGATATCCTAACAGGTGGTGGCGCTATTAATACAGTAACTGTTGCCCATTTTTACACCTTACACAGTTACATCCTCTCGATTAGTGCCTTGATTCTGGCAATTATTCATCTGGCAGGTGTTTTGCTACAGGAAAAAGAAGAAAAGCAGGCACTCAAAGAAACCGAAGCCGCAGTATCTTTTTCTGAATAACCAACTCGAAAACATAAATTTGGTATACCTTGCAATATTGCCAAATTTATGTTAAACAATGCCCTAATTATATCTGAAATAACAACTCATCAAATTGTAAAAACTGCTGATTTTGCTCTGGTAGCAATCATAGAAAGGGTAAGTCGCTACAGTTACCCTGATGATTTAATCTGACCTGAGTTAAACTAGCGGCTGATGGTAAAACTTCCACTGCTTTCCTTGTAATCATTACCAACTGGAAGCGGCAGGGTGCATCTCAGGTGTGCAGAGATAGCGATCAAAATAATCCCGACAGATGTGACTTTGATCAGTAAATAAGGTTCTAGGGCAGTCTACCAAAGTAATGCCCCGCTTTCGTTAAAGCTGATACGAAATAGCGGCGGCAGATGGTTGTCGGGCAAAAGATGATTTGTTCCCTAAGTAGTGGTGCTTCTTTTTGGCAAGGGATCAGGAGAGGGTTGGCGTCACATCCCCTACAGGTGAGGATGCACTCTCATAGTTTCAGGGAATTGAAAAGTGTGCAATGGTTGCACCTGCCTAGGCAATTTTCGTCACGTGTCTACTGTCAACGATTAAGAAGCATCGTACTTTGCCCAGTTTTTAGAGTAAACCCCAAGAGATAACAATATCAGATCAGACAGACATGAAAAAACAACCTGGACTAGAGATTGCCGAATATGTCTCCCTTGCTGGATCAGTCTTGGGCACAATTGTTGCGGTGACATCTGGAAAGTTGGTTTTCGCCGCTGCCCCTTTGACTGTGGCACTCTCGCTTAATTTGCTTAATCGCCGTCGCTTTCAGCAGGAGACTATTAATTACACTAGTGGTATCCTTACTGAAGCGCAGGAGGCTTTTCGGAGTTTAAATGAGCAAGTTCAAGCTTTGCCTGCTCTCAATCTTAAGGTTGACACGATTAATCAGAAGTTTGATACTAGACCTGAGATGCAATTGCTTCGGCAGTCAGAAAGCTCGATCGCACAGCTTTCTTCTCGACTAGATGCCATGTCACCTCTTAATCATCAATCTACTGTTTTAGAGGCTGACTTACATAGCGTTAAAGAAGCGATCGCAGATATCTATAATCAGATCAATTCTCTATCTTCGAGCACGCAAGTGTTAACAACTCCTGATCTTGACCTCAGTAGTGTTGAAGAAGGGTTTGCAGATATCTATAATCATCTAAATGCTATAACTTCACAGCTTGATAAGCCAACTCCAGCAGTTGATTTAACTAGTGTTGAAGAAGCGATCGCAAGTCTTAATACTCAGCTAAATACTGTCAATTCACGTTTAGATCAACCTTCAACTCCGGCTACTGTTGATTTAACTAGTGTTGAAGAAGCGATCGCAAGTCTTAATACTCAGCTAAATACTGTCAACTCACGTTTAGATGAGTCGCCAACTCCAGCTACTGTTGATTTGAGCGAAGTTGAAGAAGCGATCGCCACTCTTAATACTCAACTCAATACTGTAAACTCACGTTTGGATCAACCTTCAACTGTTGATTTAACTAGTGTTGAAGAAGAGATCGCAACTCTCAATACTCAACTCAATACTGTCAACTCACGTTTAGAGCAACCTTCAACCGTTGACTTAACAAGTATTGAAGAAGCGATCGCAAGTCTTAATACTCAGCTAAATACTGTCAACTCACGTTTGGATCAGTCGCCAACACCAGCTACTGTTGACTTAAGCGAAGTTGAAGAAGCGATCGCAAGTCTCAATACTCAGCTAAATACTGTAAACTCACGTTTAGATGAGTCGCCAATACCAGCTACTGTTGATTTGAGCGAAGTTGAAGAAGCGATCAATGATCTAAAGGCACAGCTAAATACTGTAACCTTGCGCCTTGACGAATTACCACCGCCAACCGAAGCCAACTTCAGCGAGGCAGAATATGCCATCCTGGATATTAATACACAACTAGACGCCCTTAACCAGCAATTCACAAATCGCTCAGAAGCACAAGCAATTGAGCAGCTACAAAGAGAAATTCCGCAGCTTTCTGAGCAGTTAAATAGTTTGACATTGCGCTTGGATAATGCACCTACTCCTCAAGCAGTTGATTTGAGTGGTGTAGAAACAGCGATCGCACAAATTAATCAGCGTTTTGAAGCCTTAAATCAACAATTTAACACTCGCCCAGAAACACAAGCGATCGAGCAATTGCAAGGAGCAATACCAGAGCTTTCTCAGCAGTTAAATAGTTTGACATTGCGTCTAGATACGCCAACTACTGCCAAGGTTGATTTAAGTGGCATTGAGACAGCAATTACTGATATTAATAGCCGCTTAGATGCAGTTACACAACGTTTTGAAACTCCAATTCAAGCAGTTGATTTGAGTGGTGTAGAAACAGCGATCGCCGATATGAATAGTCGGTTGAACGTGCTTAATCAGCAGTTCAATACTCAACTAGAGACGCAAAAAATTGAGCAATTAAAAAGCTCAATTCCTCAGCTTAAAGAGCAGGTTAACGTGATGAACTTGCGCCTTGACACATTAGTTAAATCTGCGGATATTGACTTTTCTCAAGAGCAGGAAATTCTCGCTGATATTAATTTTCAGCTTGATACCATAAACCAACGTCTCGATCATCCTCCAGGATCGTTTAAAGTTGACCACAATGAAATTGAGGAAACACTTTCTGGCATCAATTTTCAGCTACGCGCCTTAGCATTAGATCTTGAGACTATACCTGATCCGATGTTGGCAGTTGACTTAACAGGAGGAGAAGAATCGATCGATGTTATTAACAGTCAGATCAACAATCTCAACCAACAATTTAACACTCAAACCGAAACGCTAAATCGAGAGCAAATTGAAAAAACAATCTCACAGCAATTAGAGCAAACGAAGGCTATGGAATTGCGTGTCGAAGGTTTAACAAATCTTTCGGAAGCTGAACTAAAAAAGGAAAAGAAAACGATTGCTAATATCAATTTAGGACTAGAAGCTTTGGTTCTTTTTATTGAGGACATCCCTGCCGATGCAGAGATTGACCTAACTGAGGTCGTAATTGCCCTAGGTGACATCAATGGTGAAATCGATGCTTATGCACAGCATCTAGATACTCTCCCAACTGCCTGACTTGCTCAGTAAGCTTGACTGATTATTAACAATAATAGGGAAGAAGGAATATCTTTATTTCACTCTTCCCTATTACCCTGAAAAGTACTGAAGTATAAAGTTTACAATAAACTTCTCAACTTAATGAATATTCGCTTTCCTTTGAGTTTAAAAATGAGTTTGGGTAAACAAAATTTGCCCTGCCATATAAGCTGATTCATCTGATGCTAAAAAGACAAAACTAGCTGCAATTTCTTCCGGTTCAATGATTTGCCCTTTTGGTAGTTGATTTCCAAATTCTTCCACCTTTTCAGTCGTTAATGAGCTGGGAACTTGAAGCGTCCAAACAGGACCTGGTGCGACACCATTAACTCGAATTCCTTTTTCTTGTAAAGTCGGTGATGACGAACGAGTAAAAGTCATAATTGCTCCTTTACTCGCTGAATAACCTGCCAATGGATCATGTCCCTGATAAGAGGTTATAGAGGTTGTATTAATGATTACACTTCCTTCTTTGAGGTAAGGTTCAGCGGCATTTGTCATATAAAACATCGCACAAATGTTGCTATCTAAATCTTCTTCTAACTGCTCATTATTGAGATGTTCAACATTTTCGGGAGACTGTGGTTGAACAGCATTATTCACTAAAACATCTAGTTTTGTAAATGTATTAATCGTCTCTTGTACTGCTTTTTGACAAAATGTTTCTTGCCTTACATCACCTCTGATAATTAAACAAGAACGACCTTCTTTTTCAACAATTTCTTTGGTTTGTTCTGCGTGTTCTTGCTGATTAAAGTAAGTAATGGCAACATCTGCTCCCTCTTTAGCAAAAGCGATCGCTACTGCACGACCCAGACTACTATCGCCACCTGTTATGAGCGCTATTTTATTTAATAATTTACCCTTTTCTTGCTTGTTAAAACTATCTACATTCAGTTGTGACATCACTCATCACTCTCCTTACTGACGATGTTACTATTGGAGCAGTTTTTACGACTGGATTAAGGTTTTTGCTATTCTCTTCAAATTTTACTAGAGTAAGCAGTCGGGAAAGAATATAACAATATTCTAAATACCAAATATTTAAAGTGCAGTTATTGAAAAACTTATAACTACATGGTTTGAGCTATTAAATACCCTGATGTAGTTTAATTTAGATGCCTTACTATTTATACAACCTGAATAAGAAATAGTCAAATTATATTTTATAATGCTAATCGTAGGTACGCACAAAACAAAAAGGCAAGCAGCAATAATCGCCACCTACCTTTATTTTATCTAACACTTTGGAAGTTGTTTAGATTATTTCTCCGGTTCGAGTTCGGGATACTTATCAGCAGTCTTAAGTTCAGGATGTCTTTCAGCAAAGTATTGATTCAAGAATGTATTAACGAAAGACAAGATAACTGGTCCTAGGATAATTGCAACTATTCCATTTACTGCAAATCCTGGTACTAACACAGATGCCAGCCAAAAACAGATGCCATTAACGACCAGAGAAAAGGCACCAAAACTTAAGAAGTTAAGCGGCATTGATAATGCTGAAAGAGTTGGTTTTGCTGAAGAGTTCACCAACCCAATTACTACAGCAGCAATTAAAGCGGCTGGAAAAGTAGCAATGTTAACGCCCGGAACAAGTAAGTCAACCAGCAACAAACTTAGGGCAGTACCTAGCCAAGTAAAAAGTATTCCTATCATTTTTTTTCCTCAAACTTACAAACAGTAATTTTTTATCGATGTCGTATATAAATAATATTATCGAAAATTTTCATCTACTACATCTCTACAGAGATAGATGTTTGGGTAAGTAAATTTTAGAAGCGACACTCCTTTAAACACGTTGAGTTTCTCCTAAGTTCCATCCTATAGCCATTCCGGCAATGCTACAACTTATAATCCTTAAGATGGAGGTTGAATACTTGAGAAATACCGATAATTAAAACAAAGGCAGTTTAAAAAAACTTAGAGGAAAAATATGAATTTATTTCGGATTATCTTAGGCATCCTTATACCTCCTTTGGGCGTTTTCATGACTGTGGGAGTTGGAGTAACTCTTTTTATCAACATAGGTTTGACACTCTTAGGATGGCTTCCTGGAAGTATCCATGCTCTTTGGGTAATTGTTAAGCACGAAGAAAAAGTCAGCCGAGAAACAGGCATCGAAGATGGCAGAAACGGCATTTACTAAATCTGACTATAAAAGCTTAAAAACTTGCACAAAGAAAGATTTGTAAAAATAACTAGAGGAGCTAAATTAAGTTAGCTCCTCTACTCGTTTCTAACCGTTTGCTTTAATTCCTACGATTTAAGAAATAAAGGTTACTTCTTTTCATGAGAAGTATCAGTAACAGATTTCCATAGATCTTTTAAAAGTTGCTTGACTCGTCTTTCATTTTTAGCTAATGCTGTACCAGCTTCAGCAATTTTAATTTCAAAATCTGCACTTTTCTCTTTCACTTGTTCCGCAGTAGATTCTGCTTGAATCTGAGCGCGATCATACCAAGTTTTAGCATCATCTAAGTGCTTTTTAACTTCCTCTCCTCGTTCGCCATATCGTGCAGCTAAGTTAGCCTGCAAAATGGCTAATTGCGTTTGCAGTTGAGCATAGCGCTTTTGCATCAATGCCGCTTCTTCAGTATCTTTGAGAGAATTGATCGCATCTTCAATTGAGCTTTTGATACTAGGAGATGCCTCTTTTCCCGTTGCTTCGATGTCAATTAAGGCATGATCTATTTGATTTTGAAGTTCAATTTCTTCGGTGTCAATTTGGGCTTGAAGCTGTTTGACTTCAGCCTGGGTTTTAGCAATTGATTGACGCCTTGAACTGCTAAAACCTTCGATTGCACCTTCAATAGAAGCGGTTACTTCTTCTTTAACTTCTTCACCTTTTTCTTTTAAGTTGTCTATAACTGTAGAAACAGCTTCCTTAATAATTAGACGAATTTCTCCGGAACCTTCTTTTAATTCAGATGTTGCTTGAGAAACAGCAGACTTGACAATTTCTCTAATTCGCTCCGAGCGAACTTTTCCTTCTTCTTTGGCTTTTTGAAGTTCTTCGGTTATTTGAGTTTTAATGGGATTATTCATGGTAATTTCTTGTTTACTATTATTAAGAAAAGTTTCAATGATCTTCTGACAGCAATTTGCTACAGTATTAGAGCTCCTTACTCTTATGTTGACGTAGGATTATTAAGAGCGGGTATTCCTTGAGACAGAAAAATTCAAAAGTAATTGAACGGATTATCCAAAAAGCTATTATCAAAGGAATTTTGAATATATTCTGGCAGTAATTTGTTGTAAAGCTGAAGACAAATGGCTTCATGCTTGAGTTAAAATTGCTGAAAGATCAACAATATTATCAAAACTTACAAAAACGTTACTGTGACTCGTAAACGATTAATCATAGAAATGGGTATGGGAATAGACCAGCATGGACAGGAACCCACTGTCGCGGCAGCAAGGGCAGTCAGAAATGCGATCGCACATAATGCCTTGCCTGGTGTTTGGGAGGTCGCAGGTTTGAGCGATCCTGAGCAAATGATTGTGGAAGTTCAGGTGGCTGTACCTTATCCAGAACAAGTGCGACAAGCAGAAGTCCTTGCAGTACTGCCTTTTGGTCGCAAAACCATACATCTGGAATCAGGTGGCATGGTAGTTCAAGGTCGTGCAATTCCTGTTCTTAATGATAAAAATGATGAGATGTTAATTGCTGTTGCGGCGGTTACAGTTTGGGTAGAAATGGAGTAAAAACACTCACTAATTTTAAGTATGAATGCCAAATTGTTAAGAAAGTTATTGAACTAAAAATTACCTTTGTAGAATCGTTACAAGGAACATCTCTAGCCTAAATTAGTAATTTATATAAAAATTCAATAATACCGATTATTTTTCTACCGGATGTTGTCCATAAAAAGGCAGCGCTTCTGACCAATGAGGTCGTTTTTCTAATTGCCAATCTAACTTTGCAAGCTCCAATAAACTAGAAACAGAATCACCATTAGCAACGGGAACATCAATTAGCTGGTAAGGCATTTTTAGCGCATCTAGTCTTTGCTGCCAAGTCTCAGGAGTCATCACAGCATCGGGCGACAATTGAGTTAGAGCTTTAACTGGTAACTGATAAATTGCTGTAAATAACTGACCGCGTTGAGCAGGCATTTGCAAGGCAACCACCGTTTTTTCATCTCCCTCTTGATCAGATAAGTATGACCAAGCAACAGCAGCAAAACTCGAAATCGCAAATAAGGGAATATCTAATTGCTGTGCCATAGTCCGGGCAGTAACAATACCAATACGAGTACTTGTAAAGCTACCAGGTCCTTTTGCCACCGCAATAAATGATAAATCTGACCAAGTTTGCGGCGCTATAAACTCAGCCATATATTGATGCAATTGGCTGGATAAATCGCGCCCTAAATCCCAAGTTGAAAAGCGAGTATCGCCTCCAAAGTTACTAATAGATAGCCCTAGTTGAGAACTAGTTGTATGAAGAGCAAAACCATATTGATTAGCTTTTAAGCTTGGCATCATCTAGAATCAACAAATATTAAGTCAAAATTTCCGTTAAAGCTGGTTTTAAAGTCGGATATTGATAATTAAAACCACAACTCATTGTACGTTTTGGTAAAACTTGTTGACCTTCTAAGACAACTTGCGCCCCTTCTCCTAACAAAGCTTCCAAAGCAAAACCGGGAACAGGTAACCAAGAAGGACGATTAAGAACAGCCCCAAGCGTCTGACAAAGTTCTGACATTCGTACCGGGTTAGGGGCAGTTGCATTCAGCACACCTTCAAGATCTGAGCGTGTTAAAGCTTCGATAATTAAGTTGACTAAATCATCTCGATGAATCCAAGAAAACCACTGTTTACCAGTACCCAAGGGACCACCTGCAAACAGTTTAAAAGCAGGTATCATCTTTGCCAAAGCGCCGCCTTCTCCTAAAACAATTCCTAAGCGTAGAATAACTAATCTGACACCAACATCCTTAACTTTCTGAGCTTCAGATTCCCATTTTTGACAAACTTCTGCCAAAAAATCGTTGCCATTAGCACTATTTTCATCAAAGGTTGCTGTTTCGCTAGTACCATAAAAACCAATCGCCGAAGCATTAACTAGTACTGCAGGTTTTGGGTTAGCTTTGGCAATTGCTTCGACAATTTTTTGCGTACCTAACTGACGACTATTAAGAATTTCTTGCTTTTGCTTGGCAGTCCAACGACTCTCGGCAATTGGTTCACCAGCAAGATGCACAACAGCCTCACAACCTGAAATTGCTTCCTGCCATGAACCAGACTCTGTGGGAGTATAGCCTACCACTTCCACATTAGGAAAAGCTTTTGAAGCCGCGTCCACATTGCGGGTTAAAATTAAAGGCTGATGCCCTTTTGCCTGAAGTTGTTCTACCAATCGGCTGCCGACAAATCCAGTTGCCCCAGTAATTGCTACTTTCATTTGTTAATGCCACCCTCTATATTTTTGGTTTCACCGTAAGCCAAATTATTGGCGTCTGCATAGCGATGCATAAAGCGCATAAATCGCTCCCAGTGGTCTTCTTGCTCAACTTCAAACTTGCACTCCACTCGTTGTAAGTTATCGCCTTCTGGTCCACCAAATAAGAATTGTACGGAAGAAGGTGTGACGCTAATTGCTCCTTCTTCATCGGTTAAAAGTAGAGAATTTAGTGATCGCTTAGTAAAGCTGTTAAACTTCTCTAACGCCTTCAAAGACTCAAAAGTCATCAACACCGAACGGACACCAGAGATTTTACTGCGGCGTAAACTCACATTACTCAGATTTTCTGATATCCCTTCAAAAAATTGAATCGAGGGAGATTGAGAAGTCATGTTAAAACAAGAATAATATTAAATTAGTATACAAAAACGAAAGGCACTTTTAACAATAAATCCCAACTAAATCAACAATATTCTTGGACATCAGCAAAACCCTAGGTTAAGCTGCGACAAAATAGTTAGATCTAAAGGCTTAAATAACATGGCTAACGAAGAACATCTGGCGCTACTCAGACAAGGTGTTGAGGTATGGAATGAGTGGCGGGAAAATCACAACAATTATGAAATATTAGCAGACCTCAGTGGGGCAAACCTGACTGGGGTAAACATGATTGGCGCTAACTTAGGTCGGGCAAACCTCAGTGGAGCAGACCTCACCGGCGCTTATCTTACCAGAGCTAACCTGCGAATGGCAAATCTGAGCGAGGCAAATCTAGAACGAGTTGATTTGAGTGGAGGTGATTTAAGAATGGCAAATCTGAGGATGACAAACCTTAGTGAAGCAATTCTTACCGAGGCAGACATTACCGGCGCATATCTCAGTTTTGCTAATCTTAGAATGGCATCTCTTAGCAGCGCAAATCTCAGTGAAGCCAACCTAAAAATGACTTATTTAGGTGGTGCAAACCTTACACAAGCTAATTTGAGAATGGCAAATTTGAGCGGGGCAAATTTAGAACAAACCCAAGCGGTTAATACTAACTTCAGGCAAGCAATTTTTACAGGAAGCTGTCTAGAAAACTGGCAAATTAACAGAGCTACAAATCTTGATGGCGTAATTTGTGACTTTGTTTATTTAAGACATCCTCAACAAGAACGTTTACCGAGTTCTGGAAACTTTGCAAATGGTGAGTTTACTCAGTTATTTCAAAATGTTTTGGATGCGGCTGATTCTAAGTTTAGCAGTGAAACAAAGTTAGCTACTGAACCAGCTCCTGTTGTGCAGGTTGAGGCTCAATCAACACCAAATATTATACTGCCTGAAGCAACGGTTATAGAAGAAACGAACCAACCCAACTTAGTAGAAATAGCCAATGAGATTCAACAACTTTTACAACAAATAGAAAGAACTTATCCAACCAAAACCCCAGTTGAAAAACTTACAGTTGTGATCGTGGCACTCAAAGTAATTGAGAGTAATCTTCCTTTAAAAGAACGATTGTTCAATGCCTTACAGGTAGATACTGCCGTATTTAAAGCTCTAGTTAATCATCCTCTCGTTGGTATATTATTACTAGCTTTGGCAGATTGAGTTTGCATAATGTCTGGTTGAAATTGACGGTTTCCAAGTCCAAATTATTCGTTTCGGTGCTGTTTTTTTGCCACTTCTAAGCCAATAAAATATTTAAGAATATAAAGCAAAAATCTAAGCTATTAGTCTGAGATGGAATATGTCAGGTAAAATAGTGATGAGGTGTATTAAATAAATTTATGAGTTAAATGGATGTTGAATCGCTGCCTTGGTTCTTGTAGCAAAAAAATGTTAAGTAAGCTAAATTTTAATTGCATTTATTTAAATAAGCAAATTTTTATTGGCAATTGGTTATGAAATCAAGATAGGTATAAAAGAGGTACTCGAACAAAGCGGGATATATTACATACCAAAAGTATTAACTAGGTCTTTGATATGGGATTTTTAATTTACCTATCTAAAAAAAATAACGTCTTAAGCGTATTGCAAAAACGCCTAAAAAAACTGAGTCGGCAATTAGGAATACTACGCCTCGTGGGCATCATTAGTATTTTCATCTTAGTATTTCAATTGGCGATTTTACCGGCTTTAACCCAACAACCCGTCGTTATTACCATGCTTATGCAGGGTCAAGATAGGGCAAATTGGGCACCTTTTTTTAAAGAGTTTAACCAAAAAAATCCAGATATCCAGCTCAATGTTGTCGAGGGACCTTTTGATACAAACTTAGTAGAAAATCTTTATACTTCTGCTTTTTTATTAGGAGATTCGCCCTACGATATTCTTAACATGGATATAGTCTGGGTGCCAAAGTTTGCGGCAGCAGGCTGGATTATGGACTTAACTGACCGACTTTCTCCAGCACAAAAAGCCAAGTTTGTTAAAGGCAATCTTGAAGGTGGAACCTACCAAAACAAATTGTATCGTATTCCTACAACTTCCGATGCTGGAGTGCTGTATTATCGCACAGATCTCTTAGAAAAAGCTGGAATTGAACCACCAGAAACCTTTGAAGAAATGCTGACTACGGCACAAAAATTGCAGAAACAAGGAGATGCAAGATGGGGCTATCTTTGGCAGGGAAAACAATACGAAGGTGTCTCTGCTATGTTTGTGGAGATTCTCGAAGGTTTTGGAGGTTTTTGGGCTAATCCTGAGACTTTAGAAGTCGGACTAGACCAACCCCAGGCAATACAAGCTGTTAAGTTTCTGAAAAGCACAATTAACCAAGGTATTTCCCCTCGCGGTGTTGTTACTTACGGCGAAGAAGAAACCCGTTTATTATTTCAAAATGGTGGCGCAGTTTACTTGCGTAACTGGCCCTATGTTTGGAAATTAGCCAATGCTCAAGACTCAAAAATTAAGGGCAAAATTGGCATTAAACCGATGATTCATGCCCAAGGTCAAGTTGGTGGTTCTGCTTTAGGAGGTTGGGGTTTAGGTATTTCTAAAACCACCAAACATCCAGAGGAAGCTTGGCGGGTTATTCAGTATATGGCAAGTGAGGAAACCATGAAAAAATTTGTTTTGTCAACGGGGCTAATTCCTAGTTATCAAACACTATTTAAAGACCCGGAAATTCTTGCTAAATATCCTCATTTTACCCAACTGTTAGAGGCAGTGCAAAAACCAGCTCTCCGCCCTCCTATTGCTCAATATGCCCAAGCTTCAGATGTTTTACAACGTTATCTTAGTGCAGCATTTACGGGACGAATGAGTGCAGAACAAGCGATGAAAGCTGCCTCTCAAGAAACTCGTAACATTTTAGGTAGATTTAAGTCAACTCAAGTTTCTCAAAAGCTCAAATAAATTCAAATGTTTGATAACTTCTAAGCATGATTCAATTAGCAAAGTTAAATGAGTGAAAGATGAAAAAAGATACACTTCAGGCACGAGAACAAAAGACGGGTTGGCTACTGCTATTACCAGCACTATTACTTCTAAGTTTAGTATTTGCTTATCCGATTTTAAGAGCATTTTGGTTAAGTTTATTTACCCAAAACCTCGGAACTCAACTAAAGTTAGTGTTTTCCGGTTTGAATAATTATGAAAGGATGGTTGGCGATGGACGCTTTTGGCAGAGTTTGTGGAATACTTCTATATTTACATCAGCCTCAGTTTTCCTAGAATTAATATTAGGAATGGGTGTCGCACTGGTGCTAAACCAATCATTCCCAGGACGTGGCATTGTCAGAACTATTTCCCTCTTACCTTGGGCACTCCCGACGGCACTAATGGGGCTGGCATGGGCGTGGATTTTTAATGATCAATACGGTATTGTTAATGATATTTTATTACGCTTAGGAATTCTCCAAACAGGTATTAGTTGGTTAGGAGATCCAACTTTAGCAATGATGGCAGTAATTCTTGCAGATGTTTGGAAAACAACGCCGTTTATTGCACTGTTACTATTAGCTGGACTACAATCAATTCCCTCTGATTTATATGAAGCTTATGCAATTGATGGCGCAAGTGCATGGCAGAGTTTTTGGAAAATTACCGTACCATTACTATTACCTCAAATTGTGATTGCTTTATTATTCCGCTTTGCTCAAGCCTTCGGAATCTTTGATTTAGTGCAAGTAATGACTGGTGGTGGACCTGCTGGCGCAACAGAAATGGTTTCAATTTATATCTACAGTACTATTATGCGTTACCTGGATTTTGGCTACGGTGCAGCCCTTGTAGTCGTAACCTTTTTGCTACTAATCGCAGCCGTTTCTATCGCCGCTTACGGCTTATCTAGGGCGCGTGCAAATGCGGCGGGGGCAAATTAGCTTTTGTCTTAATAATCAACAATTTACTGTAACTAAGAGATAACCGATGACAACTATTTCTGAGCAATCTAAACCACAATCCTCAACTTTTAATTGGCGTAAAATTGTTTTACCATTTTCTGTGTTTTTAGTTGTTGTTTTTTTCATGGCGCCAATTCTCTGGCAAGTGTTGACTTCTTTTAAAGTTAATGCAGATATTTCTGCTGTTCCTAATGTTTACTTTCCCAAAAGATTGACTTTGGAACACTATCAATCGCTGTTTATTCGTCGTCCTTTTACCTACTATATTTTAAATAGCGCCTTAGTTTCGATTACTTCTACTATTTTAGCTTTAGGATTAGGTTCTCCGGCAGCTTATGTGTTGGCAAGAATGCGATTACCTGGTGAAAACATTATCCTGGCTAGTATCTTAATTGTCACTTTGTTTCCTGCCGTGTTGTTGTTTGTTGGGCTATTAGAAGTAGTTAAAGCTTTGAATTTAGGCAATAATTATCTAGCATTGATTATTCCCTACACAGCTATCAACTTACCTTTAACAATCTTGGTAATGCGGAGTTTCTTTCAACAACTGCCCAAAGATTTAGAAGATTCTGCTAGAGTTGATGGCTATAGCACCGTTCAAATGCTAGTTCAAATTATCTTGCCAATGACACTTCCCGCATTAGTGACAACCGGAATTCTTACATTTATTGCTGCTTGGAATGAGTTCATTTTTGCCTTAACCTTTATGACTCGTGAATCTCTGAAAACAATACCCGTAGCAACAGCTCAATTAAGCGGGGCATCGGTGTTTGAAATTCCCTATGGACCGATTGCCGCAGCTACAGTGTTAGGAACATTACCTTTAGTTTTATTAGTGTTAGCATTCCAACGTAAGATTGTGCAAGGTTTAACGGCGGGTGCCGTTAAAGGATAATGTTCTTAGTTTGCCAAATTGACAAAAATAACTATTTGCCAAAAAGTAATAAAAACCATGACTAAACTTGAAGTTGTAAACCTCAATAAAACCTATACTCCTAAAGTAATCCCTGTTAAAGATATTACTTTAGATGTTGAAGAAGGAGAATTTTTGACATTACTAGGTCCATCGGGATGTGGAAAATCAACGCTACTACGATTAATTGCCGGCTTAGAAGCGCCCACTCGTGGCAAAGTCGTAATTAATGGTCGTGATGTCAGCCGTGTGAGTCCAGGAAAACGCAATATTGCGATGGTTTTCCAAAGCTACGCCCTTTATCCCCACATGACGGTTTATGAAAATATTGCTGCCGGTTTAAAGCTGCGAAAAATACCCACTGAAGAAATTCGGCAGCGGGTAGAGGATGTTGCCGAAAAGCTGGGACTACAAAACTTGATGGACCGCAAACCTGGTCAAATGTCTGGTGGTCAACGGCAACGAGTGGCACTAGGACGGGCGTTGGTGCGACAACCTGATGTATTTTTGCTTGATGAACCTTTAAGTAACCTTGATGCCTTATTACGAGAACAAGTAAGGGCAGATTTGAAACAACTATTTGATCAGCAACAAACTCCGGTTGTTTATGTTACTCACGACCAAACAGAAGCAATGACACTTTCCAGTAAAGTTGCCGTTTTATATGATGGTTACTTACAACAGCTAGCACCACCCCAAGAAATTTATAATAAACCAGCAAATCAATTTGTGGCTGGTTTTGTGGGTAGTCCTCAAATGAATTTATTAACCCTTAATTGTGATGGCAATAATGCTGTTTTAGGTGACTCTCGAATTCCCTTGCCTAGCTTACTAACAACTCCATCACAAGTTGTTTTGGGTATCCGTCCAGAAGATGTTCACATAGCGAAACCGGAAGATAAACTAACTGTTCAGGGACAGATTTTTTTAGTAGAAAATTTGGGGATGCAGAACTTAATTAGTGTTCGCATTAAGGGATCAGATTCTGTCAGGATACGTGCTTTATTACCCACATATCAAACCTGGGAAGGAGAAGAAATTACCTTGTCTATTTCATCACAAGCACTGCATTGGTTTGATGTGAAAAATGGCGATCGCATTCCATCTCAAAGCCAATTTTCTCCTGAACGTGCCCGTCAGTCTCTTGATGTTAACACTATTAGTAACCAATCGCTGCCGCCCCGTTGAATTTTCCTAAAAGTAGAGGTAATAAAATAGTAATAATAGTAATAACTTATTAAAACATTAGCGACTAACCTTGTTTGGATATCTTTTCTAGAGAAACATACCTCCTAACTGCGTTTACAGCCCCGTTATTGCCATAATTTGAACTAGCTTTAATGGGGCTTATGTCTTAGCTCAACTATGAGTAAGCTAATATTAACCTTACGATTCTAACTGAGTCAGCAAAGCCTCAACGTTGGTATTTGATAAATCAGATAATTGTATTCTTTGTTCGACATGACCATAGCATTGACCCGTAGATCGACTATAAGTAGGGTCATAATGATTAGTCAACAAATCATTAACTAAATCATGCCACTGACCATTATCAATTAGATTGTACCATTGATTAATTTTTTCGTTGCCGTGGCGAGATTTAAGACGAGCTAACTTGCTTTTTAGTAGTTCTGGATGAGTAGTTAAATGAGGATATTCTTGTAATAACCAGTTAATTCTAACAGCAATAGGTAGCTGAATTTCAACACATTTTGCCTGCTTCATTTGTTGCCAAAGTGCTGATGGTAAATGAACTTGCCCAATTTTATTACTTTCAGCTTCTACCCACATAGGTTTATTAGTATCAAAACCTTGTAATGTTTGCAATAGTAATGTTTCAAAAAGCTTTTGTGAAGGTTGAGGAGACAGCTTGCCATCCCATTCTTGCCCTAGTAAAGAACCACGATGATTTGCCAAAGATTCTAAATCTAATACCTGTAAACCACGCTGTGCTAACTGTTGTAAAATATGAGTCTTACCACTTCCCGTCATGCCAGACAAAACTCGATAATTAAAATGTTGTGGTAAATCTTGTAAGCGATCGCGTACATGAGCCCGGTAAGTTTTGTACCCACCATCAAGAATTGTCACCTGCCAGCCGATTTGACTCAATACCAAAGCCATACTATTAGAACGCTGACCACCGCGCCAGCAGTACAATAGAGGCTGGTAATCCTTATCTTTTTGGGCAAAGTGAGTGTTAAGATGTTTAGCAATGTTTTGGGCAACTAAAGCCGCACCAACTTTTCTGGCGTCAAAAGGGCAGACTTGTTTGTAAAGTGTGCCAACTTTTGCCCGTTCAGCATCATTAAGTACTGGCAAATTAACGGCACAGGGTATATGATCTTCAGCAAACTCGCTTTCGCTTCTAACGTCAATAATCTCACTATAAGTTTCTTTCCAAGGTTGCTGAGTATGATTTGGCGATCGCGGCATTACGATTAATCTCTCTTAGGATAAAAAATCAAGGATAACGTCTAAACTTCGGCTAAAAATAAAGCAATAACGGTTGCTATTTCCCAGAAGGCAATCTACACGTTATCTTTAGGTAGGTAAAGCACAGGGAACATGAGGAATTAGTGTGCCCTATTTAATTCACGATCCAGATACTCCTAACGAAAGAACTCACGAATTGAAGTTTGGTGTAAACAGTATCGGACGCGACAAAGATAACACTGTCGTGATGATGCATGGCGGTCTTTCTCGTCAACACGCCCAACTGACAATCGGCGTCAATCAGTCTACCATAAAGGATTTAGGCAGCCTCAATGGTACTTTTGTCAACGAAGCCAAAATTGACTGTTGTGAACTCAAGGATGGAGACTTAGTGCGTTGTGGCAGCTTAACATTCAAATTTGTCGAGCAACTCAAAGCCACTTCAGACGATGAGGAGACACAGATTACTATTATCAAACAAATCCCGTCTGAACCGACCCATTTAGTCATGCAAGACTTGTTGACAGGCGATGGCACAACAGATTCTGTCCTCAAGCTAAAACAGCAAAACGCCACTCAACGAGCAGTCGATAAACTCAAAATATTACTAGAAGTTGGCAAACAACTTTCTACACCAGAAGAACCAGACCAACTCCTCGAAAAAATTCTCGACCTTTTGCTCAAGATTATGAATGTCGATCGAGCGGCAATTCTCATAGTTAATGAAATCACAGAACAGCTTGAAAAGCGAGCTATTAAATCGCGCCCCGATATCCCTAATGATGAGCAATTTTACAGTACAAAAATCACCAATTTTGTTCGTGATAACGGAGAAGCAATTCTCACAGCAGATGCTCGTAACGACCAGCGATTTAGTGATTCCGACTCAATTTTAGTCCAAGCAATTCATGCCTCAATGTGTGTCCCTCTCAAACCCAGAGATGAAGTAATTGGCGTTTTATATGTAGATAATTTGTCTTTGGCAAATGTTTACTCAGACGAAGATATAGAATTTTTAACCGCACTAGCAAACCAAGCAGCAATTGCCATTGAAAATTCCCACCTTACTAAAAAAATGCAAACTGAAGCTGTAATGCGGGATAAACTTGAGCGTTTCTTTCCCGAAGCTGTTAGTAAAAGACTCAGGGAAGAAGGACGTTTAGAAACTGTTGAAACAGAAGTAACTGCCTTATTTTCTGATATTAGTAGCTTTACGCAAATGTCCTCAACTATGCAACCGCGCCAAGTAATTGAAATGCTCAACGAGTACTTCAAACTTATGGTAGAAGACATCGTATTTCCCTACGAAGGCACATTAGAAAAATACATCGGAGATGCCCTGCTAGCTGTTTGGGGTGCACCTTATGAAAAAGTCGATGATGCCGAAAGAGCTGTTCGTGCTGCTATCGAAATGCAGTGGACAGTACGCCGCCTCAATCAACATTGGTTGACTCAAAATAAACAACCAATACAAATTCATATCGGGCTTAATAGTGGCAGAGTTGCTGCCGGAAATATTGGCTCAGATAAATTATTTCAATATGCCCATATTGGTGATACAACAAATGTTGCCAGTCGCATTTGTAGCGCTGCCGAAGCTGATGAAATTGTGATTTCTCAAAGTACTTTTGATAAACTTACTCTGCAAAATCTCCCATTTATAAAACTTGCTCCAATTATGGTTAAAGGTAAAGATAAGCCATTACAACTTTATCGCTTGCTTTGGGAACAAGTTCCCTCAATGATTAGACCTTTTGGATAAATCTGTGTCAATAAATAGGAAATATTATCATGTTAAAACTTTACTACTCACCTACATCTCCTAACTCGCGCCGTATCTGGATTGCACTATTAGAAAAAGGGCTGGAGTTTGAATTAGTTGAAATCAACCTTATTGATAACGAACAATTTAAACCAGAGTTTTTAAAGCTTAACCCCTTCCATCAAGTTCCCATTTTGTTAGATGATGGGTTTAATGTTGTGGAATCCCTTGCAATTTTAGACTACTTAGAAGCAAAATATCCTATACCATCTTTAATGCCAACTGAGGCTAAAGCTATGGCAACTGTGCGAATGGTTGCACTGGCAACAGACAATGAGCTAATGCCTGCCATTGCGCCACTTTTTGGCATATTTCTGGGTTTGCCAACAGGAGAATTTGAAAAAATTGAACAAGCAAAACAGCAAGTATCAGTAGTTCTGACTTTCTTTGAGCATCTACTTGGTGATAATCCTTTCTTTGGCGGTGAGCACCTCACTTTAGCAGAAGTTGCTGCTGGGACAGTAATTACTCAGTTGTATAACCTGGAAATATCATTAAGTGATTACCCAAAACTCAATGCTTGGTCTGAGCGCCTGATGTTGCGTGCGGCGTGGGCGAAGACTCAGCCTAGCGTCGAGGCATGGGAAGTTGTTAAGACGCGATATAGGGCGATGTTTGCACAACAGACTTAGTAGTGACTTCAAACAGCATTTAAAACTGTATTTAATACTCCCATTTATACTAATAATGCCCAAACTTTTGCCAAATTAATAGCAGAAAAGCCTGGTTTAATTATGGCGTCTGAAGCAATCGAACGGTTGGTTGCTAAGGTATGAAGTATAAGCAACTATTTCAGTTTAGCGTTAAAGGCATAATAAGTAAGCGATCGCCTTCTTAGTTAA
>JBATUR010000038.1:0-7896 GCA_049671305.1 Coleofasciculaceae cyanobacterium
ACGAAACAATTTACTGATACTTTCTTTGAGCAGCAGCAAGAACTTTTTAAGAGTCGTATTGAAGATGACAAAATTCGAGAATGTCATGGTGATTTACATCTGAGAAATATTTGTTTATGGAACAACAAAATTCAGCTATTTGATCGGATTGAATTTAATGAGCCTTTCCGCTTTGTCGATGTCATGTATGATATCGCTTTTGCGGTAATGGACTTGGAAGCACGGGACTCAAAAGAGTTAGGAAATGCTTTTTTGAATACTTATATAGAGCAAACTGGTGATTGGTTAGGGTTGCAAGTTTTGCCTTTATATTTAAGTCGGCAAGCTTATGTGCGGGCAAAGGTTACTTCTTTTTTGTTAGATGATGCTGGTGTGCCAGAAGAGGCGAAAAAAGCAGCAATGGCGACAGCGAAGGATTATTACAAATTAGCTTGGAATTATACACAACAGCGCCAAGGAAAGCTGATTTTAATGTCAGGTTTATCGGGTTCTGGAAAAACAACTGTAGCGCGGCATTTGGCACGAAAGTTGGGGGCAATTCAACTGCGATCTGATGCAGTAAGAAAACACATTGCAGGGATATCTTTGCAGGAAAAAGGTGGAGCCGAAATTTATAGCGCCGAGATGAATGAAAAGACTTATAATCGCTTATTAGATTTAGCAATAAAAATAGCAAATCAAGGTTGGACGGTGATTTTGGATGCCAAATATGACCGAGAGGCAACCAGAACTGAAGCGATCGCACAAAGCAAACAGCATCAACTACCTATAGAAATTATCCACTGCACAGCGCCAGAAAATGTTTTAGGCGATCGCTTAACTTCCCGCACCGATGATATTTCCGATGCCACTTCCGATCTTTTAAATCAGCAAAAAGCTGCCACAGAAGCCTTTACAGAGGCAGAAAAACTAATTTTGAAGACCATAGACACCAGCGAAAATTGGGCAGCACAATTGTTGTAAACTACACAGCACCAACGCCACCACTTGCTATTCTGTTATTAGCGTCGTGATATATGAAAGATATGAAACAAGCCAATAGTGACGCCTTTCCAGGGCTTTCACCAGGAAATGGTTTAAGAGCTTGGTTATTTTTTCTGTTTTGCTTTTTCTTTCTAGGATACTCACCGCCTATGAGCATCCTACTCGGTGCTGTAGGTGGACTTGCCGCCGCTTTAGTCGCCGGTTGGTGGAAAACCAAAGATGACCCCAGTGAAGCACCACCAATGCCAGTGCAGGAAGAGGAGGAAGAATTAGAAGACACTCCTCCACCGGCAAAAGTTAGTGGCTTACGTGCAGCACACCAGCGTAATATCAGAGCCAGGAACCCTTCACAACCTATTCCCAACCCGTTTAGTCGCTTTTTTGAGAAAAAATCCGACAAATAGTCTCGTTAGCTACATTTCCTAAGTTCAGCTTTGCCTAAACTACATGGTCGCCAACAATACCCATAGGAGGTTTGATTATGGCTACTGTGAAAGTAGGCATCAATGGTTTTGGTCGCATTGGACGGTTAGTTTTTCGCGCTGGAGTGAATAACCCCAATATTGAATTTGTCGGTATTAATGACCTCGTGCCGCCTGATAATATTGCCTATTTGTTGAAATATGACTCAACTCATGGGCGCTTTCCAGGTAAAGTTGAGGCTAAAGCTGATGGTTTGGTGGTTAATGATCGTTTTATTCCTTGCTTCTCCGTCAGAAATCCTGCTGAATTACCTTGGCATAAATACGGTGCTGAATATGTAGTTGAATCTACAGGTCTATTTACCGATTATGCCGGAGCAGCGAACCACCTAAAAGCTGGTGCCAAGCGTGTAATTATCTCCGCACCCACAAAAGATCCCGAAAAAGTCCCCACCTTATTAGTTGGCGTCAATCACCAGCAATTTGACCCCAGCAAAGATACCATTGTTTCTAACGCTAGCTGTACCACCAATTGCCTAGCACCAGTTGCCAAAGTCTTAAATGACAACTTTGGTTTAGTAGAAGGCTTAATGACTACCATTCATGCCATGACAGCCACTCAGCCTACGGTAGATGGTCCTAGCGTCAAAGATTGGCGAGGGGGACGCGGGGCAGCTCAAAATATTATTCCGTCTTCCACAGGGGCAGCCAAAGCAGTTGCCTTGGTTTTGCCAGAGTTGAAAGGTAAGTTAACTGGCATGGCATTACGTGTGCCAACTCCTGATGTTTCGGTGGTTGATTTGACTTTTAAGACGGCAACAGCTACCAGTTACTCAGAAATTTGTGCGGCTATGAAGCAAGCGGCTGAGGGGGAACTTGCGGGTATTTTGGGTTATACCGATGAAGCGGTTGTTTCTTGTGATTTTATAGGTGATCCTCGTTCTAGCATCTTTGACGCGGCGGCAGGTATGGAGCTAAATGCTCATTTTTTTAAGGTGGTCGCTTGGTACGATAATGAGTGGGGTTACTCGAATCGGGTGATTGATTTGATGTTGGCGATGGTAGAAAGGGAACAGGCGATAACCTGTTGATTTCATGTTTTTATTTTTCTCTAAGTTGCTGCCATTGTTTTTCTACCCTTTGGGAGTAGTTTGTTGGTTGCTGGTTGTGGCGTTGATTTTGTGGTGGAGGAAATCGCGTTTTGTACCTATACCAGTGCTCACGGCGCTGCTGGTGTTGTTACTTAGCAGTAATAGTTGGGTGGCAAATAGCTTGGTACAATCTCTAGAATGGCAGCACATTCCCCAGGGTGTATTGCCAACTGCTGATGCCATTGTGGTTTTGGGAGGGGCGACGAGATCTAAGTTTCCGCCTCGACCAAGTGTAGATTTGAGTGAAGCAGGCGATCGCGTTTTATATGGTGCCCAGTTGTATCGTCAAGGTAAGGCACCATTAATTATTGCTTCTGGAGGTCGTATTAATTGGCGTGGTGGGGGTTCTGCTGAGTCGGCAGATATGGCAGAAATTATGATAACTTTGGGTGTGCCAGATTCAGCTATTTTACAAGATCCGACTTCTTTTAATACTTATCAAAATGCGGTCAATGTGCAGCAAATTCTCAAAAAACAGGGTATTCGTAAAATTTTACTGGTAACCTCAGCCATGCATATGCCGCGATCGCTTGCTATTTTCCAACGCCTGGGTATTGATACAGTTGCAGCACCTACAGACTTTTTGGTTACTCAGCAAGAGCTAGCTGAACCCAATAGTAGTATTGAGGCTAGTTTATTAAATATCGTACCGGATGCTTTCCGTTTAGAAATGACGACTCGTGCCCTCAAAGAATATTTGGGTACGCTAATTTATCGTCTGCGCGGTTGGCTATAAGCAGTTACAGCCCAAAAATTCAATACCATTAAGGAAGTGGGTGACAACTAACAGCAATTGTTATGTGTCGCTTTCTCAATGTTTTCTCAGCTTGAGATTATCCTAATGCCAGAACAATTTCGCTTTATTCTGCCGACGCCGCCTCCACCTGCCGATATTTTTGCCACACGCCAGCTTTCCCATGAGTTTTATCGGGAAACACTAGCTAGAACCGAACATGAGCGCTATTGTGAATGGTATCGCCAGACAGCAGCCAGCCACCAACGAGAATTCAAAAAAATGCAGGGCGACATCAACTTATTGGGTTGGTTTTGTCGCCGTCGGCATAATTAAGCAATAATGTAGTTAGTTAGACAAGTTCTAACTCATCTTCACGGAAGTGAGCTTGAAACTTTTTCTCAAATTTGACTTGTACGGGGAGGTTGGCGCTTACGGGTCTGCCATGCCACTCCAAAACAATCCCAACGATTTCTCCCTCCAGTCCTTTGGTATCAAAAGGCTCGTTGCGGTGGGCAGGATTGTTGTAAACAACAACAGATTTACTAACGCGGATGCGATCGCCAACTTTCATAAATGAAGCTCGTGTTCTCTCAAACTACCTAAATTTGTATAGGCAATTCTCTTATTCTTGCACAGCAATGTGCCTTCACTCACAATAATCCTGAAATCCGACCAATAATTCATTGATTCTTTATAAAAGAGTCAGTTAATAGCATAAGTTAGGTCGTCGTTGGGTACGTTATCACCCTCAACACGCAATTAGGGACAAACAGAATAGCCTCAGCGCTTCTCTAACGGCTTGACTCAGCTTCTGATTTTATAAAGTTGTCGGTGGTGTAGTTGTGGAGTCTTCTTGGGTTGTGGTAGGTTGCTCCTTTTGTGGAAAAAAGCGCTCTTGCATTTGCTTGAAAGCTTCTGGATTAATAATCAACTGCGCTGTCATCAAAGCCGCACCAGCAGTCAATAAGACCAAAAGTACTCCCGAAATTCCCAAAACCACCTTAAACCACTCTGTTCTCGATTTAACCGGAACAAGTGCGGTTTCTTCTGGTGTAGCAGGTTCTGGTGATTCTAAGTCTTGAGGTAGTATTGTAAATTCTGTGTCCAGATTAAAGCTATAAGCATGGTTTCCGATTAAACCTTCGCCAAGATTGAGGACAACTGGATATTGAGGAGAAACAGCACAATAGGTGAGGACAATTGAGGTATTATCATGACCATTCTTTTGATTGGCTTGCTCAATCAAAGCACGTACAGCCGCTTCTAGAGACAACTTACCGCTAAAAATATCTCGTGGATAATCGGCACATAACTCCTCAAGCCAGTCGTAGGTCAATCTTGGACTGGCTTTAGATGTAGGTGCCGCCAGGGAGAGATTATCACTCAAACCATCTGTACACAGCAACAGCAAGCCGTCTTCTTCCAAAATAAAACGTTGCACAGTCGGACGTAGTAACTCAGCGTCCCGTGTTCCCACAGCTTGGGTGAGGGCTTTGGCATCAGGGCGCTGCAATGCCTGACGATACAAGCTGCGACCTAGCCTTACTTCACGAGTTGCCACATCATCATCTACCGTTAATAGCTGACAGTAGCGGGACGTGATCCAGTAAGCACGGCTATCACCCACACTGGCAATATAAAGTTCGTGAGCATTGCCCTGACCATCGGGTAGCTTGACAATTTGAGGCAGTTGTAGTGCCATTGTCAAGGTTGTTGCCATACGGCGGCGAGACTCGCGTTGTTGTTCGTCATTACGAGAGGCAATTAAGTTATTTGCCACGCGGATAGTTGCTGATAGGTGTTGTGCCACCAAGTCAGGGGGCATGATTTCTGGGTCTTCGGCTATTTCTGCCAACAATGCCCGGACTTGCAGCTTAATTGTCTCTACCGCTAGTTGGCTTGCCACTTCGCCGCCTTCATGTCCACCAATGCCATCACAAACAATCGATAAATGGGGAATTAGTGGGTCGCGGGGCTGGCTAAGATCTAAGGGTAAATCAGCCATTTTTGGGTAGCAACTGTCTTCATTGTGTTGATGTCTGGGTCCTGAGTCGGTTGCCCCGGCAATTTGTAGGCGTAGAGGCTGACGAGAAGATTGCTCGATTAAGACTTGGTTGAGTTGGTTGGTAATGTCTGGTAGTGAAGGATTTTCGGTTTGTAATAAGGTGGCAATTTCTTCCAACTGCGATGCTACTGAGACGGAGGCTTTGCGACACCATGACGCCCAACAGACGCCTAATTGTTGGAGAGTGGCGGACTCGAAGGCGTCTGTTGGGGCGGGGTTATCGTCTGAGGCGGTTTCGGTGGCAGGATTGGTGGTGTTGAGCTGGCTGCCTGTGGTGGTTGCTGCTAGTTCTCGGTCTTTAACTGGGTTGAGGTCAAGTTCCCGCAGTCGTATGCGCCAGCCTTCTACTCGCAAATTATCGGGGATCAAGAGGCTGGATGCCACGCCCAGTTCTGCTAATGGCGTCCACAAGCCAAGCATTTGCCAAAGCCAATAAACTTGACGAACGGCTGGGGCTTTTGTCCAGATGGACATCATGGAGGGGTATAGTTCGGCGTTGCGGTCAATTGGTACGTTTTCTAGTAGGGTGATTACGGAATCTCCTACCTGACAGACGCCATACACCTCTGGCACATGAAGGCGGTGGGGATAGAGGCGCAGGTAAGGTAGGATGTCACTCAGTTGAGTTGGCATTTCTGGCAGCAGTTCCGGACACAGATCCTGCCAAATTTGTGGGGCAACTACCTGGTAGCGCTCATTGACTTTTTCTCCAACCCGAATGTATTTGGCGGCGGGATTGGTTGCCCAGAGATAGCGATCGCTAGGAATTCTGTTAGGGTGATCAATTTTGGAACTGCTCATAACAAGTTTTGAGAGCTAAAAATAAATATTAAGTTAAGTGCTACTTTGAGTAATCAATTCTACAACAGCTAAATCAAGAAAATTTAGCTGTTGAGAGTTGTTTATTATTTTCCCTCAACTGGGCATCGTCGTTTGAATAAATTAATACTTTAAATAGATCTAGTAGATCAATTACGCCAAGAGTATCTGGCTTTGTCCTCTAGCCCTAGATTATAGTCTGAGAAAATTGATTAAGGTGTTGGGTATTTCCTCGCTTTAGATGAGAAGCGATAGATTTAGGCAAATGAAGTAGATTATAAGTCATGGCGGTATGTCTAGCTTCTTAGTGTGATCAACAATACTGATTTTTTTATAGTTGCAAATTAATCTTTAATAAATTAAATTTTCTTAAGCCGTCTCCAATTTAGATAGCTCAATTGGCAGAAAAACGCTAAATGTAGTCTGACCTGGTTGGCTTTTTACTGTAATTTTACCATTGTGCTTATCAATAATTTTTTTGTTGATATCTAGTCCTAGTCCACTGCCTTCTCCTATTAAAGTAGAGAGTAATTTATCAAGTTGAATTTCTCCTGAAAGTGCTTGGGAGGCTTTAATGACTGTGGCAAAATCAAGCAAGCCTGAAATATCGGTTGATGTATTAGTGATAGTTTCAGTTGCGATCCGAGTAATTGTCTTGCCTGTTTGCTGACGAATTGTATTATTAAGAATAGGAGCAAGTAATTGGGGATAGAGCTTTTCTAAATTTTTAACTTTTGTTTTGGCACCCCTTGGATGTATTCATTTTCTTTAGCTCCCAGAATGGCACGATCATAATAGTCAATTGCCTCAAAATAATTTCCAGATAGACAAGCAAGTTCTGCTTCCACTAAAAGATATTTATGAAAAAAGTTTTCTGAGCAATTATCTGCCCAATTTTTCATTCTTTTTTGGTTGGTTTGTATTTTTTCAGTGTAGTTTTGTTTTTCTGGTTCTGAAGCAGTAGGATACAGCTTAGTTAAAATGAGTGAGTAATAGAAGTTGTTTGCTACTATCAAAATTACTCCCGAAATATTACCAAGTGACTTTTCTCCTTCCATAGCACAATCAAGTGCTTCTTTTATTTTGTCAAATAGATAAAATATTTGGGATTTAATAATTAAGTATGAGCAGATAAACAGAGTGGTTTTACGGGTTTGACAATTCTCAAAATGTTGTAATTCATCAATTTCATCTGTGATTTTAATTCCAGTTAAATTGGAAATAGTTAACTGACATCCTAATATGACATCAACTGCTACTTGGTTTTTAATTTATTGCTGTAAACAAACTTCCAGATCAGATTGAAGTCCAAAAGCGCTTTGATAACTTAACTAGCAGTTTTTGCTAACAGTTTGATCACAATATCAGAGACAGTTTTGAGAAATTGTAAATTTGCTCAATAATGCAATAACCAGGAACCATAAGCATATATTGTTTCTGGAATAATATTTAGTAGAGACATTTATCTTTGGCTATAATGTATCGTCTCTCATCAAACTGCGCTCAAAATCGACAAAAATACAAAACTTTACAATACAATCGATTGTCCTCATCTTTCTCTTTATCTTTTAAAAAACAGGAATCATAGCCTGCAGAAAGCGAAGAGAAAATCAAAAGCCAAACCCCTGTCTCTGGTTGAGAAAGGGGTTTAGTTTGTAGTAATAGACCTGGCATTGAGCTATTTTCCCGTGGGGCAACCCCCAAAGTATCTTCGCCGCA
>JBATUR010000039.1:0-129823 GCA_049671305.1 Coleofasciculaceae cyanobacterium
CATCACAGTGAGGTAATTGGTTCCGCTTTACTCTTCCCCGCAAGGGGATTGAAACATCAGTACTTACTTGACATATACTACCTGGTTTAGGGGTTCCGCTTTACTCTTCCCCGCAAGGGGATTGAAACTTATCGTGGTCTGGGCCCAGGATTTTTAGTCGGTGTTGTTCCGCTTTACTCTTCCCCGCAAGGGGATTGAAACACATTAGACTACTGCCGATTTCTACTTGTACTCCGGGTTCCGCTTTACTCTTCCCCGCAAGGGGATTGAAACTTGACTGTCCATCGCTGTTTTCTTGGATTATGGAAACTAGTTCCGCTTTACTCTTCCCCGCAAGGGGATTGAAACCTAATTTCTGGCGGACAAAGTTACAGGACACGGGAACAGTTCCGCTTTACTCTTCCCCGCAAGGGGATTGAAACTAAAACGGTAAGGTCGACCGAACTCTCGTGGAGAAGTTCGCTTTACTCTTCCCCGCAAGGGGATTGAAACTCAATGGTAATACCACTACTAGCGCCAGCTTTAAGAGTTCCGCTTTACTCTTCCCCGCAAGGGGATTGAAACTATCATATCCTTGACACACTGTCGTGCCACACCTAAGTTAGGCAGTTCCGCTTTACTCTTCCCCGCAAGGGGATTGAAACCTCACACACCTTAAGCCAGTTAACGTGAGTAGTCATTGAGTTCCGCTTTACTCTTCCCCGCAAGGGGATTGAAACTTTTTTTGCTGCGCCTTAGCTGGGAAGTTTCCAACTAGAAGTTCCGCTTTACTCTTCCCCGCAAGGGGATTGAAACATGGTGGTTCTAGAGTCATCTTTTTGAGTTGTTCAAAGGTTCCGCTTTACTCTTCCCCGCAAGGGGATTGAAACCTAATAGCAACGGGCTGAACGCTTGGGTTAGAAAAGTTCCGCTTTACTCTTCCCCGCAAGGGGATTGAAACAATTACAAAGAAGATATTACCTCTGATTACTAGTACTACTGTTCCGCTTTACTCTTCCCCGCAAGGGGATTGAAACTTCTACACAAATTGTAGGGGCGCACGGCCGTGCGCCCCTACCTTTAGACGTAACTTAATTTTTTTGATGCTCTTGCCTTCAACCGGAATGCTCGGCGCACAGCCGCCCCTACCTTTAGCCGTAACTTAATCCTTCAACAACAGATAATACAACTCACCAGTCCCAGTAATTAACCCAGCCCGATCGCCTGCTCTTACACCAGTCCCCATAAAAATATCAACGCGCCCCGCACCCAAAATCGCTCCGCCTGTATCCTGATCCAACACATAACGATTCACCAAGCGCGACTCTAACTGCCCCGCACCATTAGCAAAGGGAATCGGCGCAACAATCAGCGCCAAAGCCCCTGGAGGCATCAAAGATTTATCCGTCGCGATCGACCTTTCGGCAGTAACAGGCACACCAATGCTGCCCGTAGCAGGCGCTCCGTTGGTTTCCCGGAAGAAGATAAAGCGTTGATTTCGGGGTAAATAGCGATCGAGTTCAGCCGGATTTTTACGGAAATAATCAATCACAATTGGTAAAGTCAGCCCTTCCAAAGGAAACTTGCCATCATTAACCAACTCTTTACCAATGCTGACATAAGGGTAATTAGTCTTACCTGCCACACCAATACTCATCTGCTTGCCATCAGGTAACTGCAGTCGGGCAGAACCTTGCACTTGCACCAAATACGCCTCTAAGCGATCGCGTAACCAAACCAACTCTCGCCCCCGCAACAAATTCGTCCCCAACCCATCTTCCCCTTCCAACTGGGCACGAGTCGGGTGCGGTTTTTGCCAACTGGCAAAATCAGCCGGCACACCATATAAAGGATAGCGATACTCAGCAGTTTGTTTACGACTAGCAGCATAAACAGGCTCAAAATAACCGGTAAACTGCACAGTTCCCTGATTATCTTTGCCCACAGACTTATAAAAAGCAAACTCACGATTAACAGCCGCTTGTAGTTGAGCAGGAGAACTAGAACTGACTACCAGTTGGCGAAAACGCACCAAAGAACGACGAACGCGATCGCGTGTGATCCCTTGCTTATTACCTTGATAAGCCCGCACAGCCGCATCAGAGCCAAGATAACGCAAGCTATAATCAATTGACCGCAAAAGCGATCGCTTATCTCCCGGTTGCCCAGCACGCCCCCACAACTGCTCATCTAGCCCCACCGGCAGCACCGGAGTTGCTTGCAGTGGTTGTAACGGCGTATCCCCAAGCACAGGCAAGCTAGCCGTCAGCAGCAGCAGCCCTAAACTTAGAGAGTAAGTAAGGGTTTTTTTCATATTAATACGCCATCAACATTAATCATCAAATTAGGACGGGCAAAATGCCCATCCCACAAAAATCAGTTTCCTATAGGCTAGACGAGAAGCCTGCCCAAGGATCATCAACTACTAATAACGTTCGACGCTGCCTCCAAACACAGGTTCCACCCTAATTGCCGCAACGCTAGAGGGACGTAGCACCATATATTCGCCCTGCACATTTTTGATCGGCACGCTAATGAAATCTTGAGAAGTTGCTTTCGGCATTAATTCGCCGCTATACCATTTCTGAAACTCTTGAATTGTTGCAAAACGTACTTCTTCCCGGTGACCACTTGTCAAAAGGAGATGTACTGCGTACTCGTCTGGGGTTCTCGGCATGGAATCTGATCCTTAATCCATATCAAATCATTATCAGCCGATGTGGAGAATCAGGTAAATAAATTAAATCGTTGTAGCAAATTTTCTATTACTATCGGCAAAGTTTTCTGCAAATCATTAAGCTGCCCAAACGATAGTTGCTGCTGAGAAGGTAAATCAAAAGGAAAACTTCCCAACAAATCTGGACGTTTCATGTTTGCTAATAAAATTTGTTCTGTGCGTTTGGCTGTTAAAGCATAGCCAACTTCGACACAAACGTTAGGGCTGGGGATCGCTAAGGCTTTTCCATCGCTTTCTATACGGGCGATAGGCGTGGCATCAGCAATAAATAACAAGCTTTTGCGGATTTTACGCATCTGAGTGCTATTAAGCCGCATGGCTTCGCCTGGGGGGCGTCGGGATGATTCTAAGGTTATAAGTAGACGCGATCGCTGATTGATGGTTTCTAGCGTCTCAGATACAGCATTGCGTAAAGCTTCAGTGGCAGCACTATACTCGGTTTGCCAACTCAAAAAGATGATTGGCTCTAATTGTGCCATTACTTCTAGCTTGGTGAAGTAAATCTCATGTGAGATTAAATCAATATTAGAAATGGCATAACCGCCACTGCCTTCAACATAAAACTCAATACTTTCGCCTTCTAAGTAGCGCCCAAACCACAGGGAGTTTTTGACATCCTGGCTATCGTCTAAAAAGTCGGCTCTCAAACCTGATTTTAACAGGCTATTTTTGCTCAAACGTAGGTCGTGTGGGCGTTTCTCCAGTTCCTTTATGGGTTCGTAATGCTGGAGATACCAGGCTTTCAGGGCAATGATGGCCATGATGTCTTTAGAAATGCACGGGGGTTGTCCCGACGCCCAATGATTCAAATGAATGGAATTTAAATTTTAGCAGTAAGCGGAGATGTCTTCACCACATTCATCTGCCAAGTAACACAATGCTCGAAAGCGCAGTCCTACCACTTCTTCGTATAGTGGATTTAGTTTGCACATCGGCGGGATGTGAAATAAGGTACGACCAAAAATTTTAACGTCTCGCTCAAAGGGACATTGAGCTGGGATCAGTTTGCACAAGCGGTGTGCCAACTTGGGGCTATGGACTTCAACTTTGTCAACCCACTGCCGTAAAGGCTGGAGTGGATCAAAGTTTTGCTTGGGTTTTAGTGGGTTGGTAGAATTCTTCTTTTGGGAAGTTTTTCCTGACTGAATCCAGCTTGCAGTAACTAGATTCTTTGCTGTATACTCGGATACATTCATAATTCCTTTCCTGTATGCGGAAAAAGTAAACTTTTCTGCCTGTAATTTACCTACACTTGCTTATCCACTCGCACCGGAATTATTCCCATGCTTTTGGAAAGTTGCCGTGGAAGTTAGGCACTTAACCAATTGTGGGAAAGAGCAAAGCTTATACTATTACAGGTAGGTTGGTTCTGTGTGTTCTAACCCAATAACAAATAGCTCTGGGTTAATCGCTGCTATTCTTCAAACAGCTCATTTTAAAACAAGATTGATCGTCTGTACTTGTTCAACAGTATTGCAATGATAGAAGTTTTAACTCATCGCAATTACTTCTAGTGTGCGGTCTATAACGATTTTTAAAATCAACTGAGTTAGTTGATATGCTGCCTTAAATCAGTAGTACTGCCCTGAGTGATATCACTTAAGTTTTGTTAGTACCAGTTGTTCTTCACAACACTTAACATCATAACTGATCCAAATTGTAAACGGCATAAGCAAAAAGACTGACTTTCAAGCTGGGATGGTTCCCGAACAATCAAGTCAGTCTCTTTATAACACTTCTCGTGGAATCTGTTACGGATTGTTGATAAAAACTAGAGAATCCTAGCTTATGATGCCACTTTAGCTGTTGAGCGTCGACGTCTGCCTGTAACCTTGACAGGGGGTTCTGAGGGGCTTTGCAGCAAGAATACCATCAAAGGACTGCTTTGCAGCTCACGACGGGCTAAACGCTTCAGGTCGCCTTCTATCTGCACTTGCAAGCCAACCCAATCAATATCGACTTCGTTACCGTCAAAAGACTTGCTAAAATCTTTCCAGCGATCGCTTAAGGTTTTCTCAATCGTTCTTTCTACCAAACGCTGCAACAAAGATTTCTCCATTGAGGCTACCACACCCCGCAGGTGTATTTCTGGTTTCGCCAGCAGTTCTCCATCCCAACTAACTGCCGCTGCCACGGTAACCACACCATCTTCTGCCAGTTGCTGACGTTCTTTCAACACAGTGTCATGGACAACTCCACTGCGGTCAACTAACTCAATTCCTGAAGGCACTTGGGAAGTGATACCAATACTTTCTTCAGTTAATTCCACAACATCACCATTGTTGAGAATTACCATATTTTCAGCCGGGATGCCCATATTTTGAGCCATCTTAGCGTGCTGAATCAGCATTCGGTGTTCGCCGTGAACAGGCACAAAGAATTTTGGTCTGGTCAAATTAATCATCATTTTCTGGTCTTCTTGGGAACCATGACCAGAAACATGGATGCCTTTATCACGACCATAGACGACGTGTGCACCTTGGATCATCAACTTGTCAATTGTATTAACAACAGCGATCGTATTACCAGGAATTGGATTAGCCGAAAAGACCACCGTATCACCTTGCTTAACCTTAATTTGTCGGTGTTCGCAATTAGCAATACGAGTCATTGCCGCTAACGGTTCACCTTGAGAACCAGTTGTCAAAATTAAAACTTTCTCAGGAGGTAAACTATTGACAACGTGTAACGGTTCAAACAAGTTATCTGGGCAATTGATGTAACCTAAATTACGGGCATGGGCGATTACATTTAGCATGGAACGTCCCACCACGGATACAACCCGTTTATGCTTTTGTGCCAACTCCAAAATCATATTTACCCGATGCACAGAAGAGGCAAAGGTTGTGACCAAAAGTCGTCCTGGTGCTTGGGCAAAAACGCGGTCAAGATTGGGAAAAACTGAGCGTTCTGATGGGGTGTTTCCCGGTACTTCGGCGTTAGTAGAATCACTCAACAAACACAAAACACCTTTTTCACCATGTTCTGCTAGTCTTTGAAAATCAAAATGCTCACCATCAACGGGGGTATGGTCAATTTTGAAGTCTCCTGTATGGATAACTACTCCAACAGGTGTATGCAAGGCAATAGTGAAGCTATCAGAAATTGAGTGAGTATTGCGAATAAATTCGGCGACGAAGGAATTGCCAATGCGAACCATATCACGTGGTCCTGCGGTCTTTAATACGGTGCGGTCAAGTACGCCTGCTTCTTCTAGTTTGCCTTGCAATAATGCCATTGCTAGGCGCGGACCATGAATTACCGGAATGTCAAATTGCTTGAGGTGATAGGCAATACCGCCAATGTGGTCTTCATGTCCGTGGGTAACAATCATCCCCTTAATTTTGTGACGATTTTCCCGTAAATAAGTCATGTCTGGAAGGACAATATTTACCCCATGCATATCGTCATTAGGAAAGCCAATTCCTGCATCAATGAGGATGATTTCGTCATTGATTTCAAATATACAAGTGTTCTTGCCAATTTCATGCAATCCACCCAAAGGAATAATTTTGAGGGCGGGTTTAGATTGGGTATTAGTCATTTGCCTCCTCTGAGGTTTGTTGTTCATTTAGTTAATGGTTGAAAGTTCAAAAAGATGGACTCGTTTGGTTAAAACGCTTCGTGTAAGATGCAAACATTTACGACATCAAAAACTTTGCTAAGGTTTGTCCTCATTAATCTGATAATTAGAGAGGAATATGATGTCTGAAAAGTTTTTTTGTAATCGTGCCTTGATCTTTTTTGGTTATTGGCTTTAACAAAGTCTCAAGCCTTAAAAATCTAGGCAAATATATATAGATCAAGAATAATTCATAGTATAAGTAATTCCATCATTATTGACAGTTGTTTAGTTATGTTCTGCATTATTTAAATCAAAGAAAGCTCTTTTAAAACATCCTCTATTTTTTGTTGAAACTCAATTGGCAATTCGCACAATGGTGGACGTACAGAACCCACTTGCCAACCTTGGAGTTTTAATGCTGCTTTTAGAGGTATCGGATTAGCAGTGCAAAACAAGACTTTAAATAGGGGAAAAAGTTTCAGGTGAATTGACTGTGCCGCTTGATTTTTACCAACTTCAAAAGCCTGGATCATCTGCTGCATTTCAAGACCGACTAGATGACTAGCAACGCTGACGACGCCAGTCCCTCCAATTGCCAGCATAGCTAATGTAAATGAGTCATCTCCTGAATAAATGGCAAACTCAGGCGGGGTTAGGCGGCGAAGTTGACTCGCTTGCTCAAAATCTCCGCTTGCTTCCTTGATTGATACAATGTTTGAAATTTTGGCGAGACGGGCAACAGTCTCTGGGAGGAGATTTTGACCCGTACGACTCGGTACATTGTAAAGCATTAACGGAATATCAGGACAGGATTTGGCGATCGCTTCAAAGTGATTGTACAGTCCTGCCTGGGGGGGTTTGTTGTAATAAGGTACGACTTGTAATGAACCATCTAATCCTAGTTTAGCTGCTTTTTTGGTTGCTGTGATCGCTTCTTCGGTAGAATTTGACCCTGTGCCAGCAATTACCTTGGCTTTTCCGGCGACAGCCTTCTGTACGACTTGAAATAACTGATATTCTTCCTCCCAGCTTAAGGTCGGAGATTCGCCTGTTGTACCACAAACAACAATGCTATCTGAGCCATGATCTGCTAGGTAAGTTGCCAGTTTTTCTGCCACCTCATAATTTACCTTACCATCTTTCCCAAACGGCGTAATCATTGCCGTTATCACACGTCCAAAATTCACCACTCTTTCTTATACTCCTCCTTGCTTATTTAGTCATTGGTCAGGGTGATAATTTCCCCGCAAATCCACAAAAACCGAGAACTTTTCACAGCATAAGCGGCGATTTTTAGTAAACCGTTGCCATTTTTTGTTTTAGCCAATTTCTTGACACTAACAGTTCGGCAATTTGTATCGCATTTAAAGCTGCACCTTTACGAACTTGATCACCACATATCCAGAGTTCTAAACCGCAGGAATGAGACAAATCTTGACGAATACGACCAACTAAAACCTCATCGCGCCCTGTAGCATCAATAGGCATTGGGAAATAATTCGCCTCCCAGTCTTCCACTACTTGCACCCCAGGCGCTTTGGCTAACACTTCTCGTGCCTTGGCGACGGGCAGTGGTTTTCCAAATTCTAGATTAATCGCTTCTGAGTGGGCGCGTAATACAGGAACCCGTACACAGGTTGCACTAATTCTAATCTCCGGGGCATTAAAAATCTTGCGAGTTTCATTAACCATTTTCATTTCTTCCTCACAATACCCCTGCTCGTTCATCGGCGTATTGTGGGGAAATATGTTAAAGGCTAACGGATAAGGAAAGCATTCTGTAGGCGGGGTTTCACCGGCTAAAATCGCCTTTGCCTGTGCCTTGACTTCTTCCATTGCCCTCATGCCAGCGCCGCTAGCAGACTGGTAAGTAGCAGCAATAATTCTTTGCACTGGCTCTATTTGATGCAGGGGCCACACAGCCATTGCCATCAAAATTGTCGTACAGTTAGGGTTGGCAATGATCCCCTGATGGCTTGCCGCAGCCTCCGGATTGACCTCTGGAATGACCAAGGGCACATCTGGATTCATGCGAAAGGCGCTGGAGTTATCAATAACCACCGCACCCCGCTCAACGGCGATATTTGCCCAAGTTTTTGAAGTGCTGCCTCCGGCTGAGGCTAAAACGACATCAACGCCTTCAAATGCTTGCTCTGTTACTGGTTCAACCGGCAATTCTTCACCCTGAAAACTAATAGTACGCCCAGCCGAACGAGGTGATGCCAATAGTTTTAAATCTGCCAAAGGGAAGTTGCGGCTTTGTAATAATTCTAGTAATTCTGTCCCAACTGCACCCGTTGCGCCCAATAAGGCAACACGAACTTTAGACAAATGAATATCCTCCAGCTATTTTTTACAATTAAGTTTATGTTTTTCCACACTAATACTTTCAGTTTTGGGAAATTTGTTAATTTTTTTTAAGATAAAATCGCTCGTGATTGTGAGTTGAGCCAATATTTTTTGCTGAGGGCAGCAACATTTAAAAAAATTTAGCTAACTAATCTTAGCTAGTGTGCTAACAGGCTCTGATTCGTTTTTCATAGAATTATTTAATCGAAAACCCAGAAAGATTTGAATAATATTATTGCCAATTGGTACAACCTAAAAGTTTGGTAGAGCGAACACGCACTCCTATGTACTATCATCATATAGGTCAACCGTGGAGACAACCGGAGCTTTGTCTCCCATGCCACAAGGGCAGTGCTAGAAGTAAAGATGTTTACTGGTTGCAAAACTAGGATACCACAAGGGGTCTAATCACTTCTAAAAACGCCCTCAAGCATTGCCTCGGTTGCATTCTGACCCCGCTGACTCAAAAAATTCTCACGTTATTCTGAAACAGAAGCCTCAATGAAAGTTACTCAGGAAAAACTGCCTCATAGCCAGCTCGGTCTAGAAATTGAAATTCCCGCCGAAACGACCAAAAAAGTCTATGAAAAAGTGGTGCAAAACCTCGCCCGGAGCGCCAACATTCCTGGGTTTCGCAAGGGAAAGGTGCCGCGTCAGATTTTGCTCCAGCAAATGGGACCCAAACGTATTAAAGAAGCGGCTCTCGAAGATTTAGTACAAGATAGTTTAAAACAAGCAATCAGCCAAGAAGCGATCGAGGCATTGGGCAACTATCAGTTACTTTCTACTTATGAAGAATTAACAAATCAGTTCCGCCCAGGAGAAGTCCTCACCTTCAAAGCCTCGGTTGATGTACCGCCAGAAGTAAATTTAGGTGAATATAAGGGCTTGAGTGTCCAAGCAGAAGAAACCCAAGCTGATCCAGAAGCAGTCGATAAGTTTTTGGAAGAGCGACGTGTAGAGCAAGCGACTTTAGTTCCTGTAGAATCACGTCCAGCTCAAATGGGTGACGTGGCTGTTGTTGATTACACTGGCAAATTTGCTGACGAGGAAGCTACAGAAATTTCGGGTGCCCAGGCGACAGATTTTCAAATCGAATTAGAGTCAGGACAGTTTTTAGAAGACATTGTTCAGGGTATTGTAGGGATGACGACTGGGGAAACCAAAGAAGTCTCAGTGCAGTTTCCAGAAGATTATCCGCGAGAAGATTTGTCAGGAAAGTCGGCAATGTTTACGATTACTGTCAAAGAACTCAAAGAAAAAGAACTGCCGCCTCTTGATGATGACTTTGCTCAAGAAGTCAGTGAACAAGAGACTATGACTGAGTTACGGGAATTTTTGACTAAGCAATTTCAAGAAAAAGCCGAAAAAGAAACGATCGCCAGCAAAGAAGATGCTTTATTAGCAGCCCTTACCGACAAAATTGAGATAGATTTACCCGAAACCATGATTGATCGGGAAGTTGAGACAATTTTGACCCAAACCGCCATGCAAATGGAAAGTTATGGTATGGATGTCCGTAAGCTGTTTAATGCTGAAACTATTCCCAAGCTCAAAGAAAACGCTCGTCCTGATGCTATTGGGCGCTTGCAACAATCTTTGGCACTTCAAGAAATTGCCAAACGAGAATCAATTACGGTAGAAAAAGAAGAGCTTGATGCCAAAATTAAAGAAGTGCTTGAGCAGTTGGCAGGGCAGGAAGTTGATCAAGGGCGAGTACGAGAAGTTGTGGAGTCCGATTTGCTCAAAGAAAAAGCTTTAAGATGGCTAGAAGAGCAAGGCACAGTTGAACTGGTTCCCAAAGGCTCTTTAACCCCAGCAGAAGACGGCGCTGAGGTTGGAGAAGAAACAGATGCAGATGATGCGCCTGATGCCTCTAGCCAAACTATTGACGTTGCTGCTGAACCTTCAACAGAAGAATAATTGGCAGGCTTTTTAACTAACGCCAAACCAGAAGCGATCGCTGATGCCTTCCTAACCAGTCAACCGCCCGATGGTTTTATACCGTGATTACCCACCTAACAGGTAAGTCCACTTGTGGTTAAGGCATAATGGTTTCTAGAAGCCTAGTTAGTGCCGGACAACTCAAGTACCCTTCTCAAGCCGTTAAAAAATCTTTCTCTGGTTCGGTCATACAGCACCCTGTTAAAAAAGATGCATTAACGTTGAAATTATGCTGCAATCCCAGTTTCTTAATCACCAAATTACAAGCCTAAGTTCCTCAGAAATTCTCAACACCAGCCCTCGTAACGTCGTACCGATGGTGGTAGAGCAGTCTGGTGTAGGGGAACGGGCATTTGATATTTACTCACGGCTGCTTCGAGACAGGATCATCTTTCTTGGCACACAAGTAGATGATACAATCGCCGACTCAATCGTGGCTCAATTGCTATTTCTGCAAGCTGAAGACCCAGAAAAAGATATTCAACTATATATCAATTCGCCAGGGGGTTCAATCTATGCCGGTATGGCGATTTATGACACGATGCAGCAAATATCCCCGGATGTTGTTACCATATGCTATGGTTTAGCCGCCAGTATGGGAGCCTTCCTCCTCGCAGGTGGAGCAGCCGGAAAACGCATGGCACTGCCGAGTTCTCGGATTATGATTCACCAACCCCTAGGTGGTGCTCAAGGGCAGGCAATTGACATTGAAATTCAAGCAAAAGAAATTCTTTACCTCAAGCAAACACTCAACGAGTTGTTAGCTCACCACACAGGTCAAACACTAGACAAAATTCAAGCAGATACTGAGCGCGACTTTTTTATGTCAGCCGCTCAATCTAAAGATTATGGTTTGATTGATCAAGTCATCACCCGGCAGAGCCTCAAGAGTGAAGCTGCTGTTAGTCCTATTAAATAAGAGGCAGGTATGTCTAAATACGACTCCCATCTCAAATGTTCGTTTTGCGGCAAATCTCAAGAACAGGTACGCAAGCTAATTGCCGGACCCGGTGTCTATATCTGTGACGAGTGTGTTGATCTTTGTAACGAAATTTTAGATGAGGAGTTGCTAGACTCTGGGACGCCGGTACCACAACCAGTCGCACCTAAAGAACCGCCGCAAAAACGCCGTGCTCGTGCTTCGTCGGGTTTGTCTTTGACTCAAATACCCAAACCTAGAGAGCTGAAAAAGCATCTAGATGAACACGTAATTGGTCAAGACGAAGCCAAAAAAGTCCTGGCAGTGGCAGTTTATAACCACTACAAGCGCTTAAGCTTTGTGCAAAGCGGCAACAGTAAGCCGGTTACTGAGGATGGCGTAGAACTGCAAAAGTCTAACATCCTACTGATGGGTCCGACTGGTTGTGGCAAAACTCTCTTGGCGCAAACCCTGGCAACAGTTTTGGATGTGCCATTTGCTGTTGCCGATGCGACAACACTAACCGAGGCGGGTTATGTTGGCGAAGATGTCGAAAATATTTTACTGCGACTGCTGCAAGTTGCCGACCTTGATGTAGAAGAAGCTCAACGGGGAATTATCTACATTGATGAAATTGACAAAATTGCCCGTAAAAGTGAAAATCCTTCCATAACAAGAGATGTTTCAGGGGAAGGCGTTCAACAAGCGCTGCTGAAGATGTTAGAGGGTACAGTTGCTAATGTGCCGCCACAAGGTGGACGCAAGCACCCCTATCAAGACTGTATTCAAATTGACACCAGCAACATTTTATTTATTTGCGGCGGGGCGTTTGTTGGTTTGGATAAAGTAGTTGAGCAACGCATGGGTAAACGCTCAATTGGTTTTATTCAGTCAGGAGAAAGCCAGTCCAAAGAAAAACGTAGCGCTGATGTACTGCGGCATTTAGAGCCAGATGATTTGGTAAAATTTGGCATGATTCCAGAGTTTATCGGACGTGTACCAATGGTAGCAGTGGTTGATCCATTGGATGAAGAAACACTGATGTCAATTTTAACTGAACCGCGAAATGCTTTAGTTAAGCAGTATCAAAAGCTGTTGAAGATGGACAGCGTACAGTTAGAGTTTAAGCCAGATGCCATCCGAGCGATCGCACAAGAAGCTTACCGCCGCAAAACTGGAGCAAGGGCATTGCGGGGTATTGTGGAAGAATTAATGCTTGATGTCATGTACGAATTACCATCACGTAAAGACGTGACTCGTTGCGCCGTGACACGAGAAATGGTAGAAAAGCGATCGACTGCAGAATTGTTAGTCCATCCTTCTTCTTTACCAAAACCAGAATCAGCTTAATTGTTATTTGAGATGAAGAGTTTTTAAGAAAGGGCAAAGGGTGCAAAATGCCTCTACTCAATATTCGCGGCGTCGAGCATCATTATCAATGGATACGCCAACCAAAAACAGAGGTAAACAAACCTATAATGGTTTTCGTCCACGGATGGGGTGGATCAGCTCGTTATTGGGAAAGTACAGCCAATGCTCTATCAGAAACATTTGACTGCTTATTATACGATTTACGAGGTTTTGGTCGCTCAAAATTACCCCAAGAATCGCTAGATTTGCTGTATGAAATGGAAGATTATGCCGAAGATTTGGCGGCATTATTAGACGCACTGAAACTGGAGAAAGTTTACATTAATGCTCATTCACTCGGAGCATCTGCCGCGACAATTTTCCTAAATCTTTATCCAGAAAGAGTTGAACGAGCAATTTTAACTTGTAGTGGTATTTTTGAATATGAAGCGCTTTCTTTTGCTGCCTTCCACAAAATAGGCGGTTATGTTGTTAAGTTTCGTCCTCGTTGGTTCTTGCAGGTGCCTTTTGCTGGTTCTATGTTTATGGCGCGATTCTTACATCGTCCCCTACCTACAGCGGTGAGTCGGGCTTTTTTGGAAGATTACATCGAGGCAGATTATAGCGCGGCATTGGGGACAATGCTAACAGCGGTTAGTAAGTATGCCGCTGAAATTATGCCGGGAGAATTTACTAAATTAAAAGTACCAACTTTATTAATTTCTGGTCAATACGACCAAATTATCCCACCAAAATTAGGGCGACGTGCTGCACAGTTAAGTGAAAAAATCGAGTATTTTGAAATTCCTGATACAGCTCACTTTCCGATGTTAGAAAAGCCGGATGTTTATTTGGAGAAAGTAGAGGAGTTTTTGGGTATCAATGAATAGTTGAAAGTTGGTAGCAGATCAATACCGCTTAATCTGTGATAACGGCAATTAGTAATAGAAGGCAATAGTCAAAAAAAACCCTAGCCCGTATGAGCTAGGGTAATTATCAGGGTGCATCTACTAATTCTTTATTCCGTAGTAGATTAGCCCGTTTCCGGATAATTTTGATATTAGAGCCAAAGATTGCCAAACGAAGCAAAGATATTTAGTGAGCAGGCTTTTCAAGCGATCGCACATCTACAAATTCATTCTAGCTGATTGGCATCCAGACGCCCCCTCAACACCTGTTAGGCGTAGCATTTGAGGTGGCATACAAACAAACTAATCTTTAACCTTTCAAAGCCTTAGTAAAGTTCTTGCGATAAGAAGGATTAGCAACAATCAAAGCGGGCCACAATAATGACAAAGCAATTCGATTAGGCAAATTGCGATTAAAGTTAGTCCGCTCAAAACCCTTCCAGAACCTCCAAGCCCCGTATCCATAAAGACCCACTAAACCAAAGACAAGCAACTTAATCATTCAATCAACCCCTAAGAAAATTGACTCAGTTAATCTTATCTACAAAGAGCGAAAGTTAATTTTCGCATCAATCGCAAAACTAGATTCCTTTCCTTTCGCGATCCTTACCACAGAAAGTATAGCCAAACACTTTCTTCATATTAAAGCTTGACACAATTGATTCCAACGGCAGGTCAAAGTAGCATTAGATTTAGTTCTAGTCTATCGGTTGCTCAGGTATTGCGTCACTTTCCTTGCTCACTACTTCCCAAATTTCTGCCTAACCTCGGTTCTCTTGAGCCTTAAACTAAATACGGCGGACTAGATGAGAGGTTTGCCAGGAGTTAAAACAAACGGCTATCTCATTTTTTGTCAAAGAAAGTCGAGCCTTGTGGAGGATTTCCCAAGTTTTACCATCATAAGAGACTATTAAAGATAGGTTACGAAACGTAAATCCTTAAGATACAAATCGTGAATTATACAAATAGGAGGACTATATGCGAGCAGTGCTGATGGCAGGCGGTTCGGGAACACGTCTGAGACCGCTGACCTGCGATCTTCCCAAACCGATGGTTCCCATACTAAACCGACCGATCGCTGAACATATCATCAATTTGCTCAAGCGGCATAACATTACAGAAGTAGTGGCAACCCTGCACTATCTTCCCGATGTTATGCGAGATTACTTCCAAGACGGCAGCGACTTTGGTGTACAAATGACCTACGCCGTCGAAGAAGACCAGCCGTTAGGTACTGCAGGCTGTGTGAAAAATATTGCCGAATTACTAGATGAAACATTTTTAGTAATTAGTGGCGATAGCATCACCGACTTTGATTTAACTGCAGCCATTGAATATCACAAACGCCATAAATCAAAAGCCACATTGATTTTAACCCGCGTCCCTAATCCTGTTGAGTTTGGGGTGGTGATTACCGATGAGCAAATGCGTATCCGCAGGTTTTTAGAGAAACCCTCTGCCAGTGAGATTTTTTCCGATACCGTCAACACTGGAACTTACATTCTGGAACCATCTGTCCTAGAATACTTGCCAGTCAATGAGGAATCTGACTTTTCTAAAGACTTATTCCCCTTACTGCTAGAAAAAGACGAACCCATGTATGGCTATATTGCCGATGGCTATTGGTGTGATGTCGGACATTTGGACGCTTATCGCGAAGCCCAATATGACGGCTTACAAAAAGCTGTGGAATTGGACTATGCCTATGAAGAGCAGAAACCTGGTATCTGGATCGGTCAAAACACATTCATCGAACCCAGTGCCAAAATTGAAGCACCAGCAATTATTGGTAGCAACTGCCGCATTGGACAACGAGTCCACATCGAAGCAGGTACAGTCATTGGCGATAATGTCACCGTCGGTGCTGACGCTGACCTGAAGCGACCAATACTTTGGAATGGTGCAATTATTGGCGAAGAAGTTCACCTGCGCGCCTGTGTGATTTGCCGAGGCACTAGGGTAGACCGTCGTGCTCATGTTTTGGAAGGCGCGGTAGTTGGTCCTTTGTGCACAGTTGGCGAAGAAGCACAAGTCAGTCCTGGTGTGCGAGTGTGGCCCAGCAAGAAAATTGAATCTGGCGCAACGCTAAATATTAACTTGATTTGGGGGCATACAGCTCAAAGAAATCTCTTTGGTCAACGTGGCGTCCAAGGTTTGGCAAATATTGACATTACCCCAGAATTTGCCGTTAAGTTAGGCGCTGCTTATGGTTCGACTTTAAAACCGGGCTCAATAGTAGCGATATCTCGCGATCAACGTAGTATCTCACGCATGGCGTCGCGGGCATTAATTGCCGGCTTGATGTCGGTGGGAGTTAATGTGCAAAACCTGGAAGCAACGGCAATTCCCATTACACGCATGGTGATCCCGACGATGGCAGTTGCGGGCGGACTTCATGTGCGGGTGCATCCAGACCGAGCGGATTCGTTGCTGATTGAGATTTTTGACTCTAAGGGGATTAATATCTCCAAGGGGCAGGAGAAGAAGATTGAGGGTGCTTATTCTAAGGAGGATTTAAGGCGATCGCAAATTCACGAAATTGGCAACGTTGGCTATCCAAGTCAAGTACTAGATGTTTACAGTACGGGCTTTGAGAAAAATATTAACATCGAAGCAATTCGTCACAGCAGCTCAAAAGTTGTCATTGACTACGCTTACTCGGTTTCGGGTGCGGTGTTGCCAATTTTGCTGGCGAAATTTGGTTGTGATGCGGTAGTGCTTAATGCCAGTTTAAATCCGATGGCATTTTCTTCACCAGAACGTGAGGGACTGCTAACTCAGTTAGGTCATGTCGTTGAGGCACTAAGAGCCAATTTTGGCGTACAGGTGTCGGCAAATGGTGAACAACTGATTTTAGTCGATGAGTCAGGCATCCCGATTCGAGGTGAATTACTTACTGCCTTGATGGTGAGTATAATGCTGACAGCTTATCCCAGAAGCACCGTCGTCGTGCCTGTTCATGCTTCAAGTGCGGTGGAACGCATTGCCCGACTTCATGATGGCAAGGTGATTCGTACAAAGGCAAATCCAACGGCATTGATGGAGGCATCCCAGACAAATCAGAATGTGGTGTTGGGAGGTAGTGGCGATATGGGCTTTATTTTTCCACAGTTGCATCCCGGCTTTGATGCGATGTTTTGTATCGCTAAGATGATTGAGATGCTGACGGTACAAGAGCGATCGCTTGCTTCAATTCGTACTGAACTGCCTCGCGTTACACACAAAATCTACACAGTCCGCTGTCCGTGGACGGTGAAGGGTTCTTTAATGCGTCATTTGGTCGAAACTCACCCAAGTGAGAATCTAGAGTTGATTGATGGCGTTAAAATTGTTAACCCACACAATGACAGTTGGTTGTTGATTTTACCTGATGCTGGTGAGCCTTTGGTACATATCTATGCCAACAGTGATGACCGGGAGTGGGTGGATGAAAACCTGCGTAAGTATCGTGCCTATGTCCAGGACTTTGTAGAACAAGATCCTGGTACAGAAGCAGCCAAAGCGGAAGCTGTGATCTAAGATTAAGGGCATCCTGTCACGATTTTAGCGGCAGGATGTACCAATTATGCTGGTTTAAACAGGTAATGGTACAATTGTTCTATGATATGGATGCTGAACGCCCAAGGTTACTTGAACCATGAATAGCTGTATCTTAATGGCAGAGATTATTCAAGATCCAGAACTCCGCTATACGTCTGATAATCAAACTCCTCTTGCCCAGATGCTGGTTCAGTTTCCAGGTCAAAGGGCGGATGATCCTGTAACGACGTTAAAGGTAGTAGGTAGGGGAAATTTTGCTACGGAAATTAAGGAAAATTATCGAGTAGGCGATCGCGTAGTTATCGAAGGTCGCTTGGGCATGAATACTATTGACCGACAAGAAGGGTTTAAAGAAAAACGCGCCGAGTTAACTGCTTCCAGAATTTATAGACTGGGTGCAGATACCAGCTTTGAACCCCATATTGCCACACCAGCCACGAGTAATAGTAGTTATGAGGCAACCCCGGCACCGGCACCGGCACCAAAATCAAATAATGTGGTGGTGCCAATGCGTTCTAAAGGACGTGGGGCAGCAGTTGAAACTAATGATCAAGATAAAGATTATGCTTTTTCTGGTGCTGAGTCAACTTTTGAGCCAACAATAGTCCCATCTTCTAGTTCTAGCAACCAGGATCAAAATTTGGATGATATTCCTTTTTAAGGTTGCTAGGTAAAGTCTTGTATCGCGACAAAAGCTAGTCGGTTAATTCTAACCAGCGATAGATACCTAATCACCAAAATGCTTTGGGGTTTATTCGCTATATGAACTGTTCCCTGCTCAATAAGAGTGGGGATTTTAATTATTAAGATTATTTCATACTTTTACAAGTTTTACTCCTAAAAAGTAAACTTCAATATCATTTGTGTATGCTTTTAAAAGAGAGTGGTAAATTAGAAATTGAAGCAGTCGAGCTTCTTGAATCAAACACCAAAAGTTGTAATTGAGTAGAGAGGTAAATAACGCGATTCCATTTTATATCTGTGTGAGTAAACAACAACAGCACTCAACAAACAATCTGATATTTCCTTAGCTACAAAAGCGGGAGCCATACTACTGAAAACTGTAAATCAGTGTAACTCTATGCAAAATTGCCCATGAAAGGAAATCACTCAGTAGCCGAGTTTGAGTGCTGTTTTTGTAGAAAAAGAGTTTGATTTATCTAATGAGTAGAAGCACTATCTGACTTATAAAAAGTAACAAGTTTTAGTATTAAACTGTTCTATATAAAAAATCATGTTTCAACTTTTATATCCACTGGTTCAATTAATCAGACCCTATTTAGGTCAAGTCTGCTTCTGCTTTGCTTGGGGATTAATTTTTATAATTGTGTTCAGTATTTGGTCTAGCTTGCAAGCAGGCATAAAAACCACCAAACGCTTGCATCAAATTCCCTGTACCGATTGCCGTTTTTTTACAAATGATTATCGACTAAAATGCACAGTGAATCCTTCAATTGCCAATAGCGAATCAGCAATTAACTGTTCGGACTATTGCTCGAAAGGTAATCACTATACTACCTCCTATTAAAGGCTAACTAGGAATGCTCGTTCAAAAACTTGAGGCTTGTCCAGAATTTATTGCAGGTGATGGCACTCAATTACGAGAATTATTACACCCAGATAAACAGCCGCTAGAGTTGCGCTATAGTTTGGCTCATGCAACTGTACAGAGTGGGCAAACTTCGGTGCTGCACTCATTAACAACCTCTGAAGTTTACTACATTCTTAGTGGCAGGGGAGAGATGCACATTGATGAGCAAAAAGAGTTGGTTGAACCGGGGGATACTATCTATATTCCCCCCAATGCCAAACAGTATATTCATAATTCTGGAACAGAACCACTCGTCTTTATTTGTATTGTCGATCCGGCGTGGCGTAAAGAAGACGAAACAGTTTATCAGGTTGAATAATATGATCAAGCCAACAATTCTTTCTCAATTAGTTTAGTTGAATGAACAAGGCAACTCATAACCACAGTAAACCCTTAAAGCATCCTTGGTTAGAGCATCTGTTTGGTGGAATCATTGCCTTACTAACAACTTATGTATTACTTGCCTATTTCGTCTTACCTGCTTGGTGGCGTAACTACGAGCACAACCCACAACTAGAGTTGGCACCCAAAACTACAAAAACCGCTGAAGGTATTCCCGGCGACGCTTTAAATATTGGTTTAGTTGGCACTAAAACTGAAGTAATACAAGCACTACTAGCTGCAGGTTGGTATCCGGCAGATCCGATTACATTTGGTAGTAGTGTGGGTATTGTTAAAAGTGTACTGCTCAAAAAACCCGACCCCAATGCACCTGTTAGCAATTTGTACTTATTTGGACGCAAACAGGATTTAGCCTTTGAATTACCAACCGGAAAAAGTGCCAAAGAACGTCATCATGTCCGCTTTTGGCAATCTCCGCAAAAAGGCAACGATGGTAGACCATTATGGTTAGGTAGTATCACTTTTGACCGTAGTGTTGGCATCAGTCACTTTACAGGACAAGTTACTCATCATATTGCAGCAGATGTGGATGCTGAACGAGATTCACTTGTTGAAAAGCTCGTTTCGGTAAAGCAAGTCCAAAGTTTGTACCAAGTTACAGGCGTTGGGGCAACCTTACAGGGGCGTAATGGTGGTGGCGACTGGTACTACACAGACGGAGAGTTAACAGTAGCTGTGTTGGCAGTCAATAACGTCCCTCAAACAACACCACCGCAGCAAGCAAAAAATCCTGAGCAGGTGGAAGTAAAAAATCATTTATGGTCGTTGCTGCGTCATTGGTTTTGAGGTTATTTTTGGTAGCGTTGCCTAATCAACGAGTTCCGTAATAAATTCCTCTACAGATATTGGCAGCATTTTTTTAGGAAATGAGTCAAACGGTCTTGATTAGCGATCGCATTCTTTGTCTCAACAACTACCCTAGAAGTAAGTCCTATCTGCAATTGCTGCCATGAAACCCTGGCACTTCCTACCTCTACTTCTGTTATTCACCACAGCTTGTAACTCCCGCGTTACTGCCGACACTGAGCAACCAACTGCTGATATTTCATCGGCAAAAACCAAACAGCAGCAAGCTTCCACCACCAAAAATCTCATCCCCACCCAACCTCTAACACCGCAACCGATTAGAATTACCCTCAAAGACTTACCCAAACCCTTTGCCACCGATAGCGCTTCCAAATCACCCAACGTTGTTCCCATTCCGCAAAACCCAACCCTCAAAGTCCCTACCGGCTTTCAGGTAAACGTTTATGCCGATAACCTAGACTCTCCACGTTGGCTAAGATTAACTCCAAATGGCGAAGTTTTAGTAACTGAAACCAAAGCCAACCGCATTCGCCTCTTACAAGACAGAAACGGTGATGGTGTTGCCGATGTCAACAAAGTTTTTGCCAGTGCTGAAAATGGCGTCGATATCCCATTTGGCATGACTTTTTCTGGCAACTCTTTCTTTTTGGGAAACACTGGGGAAGTCAGAAAATATCGTTATATTAAAGGACAACAAAAACTCGCCAATATAGGTCAAAAAATCGCCACACTCACCCCCGGCGGCTACAACCAACACTGGACACGTAACGTCCTCGCTGCCCCCGATGGTAGCAAACTCTACGTCACCATCGGGTCAAAAAGCAATGCAGATGAAGAACCTCTGCCTCGTGCTTCTATTCAAACCATGAACCTAGATGGCTCAAATCAACAAACCTTTGCCTACGGTTTACGCAACCCTGTCGGCATTGACTTTCACCCCACAACGGGCGAACTTTATACCACCGTTAATGAGCGAGATGGCTTAGGTGATGACCTTGTACCCGATTACTTGACCCGTGTGCAAGCTGGACAATTCTACGGCTGGCCCTATGCCTACCTTGCGCCCTACCTACTTGATCCGCGTCAAGTAGTTAATGGCAGAAGCAAACGCCCAGCCCTTGCTGCCAAAACCAAAACTCCTGATGTCTTGTTCCAAGCTCACTCAGCGGCGCTAGGACTGCAATTTTATAGCGGACAAACTTTTCCGCAAAAATACCTTAATGGTGCCTTTGTGGCGATGCGAGGCTCCTGGAATCGCGATTCTGGCACGGGATATAAGGTAGTTTTTGTTCCTTTCAATGCTAATGGTCGCCCGACTGGTCGTTATGAGGACTTCCTTACAGGCTTTTTAACTGATCCGGCAGGTCCCACGACTTGGGGACGCCCAGTTGGCTTGTTGGTGCTGCCAGATGGTAGTTTGTTGGTTACGGAGGAGGCGAATAATCGCATTTATCGCATTCAATATAAAGGTTAGAGGGTGTTGCTTATTGATAAGATCCCCGACTTCTCAAAAAGAAGTCGGGGATCTGTTCCCACTAAACACTAACAACGGAACGCTGATAAACTTGTTGTACTAGCTTTGCTAAACGCTGCATTCCAGTTTCAATTTCGGCATCGGTGGCAGTGAGGCTGATGCGGAGACATTCGTGTTTATGTGACCAATCTTCTCGTAAACCGGGAAAGAATGAGCTTCCGGGGACAACAATAACGCCGACTTGCTTTAATTCTTGGTATAATTCCCAATCAGTTATGGGTAAATCTCGTAACCATAACCAAGCAAAGATTGCACCTTCGCCACGATGTAAAAACCACGGCAAATCTTGCGGCATCAATTGATCTAAGGTATTTTCTATAACCTCAAATTTGTGTTGGTAGTAGGGACGAATGACGCGGGTAGCGATGTCTGCAAGGGCACCAGAGGCGATCGCAATTGCTGCTATTGCTTGTCCATATCTGGGAGAATGGATACACATATTAGTTTGAAATGACTCCAAAACTCCCACTAACTGCGGATCACCAATTACTATGCCTACACGTTCTCCTGGTAGTCCAGCTTTTGATAAACTCATACAGTGCAAGATATTTTCCCCAAATAGCGGCGTCATTTCTGTAAAGTTCAACGCGGGAAAGGGTGGTGCATAAGCTGAGTCAATTAATACTGGCACATCAAAAGGCGCTGCCAAGTCGGCAATTTTTTGTACCTCTTGGTTAGTGAGGACATTGCCGGTAGGATTACAAGGGCGAGAAAAAATCACGCAACCTGTATCTTGATTTATGCTCAGTTGGCTAAAATCGGGGCGATACTTAAAGCGATGAGCTGATCCGTCAATTTCTAAGCTGGGTTTGTAGGCAACTACGGCTTCGGGAATTAAGCTAACTCCACCATAGCCTGTATATTCTGGACTGAGAGGCAAAACCACCTGTTTTAAGGCGCCGCTTTTCGTATATCCAGCAAAGGCATTGGCAGCATAAAAATAAATCGACTGACTGCCAGGAGTAATTAGGATATGACGCTCAGTTAGGTTTAGGTTGTAACGTTGATTAAAGTCATTAGCGATCACATTTATTAACGGATCATATCCCTGACTTGAGCCATAACGACAAACAACTTCACCATACTGGGGACTATCCAACAACTGCGCCGTACAATCTCGCCAAAGTTGCTCAACTTCCGGTAAAATTACAGGATTCCCTGCACTAAGATTGATAAATTCCTGCCCTTGACCTGCTCGGAGTGTTTCAACAATGTCTTTCATAATCGCCCGGACGCCTGTAAGGTTAGACATCTGGTTGCCAAATTGAGTCAGAGCAGGTTTCATAAGCTTCTATTGCTGTACTTAGAGGAGCGAGTTTCAATTCAAGGGGCGTTGAGTTAAAACTAGCGCTTTTTTTTCACAGTTTAAATCTTAACTGCCTTTGTCTACTTTTGAGAGTTTAGCGGTCAGGATTAAGTTTATTGAACTGATGGCAAGCTTTGTTGTTTGCCGTATTTTTGAGCTGCTTGCACGGCTTTTGCTAATCCTGGACTATCTAATTCTGCCTCAGCGGGCGTGTCAGAAAGTATCCCTCTAAAAGTATAAGTTAATAGTCCACCATATTCTCTAAGTTTTAGAATAAATGATGCTTGAGTTCCTAGATAGGAAGGTAATGGCGTTGAGCGAGGGATCACCTCAAAACCATTAGCACGAAACACCAAAAGCGATCGCCACAGATGAGGCTCATCAGTAATTAAGATAATCTTTTTAATGCCTCTTGGTTGTAGTACTGCTGCCGAAAAAAGGGCATTTTCTGCTGTAGTTAAAGAGCAATTTTCACCATCTAATGCTTGCCGAGGCACGCCTTTTTCTTGCAGTTGCGATATCATACTAGGAGCATCATCAATACCACTTGTAAAAATTAGTGGCGCTCGTTTAGTTTCCCAAAGGTATTTAGCTAAGTTAGTACGATCAGTATAAAAATCGCCGCCGCCTCTACCTAAAAGTACAATAGCACCAGCCGTTTCACCCGAATCTTTTGGTATAAAAGTCACCAAAAACTTATCAAAAAGCCAAAAACTTAAGGGAAAAACTGCACTTAAACAAAATAAACCAATCAGCACTTTTGGTTTTCTTAACCAATGTTTGCGTTTAGCTTGGCGAAACAGCAAAACTAGTCCTAATAATAAGAAAACTACTAATGAGATAAGCAGAAAGTTTTTTAGCCAGGGAAACTGCCACCAAGGAATAAACAGAGGCACCGTGTTTAGGGTGCGATCGCATAAACTAGAGTCAAACATTTGTAGAAAGTGTAGGTCAGCTATTATTGTCAAAATAGTAGGTGCATCTTGATTAGATTTCTTGCCCAAAATTCTCAATACACATCTATCTGGTGAACGTGTCATGGCTACCTTATCTTGGTAACCTGAAGTTAGATGTAGGTACAACAATGAATGTTTGGCAAGTTGATTTTTATCGTCGTCCGTTGCAAGATGCTAATGGGCAGACGCTCTGGGAGTTGTTGATTTGTGACGCAACACGACACTTTACCTATAATGGCTTATGCCCCCAGTCGTCCGTCAATAGTAATTGGCTAGTATCTCAGTTGCAGATAGCTGCAAGCACGGTTGGTTTGCCAACTCAACTGCAAGTCTTTCGCCCTCAGTCACTTAGTTTGCTCACCACTGCCGCCCAACAACTCAACATTCCAGTGGAAGCGACACGGCACACCCCAGCTTTAAAACAATGGTTGCAGGAAAGAGCTTCGCAATACCATCTCCAAGATAATTATAGTGGGCAGGCTTACAACCCCCTAGCCCTCGATAAACCGCCCCCAACACCTCTGCCTGAAAAACTCTGGGGTGAGCAATGGCGATTTGCCACACTTGCTGCTGGTAATCTGGAAGAAGCATTTGCCGGGCGCCCCATACCATGTTTGCAAATGCCCCAGTTTCTGTTACCTCTTGAGCTTGGTTTGGCTGCAACTTTGCCTGTGCCGGGAGTGGTAATTGATGGTGGACGACAAGCGATGCAGCTTGCACGTTGGCTGCAAAATGTCAACCCTGTAGCACTAAATTATATTGCTGGTGCACCTGATGGCTTAATTTTAGATGCCGGGCTAGCCGAGCGTTGGGTAGTTGCCACCTTTGAGGATCAAGAGGTTACTGCTGCCGCCCAAATGTATGAGCAACGCAAATTAGCAAGTCAGGGATTACATTTTTTGTTGGTGCAACCTGATAATTCTGGGATGACTTATACAGGTTTTTGGCTATTACGAGAATAGTTTAGGAAATTATTAATTTCGTTTTGAGAAAATAGACAATATTTTTGTTGAGAATTGCTAACAATTGCTCAAAGCCTTACTCAGAACTAGAAAAACGTGATTTCTAATGCTAAAGGTACAGTGAAGAATCATACCTTTGATAGTGGCACAAGCTTTTAATAAAAGATTTTAATAAGCATAGAGAAAAGTTTAAACCTTTATTAAATACACCTTTCAAGGAGACAATCATTCATGAGTAATGAAAAATCAACAAAGAAGCCGGAAGTTGGAACTGAAGTTGATACCTATGATGCACATATAGTGCCTGCCGAAACCGCTGCCCGTATGGAAAGAGAAGGCAAAGATTTCAAAAAAACTCCGAATCAACAGAAGGAGGAAATGGCAAAAACTAATGATCAAACTGATGATGAAAGCATCGATAGTACAGGTGGATATACTACCGATAAAGAAGGTTTAGTTAATAACTATGCCATTGAGCCAGAAATGTATATTAATGAGCCCGGAGACTTAAAAGAAGCTGAGGAAGCGCAGGAAGCAGAAAGACTTGAAGATTTAGAAGAAGTTAATGAATCAAAAGATGGTGAATTAACTATGGAAAAGGATACTCGCGGTAAGGGACCCGGAGTTATTTAATGACTTATCACCTTTAAGCTATTTTCTTAACTTCCTTACATCAATAATAAAAAACTAGCTGACTTGCTAAAATATTACTCAGGTCAGCTAATTTTTTGTTTAATACCGTCAATTTATCGCTAAAATAGCTTGGCATCGTTATATATTAAGTAGGTAAAAGTAATGGAAGCAACAATTGGAGTTATTGGCGGTAGTGGGTTGTACAAAATGGAAGCCCTCAAGGATGTAAAAGAGGTACAAATTGATACACCATTTGGTACAACATCTGATGCTTTAATTGTAGGAACCTTAACCGGAACACCTGTTGCTTTTTTAGCTCGTCACGGTCGCAATCATCATCTTACACCCTCGGAAGTTCCCTACCGCGCTAATATTTATGCAATGAAACAATTGGGTGTCAAATATTTAATTTCAGCCTCAGCGGTGGGTTCTCTTAAGGAAGAAGCAAAACCCTTAGATATGGTAGTACCTGATCAATTTATTGATCGTACTAAAAATCGGGTTTCCAGCTTTTTTGGAGAAGGAATTGTTGCTCATATCGCCTTTGCTGATCCTGTCTGTAATCAGTTAGCAAAACTATTAGCAGATGCAGTGGAAAGCCTGCATTTAACTGATGTAATTTTACATCGTGGCGGCACATATATTTGCATGGAAGGACCTGCCTTTTCTACTAAAGCCGAATCTAATCTTTATCGCAGTTGGGGTGCTACAGTCATTGGTATGACCAATTTACCAGAAGCGAAGTTGGCAAGAGAAGCCGAAATTGCTTATGCTACCTTAGCGCTAGTTACTGATTATGATTGTTGGCATCCCGACCATGATAGTGTGTCAGTAGAAATGGTGATTGCTAATTTACAACGTAATGCTGTTAATGCTCAAAAAGTTATTCAAGAAACAGTACGACGTTTAACTGAAAATCCTCCAGAATCAGAGGCTCATTCAGCTTTGAAGTTTGCTATTTTAACACAATTAGATAAGGTTCCCGCCGCAACAAAAGAAAAATTAGGCTTATTGTTGAAGAAGTATTTGTAGTTTTATCGCATTGCTTAATTGGTAGTAGTTAGAGGCTTTAGGTAATGGCACAAATCCACCAAATAACTAATAGACTGAAAATAGCAGCAATGTAGAAATTTAGTGGAAATAAGAGATTGAAAGATGCTACCCTAACTTAGCCTCTAACTTCAATGAATAACAATTTTATCCAAACTTGCTTCTGCTGCTGGATATTGGGGATTCATTGCTTCAAGTGTATCAGCAAGTGTTCTGGCAATTACTAAATTTCGATACCACTTTTTATTAGCCGGAATTACATACCAAGGTGCATAATCTGTTGAACAATTATTAATTGCTTCCTCAAAAGCTTCTTGATACTTATCCCACAAAAGTCGCTCTTTTAAATCATTACTAGAAAACTTCCAAAGCTTATCAGGGTTTTCTAAGCGACTTTCTAAGCGGCGTTTTTGTTCATCTTTAGAAATATGCAGAAAAAACTTAACTACTGTAATATTACTCAGAGTTAGCATTTTCTCAAATTCATTAATAGTATGATAACGTTTTTGCCAAATCTCCTCTTCAACCAAATTTTTGACTCGTACAATTAAGACATCTTCGTAATGAGAACGGTTAAAAATGGTAATCATGCCTCGTTGTGGGGCACGATGATGATATCTCCACAAAAAATCATGACTTGCTTCTTCATCACTAGGTTTTTTAAATGACCAAACTTGACAACCTTGAGGATTTACCCCACTAAAAACGTGTTTAATGGTGCCATCTTTACCTCCTGTATCCATTGCTTGCAGAACTATTAATAAGCTGCCTTGATTTTCTGCATACAAACGTTGTTGAAGCTCGCGAATGCGTTTACGACATTCTTTTAATTCGGCTTTAACATCTTTCTTTTTTTTGTAATGTTCAGAAGTATCAGGATCAAGTCCAGCTAAAGGAAATCTTATCCCCGGTTCAACTCGATACTGAGGATAATTAGGTTTTGGTGTTTTGTCTCCCATTACCTGTTCGGATTTGATGGTTTTGGCGGCATCTTTTAAGGCTTTGGCTGCCGCTTTCTTAGTTTTACGGATTTCTTCACTATTACTTGTGGTTTCTTTAGAAGAATTGCTATCACTCATCTTTTTTTTGAATTATTTAACTTGATCTACTTACTTTTGATAATAGTAAAACCCACATCAATCAAACTACTTGATAGATAAAGCTCAATGTTGCCCAAGCCTTGACATCAAGAGCATAGACATCAGAAACTGCTGTAGCATCTGAATCCGAAGCGGAGGCTGCTAACATGGCACTACCTGAATGTAAGTCTTGCAAAATAGCTTCTGCTACCTCTAAAGGGTTTGATAAATCGTCAATTTGCTTGATGTTTGTTTTCAGATTACGAGATGATTCAAGCATAGCTATCGCTGATTTAAACGGCGTGCGACTACAAATCAACTGCATCTCTGCAAGTCCACTAGGTCCTGAAACTACCCAATCAGCAATTACTGCCGACTGTGGCAATTTTAAACTTTTCGCCGGAGCAATCACCGCATCAAGCAAAGTTGGTTGATTATCGCCCGGAGTATCTTCTAAGGTTGGTACGGGATAAAAAGCGATCGCATTACCACCAGCATCAAACCCCAACAACATAAAATAAACCTTAGCATCACTAAAATTCTCCAAACGATAGCGGACAAGGCTACCAATCGGCAAACTAGGAACCGTTGCCTCGCCCATACCAGCCATCAACGGCTTTTGACCTTCCTTCAGGTTCTGTGCTGCCCCAGTCGCCCTCAAAGTTTCCCGTTGCATGACCACCGTAGCTTGAGGTGTAAACTTCTCCACAGACGCCCGTACACCCAACAGAGAAGACCCTTCATTTGCCGTCAAACGCAACAACTTTGCCGCCAGCAAGGCTCTCAACTTTGGTGTCAGTCGATTAACCGACGATTTTACCGCCTCCCCTGGCACACCTTTAGTATTACGAATCGGCTCACTATCCAAATAAAATAAGCCATAACCTCCTGCATGAGTGGAGACATCACCCCCCTCCAAACTTTCAGTAGTTGCGACAGAACCGAACAAATAATCCGCCGGCTGTTCCCCCGCCACCACCACAGCCGAAACAGCGGGAATATTGGCAAAAGCACTCGTAGCATCTACCCTTTCAATTCTTTTTAAACCAGCATTCAAAGCCAAACTTAAGCCCAAGTTGCGGGGTAAAACCCTGACAGCTTCTCGCACCAACTGCCCCACAGCCAACGGGTAATTCTCAATCAAAGCAGTTGTGCTGACAACTTTGGCAAAGCCTTTCAAACCCTCCTTAGAGCGTAATTGTAGCTGTGGTGAATTTGATTTTTCCTCTGCCTGACTCCATTGAGCCGACTGAGGCGGCGCCAGACTCAACAAAGAATTACTACCGTAATACTCTAAAACCGTTGCGGGTAGTCCTGCCAACCATAACTGGATTTTGCCACTTTCTTCCACCGCCGTCACCACGCCATCTGCCCCCAGACTGGGATCTAATGGTAAATAATAAGCAAATAAAGGCGAATCACGATTTTTTTGACCCATTAACCACGTCGGCTGTTGTTCTCTGCCTGCCAATTGCTTGACTGTACCAGTGGCACGACTGAGGCTAATTTGCACCGTCGTGGCTGGAGAAGCTTGCCACAAATACTGAGTTAAGGCATAAGTAAATAAACCCGCACTAAAGCCATTCCATAACGCCTCAGTTGCAGGTTGATCTGGACTTGCCGCCGCTAGCACAATGCCTGGTAGTTGTGTTGATTTGCTTTGGTCTAGCGATTTTAGCCTCAGTAGGAGTTGTTCTTGAAACGCCAACTCAGCGGGGCTAGGGCGCCCAGAGGGTGGGTTGGGAGAAGATCGCACTCGCAGGTTACCTTGTAGGAGATTCTGCACAGGTGTATAGCTAGTATCAAGTACTGTGGTTACCTGAGTCGTAGCAAGCGATCGCAATAGTAAAATTAAAGTCTCTTCCAACAAATCATTACCCGTGACTGCCCCCTTAGTCGCGAGTAGGCTATCCACTGGCACTAAACTATTAGACAAACCCAGGACACTATCAGTTTCAGACTCGCTCACTTTTACCTGAGATCCATAACCACTGAAGTGGAAAACCACCGCATCTCCAGCCTTTGCCTGGTTAGTTAGATGTTCGATAAATGCCGTTTCAATATTTTCTCGCGTGGCTTGGCTATCGGTTAGGGTTAGCACATTGCTGGGGTTGAAGCCAAAGCGATGAACTAACAATTCTCGTTGCAGTTCCACATCCGTAACACAACCACTCAAAGCCGTACTATTGGGATATTGATTAATTCCCACCAATAGCGCCAACTTACGCCCCCCAGGTTGTGCCAGCGCCTGGAAATAGCGATCCAATATTGGTACTGCCAAACTTTGCTCACCAAGTAGTGATAATGCAGCTTCACTAACACCCAAAGAGGCAAGTGCCAAAATTGCCCGTTGCAAAAAAGTCCGCCGATTAAGTCCCATATTACCGATCAGCTATTAGCTAACAGCTATAGACTACCAGGAATGACGATTTTAAGTTTTGGATTATTGCTATGGATCGGATTAAATTTTTGTAATATTTCTGCAGCTAATGTTAATACGCCCCAAAAAGCTTCGGTGTGATACGTCCAGACTAAACCCCCCTTAAGCAGGGGGGAAGTCAGCAACAGTATTTTGTCAGCAAGCACTTGTTATACACACCCGCTCAAATCAGGCTTAAATCTCATAAGTGGCAATATTCATTGCCCGTGCCAACTCGGCGGCAACTTCGGCACGCGAAAATTCTGGAGGTGGCAACTCGCCTCGGCGCAACATTTCCCGTACTTTGGTTCCCGATAAATGAACTCGTTCTTCGGGAGTGCTAGGACTGGTTTTTGTGGTTGCCATTTGTTGGCTACGTTTGCAATAAAAAGCGTGTTCAAATTTCATGGGTACAATGCCAATCTCTGATGGCTGGAATTGATCAAAGATTTTTTGAGCATCGTAGGTGCCGTAGTAGTTACCAACGCCTGCATGATCACGTCCCACAATAAAGTGAGTACAGCCGTAGTTTTTACGAATTAAGGCATGAAAAATCGCTTCTCTGGGACCTGCGTAGCGCATGGAGGCTGGGTTAATTGCCAAAATTACGCGGTCTTTTGGGAAGTAACGATCCATCATAATCTCGTAGCAACGCATCCGCACATCGGCGGCGATATCGTCATCTTTGGTTGTGCCAACTAAGGGATGGAGAAATAAGCCATCTACTGTTTCTAGGGCACATTTTTGGATGTATTCGTGGGCACGGTGGATGGGGTTACGGGTTTGGAAGCCAACAATGGTTTTCCAGCCTTTTTCTCTGAATAAGGCACGAGACTGGATCGGATCAATTTGATATTGAGGAAATTGGGGATGAGGATAGCGTTGCAATAACCAAACAGGTCCTGCCAGTTTGATCGCGCCTTTTTTGTATAAGACTTGCACGCCTGGATGGTTTTGGTCGTCGGTGCCGTAGACTTGGGTAGCTTCGTGGGCTTTGTTGTAGCGATATTTGCTGGTTAATTCCAAAACGCCAACAAAGCGCCCTTGGGGGTCGTCAAGGCGTACCCATTCGCCTTCTTTGAGATATTCAGCGCCTTCGGGATCAACTGAGAGGGTGATGGGAATTGACCACGGTAGCCCGTTTGCCAAGCGCATTTCGGTGACGACTCTTTCGTAGTCGGCTTTTTCCATGAAGCCTGTGAGGGGGCTCAGGGCGCCGATCCCAATCATTTCTAGGTCGGATAGTAAGCGATCGTCTAGTTGGACGCGGGGCAGGTATTCGGCTTGATCGAGAAATTCTTGGCGTTCGGCGGCTGTCGCGATGCGATTAATTAGTTGACCGCCGTGGGGAGTAATTCCGTCTGAAGGGTTCAAAATAGTCCTTTTTAGTTTATTTGTAAATTTACTTAAACCATATTAAATTAACAGCTCTTTGGCAGTAACTGATAAGGAAAAATTCTTATAAGTTTTTCTCAATAGGGCTTTTGGTGCAGTCTTGGCTACGGGTCGAGAGAGTTCTATACTATTGCCTACTCAGAAGACGGCTTGACTATCTGCTGTTTTTGACAATTTTAGCAAAGGCTCTGCTTGGGACATGATCATCTCGGCTGAAAACTTGAAATGAGAAAGCTTTGCTTCTTAAACTGGTTTTTTATCCTGCCAATATTTATGGGCTGTACATTTTTTGCTTGCTCTTCGCTTCAAGCAAGTACCTTAAAAGACAATTTTTCTCTAAGCTAATATAAATAACCAATAACATTATCAGGAAATTGTTGCAGTTCTTCCCTCAAAAGTAATAACCTTAAATGAGGTGTATTACAGTCGTTGTACACTCAACAACTTAAGGCACAGGGCAGAAGATGTAGGCTGTGAATGATAGTCTCTACGTTGAGTCTGCCTTGGTTTAAATCTAAAGAGAGCATCTATTTTTTTGTTTAATTTTATCAGTTCTAAAGCATCCTAAAAACTGCTTAAATCTTCATGTTAGATGAATAGCCGTTTTGAGTTGGTGTTGCTTAACTGAAAAAAATTTTGCTGCAAAATTATATTTTATAATTCCAAGGAGGGGCAAGCTCTAAATTTTGATCCTTAATGTAGATCCTTGTACTACTTTAGCTTATTTCTGTTCTATTGAAGTAGTAATAATTTCTAATTAAGAGCATTCTCTAAACAAGAGGCGGATTCTTAGAATGCTAACAATAACCAAGTATCAAGCTGGGCAATTATCTCATTTGCTGGGCGATTTACAATGCGAAAAAGCTAGTGGCTCTATTTATATAAATGCAACTATAGATCCTGCTCAAAGACCAAGATCTTACGTTCTTGTTATCAAAGATGGCGAAATTGCTTATGGCGGCTTACAAGTCCCTGAAAATAATCAAGAATTTGCCAGAATGATCGGAATTAAATTTGGTTATAGCTGGGCAAATGCTGCTATAAGATACACTGCACAAAGGTTGAAAAACACTTCATCTTTTCGTGAACTCTTAGAAAAACTCGTTGCAATAAAAGTCTTTAAATGGGAGGAAATTGAAGCGGCTATTCAGGCTCAAGTTGTGCAAGTTTTAGAGAAAACATTAGATCAGCCAGGGGAATTAAGATTAGAATCGATTGTACCATTTGACCTGAGTTATGGTGAAAACGGTCACTATTTAGATTGGTTGAAAGTGTGGCAAGATATCACGACACGCCAACAAGAATGGGCGGCATTGATACCTTTAGTTAATTCTATGAATGCCGTACCTAAGCTTTTACCAAACAGCTTACAGGCAGTGAAAGAGCCAAAAATACAGCAGCATTTACAGCAGTGGATAGATGGCAAAAGATCGCTTCTTGATATTGCTGAAGAAATAGAAGAAGACCCGCTCAAATTAGCAAAATCTTATCGAGCTTGGACAATTTCAAGTTGGATTACTTTAGGAGAAGAAATACCGAAACAGTTTTTTTTTGAGAAAGCAGAGCAGCTTCCGGTTATTTTGAGTGTTGATGATAGTGTGATTGTACAAACAATGATTAAACGGATTTTATCTGAGCGCTATCAAGTGTTGTTGGCAAGTAATGCTGTGGAGGCATTAAAGATGATTAATACTAACCCGATTGCTCTACTTTTGTTAGATGTTAGTATGCCAGAAATTGATGGTTTAGAATTTTGTAAAACTGTACGCAGTCTCAAGAAATTTAAACGTTTGCCAGTCATTATGATTACGGCTAGAGATAAATTTTCTGACAAACTCCGGGGGCAAATTGCGGGTGCAACTCATTATTTGACAAAGCCAGTGGAGCCCAAATTATTAATCGAAACTGTAGACAAATATGTAGAAACTAACAAATCATGAAAACTCAGCAATACCTAACATTTAGTTTGGATAATTGGCACTATGGAATTGAAGCGGCGCTAGTGCAGGAAGTTTTGACTCTGCCTGAGCTGACACCAATTGCCCCCGCTACAAATCTGATCGGAATAATTAATTTTCGCGGACAAATTGTGCCGATATTGCATCTTAATTTACTTCAAGAGTCGCCAGTAAAACAGTTCAATCTTAACGATCACATTATTATTATACAGTGCCAAGGCTTGCAACTGGGCATAATCATTAATCAAGTTAAGGAGGTTTTAAATATCAATTCTGAAGAAATTAAAACCAAGTCTTTTTTAACAGTCAGTGAGACAAATAATGCCTTATTTTCTGGTTTGTATCAAGTGGAGAATAGTGAGATTATTTTGCTCGAACCACAGACATTAATTAGTCAACTAGATGATGTACTTCCCTTAATTTGGGATGCACAAATGCAGTTAGATTTAGTAGATTCCTCGGATGATCAGCTAGAAAAACCAGACAAAACTTCACTCAGCTTTCTTGAGTCTCCCTCACCATTTTTTGAAGAAAATAGTCAAGAGGAGAAGTTAATTAAACAGCAAGATCAGGAAACTCAAACATCCGAAATACCTGGCAACTTTTATGATTTGTATTGCCCTAACACTACCTCTGAAGAACGGACAATTTTTCAACAAAGAGCTAATCGACTTAAGCTATCAATTGAAACTAATCTTGCTAGTAAATTAATTCCTCTAGCAATAATTACTTTGGACAATCAATACTTTGCTTTAGATTTAGATCTAGTCCGTGCTTTTATCGATATTGATAATTTGACGCCAATTCCTTGCTGTCCTAGTCATATCATTGGCAATATGAATTTGCGGGGCGAAATTATTACCTTGGTTGATATTCGCAAGGCTTTAAATATTCCCATTTCTACCATTAAGATTGGTTCTAAAGCTGTGCTAGTTCAGATTGACGACATTGTTGCAGGATTGCCTGTAGAACAAGTATTAGACATGGTGGAACTAAATTATATTGACCTCAGTCCCTTACCTACAAACCCAACCAATGTTGCTCAACAGTATCTCAAAAATACTACTTTTGTTCAGGGTAAAACCTTGAATGTTTTAGACTTGCCAAAGCTTTTTAAACAAGGAGGTATAACGGTTAATGAAGAGGTTTAGAAAGCGGCTTCTGCTTGCTACTTAAGAACATTACGGCTCAACAAAAAAACGCATTAAATTGGAGAAATTACCATGAAAATTACTACTCAGTTACAGGCTACAGTTGTCGGAATATTAATTTTGGGTATTGGTAGTGTAGCGACATCCTTTTTCACAACCACAGGTAAAGAAGGCACAGTTGTCAACCAAGCGGGTATTGTCAGGGGTGCTTCTCAAAGATTGGTTAAGTTGGAACTAAGAGGCAACCCAAATGATGAGTTAATTAAAACTATTGATAAAGTGATCAACGGCTTGATTAATGGTGATCAAGAGTTAGACTTGCCTCCCGCTACAAATCAAGAATTTATTGGACAAATGAGGCAGGTTGAAAGTCGTTGGAAAGTTATTAAGGGTACAATTGAACAAGCCAGAAAAGAGCCAAAATTGCAAAATGAGCTGTTTGCACAAAGTGAGGATTTTTTCAAAGTTACTAACGAGGCAGTATCAAAAGCAGAAGCAGTTAGTAAAGAAAAAACTCAGAGTTTAAGAACTACACAAATTGTGATTTTTGCCATCAACGTACTAATTTTGATTGCTATTACTTTGCTAGTTCGCAACATTACTTCGACACTTCAAGGCTTTGTTAGTACAATTGGTTCAACTTCCAATCAAATTGGTGAATCAGTTGCTCAACAAGCAAGTTCTGTTAATGAACAAGCAGCTTCTGTTCATGAAACTACGATTACAATTGAAGAATTAGGCTCATCTTCACTACAGTCAGCAAACCAAGCAGAAACTGCAGCCCAAGGAGCACAACAAGCCTTACATTTTGCAGCAGAAGGTACTCGCACAGTTGGTTATACCATTGAGGGAATTGCTAATTTAAAAGAGCAAGTAAGTGCGATCGCTAATCAAATTATCCGCCTTTCTGAACAAACTGATCAAATCTCTACTGTGTCTGACTTGGTGGCAGATTTAGCCAACCAAACTAATATGTTGGCACTTAATGCTGGGGTAGAAGCTGCCCGCGCTGGAGAACAAGGTAAAGGTTTTGCCGTAGTCGCTGGGGAAATTCGCAAACTTGCTGACCAAAGTAAGAAGTCAGCCGAGCAAATTAACTCACTAGTTCATAAAGTTCAATCTGCTATTAATTCAACCGTAATGGTAACAGATGAAGGCACAAAAAAAGCCACTTCTGGTATCGAATTGGCTGAAGAAACAGGCGATGTATTTACTAGTATCGCCGACGCAGTTAACCAAGTCTTTCTCAACACCCAACTGATTTCTCAAACCGCCAAACAGCAAGCAGTTGCCGTTCAGCAAGTCGTCGCTGCCATGAATGTAACTAACTTAGGGGCAAAAGAAACTGCCATCGGTATTATCCAAGTTAAAGATGCCACAAATGACCTCAACCAAGCGGCACAAAAGTTGAAAGCAGTAGTTTAGTTCAATCTGTAAAACCGCCCCCTATGGCTCATTGATCATGATTATAGAAGACGAAGAACTACGCAATCTTTATAAAGCAGCCAGTACTGAACACATACAAAATATTGAATCTGGATTGCTACATTTAGAAAATAATCCGCAAGACCAAGTTACATTAGAGCAATTATTGCGAGAAATGCACTCGCTTAAAGGTGATTCTCGAATGTTGGGAGTCAAAGATGTCGAAACACTTACCCACCAACTTGAAGAAATTATCGGTACAGTGAAGCGGGGAAAAATACTTTCTTCTCAACTATTAAACTATCTATATCAAGGAATAGATGCGATTCGCAAAATTGCTACCGAAGCTGTTGGTGGAAAACCAGCAAATATCAGCGTTTTTCATATTTTGGCGCAACTCATGGGTGCTGATTCTGGTGAGGAATTACCAGAAAATATGGCTGATTTGTCGGAAATTGAGCCGCCAACATTATCTACTGAATTATTAACAACTGAGCAAAAGGAAGCTAATGAAATTGGCGTTGCTGAAGTAGGAGAAATTACAGGCACAAACGGGGTAGGTACGGAGACACCACCCCTACAGCAACGCCTCACGCCGATTAATGATTACCAAATTGATACGATCCGTGTTGATGCCCTCAAGCTGGATAAGTTACTAACTCAAGCTAGCGAACTAATCGTTACAAAAGGTCATATTGCCAACAGAGTTGCTGATATTGAGGAAATCATGACTTTTTTGGCAGAGTGGAGTCAAGAATTTTCATTGCAGCGCCCCTTTGATGAGCCAGCAAGGCAGTTGCAGACGCCTGAACCGCAAAATTTACCTAACCTAATGGCAAGCTTCTCAACCCTGGGCAGCTTGCTGAATCGACTCCGCAGTAAAACGGATGAAGATAGCGCCAAACTGGAAACTGTTGCTAATGAACTCCAATCAGGCATTCACGCCTTAAGATTGCTGCCGTTTTCCACTATTTTTAACCTTTTTCCCCGCACTGTGCGAGATTTAGCCCAACAGCAAGGCAAAGAAGTCAATCTGCAAATTGAAGGAGGTGATAACAGCGTAGATAAACGAATTCTCGAAGAAATGAAAGATCCGTTGTTGCATTTACTCAGAAATGCCATCGATCATGGCATTGAAACACCCCAAGAGCGTCAAAGTCTTGGCAAACCGCCCATTGCCACAATTCGCTTGCGGGGTTATCAAGTCGGCAACACTGTCAGTATTGAAGTCAGAGATGATGGGCGCGGTTTGGATGTGGAAGCCATTAAACAGTCAGCGCTGCGTCGCGGCATTTGCTCGGATGCAGAATTAGCTCAGATGTCAACTGCCCAAATTCAGGCATTAATCTTTGCACCAGGATTTTCCACCCGTACCAATGTAACGGAAATTTCCGGCAGGGGAGTTGGGTTAGATGTGGTGCATGATCACGTTGAGCGCCTCAATGGTAATATCCATCTGGAATTTACGCCCCACAATGGCTGTTTATTTAGGATTACCTTAAATAGCTCTCTTTCTAGCATCGATGCTTTAATTTTGCGCGTGCAGTCTCATCCTTATGCGCTGCCTGTGGCATTTGTGGAATCGATGCTCTTAGTTTCCCCCCAAGAAGTCTTATACACTGAGGCGGCGTTGGGAGGAGGCAGCCAGACGCTTGAGTTTCAGGGTGAATCTGTCTCTGTGGCATGGCTTGCGGATTTATTAGGCTTGCCTCTGAATGTGCCGACATCTACCAAAGCTTTGCACACTGCTTCAAAAACTATACATTGCTTGATTTTACGCATTGGCAGTGAGCGTTTGGCACTGTTGGTTGATGAAATTGTAGAGCAACAAGATATTGTTTTGCGATCGCAAAGTCAATTACTACTGCGAGTTAAAAATATTTCTGGTGCAACGATTTTGGGTACTGGCGAAGTCTGCATGGTACTAAATCCCACAGACTTATTCAAGTCGGCATCCAAAGTTGTTGTTTCTGTCACGGTGCAAGAATTAGCACGGGCAACAGAAATTAAACTCAAAATTCTCTTAGTTGAAGATTCAATTCCAATTCGTACTCAAATGAAGCGAATTTTGCAAGCTGCGGGTTATGAAGTGACGACGGCGGTAGATGGAGAAGACGGCTTCAACAAGCTGGTAGATGATCGCTTTGTTGCCGTTGTTTCAGATGTGCAAATGCCGAATTTGTCGGGATTGGAATTGGTTAGCAAAATGCGTCAATTCCCAGAATATCAAGATTTGCCTGTAATTCTCGTCACCACCTTGGCAACAGAAACAGACAAAATTCAGGGGCAGCAAGCTGGCGCAAATGCCTACATTACTAAGGGTGATTTTGAGCAGGGTGTTTTGTTAGAAACATTAAGGAGTTTGATTAAATGACAACGAATAAAGTGGTTTTGGTGGAAGATTCTCCGGTTGCTTTGGAAATTTTGCAACGCTTACTTAATTCTTCTCCAGAAGTTGATGTTGTTGGGGTAGCGCGAGATGGTATTGAAGGTTTGGAGGTAATTACTCGTACACGCCCCGATGTAATTTGTACCGACTTATTGATGGAAAATATGGATGGTTTGGAATTAACAAAACGGGTGATGGCGGCTGATCCACGACCAATTTTAGTGATTAGTAATTTTGTCCGCAAAACCGATGTTGATAATGTGTTTCGTCTCTTACAAGCGGGTGCGGCTGATGTTTTTCCCAAACCGATGACTGATTCACCAACAGATTATGAAAAGCTCAGAAATGCACTGGTGACGAAGATTAAGGTGCTCTCTAATATGAAAGTCAGCCAAAGACGCCAACAACTGCCCACAACTACTCCTAAATCAGCAAACCCCGGTCGATTTTCAGCACAAGGAATAATGACCAATGTGAGCCGTCTAAAAATCATCACAATCGGGGCTTCTACGGGCGCTCTGCCTGCAATTCAGAAAATTTTGAGTCAACTACCCTCAAATTTTCCCCTACCGATTATTTGCACTGTACACGTTAGTCAGGGAGTTTTATCAGGTTTAGTTAATTGGTTGTCTGCTGAGTGTGCTTTAACGGCAAAAATTGCCGAAGTTGGTGAGTTTCCTTTACCAGGAGTTGTTTATTTTGCACCTGATAAATATAACCTGGAATTAGACTCAAACGGCAAGTTTCTTTATACAAATTGTCCCACAGATAGTAAACATTGTCCTTCAATTACTGTCACTTTCCAATCACTTGCTCGCTGCTATGGTAAGGCAACGGCTGGGATATTATTAACCGGAATTGGTCGTGATGGTGCAGAAGGTTTATCTAGTATTGCTAGCGCTGGCGGGCTGACAATTGGGCAAGATGGGGCGTTTGGTATGGTCAAAGAAGCGATCGCTCTTAATGCTGTGCAACAACTGCTGGCTATTGAGCAGATTGCCCCCTTCTTACTGGATACTATATCGCAATAATTTCTGTATATAGGGTTAATTCCCCGTGCTTACCCCGACTGGGTGAACACGGGGAATTAACCCTAGGAAACCTAATCATTTACCGCAATAATGCCACCGCCTAACAGCACATCGCCGTCATACCACACCGCCGCTTGCCCTGGTGTTACCCCAAACTGCGGGTCATCAAAAATTAACTCAACTGCGTCGCCTTCTACAGGGATAATTGTCGCAGGTACAGCTTTTGAACGATAACGGACTTGCACTGATGCCCGAATTGGTGCAGTAGGTTCACAAATCGAAACCCAGTTAACTCTTTCTACACTACATTTGGCATCTGAAGCACTGTCGCGGCTACCAACAATGACGCGGTTACGCCCCACATCCAAACCAACTACATATAATGGTTCTGCTGCAGCAATACCGATGCCTTTTCGCTGCCCAATTGTGTAATGGTGGATGCCTTGATGCTGCCCTAAAACTTTGCCGCTTGAGTCCACAATATCCCCTGTTGTTGGGGCAATATATTTATCAAGAAATGTCCGCATCGAACCATGAGATTCGACTAAGCATAAGTCCTGACTTTCTGGCTTATCTGCAGTCGATAAGTTGTATTGTTGTGCAAGGCGGCGGGTTTCGGTTTTTGCTAATTCTCCCAAAGGAAAGATTGAACCTGCCAATAAGTCTTGAGTTAGGTCATACAAAAAGTAAGATTGGTCTTTTGTCGAGTCCACTGCTCGCAGTAATTGATAACGGTTATTTGCCGCATCGTAATTAATTCTGGCATAGTGACCTGTGGCAATTTTATCAATGCCTAATTCCTGCCGGGAATAATGCAGCATTGGACCAAACTTGACTTCTTTATTACACTGAGAACAAGGCAGGGGTGTAATGCCTGCTTGATAACCAGAAACCAAATAATCAATAATACTTGCTTGAAAAACTTCCCGACTATCAACAATATGGTGGGGAATGCCAAGTTGTTCACAAATTGTCGCCGCATCAACCATCCCCTCAGAACAACATTGACCTTTCCCTTTCATTAACCAAAGGGTAAGACCAACGACTTCGTAGCCTTGATGATGGAGGGTGGCGGCGGCAACGGAACTGTCTACCCCACCGGAAAGACCGACGACAACTCTGTTCATGAAATCACACGTAGTATGCTTGAAATACGTCTTTCTTTAGGCTAACATTTATCGAGCAACATCGTACCTAATATTTAGATACACACCGAATTATCAAGCAATTTGTCAATTAAGATAGACGATTAACTTTGTTGACTTGCTTTGTAAAAGATTTTTTTAAACTCAATATGCTCTTGAGGATTTCCCACTGCCAATAAGCGATCGCCAACTTCAATGCTCACTTCTCCCGTTGGATAACGATGCAGTCGCTTTTGACGCTCAATTGCCATAATGGCGACTCCAGTTAAACGGCGGATATTAGCTTCAGCAAGGCTTTGCCCCACCAAAGGCGAATCCTCATCGAGGACATACCAATGACGTTGTAATCCTTCCGTCGCTGCCTCCAAGTCAGCCGCTCCCCAATACTCTGCCCGTTCTGGTATGATATCTCGATAGCGTCCGGTACGATAGCGATTCACAACTTGGTTCACCTCATAAGTCCCATCTCCCAGTTTCAAAAGCATATGCGCCCCCATCTCTAAAGAAGCTTCAAATTCAGGCTGCACAACCTCTTTAGCACCCAGTTGATACAACACATCAATTTCGTCTTTGCCATGCGCCCGCACGGTAATATCCAAGTCTGGCACTAAGCTTAAGGCACGTTTTAGAGTTAATCTAGTTGCCAGCGGATCAGGAAGTGCGATCGCCATTGCTTTAGCTTTATGTAGATTAGCTTTTTCCAAAACTAACTCGCTAGCAGCATCACCAAACAGATAGGGAATTTGGCGTTCTTGTAAGGTTCGCAGAGTCGCTTCATTGTTGTCAATAGCCAGAATTTTGTAGCCCTGAAAATAGAGCATTCGCACCAAAGTTTGCCCGACTCTGCCATATCCTGCAACTACTACATGATCAGCAAGTTCTTCCTCTATGCCAATTAAACGCGGCGGGTGAGTTAACTTTAATCTAGAACTAATTCGGGGAAAGCTTTCTAGCCACGTTAGCAGATACGGCGTTGCTTTGAGCAAAAATGGCGTAATCAACAGCGTGGCAGCCGTTGCACCCACTGTCAAGCCATAAAGTTTGGCTGAGAATATTCCAGTTGTTTGGGCGACGCCTGCCAACACAAAGGAGAATTCCCCAATTTGGTTGATGCCCAAACCTACGGTTAGTGCGGTTTTGAGGGGATAGCCAAATATTCTGACAATCAGGATAACAATTGCTGCTTTACCGATCATCACTACGGTAACTAGTCCAATTAGTACACCGATATTGGCAAAGAGAAAGCCCGGATCGATTAATAGCCCAATTGAGGCAAAAAACAGCGTAGCAAAGATATCTCGCATCGGCAAAACGCGATCAAGGGCATGATCTGCATATTCCACGTTGGAAATCATCAACCCTGCCACAAATGCGCCCATAGCAATGCCCAAACCAATGAATGAGGTAAACAGGGCAATTCCTAAACAAAGCACCACAATTCCCAGCAGAAATAACTCCTGAGAACGTGTTTGGGCAAGCAAGCGGATTAAATAGGGAATTAGCCATTTTCCGGCTAAAACTGCTCCAGCGAGAAATAAAACGGCTTTGAGTAGGGCAATGAATACGGCAATTCCGATCGCATTCGGTGGCAAAGTTAGTGCCGGAAGTACTGCAAGCATGAGTCCTAAGCTCAAATCTTGCATAATTAACATTGCTAGCATAATCTGTCCGTGGCTAGTTTGCACCTCATTGCGTTCAATTAAGCTTTTGAGGACAACTGCGGTGGAGGAAAAAGAAAGCACTGCGCCTAAGAATACTGCTGTGGGGAAAGTATCAACCCAACCTGTTAGATAAGCTAGTCCTCCTCCTAATAGAATGGTGAGCAGGATTTGCAGTGTGCCGCCTCCTAATGCGATCGTTTTTACCCGCAACAAATCTTTGAGGGAAAACTCTACACCCAAGGCAAATAGTAACAGCGCTACCCCAACTTCTGATAGTACCTGAATATCACCTTCCAAGGCGATTAATTTTAAGCCAGCAGGACCAATTATCGCGCCGCCTAGTAAGTATCCCAATAACACTGGTTGCCCCAGACGACTTGCTAGATATCCTCCTGTTGTGGCGGCACCCAGCACCGTTACCATCTCGACAATTAGTGTCAATTCTCCAGCCATTTATGATCTTCCTTGCGGTAGTTACTCAAGCTTATAGACTTGAGGTACGACTGGCAGTATTGTTAAAAACTTAGTTGAAAATTCATCAGGTGTTTATTTATTTATCGTTATCTAAATTTCTGGCTTTTTGATAGGTTGTGGATTAAAAGGAATTGGTTGATCAACTGGTTCAACATTATTAATCATACCATTGGTTGGTGTTGGTTGTGCTTGTGGCTTATTGTTATTAGCAAGAACATCCGTCCATTGTCGGGCTAAATTGGTGAAATCTGACGGCAACATAATCAACGTTGTCGTGTTATTTTCCGCCCCAATTTCCGTTAGCATTTGCAACCTTCTTAATTCCAAAGCAACAGGATTATCGACAATTAATTTAGAAGCTTCTGATAATTTAATCGAGGCTTCTTGTTCAGCAGAAGCTTTAATAATTCGGGCACGTTTTTCTCGAATTGCTTCCGCTTCTTTTGCCATTGCCCGTTGCATACTACCGGGAATTTCGACATCTTTCATTTCTACTCGTTCAATAACAACGCCCCAAGGTTCGGTGACTTCATCAACAATTTCTTGAACTTTGAGGTTAATTTTGTCACGGTTTTGGAGAACATCATCAAGGATGTTTTGTCCAACAACGTTTCGTAAAGTTGTCAAGGCAGTTTGATAAACAGCAAAGTTATAATTTTCAACCTTATTAATTGCTTTGGAAGGGTCAAGTAATCGGTAGTATAAAACCGCATTTACTTTAATTGTGACACCATCAGCGGTAATTGTTTCTTGTGGCTCAATATTAACGGTTTTGGTACGAATATCAACCTGGCTTTTTTGCTCTAATATCGGCATAACCCAGTACATTCCAGGTCCTCTAAGACCTTTCAATCTTCCTAAACGAAAGATGACGCCTCGCTCATATTCGCGGTCAACTTTTAAGCCAGAAAATCCTAAAATTGCGGCTAAAATTAAAAAAGTGCTAATCAGGGGACTCATAATTTTTTGTTGAATTTAGATATCTCTATTTTAGGCTAGGCGATCTGGGTGGTAGCGAGTCATCACAGCCAGTTAGTCTTATATGCTTGCTGCCGCTTCATTGCACAGTGCCTGAAAACTGGAAACATCTAAGGGCAGTTGACCGCCTGAGTCCAAAGAGGAACATATAGAAAAGGCGATCGCATTTATTTTGGCAGATGTAAAGCGAGTGCATTAATGACTCAACTGAATTTTGAACACCAGGAGATAAGCTTATCTGTTGCTGCCCCAACCCAGAAACCAAACCGTAGAATGTTCCGGCTGAACGGTTGCAATAATCTTTAACTCAGCACTAATGGCTCACTTCAATCCGCTGCACCGCAATATTATGTATCTGGTGCTTAAACAAACACTTTTTTCGCTGTTTTTCCACAACTATTTACAAAGAGACCATCAAAAGTGCCTCCAACGAAACCTCCTACTAAAGGCACCATTTTCATAAGATTAACTACGCCTTTCTCACCAGCTTTTGTAATTAACCGAAAACCGATTTTCTTGTTGATTTCAATCAGAACCTTACCAGGTATCTGCTTGATCAGGTTTTGACACAGCTTTGTACTGATCGTGATGCCTGCGGTTTTAAGGATCTCCTCCCCTGCTTCACCAATTAAACATAACAAAACCATTGTTCTTACCTGTTCAGAATGAATATCATATCCACGAAGGTGAGCTATTGCAGCCGCAGTGTTGGCTCCAAGTGCATAGGATGCAGCTAAACCTGCTGGAATGGTAATGGGCATTGCAGCAATGCCGCCTAACCCAGTAATAAAACCTGTGCCAGTAGCATATGTAGTTCTCCACGCAATAACTGAATCAATGGCATCTTCAACACTAGCTGCATTACTCAAATGGTCTGCTGCGACTTCCTCCGCAGATGGCAGAACTCCTAACCCATTAATTCCGCAATCAGCGATCCACTCAAGAGTTGACCGGATGAGATTACTGTTATCATCACTTGCGCTAGCTGAAACCATAAAATTTAAGTTGTGTAGGTTATTTCATCTTTTTTATCTCTAGATCCCTTAAAAAGACCACTGTAATACTTCTACTTCATTGAAAATTTATAGATGGGTTTCATCAGCCTTTGTATCAAAAAGATAACTTTAAAACTACTGTCATCGCCTACAGACAAAAACACACAACTATTATTATATTGAAACTTTCCGTATAACACCACAAAATAGGTGATTAGGCAGGATAATTCTGCATAAAACCCCAGATTTAAGTACTTAGATAAATTATTTCCGTATAATATGCTGCTGGAGGTAGATAGTCTACATCTTTTCAGAACCCCTACGGAGATAAACAGACGTACTATTAGGGACATGGTATCTCTGCTCATCTCTTATGCAGCCGCTTCCAAAGAAGTTGTTAGATCCTGCCCTGAAGCACTATAGCTGCTTGTCTCATTTATGGCTGGGGTATCTGGTTTCCGATTACTTTAAACTACTATTAATACTTTTTATAAAACCCCTTTGAGAGCTTCGAGGATAGATTAAACTAGAGCAAAAATGGCAGACTTCAGCCTAAAGCGTTTAGCCGCCATCTCAAAAGTTATCAAATAAACTCTATAAAAGTTGGTTAAAGAGGCTTTTAGTATAATGCCGCTATCAAAGATTAAAAATAGAAGCAAGATCCAAAACAAATCCTGGTAGTATAGATTCTCCTGATAAAGTAGCTGTCTTTTGTTGATTTGAGAAATTAATAATTTCTACATCTTGATTTTGGCGATAAATTTCCACTCTTGGAGTTTGAGGATCAATTAACCAACCTAAGCGTAAGCCGTTATCGATATAATCGAGCATTTTACTTTGTAGTTTTGCTATATCAGTTTCAGAACGTAGTTCAATAGCAAAATCTGGACATAAAGGCGGAAATTTGCGCTTATCTTCTGGCGATAAAGCTTCCCAGCGTTCCTTAATTATCCAAGCAACATCAGGCGAACGCTTGGCGCCATTTGGTAATCTAAAGATGGTGGAGGAGTCAAAGACATAACCTAGTTTTGTTTGACGATTCCAGATGACTACATCGGCATTTAAATCGGAATTTCTAATACCACTTTCTCCACCTGTTGGAGGCATAATAATCAATTCTCCTTTCGCGGTTAGTTCCAGGCGCCATTCTTCATTTGCTGTACTTAGTTGATAGAATTGCTCATCGGTTAGAGCGATATTTTGCGGAATTTGTAGGGTGATAGTTTCCATATTTATCTACTTATATTTATCGAGAAACTAATAGGGGTGATTGATCAATCACCCCCACCATATCCCAACTACGATCCTTCCCGCAGCTTATCTAAAACTCCCATATCTTCCAGCGTCGAAGTATCACCTGCGACTTCCTGCCCCGCTGCCAAATTACGCAACAAGCGCCGCATAATCTTACCCGATCGCGTTTTTGGTAAAGCATCTGTAAAGCGAATTTCCCCAGGGCGGGCGATCGCACCAATTTCCTGCACAACGTGTTTTTTCAGTTCCTTAACTAACTCTTCGCTGGCACTATGCTCGCCTTCCAACGTCACAAAAGCAAACACTTCTTCGCCTTTCAAATCATCCGGTTTGCCCACAACTGCCGCCTCTGCAACTGCTGGATGTGATACCAACGCCGACTCTATTTCCATCGTACCTAAACGATGTCCAGCAACATTAATTACATCATCAACGCGCCCCATTACCCAAAAATAACCATCCTCATCCTTCCTCGCGCCATCTCCTGCAAAGTAAACATACTTGCCGTCTTGAGGTGGAATGTGCTCCCAATAAGTGCGCCGAAAGCGGTCAGGATCGCCGTATACGGTTCGCATCATTCCGGGCCAAGGGTGGCGTACAACTAAGTATCCGCCTTCGTTTGCGGGGACGGTATTGCCCTCTAAATCGACAATATCAGCGAGAATTCCAGGGAAAGGCAGAGTTGCTGAACCAGGTTTTGTGGGAATTGCACCGGGTAGCGGCGTAATCATAAACCCGCCGGTTTCCGTTTGCCACCAGGTATCGACAATGGGACATTTGCCGCCGCCAATAACCCGTTGATACCAGATCCAAGCTTCTGGGTTAATCGGTTCGCCAACGGTTCCCAGCAAGCGTAATGAGGATAAATTACGGGAGTTAGGATGTTGTTCACCCATTTTAATAAAGGCACGAATTGCTGTCGGGGCGGTATAGAAGATGTTGACGCCGTGTTTTTCAATTACATCCCAGAAGGCGCCAGGGTTTGAGGCGCGGGGTGCCCCTTCATACATTAAGGTGGTTGCACCGTTGGATAAGGGACCATAAACGATGTAACTATGCCCTGTAATCCAGCCGACATCTGCGGTACACCAGTATACGTCGGTGTCTTTGAGGTCGAATGTCCATTGCGTCGTTATATGGGTGTATAAGTTATAACCGGCGGTGGTGTGAACGACGCCTTTCGGTTTGCCGGTGCTGCCGGAGGTGTAGAGGATGAAGAGCATATCTTCACTATCCATCGGTTCGGCGGGGCAGTCGGCGGAAACGCTTTTTTGTAAGTCATGCCACCAGTGATCGCGCCCTGGTTCCATTGTGATTTCTTGTTGGGTACGCTGGACTACAAGGACGTTTTCGACGCTGGGGACGCTGTTGTTGGCTAAGGCTTTATCGACTTGGGGTTTGAGAGGTACTATTGCATCTTTGCGCCAGCCTCCATCGGCGGTGATCACGAGTTTGGCTTTACCATCGTTTAAGCGATCGCGTAGGGCTTCGGCACTAAAGCCACCAAAGACGACGCCATGAGGTGCACCTATTCTGGCACAGGCAAGCATAGCGATCGCGGCTTCCGGGATCATGGGCATATAAATGCCGACAACATCGCCTTTTTTGACGCCTAGTTGTTTTAAAACATTGGCAAATTGGCAAACTTCTCGGTGTAGTTGGGCGTAAGTAAATGTCTTTGAGTCGCCGGGTTCACCTTCCCAAATTAATGCCGCTTTATTTCTGCGCCAAGTTGTGAGATGTCTGTCAAGACAGTTGTAAGAAATATTCATTTTACCGCCGTCAAACCACTTGGCAAATGGTGGTTGCCAGTCTAATACTGTGTCCCATTTTTTGAACCAATGTAACTCGGTTTCGGCTAATTGAGCCCAAAAATTTTGAGGATCAGCTTTGGCTTTTTCATACAGTTGCTGATACTCCTCTAAGCTTTTAATTTGAGCGTTTTGAGAGAATTCTGAGGCGGGTGGAAATAAGCGCTTTTCTTGTAAAATTGATTCGATAGTTGGTTCAGACATGGCAGAATTTAGTTTTGAATTAAAATTTACTATAGGCGATTTACGCTAACCAAACAGTCTGAATAGCCAGATTTATAAAAACTCAATAATGTTTGAGCAATCTCAAATTAAATTGTTTGTCTGAGATAGTCTAAAACTTGTTGATAAGATTCTGGAGCAAGCTGGGGATTAAGCACAATTTTGACATTTTTACTATAGGGCAGCCAAAAAAACAATCGTCCATTCGAGGTAAAAGCAAAAGCATCTACACTATCTAGATTAACTAGATAAGTATGTCGCTCGTAAGAGAATTTAAGCCAATGGGGCATCATTTTGAAAAGGTGAAAACCTTTAATCAATGCCAACAAAAGTAGTGATTATTTGAGATAATCAACTACCGAGTTTTGAGCCAAATGTTTAAGAAAATTCAACTTACAAGATACCTTTACTAGCGATTCGTCACCAAATTGTTATAAAATATTACAAAGGCAACTTTCGGGTAAGATTTGAATTTTAAAAGTGGTAGGGGAATTTAGGGATAACCCCTACCAAAGAGCGTTAGGGTAATTTAAACCAGTTTGGTTTTAGCTAAAGGCGATCGCGATCGCTTCTACAAGCTTAACAATTTCAAACGTTACAAAAATACTAAGAATAACTGTCACTAAGTTGTTGAGAATGGGTATGTTGCCATAACCAAACATAGAAGCAGCAAACTTGAGCAGTACAAACGATAACCCAATGATAACGGCAATTTGTAAAAGTGTCATAGTTTTTTTCCTGATTAACAATCTATACTGAATCACTTTATCAAAAATGGATGACGATTAAGTCTCTCGCAGGATGGTATCAGATTTTGAGGTTGATTTCCTGTTAAGAAATCTTTAATTACATAACTCTAGGAAAATCAGGTTACTCATTCTTGATGTTGGTAGCGACGAAGAAGGTGCTTGTGAGTGCTTAGATAAATGAAAAGTCAACCAAAAACAGCTTATTATCAAAATGCTAGAAATTAGACGCTTCATGGTTGCTGCCTCCAAGCAATAGTTTTATGAAGCTATCTCTCAGAATGTAGGAGATATGCCAAAAACTCAGCAGCAGAACAGTTTTTCTCTAACTTAAGGGTGTATAGTCTTTGTCTTGCCTGTGGAAAGAAATAAATTTTAGCAAAAACTGCATAAGCTCAAATTGCTTAGATATAGATAAAATTGACAAGCACTGAATGGCTCTAAACGATTTTATAAAAAAGGAGGTGAAATAATGCTAAAGAATTGTTTAAACTAAACAAATATGCTGCTCGTTAACTTCCTGATTGTTTTGCTTTATTTTGTAATCTGAAATGACTTCAGCATCTAAATATTGGACAAAAGTAAAAATTGATGCTGCCGGAAACTATAGGTTTGTAGAAAATATCCAGGCAAAAATCTTTTTTCGGCAACTTTTTCCAGATATCAAGGAAAGTGATGTTCCAGATACTTTAGTCCAGGCTCAACTTGTACAGTTGATGCAAATATCAGAAACAGTTAACAACAGCATAGCTAAATATTGTCTGCAATGCTTTATTTCTTATCAAACTTACCAAATTTGTCAAAATTTAGCAATACAATTTGGTACAAAACATGGTTTTAAAGTAAGTGATTTGTTAGTCTTTGTTTTAGATGATGAGCCTTGCCCTGCCAATTCATCATATTACTCACTACAAAGTAAAATTCTAGACAGTTTTGCTCCAACGCAAAGCAGTTTAGCTACTTGGACAACTAGACTAGTAAAACACCATAAAGAATTAAATACATTTTTGCTACAATGTGGTGTTTATTTAGTTAGTGATTGGGCAATTTTAAATGATACTAGTAGCAAACAACTTCAGCGCATTTTTTCTCGGTTTCATCACTTAACGAGCCTGGAAATTCAGCAGGCAAGCCAACTACTAGAAAGTTATCATGCAGTTTATCGTACTCAACGTTTACAGCAACGCCAGCAGCCAACTAGAAGACCATGTTTACCACCAACTACAGAACAATTACAACAAATTGGCAAACGCTTGTCAAAGCCAACAATTTTACTACTTGATCAGGAAAATCTGCTTGCACAATTGCAGGAAATTGCTACTCGTTTACGAGAATATCGAATTCATGCACGAGGCGGAAATTTGGCTACAGAATCAATAAATGTGCCTAATTCTGATGCTAGTCAAACTAGTAATAGTTTATCATTTTTTGAGTGGATTGATAATTGTGAAGAGCCAGATGAGCAAACTGATTTTTTGAATTTTTATCGACAACAATTACTAAGTTGCCTGGATCAAGCTTTAGAGCAAGTAACTAATGAGCGAGTCAAATACTTAGAGCGTAAAGACCCCGAAAAAGCACAAAAGTTCTTAACAGCATTACAACTGTTTCATTGCCAGGGAAGCTCTATGACTGAGATTGCATCAATTATTAATTTACCTGCTCAATTTAATGTTTCTCGCTTACTCAATCTTAAGGCATTACGTGCGGATGTCCAACAAAAATTATTAGTACTACTGCGCGATCGCATTTCTAAAAAAACCAAAGCTTACACTAATCCGCATCACCTCCAACTAATTGAAGAAGCACTTAAAGAGCAAATTACTCTATTAATTCAAGAAGTTAGAAAGGAAGCAAGTACACCTACAAAAGCCAAAACACACAATACACAAAGTCTTTTTTCTAAGAGAATTTGCCGCTTACTAGATGACATGAGAACTGAAAAATGATCAACAATATCTCTAAAACCTTAGCCATGTTTAACTTTGAAGCTTTTTCTGAGCAAACAATTGATATCTCACCAGAGAGCATTAACAAAGCTGTAGAATTCAGTTTAAATATTCCTAATGAGCAACAGCAATGGCGTACTTATCTCAATCACTTAGCCCTTGATGCTTTTGAGGAATGGTTAAATTCACGTGCTTCTGAATTAACAGTTAATTCCAGCTTTTGTACAGTTTTACAGCCAGAGATAGCGAATGTTCTTGATGCAGTTTGTAATCTAGAAGTGGCTCAATTTAAACTCTGCCTGATTGCTACAGGTAGCTTTACTGATGAAGAAATTACATTACCAAGAGCGGTTGTCGATTTACCAGAATTTATTCCACATTTTTATGTAATCGTTGAAGTTCAAGAAGAGCAAGAAACGGCAGTTGTTCAAAGTTTTTTATCTTATGAACAACTAATGCAACGACGCTCAACTGTCAACTTAGAAGCTGATCAAGACTGGACATATCAAGTGCCTCTAACTTGGTTTGAAGCCAATCCAGACCATTTGTTACTATTTTTACGTCGTTTAGAGCTAACAGCAATTTCTTTGCCTGAAATCCCCAGCAATCGTTTAATAAAACTTGCAGAAATTCGCTCAGAGTTATTGGAAAAATTACCTAAATTACAAACAAGTCAATTATGGCAAGTTTTAACCTGGGAACAGGGAGAAATTGTGCTAACTAATTGTGAGATACTAAATTGGCTATATCAATTGCAACGTGGTGAAATTATTTCAGAATCAAATCAAACATCTTTGCAAAACAATCTATCAGATATTTTGCAATTATTGACCAAGCCTGCAATGAATGTAGGACGGTGGTTATTCAATGAATTAGATGAATTTGCTCAAGAACTTTCTTGGGTATTATTGCCAAGTATTGCTCTCACCTCACCTCTACGAGGTATGCGATCTCCTGCACAAGAATTTGAAGCAATCGCCAAGCAACTTCGGCACAATAGTGTAGAAATTCCTACATCGGCACGGGCAGCTTATCGAGATTTACAATTAACAGGAATACCCTTACGCCTCTATGCCATTACTTGGTTAATACCATCAGATTCTCTGGCTGAATGGGAATTATTACTAATATTAGGTGCAGCATCCGGGACGACTTTACCTACAGAATTAAGATTACGAGTTAGCGACCAAAGTAGTGTTTTGGTTGAGCAAAGATTGGAAGATAAAAGTCGTGAATCTTATCTATTTACTAGTGTTATTGGCAGTTGTGATGAGAAGTTTATTGTAACAGTTGGTTTGGAAGCTGGCATTGAGGAGACTTTGCCACCTTTTAGCTTTAATCCACACTAAGCTGAGGTGGTAGTTAGGTTTAATAGTTGCCGTAAACTTAATTTTCAGAGAAAATTAAAAAAAGCGTGACGAGCTGAAAGCCTTGCTGTCAGATAATTTCAGGCATCAGTAGCCAGCGAGGGAATAGTAAATTTTTTCAAAACTGCATAACTTGCTTCTTAGCTAGAGATAGCTACTTGTAGAACCCAATCTCTAAGTAGTTACAGGATAATTATGCAGTCTGTTCTTTACCACAAGGCTGAATCGAAAATCGAAGGCAATTTCACCCCATTTAATAGCTGTCTCATCATGCCTCAAAACCACGAGAAGCGACGGCAGTCTGAGCACGAGCAATTGCAAACGACATTAAAGATATTTCAACAGGCACTTACTAGAGCAGAAGCTAATAATAATTATATAGCTCAAGTGGAAAGCCTCAAACTTATTGGCTTAATTCATTGCAAGCTAGGGCAATATACCTGGGGTATAAAATGCCTTGAACAAAGCTTAAGATACGCTCAAGGCATCAAAGAGCAAGCAACTATTGGCATTATTCTTAATTATTTAGGAGCAGCTTATTATCAAACAGGTCAAGACCGTAAAGCGCTGTGGACTTACTCACAAGCATTAACAATTTTTAGTGCCGAAAATGATGTTATTAATGTGGCTAGACTACTAAATCGTATTGGACAAATTTGCAATAGTTTGAAGCAAGCAGAGCGGGCGCTGATGTGCTGTCGCCAATCTTTAAAGATGTATCAAGGTTTAAAAAATCATCTAGATGGTGAAAGTACAGCGCTGCAAAGTATAGGAGAAGCGCATTTACAACTAGGGCGTCCTCGTGCTGCGATCGCTTTTTTTGAACAAGCATTAGTTATTAACCGCAAAATTGGTAACCGCAAGAATGAGGCGACAACGCTTGAGGATATTGGCACTGCTTATATTAAGTTAAGTCCGCCTTTAAGAGCATTGCAATCTTATCAACAGGCTTTAGAAATTCGTCGTCAAATTGACGATAAAATAGGTGAAGCAAGAAATTTAAATTACATTGGTGCTGTTTATTATCAGTTGGGTAGACATTCTCGCGCCCTGTGCTATCACTTACAAGCTTTAAGAGTTTTAAAAACCCTTAATCAGACAGCAGATAGTGAAAAATTGCTGCATCATTTGGTAGCTGTTTATGAATATTTTGGTTGGCATGATTTGGGCGTGAAATGTTATGAGCAAGCTCTAGAAATTGTCAAAACTTTTGGTACTAATCCTTGTGAAGAAGCGATCGCTCTTTACTGTGGAGACGAAGATGAGTTTGATTTGGATTAAGGATTAATAAAGAGATGGCAAGTCGCTTGAATCATCTTTTTTATTGGGTAGCGCTTATTTGAATTGGGAATGAATTGTGTATTATTTTATCATCCTATATAATTCTTGATTACTCCAATCAATAATTATCATAAAGCATACAAAAACCATGAGTACAAATACTTCTGTGTTCTATCTAGAAGTTCAACAAGTAGAAAAATCTTGCTTATTTAAATTAGCTTGGGGACAAGAACAGCAACTTAATGCAAGGGTTAATTTTCCTGAAAAACTAAGTGCTGAGTATCAGGAATGGAATGATTGTTATCTAGGTTTTTATCAAACTTCATTACGTGGACGAGTGGCAACAAAAGGTTATATTGCACCACCACCGATTGATTGGCACGCCAAGCTTGTAGAGGCTGAAGCTAAACTTTTATCAGAATTTCATCAATGGTTACGCTCTGGCGAATTATATGATGTCCGCTCAATTCTTGAAGATGCAGTTATTGATTTAGATAAAGAGCATTCAGCGCCTATTGATGTATTTTTGACTTGTAGTAATTTGAATTTAGAACGTTTGCCGTGGGAAGCTTGGGAAATTAAAAAGAAAATTGCCGCTACTGGTAAAATTCGCATTATTCGTAAGCCTTGGAATATTCAGGAACCGACTGTAAAACCGCAAAAACGCGATCGCAAAGCGCGGGTTTTGGTAATTTTGGGTGATGATACGGGATTGGATTTTAAGGCAGAAAAGGAAGCTTTAAAATCGCTAGATTCCGTTGCCACTATTAAGTTTGTTGGCTGGCAGCCGGGAAAAGATATTGAAGTATTAAAGTCTGAAATTGTTAATGCGATTATTGACGAGTGTGGCTGGGATGTATTATTTTTTGCAGGACATACTAATGAAACCGTATTAACTGGGGGAGAAATTGCGATCGCTCCCAACGTTTCTCTATTCCTGCAAGAGCTTGCTCCATCTCTAACTATTGCTAAAGAAAGAGGTTTGCAGTTTGCTTTATTTAATTCTTGCAATGGCTTGAGTCTTGCCAATTCGCTAATTAACTTGGGATTAAGTCAGGTGGCAATAATGCGAGAACCTGTACATAATAGTGTTGCTGAAGAATTTTTGGTGCAGTTTCTTCAGAGTTTGGCACAGTATAAAGATGTTCATGCGGCATTATTAGCTGCTTGTCAGTATCTCAAGTTGGAAAAGCATCTAACTTATCCTAGTGCCTCCCTGGTTCCTTCCTTTTTTCGACATCCTAATGCTGAACTGTTTCGATTTAAACGCTTTGGATGGAGACATAAAATTAAACCTTGGTTGCCGAGAAAAAAAGAAACGATCGCCTTTGCAACTCTTGCTTTCATTAGCTGGCAACTTCCTGTACAAAGTATTTTACTCCGGCAAAGAGTTTTAGTTCAAGCTGTTTATCGCCAAGTTACTAATCAAGTTCCTATTATTAAAAAGCCACCTATACTACTTGTAGAAATTGATGATGAATCAATTAAAAAAGCAAAAATTTCTAATCCAACATCAATGGATCGTAGTTATCTAGCGAAATTAGTAGATAAGCTTTCTAGCCAGAATGCCAAAGTCGTTGGATTTGATTATCTTTTAGATCGTTATCAACCGGAAAACGACCAAAAATTTGCCCAGTCTTTGCGTAATGCTGTGCAAAATCACGGAACTTGGTTTGTCTTTGCTTCTCTGCTCAATGATCAAGGTGTTTGGTTAGAAGTTTTGCCGGAGTTGGCTCACCAAAATTGGAGCTTACAAGGAAATATGCGTGGTATTGATGAAAATTTAGTATACATGAGAGTAGCGCCATTTAATGATGAGCCTTTTCGTCGTCCATCTTTAGGATTCCTATTAGCATTAGCTCATCGGCTGAACATTAACCAATCAGCCCAACCGCCATTTCCACAACTTCAATCTTCAACTAATTTGCTTTCTCAAATAAAAACTCATGTTAAAACTACTACGAATAAAGACTACAAAGATATCTTCTCATCTGCTGGTCGCGTACAGCCAATAATGCAGTTTTCTTATCATTTAAAACAAATGTGGCTGCAACCAATTCTTGATTTTTCCATTCCACCAGAGCAAGTTTATCAAAGCATTCCGGCTTGGAAATTGTTAGAAACTTCCTCAACTTTTCTAGAGCAGCAACAGCAACCTGTGGTATTAATTGCGCCTGGAGGACATGGTGATGCGGGAATTACTGGCAGAGGGGAGGATAATTTTCCGGTGCCACCTGCTGTTAAATACTGGCGTACTTTAAAAAATCCTGGAGATTTAACCAAATGGCTTCCTGGCGATTTATCAAGATGGTTTCCCGGTGGTGGCGCTCATGCTTACATGATTCATCACTTTTTAAATCAACGAATTATTAAGCCAATTCCTGACCTTTGGTTAGTAATAATTGCAGCCTTACTAGGAAAGGGAATAGTTTTGGCATTAAAGAAGGTAAATGAAGAAAAGGAGCCAATTTACTTACTATTAGACAGAAAAAGCAAATGGTTTATACTACTAACTGGTGCAACCGGAATTTATGGCTTGGCTAGTTTGCAGCTTTATATCAGTGCTGCTGTAGTATTACCTTTTATTCTACCTATGGTAACAATTTGGAGTTTTATTTTTCTGTCTTTTTCTGAAAGAAAGCCGGATTTATAACTGATCATTTAGATATTTTGATAGTTAACACTCTTATTTTGAGATAAGTGAGCGAGAACCAACTGGGCATTTTATTTCTGATGAACTAGTCGTTGGCGCGTTAGGCATAATTGGTGGAGTAGTTGAAGGTTTTTCGGTTTCACAAATCTGGGCAACAGTGGTATTTTTTCCATTTATTTGTATTGCGAATACAGCGCCAGTGTAACTAGGAAGTTGTGCATTTTTTGCCTCGGCTGTAATCAAGATACTTTTGGTTTCATCTTTTTGAGGGATAAATTTATAACGATAAAAGTCGGTTTCTGTTTTTAATCCAATACTTACTTCTTCAATTGTGGCAGCAAACTTGCCTTGCTCGCGGTAGCGTGCTTGCTGTACTTGTGTTAGCGCTGCCATATAAGTTTTGACTTCATCTGTAGGAGTTTTTGCTTTCTTCACTTCCGGCTCAATAACTTTCATATTTGCAGGTAAAGTTGTGGCATCAGAAGTTTTAGCAAATAGCGTTTCATCACCCTTAAACTTAGTAGGTCTAGGTGTTTCTGGTGTAAGTCCATCTATTGCTAGACGTAGCTTGCCATCAGTTGTAAACTCAAAGATTGTTGTAGCTTTTTGCTCAGGATCAAGTTGAATATCCATTTGCATCGGCTGTGTTGCTGAATTTATTTGATATGCCAATTTTAGAGCAACTAAAGAACCATCAGGTGCAGGTAGCACCATAAATAATGTATTTTCTGGTGTAAAAACAAAGGTAAACTGAGTATTTGATTTTGGATCTTTAGTTTGCCACTGTCCTAACAATTTTTTGACAATTGCATCAGTTTGGGAAGCATTTTGAGCTTGTAAGATTGGTGCTGCATCATTAGCTAATACTGTTTGTGTAATAACTAATATACCTGTCCCCAGTAGCATCAAGACTAAATACAATGGGTACCGATGACGAAAACCTAGCCTTAAGTTAAAAACAAAGTAATTCATAGATATCTAGCGCAAAAACTGACTGAATTTTAGCAGTAGTTGAGTTTTCTGACATCCCCCTAGCTTTTTTTGTAAGCAAAGACTAAGAGTCGCTCCTAATTCACAGTTTTTAAAAGCTACTAGAAACTATCTAGGCAGCCTTCTCACTTCCTAAGAAATCCTGCCATTAATATAATAATCTCTTGTACCTTTAGCATTAAGAGCTTCTCCCAATCGATTTAAGGCATGAACATAAGCAGCGGTTCGCATAGAAATAGCCAATTCCTGAGAAATTGTCCAAATTCGTTCAGTTTCTTCGACAATTTTTTGCTTCAGACGTTGATTTACTTCTTCTAATGTCCAATAAAGTCCACTGCGATTTTGCACCCATTCAAAATAACTGACTGTTACGCCGCCTGCATTCACCAAAATATCTGGTAAAACATGAATTTCTCGATTATCCAAAAGCTGATCAGCCGCTGAACTTACAGGTCCATTTGCTACTTCAAAGATGTATTTTGCTTTAATATTATTAGCATTGCTTTCATTAATTTGATTCTCTAAAGCAGCAGGAATCAAGACATCAACCTCTAACTCTAAAAGTTCTTCATTACTCAAAACCTCATGGTTAACAATATTACAAACTGTATTTTCACAATAAACAGCTTTGACTTGATTACCTGATGCTTTATATTGCCTAATACTAGGAATATCTAACCCTTCTTTGGCATAAACGCCACCTTGTGAATCACTAACAGCTACTACTTTATAACCAGCTTTATAAAGTAACTCTGCTAAGACAGCACCCGCATTGCCAAAACCTTGAACTGCTACAGTTGTATTCTTAGGGATTAGTTGAAATTTCGGTAATATAGTTTCAATTACAAAAAAAGCCCCGGTAGCTGTTGCCTCATCTCGCCCAATACTGCCTCCCATTGTCAACGGTTTACCAGTGACAACTGCTGGGCTAATTTGACGACGGATGATGCTATATTGATCCATCATCCAACCCATAATCATGGCATTTGTATAAACATCAGGAGCAAGAATATCAACATTAGGACCAATAAAATCGGCAATAGCATCGATATAACCCCTACTCAATCTTTCTAATTCCAGCTTTGATAAAGCTTTTGGATCAACAACAATACCTCCTTTTGCACCTCCAAATGGCAAGTTTAAAACTGCACATTTAAAAGTCATCCAAAATGCTAAAGATTGCACTTCATCCAAAGAAACATCAGGATGATATCTTACTCCACCTTTGCCCGGTCCTCTCGTATCGTCATACCGTACACGATAACCTTGAAAAACTTGTAATGTTCCATCATCCATACGGACAGGAATAGAAACACTTAAGCTTGATTTTGGATATTTTAAGTGTTCAATAGCATCCTCAGAAATTGCTACATACTTTAAGGCAGCAGACAATCTTTTACTAGCATCAGAAAATAAGGAATTAGACATTATGCTGTTTCTCCATTGACTAACTTATTCTTGAGACTAAGCATTGGCATAGCAAACTTTTACTTAACATTTTTTTAGAGTTAAACATTTTTAAATACTCGGAGATACCATCAATTCAGTAGTATTGTTTTGATGTAATATTTAAAGATTTTAAGAGAAAAATTAACTGTGTTTAACTTTATCAAAAATAACTATCTTAGAAGAAAAAAGACACATACCTAAGAAAAGCTTTGACTCTTTTCTTTGACAATTCAAGTAAAGCACAAAATTCTGTATCAAAAAGTACATTTTAATAAAACTTATCCGAACTGATTGACTATCCCCAAAGTTAGACTTTTCTTGAGAAGTTAATTGCCTCCACACAATAGTCAAACGAACAATTAGACTAGAGGAGTAAAGTTGTAATCTTCAGACTGCCGTCCTATTAGCAAGCTTGCTAATTATCAGCTTAGGTGAAGATTAGACAACTCAGTTCTATTGCAGAAGGCGACAATGATTGCACTCCTAGCCGCACTATCCGCGTCGGCGGCAGCAGGAATGAGACTTGCCATGCCCCTCCTGATGATTGGCTTATTGCAAAAGGATGGCTTATGGTCAAAAATACCACTTTTATGTCACATTCATCCAAAAGTTTTGCTTTGTATTTTAACAAGCTGGTCGCTATTTGAGTTATTTGCCTCCAAAAAGCTGTTAGGGCAGCGAATATTACAAATTTTTCAGCTAATTTTAAGTCCAATTGTTGGAGCAATTATGGGCATTACAGTTGCTGAAGCTACTGATGCCCCAATCCAGTTTTTGTGGATAATTGGCATTGTGGGTGGTTTACTCGCATTAGTAATTCAACTAGTTTTAGTTGGCTGGTTTTATCGCCTCAAAGGTTTACCTTTGTGGGTAGTCTTTATTGAAGATATTTTATGCATTGTTTTAGTAATATTTGCCTTTGACGCCCCCCGTCAGGGAGGGCTAATTGCCCTGATTTTACTGTGGCTAGCGATTCGTAGTTCCAAGCAGTGGCATAGTTGGTATGTTGGCAACCAAGTTAAAAAGCAACTATAGCCTGATCATAATCCAGATTAAAGTTTGATTTAGATAAAAATTAATCTTCTAAAAGATGAGTTGGTAAGCCATCAATACTTTGCAGATTTTTAACTTGCCAATATTCAGAAAGACCTGATTCTCCCTTGTTTTTTGCCCATTCAATAATTGCTTGTCTTTCTGCTTGCAACTCATAAATTGGGACGCCAGTACCACAAGAAGTTTGCACTAAATCTACATCAAGAATAATGATTTGGCGCGTTCCAGGTATAAAATCAAATAACTCATAAAAGCTTTGCCATGCAGAATTTCTTGGATGAATGACTTTTCCTTGACCATATAAACGTAAAATGAGAGGCTTCTCAGAAAAACTGCAAAACATAATCGTCATTCTGCCATCTTCAGTCAAATGAGCAGCCGTTTCATTGCCGCTACCAGTTAAATCCAAGTAAGCTACTGTTTTTTGATCAAAACAACGAAAAGTATCTATTCCCTTGGGTGATAAATTGACTCGACTATCTTTAGTTGCCGTTGCTGTAAAAAAGATTTTTTGGTCTTGGATGAATTTTTGCAAATCGGCATTAATTTCACTATAAAACTTTGCCATCGAAAAACCTGATTAAAAATCCAAAGTTTCTGTAAAAATGAGCTTTAATTTGTTACCGTTCAGATAGAGCCTGAATAAGGTATTAAAGTTGAGTGATTGAGTGGGTAATCAAGATTAACGCTGCTCTGAATTTTACCACTCTAACGCCGCCGAAATACTCTCTCGGCAAAGCAGGAAACTTTATCCAAGAGCAAACAAAACTCTAAACTTGCTTGTACAACAAATGACGGATTTTGCAAGCACTCAGCGTTCCTGAAAGAACAACACTGGAAGTCTGTGGCACAATTGACGGGGGAAATCTCTAAAAGTCTGGTTCAAAGAAAATTTTATGAGTAAGTTTGTATTTGTAACAGGTGGCGTTGTCTCTAGCATTGGCAAGGGCATTGTCGCCGCTAGCTTGGGGCGTTTGCTCAAGTCTCGTGATTATTCGGTATCAATTCTCAAGCTCGATCCTTATATTAACGTCGATCCAGGTACCATGAGTCCTTACCAGCATGGTGAAGTATTCGTGACGGCAGATGGTGCAGAAACCGACTTAGATTTGGGACATTATGAGCGATTTACAGATACCCCAATGTCTCGCCTCAACAGCGTCACCACCGGCTCAATTTATCAAGCGGTGATTAATAAAGAACGTCGGGGTGACTATATGGGTGGTACTGTGCAAGTGATCCCCCATATTACCAACGAAATTAAAGAACGCATCCACCGAGTTGCCAAAAACACCAATCCTGATGTGGTAATTACAGAAATTGGCGGCACAGTGGGAGATATTGAATCTTTGCCCTTTTTAGAGGCAATTCGGCAGTTTCGTAAGGATGTCGGGCGCAATAATGTACTGTATATGCACGTAACCTTATTGCCTTGGATTCCTGCAGCCGGCGAGATGAAAACCAAGCCGACTCAGCACTCGGTCAAAGAATTACGATCTATCGGCATTAAACCAGATATTTTAGTCTGTCGATGCGATCGCCCAATTCTTCCTGGCTTAAAAGAAAAACTTTCCGAATTCTGCGACGTGCCAGTTGACTCAGTAATCACCTCACCAGACGCCCCCAGCATCTACGAAGTCCCCCTAATCTTAGAACAAGAAGGACTAGCTTTAGCCACCCTAGATTTCTTGCAGATGCCACAGCGCCAACCAAACTTAACCCATTGGCAGACATTGGTTGAGCGATTATATCGTCCCACCCAAAAAATCGAAATCGCGATCGTCGGCAAATATATCCGCCTCAGTGACGCCTACCTCTCCGTCGTTGAAGCGCTACGCCATGCCGCAATAGCCATTGGCAGCGATCTGGTTCTGCGCTGGGTTAGCTCAGAAGACCTCGAAACCTATGGTGCTGGACACTTCCTCACTGAAGTCAGCGGCATCGTTGTTCCTGGAGGTTTTGGCTTGCGAGGCATTGATGGTAAAATTGCGGCAATTCAATACGCCCGTGAAAATCAAATTCCCTTCCTCGGTTTATGCTTGGGAATGCAATGTTCTGTAATCGAATGGGCACAAAACGTTGCCAAACTAGAAAACGCCAATAGTGTAGAATTTGATCCCGATGCCACCAATCCCGTAATTAATCTTTTACCAGAACAGCAAGATGTTGTCGATTTAGGTGGCACAATGCGATTAGGGCTCTACCCTTGCCGGATTAGTGCCAATTCTCTTGCTGCATCACTCTACAAAGAAGAAGTCGTTTACGAACGTCACCGCCATCGCTATGAATTTAACAACGCCTATCGCAACTTACTCACTGATACAGGCTACAAAATTAGTGGCACATCTCCCGATGGTCGTTTAGTAGAAATTATTGAACTTGCACAACACCCCTTCTTTCTTGCCACGCAATTCCATCCAGAGTTTCGCTCACGTCCTTCTACTCCTCACCCCCTGTTTCAAGGATTTATCCAAGCTTCAGTCTGTCATACTCATGGCGAGGAAGAGTCAAACCCCGACATCACCCCCCCCTCAACACAACAATCCCCAGCGGAGGTATCTTAAATTCATGCCAGCACAACAGTTGGGCAAACCAGACTGTTTATCGTCTTCAAACTCACCTTGTCAATGAGGAGGTTTTGTGGCGTACTGGATTAGAGTTAATTACGAACGCAACGAATACATCGTTGACCTCGATCGCCTTAGTGCTTTCGCCTGCGCTCCCAATGGCAAAATAACTTTTTGGTTGCCCAATAGTTCTTTGCCAATTATTATTAATCAGCAGAGTAATCCAGACGGCTATCAACAAGTTCTAGAATATATCCAACAAGTATCTGCCCAATCACTTTCTGGTTCCTGGATTCAACTCAATTATGAGCGCAATGACTATGCAATCGACCTCAACCGCATTGGTAGTTTCTGTTACTCCGCTAGCGGTAGGTTAACTTTTTGGTTGCCGGATAGTTCGATCCCGATTATTGTCAATGAGCAAAAAGACCCAGATACTTATCAAAAAATTCTCGACTTTATCCACCGCAAAACTGGACACTTTCTCCCCTAAATAGTAATTCTCAATTATTACGGACTGAAGACAACGGGTGCAGAAAGCTTTTAGTGGTTCAACATGATCAGGGTGTGATCTTTTTGACGGGCTCTTTGCTTCGTCAACAGTGAATCGTTAAGATTTACCGAAATCCTGACCTATTCTTTGACAAAAACCATCATTACCCGCTTTTATTTTATGCTCCGTGATCTTGCCCAAAGGTTTTCCCAAACAATGCAACGCCTCGCGCCTCACATAAAGCTAGTCGTATTACTACTGGCTTTATGTGTCAGTTGCACTCCAGCCAAGCCGCCGGAAATGGCTCTCAAAGTCAACGTCCAAGCAGCAAGCAGTCCTGGCACATACAACGTTAGCGGCACAACTAATCTGCCTAACCAAAGTCCAATCACCGTCGCAGCAATTCGCTCTCTAAGTCCTGCCAATCAGCTATTACAGGATGATGCTGGTGCCACCTATTCCATCCTTGACCGTCAAATTGTGCAAGTAGACCAAGGCAAATGGCAAGCAACGCTTAATCTGGTGCAAGTTGCCCCTGATGGACGTTTAAAAGAAGCATGGCAACTGGGATCATCAGCAGTTGCCGCCCTTTCCCCTTCACCCCAAGTGTCGTTTGTGGCAGTTTTTGATCCAACAGCTCAAAATTTTAAATCAAAGCAATTTGTGAGCAATCAAGACATCAGAGGCAACTTGGTGCGATTTAGCCCTGAAGGAGTACCTTATGTACAAGCAGCTCAATCTTTAAAAATTAGTCTCCCAACTGGACGCAGAACCCCCCCCAAACCCCGATCCCAAGAAATTAATGGTGGCTGGGGTAATCGTTATGAAATTCCTCCCCAACCAGCAGTTAGCAGTAAGTTGAGCCCGCAAAAGTTCCCCACGACTCAGACTGATGCCCCCCTCTCACCTGCCGAATTTCTACGTTGAATTTGAGTAAGTATTCCCAACTGAAGGAAAGGGAAGCTTGAAAGTTTCCCCAAATCATCATCTGAACTAGTCAAGAAAATACAATGTTATGCACGATAATCCATCAGATAAAAGCACAGCATCTCAATCAGTAGATTCGGCACTCTATTTTATTCTTGAGTATCACTAACATTCACAAGTGAGTTACCTTTAATAATCTTTCGGCTATCAACAGAATGTTGAGGCGGCTGAAACACTAGTTTAGCTGCAGCATCAAAACCACGGGTTGCTAAGGAATTATAGGACTCTTCAACAGCATATTTGAAGGTTCGCTGCTTGCGCCAGTGTTCGAGAAATTCTGGGTACTCTACAGGCGAATTGGCGTTGACTCCTTTTGCTCCACAGGCACAGGTAAAACCACCTTTAATTGCCGCATCTAGCATTGATTCTGCATAGCAAGCTGTTGTGTAAAACATTCGCAGTCGATGACTAATTCCAAGTTTGTGAAGCTCGGTTTCAAATTCTTGAGCATTGATAGAACGATCAGTAAAACGCAATGCTCCTTTACTACCATGACAATGAAGAATAACATCTACTTCTCTAATTTTTGCATCTTGAGTGAGCTTCTCAAGTGCCTTAATAAACTCGCTGAAAGTTGCTCGATTTTTCTCCAAAGTTACAATGGTTTGATAGATTCCGTTCAGCATCTGTTGTGCTAGTCGTACACCAGCTTGATCAAGAAATTGATAAAGAGTACGAAAATCAGAGTTAGTTGTTTCTAGTGCGCTAATTACTAAGAGTGCACGATCTTCCTTGCCATCAATTTTATCCTGTTTAAGATAAGTTGAAAGCTCAGGTTCTGCCCAAGATATTTTGGTACCATGCCAGCTAAAATTTGGCTCACTATCGTCCCAAGCCCAAAGCCCATCAAACCCTTTATCTGTTAGCTTAAAGTTTATTCGCCCTTGCCTCGTGCCATTCGTAAAGCGACCGATTATTCTTGATTCTTTTGGGTCAAAAATAGCTTCAATCACACCGACATTTTTGTAGTCTCCAAAAACTGCCAAGCCATCTTGGTGCAGTCTTAATTGTCCGTGTTCGGTTTCATAAGTTCCCTCAAAGTAAGTATTAGCAAGTTCAGGCTCATCGCTGGCTATAAGGGTTCCATTCCAGGCTTGCTCAGGTTGGTTTTCTCCCCAAGCCCATTTTCCATCAAATCCTTTTTGATTAGCCTGAAACTGTATACGTCCTCGATCTTTGTCGTTGATAAAAAAACCTTCAAGAGTTTTGTTACTGGGGTTATACTGACCCTTAATGATGCCTATATTACGATAGTCACCAATAACAACGTTTCCATTTTGAATCAGTCTTAGTGTACCGTATCCAGTAGAAAAAATCCCATGAAATGGTTTAGTTTGATCTACAGATCTAGGCTGATCGGAAATGTCCCACGGTTGAGCGGGTGGAGCAAATAAATCTTCTGGAATTAAGTCCATTTCTCCCCAGTCAATTCCAAAAAACTGTCCGAGGCTTTTTCGGTCTGCTTGGGAATAGCCCACGACCTTCATAATAGTATTAACGACACTTGCACAGTTGGCATCAAGCAGACTGTACTTATAACGTTTCCCAGCGCTATAGTTAGAATCAAAGTGAGCAAAACATTGAACAATTGCTTCCATAAGTTGCTCTACGGAGCCAAATTTCTGTGATGAAGATTCATGAGGTACTCGGTGCCCTTCATAATCAAAATCTGGTTTAAAAAATGAGGTATTCTTGTCGGGATTGATCACTTCTCTTAGAGACTTTCGATCAGCTTCAGGATTAAACCCATCTGATAGGTTTCCACTTGTGCTGCCAAAACCAAGACTACTAAAGAAAATAGGCTGGTTTTTTTCATTACGTTCTGTGGAGTAGGTTAAATCCTGGCTTTTTGGAGGAAAGAGCGATCGCCATTTGCTGGTTAAACGTTCAGCCTGCGCTTGATTTTGATAAACAAAAGTGATGAAATGATGATTGCCTATTGGTGAAGCGTTATCCATATCCCGTGCCGACCAGTATACCCCATGTAATACGGCTGAACTATTAGCTTTTGGGGCTTTTTCTTCGAGATTGAAAGAAGTCATGACTGAGATTTTTTTTGAGTTTGAGCAAGTGCGATCGTCGAAGCAAAATTAACTGAAGCTGGAATCTTGCTTTAATAGCCTTAATCTAGTCAAGTAATAAACCTGATAACAGTACCCATCCGGGTACTCTATGTGGTATTTTCCCTAACAAGAGTACCCTTACTCACTGTGGTAAGGGCTTAATCCCTGTGTTTGTAAGAGGGTGCGTTACCTTTAAGCAAACCCACCTGATAATGCTTAAAGGTTCAACAATCGTTTTGGCTATAGCTACACAAAATCAGCGGCGCGATCGCACTTAAACTCTACTCAGGGGTAGTGTAAACCAAAACAATGATCCTTGATCGAGGCTTTCAACTCCCATGACTCCACCATGTGCTCGTACAACTTGGCGACAAACGTATAATCCTAACCCTAATCCAGGTAAATATTGAGTTTGTCCCCCCCGTGTGTAAGGCTCAAAAATTGTCTTTTGTTGAGTAGGAGGAATTCCCACGCCATTATCTTGAACAATTACCTTTAACATTAGTCGAGATTGCTGCTTAATTTTGATACTAATTGCATCTAGCGTTAGTAAAAGCCCTGGTGGATTATGACTGATGGCGTTGCTAATCAAATTATTAAACACTCGCTCGATCTGTTTGGCGTCTACTTCAACTAAGGGCAAGTCAGTCGCAATTTGATTGTTGATTTGAATGTTTTGCTTGACAAAAGATGGATGAAAGTCTTGCAGGATAGTGGCGATGATCGCACTTAAAGGGGTCGGTTGACAATGCAAAACGAGGTCAACTTGAGATAATGCTTGCGGAACCAGGAGCGCATTCATTAAACTAAGTAAGCGATCGCTCCCTCCAATCAATTGTGTCATCTCCATTGGAGAAAGTTGGCTCGGTTGATTGACAGGTGTACTTTGACGAATGGACTGCAGCAGCATTAAAGAACCCATAACTGGAGTGCGAAGATCATGAGTGATGCTATGAATACATAGTTGTAAGCGTCGATTTGCTTCGATTTCAGCTTGTTTCGATTGCTCATAAAGATAGACTCCGACTTCACAAATGATACAAATTAAAATAAGTTCAGCAGTATGGGAAAAACTATAAAGCGATTGACCTGCAAAGGTTGCTAATCCAAGCAACGGATAAACTAAAAAGTAAAAGGAAATCGGCACAAGTTGCGCGATTAAATGCCATCGCCAATGTATCGGGGTAATGACTACTTGTGCCAAAAACATAATGGTTGAAGGATGGCGTGGAATTCTGAAGAAGGCACCCAATACCATCTCTGGAATGAAGGCGATCGCCCAGGGAATTAGTATCAACATCACTGTTGGATGTTTGCGTCCCCATGCCTTCCATAACAAAATTAAGCAACCAAGTAAGCTAATGAATACGACTTTATGCAGAATAAAGTTTTGGCGTATCTTTTCTAGCAATTCAGGCATTTGAATCAGGTTGAGATTCTGCTGTAATTGCTCAGGATTGATGAATACTTCGTAGAAACCAGCTAGTCCGTCGATAGTCAAATAAATTACAGCTAAACTGATGGCAAGCCAAAAGCGCTGACGAATTAAGTGATCGCGCCACTGTCGATATAAGAGAGAAATTGGCTGTGGCTGAATGACTTGCTGCCACTTTCCCATGATAAATTTAGCTTTTAAGGTCATACTTATGTCAAGCTAGACAATCTGCCTAGTCTACTGTATGTTTTTTGATTGGGAAATGACTGATCGGTTAGAAAATTTTGACTAGTGGATCAATGCTTTGAGGCTTTGAATTATGGCAACTTTAGGGGTCCGTCATAGTTTAAGGAGAATCACGATGTCATTAAAGAAACTACTCAAAAATGCTCAATCTAATTTAACTGCAATTGCTTCACCGTTGCGCTTGGCGCTAGTGGCAGTAGGAAGCTTTTTGCTCTTGTTTCAACCGATCGCTTTTGCTTCAACAAAACTCTCTGCAGAAGCTGTGATTGACCAAATTTTCCGCTCGGAAGTGCCTCTACCAGGTGGAACTGCTGAACAGCATCAAAATATGAGCAAGCTCAAAGCAGTTGTTGTGCAATGGTTAGGAAGTTATCAGGGGGTTCGCGCCGAAAATGGTCGCTCTGTGATTCTGTTTGAGCGGGGGACAGTTCCGGTAAGGGTGGAATTTAAGCCGAATGGCGAGCCCCAAAGTATCGTAGCTAATGAATGTCCAGTGACTTCGGTTCCAATTAGTCAAGCTCCCAGAGAATACCAGAAAGCTTTGACTGAGTGTCCTGATCTCAAACCTTAATTGAGTAGTCCTGAGCGCAAGGCAATTACGGCAACTTGTACGCGATCATTTACCTCAAATTTGGTCATGATGCTGCGGAGATGGGCTTTGATGGTACTTTCGCTCAGGAATAAGGTTTCTGCAATTGCACCGTTACTTTGTCCTTTGATTAACAGTTTCAAGACTTCCATTTCGCGGTCTGTTAGGTTGAAGGTGTTGAGTGGGGGTGTTTTGATGTGATTGACGACTTGCCGGACTTTTTGATCAAGATATATTGCGCCGGCTTGAACGGATGCGATCGCGTCCACGACTTGTGTCACCTGTGCACCTTTAATACAGTAGGCGTCGGCACCATTTGCCAGGGCTAAAATCGTTTCTTGCTCTGTAGCATGAGAGGTTAGCACGACAATCCGAATTTCTGGACAAACTGCCTTGATTTGCTGAGTGGCGAGAAGTCCATTGAGGCGTGGTAAGCCAATATCCATAATCACGACGTCCGGCTTCAGGCTTAATACCAATTGCACTGCTGCTGCACCATCCGCTTCTTGAGCCACAATCTCGAATGGGTAATGGTTGAGGGCGTGCTTCAACCCCAATTGCATAAGTGGATCGTCTTCTACAATGAGAATCCGCAGGGGTTGTGAAGGGGAATGGGTCATTGCTAGTTGAAATGCAAAGCTGCAACCTCACTATAGACTAGCAATAGTGGCAATCACCAATTAGTATTTTGCGGCTTGTTTGGTAGATGTCGGTTGAATTATTAACTCGATTTTAGGTAGTAATTAGAAAAGCGAACCATGATTTAGATATTAGTTTGTTAGTACTGGAATTTAAGGATTATTTTGGGTTGATAGAAATAGGTATGGATGCACTAGCAATTTAATCTTTTAGTCTGGAATATGTGGGTAATAGTTGACTTTTTGTACAGTTTTAGCAGGAATTTTGTATTGTTGCCGAACGGTGAAGATGAGCGAACGCAGATATGCTCAGACTCAGCGCCTATAACCTCTGTTCCGTCCGCACCAACGCAGTGTTGGGCTGCCAAATAACCGCTCTTCTGAGCTAATGATTCCTGATGTTAACTACTGCTTCTCAGTCCTTTGAATCATAATATTTCTGACTCTCTCGCAGAACTCTAGAAAAAACTGAAAGGTTTTAAGGTCTTCAGGCTGATCTTGTACTCTTTTTTGCAGTTCCTCAAAATAGTATTTTTCTTTAGCATCCTTCGGATACTTCTTGCTATATGTTGTATTTTTTGATCTAAAAATTTCTTTTAAATATTCATAGTGAAAGTCAGCATGATTTCTCATTTTATACTTTCCCATCTCTTCAGGATTGTTCTGAGAGACATTATAGTAGTTTACGTAGCTCGATAATGGCAAATCTAGTGGTTGTTTAGAGTTAAAAATTTTTTTGTTACCCAGCAACCAAGTCTCTATACAGCGATTTTGCACAATAATTTCAACTTTGGTCTTTCCTAAGTTAATTTCTTTATTGTTAATAAACTCACGTATATATTGAACTCTTTCCTCTACCGTTTCTTCGTCGGCATCAACACATATAACGAGATAATCGTATTTTGGAATTTCTAAAATTTTATCAATGGCATTTTCAAGTCCGTCATATAAAATTCTAGGATATCCTTGTCCACTGATAAGGTAATAGTTGTTATTCTCAGCTTGATCGTGATACTGAACCCTTACTAAATTGGGAATGAGATATTCAAGCCATTTGGGGTATATCTTTTTCTCTGTGCTATTCCCTTCAACCAAAAAATAAATATTCATGACTATTCTTCTAGGTCTGATTCGTCCTCTAGAACGTTAATTAAATCAATAAAAGCTTTTTGTCTCGACTCTGATATATGATAGTCTGCTGAATTTTTGACAGTTACCAACCCAGCTTTTCGAGTCACTATTTTCCAGTAAGCAGGACTAACATTGTTTATTATATAAGGGTGATGACTAGTAATAATAAACTGTAGCTTCTTATTATTTAGTACAAACTCGGTAACACTATCTAAGCAATTAACGCCTAAACTATTTTCAAATTCATCGATTAGGATGATGCAGTTTTCAGGAGCTAGATATAACTCACTGATATACATCAATGTTTTCAACATTCCTGAAGAGATATTCTCCATCCAATCTTTTACCCCTTTTTCCTTAATGCTAACGGTGGTAGCTTCCTTTAGTAAGTTAGATAGTGCAATAGGAATATCGTCATCCTTGATAGTCTCGACTTTTATGTCTGAAACATTTGGAAAAACGGATATAAAAGCTTCTTTGACCTTGTTAAATTCTTTAGGGAGTATTCTGTAAAGAATAGATAGTTTTATTTGAACGGGCAAGCCACTTTCCTGTAAAGTAGATAGTGAAGCTTTTTCAAACTTTCTAAAAATAGATACTGGCAAACGCCAAGCTCTATCAACACTCCCAGAATCAGCCAGTATAATTTTATCTAGTGATTCTTTTACAGGAGCAATTTGATCTTCCTGTTTGAGTAGTTCAACGACACTTTCAAACGGTGATAGTTTAGGGGTTTTGTTTCCGTCAAAAATGATTTCTGAGTCTTTCCTCTTAATTATAAAGTTCTTATTATTGCAAACTAATTCTTCATTTATAAGTTTTACTTGCTCATCCTCTTCCGAACTTTCATCAATCGAAATAGTGCTTTCTCTTGTTTCAAATTCTCCACTCCAAGTATATTCAAGATTGTTATCGGCTATAAAACATACATTCCATTTGACTCCGTTTAGAGATGCACCGTTAGCAATAGATTTTAGTCTGTAAATAGCCCTAAGTGTCATTGTTTTCCCTACACCAGATACACCAACTAAAAGATTAAGATTTGGCAGAAAATCCATCTCTGCCAGTTCCCATTTGTACTCATCATCGTAATACTCTAATTTCTTGATTTGCATACTATTACTATTTTGAGAACCCGACAGGGCTAACTTGGTCAACAAACTATTTAGTGTTGCAAATCTTTCCGCAGATTTTGAGTTTTTGTATAAAATATTAATATTTTTCTTTTTTCTTTGTGAACGTGTTTGAACGAAGAACAGATCAAGAAAAGTGTTAGGAGCTATGCTACTGGCGGTTTAACTATATTAGTAGACCGACATTTTCCGTCTAGTCAACCCTTCTGTCACAAAAAGCCGAAACTTTCAGTATATTCACCCTATAGGGGATGATATCAGGAAACTTTCCCTATATTCTTCGATGATAGTCAGAAAACTTGGCGATAACATATCGGTTAATTCATACTATCAAGAAATATTCTGAATATGATTCTGTAGAAAAGCGTTCCAAAAAGCTCCTTTGCTAACTCATGAAAATCATCCTAATCAAAGCATATAAATGATCTCAATCCGGTAAGATAACTCTAAATAGCTCGTTAATCAGAGAAACTATGCGAATTTTAATCATGGGTGGCACTCGCTTTATCGGAGTCTACTTAACAAAAATTTTGGTCAAACAAGGGCACGAAGTTGTACTGTTTAATCGCGGCAATAAACCTGCACCTGTGGAAGGCGTAAAACAGATAAAAGGCGATCGCACTGATGCCTCCCTACTCAAAGAAAAGTTATCCTCTGAAAGCTTTGATGCGGTTTTTGACAACAACGGACGAGAACTCAGTGATACGCAACCGTTAGCAGAGATATTTAAAGACATACAGCACTTTATCTATATGAGTTCGGCGGGTGTCTATCTCAAAACTGACCAACTTCCCCACATTGAAGGTGATGCGGTTGATCCAAAAAGCCGTCACAAAGGCAAGCATGAAACGGAAGCATATCTTGCTCAATCTGGCTTACCTTGGACTTCCATTCGCCCTACATATATTTACGGTTCCCAAAATTATAATGACCTGGAAGCCTGGTTTTTTGATCGAATTGTACGGAATCGCCCTGTTCCCATTCCTGGCAACGGAATGCACATCACACAATTTGGTCATTGTCAAGATTTAGCGATGGCAATGTCTCAAGTTCTAGGAAATTCGGCAGCAGTTGGGCAGATTTATAATGTATCAGGCGATCGCTTTGTGACTTTTGATGGTCTTGCCCGTGCTTGTGCCTAAGCCGCTGGAAAATCAGATGTAAAGTTAGTACATTACGATCCAAAACAATTTGATTTTGGTAAACGTAAAGCTTTCCCGTTAAGAGTTCAACACTTTTTTGCTTCGGTTAATAAAGCTAAAACTGAGCTAAATTGGCAACCGGAATATGATTTAGTTAGTGGTTTAAAAGATTCGTTTCAAAACGATTATCAAGCATCAAATCGTGATCAAACTGAGGTTGATTTCTCTTTAGATGATCAGATTTTGAAAGCGGTTTAAGGATATAACCTTTTAGTATTGCTGAATATTCAACCGGGTAGCTGTCTGTTTTGTCTGTGCAAATGCGACAAGCAGCGGCTCCCCAAACTTCTTTACTTGCTCAACTAAAACCTCTCCTGCATTTACTATTTGAGAAACGCAAAGGAAAGGAAGCTTGGAGATACAAACAAATCGCTCCAAATTGGTATCTTTTCTACAGACAATATTATTACCCGTTTCTAGGTTAAGAAGCCGCTTTTAACATTCCGCCGGCTCATCTTTACGATACATTTGGCGTTGCAGATTGATTACTTTTTTGCGGAAACAAATAAATTGCGCCAGAAATCCAAGTTAGCGCAACAGATATCCAAAAAGCAACCAAAATCGGAATTTCCCAAGTCTCAGGTGTTGGTGCAATCAAAAGCGCGATCGCAATAATCTGACTCACAGTTTTCAGCTTACCCCAAATATTCGCACCACTAATGCTGCTACTGCCTGTTAAATTAGGATTAACTCGCCAACCTGCGATCGCTAATTCTCGTGCCAAAATTAAAAATACACCCCAAGCTGGCACCTGCCCAAGTTGAATTAATACCAACAAAGGCGCTAATACTAAAAACTTATCAACTAACGGGTCTAAAAACTTACCTAATTCTGTAACTTGGTTCAGTTTACGTGCCAAATAACCATCTAACCAATCAGTAAGTGCAGCGACGAGAAAAATTGCCAAACAAACCCAGCGCGTTTGCTCAGTTGGGTTATTCAAACCGTATAAAATAAACGGTAGCGCTAGTAAACGAGAAAAAGTAATCGCATTAGGTAGATTCATAAAACCGTGAGTTAAATATCAGGCTTCTTTCTTGATAACTCACAATTGACTCAATCGACATCTAATTGCTCAAATATCTAATTATTTGAGATGAAATCATGGCTTGTCACTTCTCATCAACAAGCACCTTCATTATTAGCAACTATCTTCAACGTCTTTAAAATCAGCTTCAAATCGTAAGTAACAGACCACTTTTGCTGATAATTAAGATCCATCTGCACAATAGCTTCAAAATCGGTAATGCAAGAGCGTCCATTTGCCTGCCACTCGCCTGTAATGCCTGGTTTTGTATTCAGTCGCGCCCAATGATGTTGCTCATATCTTATAACTTCATCAAGTAGCGGTGGACGAGTGCCAACTAAACTCATCTCACCTTTAAGAACATTCCAAAACTGAGGCAACTCATCTAAGCTAGTACGGCGTAAAATCTTGCCAATGCGAGTAACACGGGGATCATTGTCATTTTTGAAGATATTACCACTTGCTTGATTGCTTACTAAATGCTTGAGGCAGTCAGCTTTAACAACCATTGAGCGAAACTTCCAGATCCGAAAGGGTTTGCCTCTTAATCCACAGCGTATTTGACTATAAAAGATTGGACCTGGATTATCAAGTTTAATTGCGATCGCGACCGGAATTATGACAACCGCCGTTACTGCCAAGCCTAGCATTGCTCCGAGCCAATCAATTAGGCGTTTGCGCCTGCAAAAAGCTGAATTGTGAACGTTTTGTCGGTTTGTGTAACTTTGAGTTGAGCGATTAGGAATTGCTAGATCAACCCTTGAAGAAGCTTTTGACTTGGATATGGTAGACACTGTTGAACCGTAGATTTATTACGGAATATCGATTTTTTAGGTCAATATGCCGCTAATAGTATTGAGCTTCTTTAAGCAAAGACAGTAAAACTACTGCTACTTTACAATATCTTTACAGAAAAAACCGCTTTTTAAAGTTTTTGTAAAGTTATGCTTGAGTTTCTTGATAATTAGATATTGTTATGGTAGTTTGATGGTCTGGTGTGCTATTCAGCCCATTTGACAAACAACGGCTCGGCAAATTTTTGAGTTATTGTAGAAACAAGCATATCCAAGTAGTCTGCTAAACGCTGTCGTTGCTGAAGGTTGAGGCAATAGTGATCGCCTTCCTGAGAAAAAAGCGGCGCTGTAGTAAGTTCATCAAACAGACTAGTTTGAGAAGCCACAATTCGGCTATCCTGTTCTGGTGAAGGCACTAAACCCGCTGGTAATTGACCATTTACCAAATCAACTAAGCGATCATAACAAGCACTCGTATTCAAGCCTCGACGTTCCAACTGCTGCATAATTTCTTCAAGACTATAGCTATTACTTGCCTGTGGCAGTTGCCAAGAAGCGCGTATCAGTTCTAAAAGTAGAAAATAATCATTATATTGGTGTTGGGAACGATGCAAAACTTGGGGATAAAGAGGTAGAGTTGCTAGTCCCGTCGCCACTAAACCACTCTTTATTAATGAGTTTAAAATTAAATTTTCTGGCTCTACTTTTGCTGATTTTTTGATTGCCTTTTGGACAAAGATCGCATGAGGAAGTCTTGTGCTTATCCACTTTTCGATAGTCTCTAAAACCGTGCCACCAACACCGACAAATTGAGTAATTTTTGCTTCAGTTAGTCCAGTTTCAACCATCAGCCGCAGTAGTCCTTGATTAAGCTGCTGCACAAACGGTAAAATCACTAATGTTTCTAAATCTGCAGCCTTAACTAACCAGCGATTATGCCCAAGCTCTAAAGTAAATTCCTCTTTATGTTGTAGGATCGTTAGCAAGTAGCCAGAGGCTTTGAGCAGTGCTTTACCAAAAGCTGAATCTAATAATAATAATGATAAGCGATCGCGTTTTTGCTGATCCAGTTGTCCAGGTTGTGGTAATTCAAACTCACTAGTTAGGGAAATTTGTTGCAGTTGTGTTTCAGACAATTGAGGATATAATAACTGACAGAAAATATCTTGAGCTAGAGCATCACTACCATAAGCCAAACTCAAGACACTAAAATCATCGTGAGTTAGTTTTTTAAGATCATCTGGAAAATCAACTAAAGCCATTTCTGTTGTCGTCATGCCAGCCTTAATTACTAACATTCCGCCGCGACATTGTGATGCAGCTAAAAACGAGAATTCCTCTATAGTTTCTGGATTATTAAGAGCAACACTTGGTAAAATAGCAAGAGAAATAGCGATCGCATCTTCCACAAAAAAAACTTGCTCAGGATGCTTAACCAGCTTCGCATCTAGCACAGCTTCCCGCAAGTTTAACTGATAAGTATCACCCCAACTTGCCGGATAACCACAAATTACACCCTGCAATTTTCCCAAAGCTAGCGCTAAAGTTTCTGGCGTCAAACCAACCGCTCCCACCTTCATTACCGCATCTGCTAAAGTACTCTTGGGCGAAATTGTTCCAAGCATTGCTTGCAAAGTCCGCCGCACCCAATAAAGAGAAACCAATTGTTGATTTGGCAGCTTAATTTGTGGTTGCCACTGTTGCTGATCAGGACAATAGTAAGGAACACCAATATTTAAATAAGGCTTAAAGTTTTCTAAGAAAATTCCTGACTTTTCACTTGCCAATTTTGCTGCCAAAGAACCAACAATAATCGGAGTTACCGGAAATTTAACAAATAATTTGCTTGCTGCTTCGCCAGAATAAGTTATTGCCGGCAAACGAAAAATTGCAGCAGAATTACGAATTGACAATTGAGGATTAACTGTTTGTAATTGTTCTTGGCTAATGTGTAATTCATTTGACCAAAACAGCGGATAGCGTTGAGCCGTGGCTTTGTTTAAAAGCACCGCTGAAACTCCAGTTGTGCCAAAGTCTATTCCTAAATACCAAACGGCGTTATTAATATCAACGGAGTGTGCAAGCATCAAGTTGTTAACAGATTAAAAGCGGATTTTAGGGTTGCTGGTTGCTATGATTTGAGTTTATATCTTCAACTTATTGAGGTAAGTTTTCTGGGCATTAAAGAAGTGATTTTAATAGCAATTGAAGTGTGTCTTGTAGACACATTTTAGGCATTAAAATCATGACTATTATTTTTTGTCTCCTCAGCAGAATCTGGCAAGGTTTCCTGCTCAGTTTGTGATATCTCATCAGGTTGATCTAAGTCTAGATCACTAGTATTTTTAGGCAGGGTAAGTGATGATTCTGGATGCTCACTTGCCTCGCCGCTTAATATCTGTTCGGCATCGCTGTCTTGAAGTTCGGGCGGCGTAGTTGTTGAAATTTCTGAGTCTAGGTTCATGCTCGTTTCTTGAAAATCTTCAGTGATCTCGTCCTCTGTTTGAGCCGAGTTTTCACTATTTGTTGGAGGTACATTTAATGCTTGAGATTGAGTTGCTTGCAGATCATCAAAAGTTGTTGAGTTAGAATTTGGCTGCTGATCTTCTGAAATAATCGGCATCATTGAGTCAGGGTTTGGCTCATCTTGTCCTAACCGCAAGGCATTTTGTTTTGCCGCTTCGCCAAATTCCAAAGGAGGAGCAATCACTTCTTCCATAATTCCGTCATTTGGCTCATCCCACTCCATTTCATCAATCACAATTTCATCTTCAAAACCGATATACTCTTCTGATATTTGCCCATCCCAGTTTTCATGATCAAGTTCTAATGCCTCTGAAGGAAATAAATCTGGTTCAAAGTCTAATTCTTCAGAAAGACTAGTCGCAGCCGTGGCAGAATCTTCTGGTTGTGCTGGTTTTTCTGAGGTTGTCTCAGGCATGACAGTCAAATCATCATTGGGCCAACTAGGAAAAACAAACTCTTCCCAGTCTTCTGCCAGCAATTCCTCAGACATCAAAAAGCGATTGTTACTTACTTCTGCCGCCTCGCTAGCATCGGGTCTAGGTGTGCCGTTAGAGACAGACTCAAAGCTGTATAGGTCGTCGCTCAACTGCCGGAGTGCTTTTTGATCTAAACGAATTTCCCGGTCAGGATCGTCATCTAAGGTATCTGTGATCAGCAAATCTTCTTCTGGTGAAGCAGGGATATAACGGTCTTCAACATTAGCTGTTTCAGCCGCATCTTGTGTTGTGGGGGCTGAGGTTTGAATATCCGGCGGCATTTTCGTTTCAAGCAAGATAGGCTCACTTATCGCCATTTCCTCAAATAAATCAGTCAAGGCAGTAATAGTGAAGAGCGTTTCTTGATCAACAGGAGTTTCTAAATCAGCAGATTCCAACTCAGGATTATAATCAGCAAATAAATCAGTTGAGGAATTTTCCACAAATAAATCCCACGGTTCAGAAGACTGCCTTGCCGACCAATCTTCAGCTTGCCCTTGGGTTGATTGAATTGCGGGGTCTACAAGTCCTTCAAACAAAAGATCATCAACATCTGTCAAATTGACCGCTTCAGCGTTGGTGAGCGACTCAGAGCCGCTTGAGGGCAGCATTTCGGCGTCTTGTGGAGGGGTTGCCGACTCAGCATCAGCTTCTAATTCTTCTGGAGTGGAAGGACTAATCAGCGAGTCGTTGCCGAAGAGATTTTTGTACAATTCATCTATTTCTTGGCGACGCTGATCAGAAATAAGATTAACTTCAGCAGCTTGATTGAGTGCTTCAACTCCTGTTAGTTCACCTTGTCGTGAGAGGAGCGGGGGTGGTGGCTCGTTAACTAGTTCTAGGAGGTAGTCTAGATCTTGAGGAGCTGAAGGGTTTGAGGTTTCCAGATCAAGTTGCAGAAATGTATCAATGCGATCTGCGTTTCGCTCTTTACTCGCTTCGCTATCGCTCATGTCATCTGGGTTTACATAATCTAGTCCTTCGATAATTTCCCAGTCTTCTGAATTTAAGTGTTCGGGAAAATTATCTGCCGTTAACGCCTCAAATTCGCTCTTATATGTTGCCTGACTCGTTACCTCGTGAGTGCCAAGATTTGGTAAGGGCAAGATTTGTCCAGTTTTAGGATCATTTTGTTCTGCTTGCTGAGAAACCTGATTGGGTATTGCTGGCTCAATTGACTCTTGGAGATAAGCTTTATTTGGCGATGAAGATTGCAGGGAAGTTTGTAAAATAGTTGAAGCTTCTCGTCCCAACTGAGAAGCCAAGCGATTAATTAAACCCGTAAACAGCGTTTCTCCTTGAGCGCCCAAGTTGTGCATTTTCTCCAAACCTTGGGATAGCGAATCTTGATAGCTTTGCAGATCATTTTGTAATGTCTCAAAGATCAGGCGCTGATTCACATCCAGAGTACTCATCATGCGATCGGACTCAGCTTGAATATGTCTTAATTGTGCTAGGCGTTCGTCTGGAGCGATAGCACTTCTTTCCTTACTACCCCTCGTACTAACCGGACTCGTTGCCTCAGTGGCGACAACTGCCTGAGCCAAAAGGCGATCTTCCAAGTCTTCACTAATTTGAGCCAACTGAGAAGTCAAACTAGCAGTACAATGACTTACCAACTTAGCAGAAAATTCCGAAATAAATTGCTCAGTCAGCTTAGGTTCGGCAGATAAATCTAGCTCTTGCTTAGAGCGCTCCATTTGCCGAATTTCTTGTAATAAAGATTCGCGTTGTTGATGTAAAACCTTGATATCTGCCTGCAGCGGTTGCAGCAAGTCAGCACGCAAAACCGACATCTCTTGTCTTACTGAGTGCACAATTTCTTGTACCGCTTCCTGGTGAGCGTTTAAGGTTGCTTCAGGAGGATGTCGTGATGCTACATTTTGTTGTTGAGAAACCAAATAGCGCCGAACTCGTTCAAGCACTTGGCGTTCCCGTGCTGGATCAGCCGGTTTAAACCAGAGGGGACGAGAGGCGGCAATTAGCAGGATGCCATCAATATCATCGATTAGAGATTGAATATCCATTACTTGAAGTCACGGTGGAACTCGAAAAAGAGAATGAATGCGGTGGTTGGAGCGAGAGATGAATCTTCTACTTTAATGTTATGTTGTCCGACTCACTGAAGATAAAATGAAATTTTGAGCAAAGAAACAGAGAATTGAAGATTGACTCTTGGGGAGTAGTTGCAGCATCCAGGTCTAGATTCCCCAGAAAAATTGAGAATTGACAAAAATTAAGTTGATTTTCATCATCATAAACTCAATACTGCTCTTGGAGTGAATTGAAAGCATTTATCTTGCTTGAGATTTTGGTCAGGATAGCAAATGACGCATAATAACTGTGTACCTATTTTCCGATGATTACTCCAAGCGCCACGAAAGCTGCTGTAACGGCTGCTGTTTGACCAGATAGAAATTATTTTTAATTTCTTCTCTCAATGCGTGAAGATAGAAGCGATTTATCTGCCCAATAGCGTTTACAATATGCTTTGCCTTCATGGAAGACCGAATATAGCCCCGAGGCAATGAACTTGAAAAATAATGATAATCATGAGCTAATTTCTTTTTTTAATGGTTTGCCAGATGTTTCGGTTGAGCAAGCCACTTCTCATGTTGTCACTCGTACTCATCCAGCTAATCGAGTGATTTTGCTAGAAAATGATTGGGGAGGCTCAGTATACTTCATTATCGATGGCTGGGCAAAAATTCGCACCTACAACCTGGATGGTAAAGAGGTGACGTTGAATATCTTGGGTAAGGGTGAACTGTTTGGCGAAATGGCGGCGCTGGATGAGGTGCCTCGTTCGACAGATGTAATTACCTTAACTGAGACAACTATTGGCAGTATCCCCGCTCAGGATTTTGTGCAATTAATTCATAATGAACCGTTAGCCGGTGTCCGCTTGTCCCAGCTAATGGCAAAGCGCCTGCGTCAAGTTAATCGGCGCTTGCGTTTGCGAGAGTCGGATAGTACTTCGCGGGTGGCAGATACTTTGTTGTTTTTGGCAGAAGGGCAAGGCAAACTCAGGCAGCAAGGCACGGAAATTCCTAACTTACCTCATCGAGAGTTGAGTAGTCTCAGTGGACTGGCAAGGGAAACGGTGACTAGGGTGTTGACGAAGCTGGAGAAGAAAAATTTGATCGCACGGGATCACGATATTATGTTTATCCCAGATGTGGCGGCTTTGGAACGAATTATTGCCTAAACTTAAATCTGTCCTAGTTTGATGGCATCAATATCAAGATTTTTCGCTTGCTCATGGTTTGGCAGTTTTTGGTTAGGCTAGAAGCATCTACCTCTATTGAGCCTAGATTTTTTTAACCTTGATTAATTAATACTTAAATTTTATGAGTTTCCAAAAAATCCTTGTAGCTATTGACAATTCTCCCCTAAGTCCTGTTGCTTTTGAGGCAACTTTGAACTTAGCTCGCGCTAATCAGGCGCAAGTCAAGCTAATCCATTGTATTACGCCAGATTTGATTGCTGATCCGATGATGGGTTCTATGACTCTTGATGCTTCGGTGCCGCCGTCGCTGTTGATCAATGATTTGCAAACTCAACAAGTTTTAATTCAACAGCAAACTGAGGAGGCACAGGGGCTTCTCACACAATACGCCCAAGCGGCAACCCAGCAGGGAGTCGTTATAGAATCGGAATGTTTAATTGGTGAAACTGGTCATCTAGTTTGTGAAATGGCACGAGATTGGCTTGCTGATTTGGTTGTAGTGGGGCGTCGTGGTCGTACAGGACTTGCTGAGGCGTTTTTGGGCAGCGTAAGTAATTATGTGGTTCATCATGCCCCTTGTTCGGTGTTGGTGATTCAAGAAGTTGCTGCCTCAACCGATCATGCCCATGCTTCTAGTCAGCCGTTGGGTTAAATTGAAGATCTTTCTTAGCAATTTATCAACTCTGAATCAGCACTAATGCAAGATGATGCCCCAGCTTCTAACCCCGATCCTTCCTCAAAATCAGAGTCAGATCTGATTGGTGCGGAGGGTCAAGAATCACAATCTTTGACTTCCACTCAAAACGAAAAACTTAAGCCGCCTCCTTTAGCAATGGTGGAAACGGCTTTTTTGGCAAGTACTGCTAGCTTGCTTTGGCTGATTAATTATTATTTTCCTCTAGGTCCTTTGCTGAGGATGTTTTTTCCGCTCCCGATCGCTTTAGTTTATCTGCGTTGGGGTAGTCGTGCTTCTTGGATGTCGGCGCTGGTTTCGGGTTTGTTACTTTCGGTGTTAATGGGTCCGACTCGTAGTGTGCTTTTTGTGATGCCTTTTGGCTTTATGGGTGTGCAGTTGGGGGCAATGTGGAAACGTGGTACAAATTGGCTAGTTTCTATTAGTACGGGGACGCTACTGGGTACTATTGGCTTCTTTTTTCGCTTTTGGCTAGTCTCGATTTTGTTGGGCGAAGACCTCTGGATTTATGTGATGAATCAAATTACAGAGTTTGCTGAATGGGGATTTGTCAAGCTAGGTTTGCTTGCTCAACCAAGTTTTATTTTAATTCAATTGCTCGCCATTGCCATGATTATTGTTAATAATTTTGTTTATTTATTTGTGGTGCATTTGGTGGCTTTATTAATGCTAGACCGCTTAGGTAACCCGATTCCTCGTCCGCCGAATTGGGTGCAAGTTTTGCTGGATTATGATGGCTAATTCTCTTAGGTGAAGGAGGTATAATTACAAACTTTGATCATCAATCTTTTATGAGAGTATTGCCTCCAGAAGTAAGCAAAAATCTTTCTTAAAGCAATGCATCTCGATAAACTTGATGCTTAAAGTCAAATTGTTCTAACTAATGATTCAAGTTTATACAGAAATTGCTCAGGGGCAACGCTGGTTACAGAAATACCAAGGACAATCGCCCATATTAGCTTGTATTTTAGGCTTTACAGAGACGGGTTTAATTCCTGGGATTTCGGCGGCGGGTGCAACACCAAAGGATCGGGAGTATACTGCGATCGCTGATGCTGAATTTTTAGTTAATGGTGTCACTCCAAATCCTAAATATAAACTACCACCTCTGACAGCCGGCGCCTCACCTGTCTTCATTTCTCGTGCGGTTGTCGAGGCATTTAACCTCCCCGTCTACCTTTTTAACGCTGGCTTACCTCATCCCCCGGCTGTTTCAGTAATCGACTTAGGTGGTATGCCTGCCAACTGTCTCTCAACGGCAAACGCCCTGCCTTTAACTACGGTAAAACACTTATTTGAGCAAGGTTTAATCTGGGGAGAAAAACTAGCGACGGCGAATGGTTATGTGATAATCAGTGAGTGCGTGGTGGGGGGAACTACAACAGCATTAAGTGTGCTGACAGGTTTGGGTATTGCTGCTACGGGTAAGGTCAATAGTAGTCATCCTAGTTGCAATCATGCCCAAAAGTGGCAGGTAGTGCAGCAGGGTTTACAAAAAATTGAGGAAAATATTAAGCCTTTGGAATTAGTGGCAGCGGTGGGTGATCCCATGCAAGTTGTGGCGGCAGGCATGGCAATATCTGCCTCGCGACGAAGTGGGGTATTACTAGCGGGTGGTACGCAAATGTTGGCTGTTTATGCTTTGGCACAGGCGTTGGTGAAGCAGCACAACTTAGAATGGCAACCGACAGAAATAGTAGTTGGCACAACTCGCTGGGTGGCAGAAGATATGACGGGCGACACAGTAGGACTAGCAGAAGAGATTGGCAGCGTTACGCTTTTAGCCAGCTTGTTGAGTTTTGCGACTTCTCGTTATCCTCAACTACAAGCTTATGAGCAAGGATATGTCAAAGAAGGCGTTGGGGCTGGTGGATGTGCGATCGCTGCCCATCTTTATCAAAACTGGAATCAAATACAATTACTAGAGGCGATTGAAGTCCTGATCGCACGCTACTGTTTAAGTTAAGGCATCTGCGAAGGAAGTTAACTTGCGAGATAACGCCATCTAAGAGTGGATTCTTCTCGATAGTAACTGTTCTTCTAGGGCGGCAATGCGATTGTATGCTGCTGTTAGTTGGGCAGTCAGACGTTGCACTTGAACATCTGGAGATAAAGTTTTCTCACTGCTTTGATGATTTGACAAATCGTTGTTGTTGTCAACCAAAACATCTTTATGTTCCATGACTGAACCCATCAAACTAGGACTCTGATAGCTAAAAGGTTTGGCGTTTGTAGCTGATGCTGAGTTGTCGTTTTGCGATGAATGAAGTCTGATTTCCGATAGAGATTCTGTTACTTTGTCACTAAGCCGGTCAATGACTTGGTAGAGGGCGTCTACTTTGTGGCTGAGGATGGTTATTTGCTTTTGAACAGTATCCATATGATTTTTATTCCCTTAACTTCCTTCCCTATATATGCTAGTCACCTTTTACACAAATCTACAATCAATGCTGATTCATTTAACTATTTGAGATGTTGGTACGCCATCAAGCTTTGCCTAATTTTTCAAGACCAAATTGCCAAAGATTGACCTGGTAATGACTCTGCCGTTTTTGTCTTGGATTTATTTTCTTTCAGGATATTGTTGATTATTTCATTTCTTTTCCTTCTTTAGGAAGAGATACTCATAGCCTCAGCAAAGAAGCTTAATAAATATTGCTCCGCCCTAAATCCTAAAAGCTCAGATTATGTCCTCATAGAGGAGTTTCTGAGAAGCCTAAACCTACTCGTACCAGAGGTGTCGGTATGTCACTCTTCTCTAAAATTACTAAAATGAGATTATCCGACCAATCCGCTTATCTTAATTGTTTCCAGGCAAGAGCTGAAGCCAGGAAAACCTGGGAAATTAGGTTGATTTGCTGATTTTTCTGTTGAGGAGGTCTAAATTGTCTAGGTAATTTTTCCTCTTATTCAATTATACAAACTAAAAAGTGCAGCTATTTGTCTTATAAAGCACAAAAATTATGTTAATTTGTTGAGAATAAGTTAAATCATTATGGCAACAGCAAATATCACTCATTTTTGAGGCTATGCTTAATTTCTCAGACTTTTTTAAGGCTTGCACAGGTATCTGGAAAACGGAAAGAATTTACCATTCAATGCTGCAAGGTGAAATCGAACGCTCTTATACTCAATATGAAGTGACACCTTTGGCAGATGAAGAAAAACAGCAGATGTTGTCAATGCCGTTGGGTGGACTGAAAATTGATAAGGCGTTGTTGCAATCAGAGGAAGCGGTTTGCCCAGGATTTGCGATCGCTTTTGAGACTGTTTCCGAAACCGGAGCACAAGTTTCCATGAGTCTGAAGGCGCTGTTTATCCCTGATGCTTATGCAATCGATGAAACAGCAAAGCCCTTGCCGCCACTGCCCTCAGCCGCTCAAATTTCCCCCACAGAGGAGTTAATTCAAGGCTTCTATCTGCGAGATGAAGGTTACTCGGAAGCTGGTGCAACAAAAAGCCGCTTTACCTATCTACCCAGCCGTCAGACGTTGGAAATGACGACTTATTATCGTAACTCAGTTGCTGTTGATCAGATGCGGATGGTTGCACCAAATCTGCGAGTACGAACAATTATCACCTACCAGCGTTCCAATGCCAATACCCCACCAACAATTATTGAGCTTGTCGGTTTTGGTGTTGAGCGACGAGAACCGTTAGAAACTTAAAAGCTTCGCACTTGTTACGCTTTTTTATTCATTATTCCTTAAAATTATCAAGAATGGATCGACGCGGGTTTTTAATCGGTACAGGAATAGCACTAGCCCAACTAGCAACAGGTTGTAGTAATAGCAATCGTGCAGCTTTGAGAATACGCTTACTCAAAGATTCAATTCCGCCTCAACTTGTGGGAGAATTTCAGCGGCAATTAAGTTCCCCTGTCGCCCTGAAGTTTGAACCAACCAAGCAAATTCAGGAGTTATTTAAAAATCTCCAAACCTGGAAGCAACAGGCACAAAAACAAGATGATTCTTTACCATTTTCTATTCCTTTTATTAATGAAAAACCCCCCTTAGTTGCAGATTTAATAACTTTAGGAGATTATTGGTTAGAAAAGGCAATTGCCTCGCAATTAATTCAACCGCTAGATTTAAGTCAGTTGAAAGGCTGGCAACAACTTCCCACACGCTGGCAGGAGTTAGTACAACGGGATGAAAAGGGACAACTAAATAAGTCTGGACAAATTTGGGGCGCCCCCTATCGCTGGGGTACAACAGTAATTGTTTATAACCAAGATAAGTTTAAAAAGTTGGGTTGGAAACCTCAAGATTGGGCTGATTTGTGGCGTCCAGAATTACGGGGACGTATTTCTCTATTAGATCAGCCACGAGAAGTGATTGGACTTGTTTTAAAAAAGCTGGGAGAGTCTTACAATACAACTAATTTAAGTCAAGTATCAGACTTTAAAAAAGAGTTGTTGGCACTACATAAACAAGTCAAATTATATAGTTCTAATCGTTATTTGGAACCTCTACTTTTGGGCGATACTGATGTTGCGGTTGGTTGGTCTACTGATGTTTTGCCTCTAAGAACAAGCTATAGTCAAATTAAAGCAATTGTGCCTCAGTCTGGGACAGCTTTATGGGCAGATTTATGGGTACAACCTGCTACTACAAATTTTGGAGAAATGGCAGAAAGACAGGCTTTAATTAAGCAATGGATTGATTTTTGTTGGCAGACTAAACCATCTCGTGAGATTTCTTTATTTAGTAATGCTACATCTCCCATAATTACGGACGTTAATCGTGCTAATTTACCGGAAGATCTGCGTAATAATCGCTTATTGTTACCTGAAACTTCAGTACTTGATAATAGTGAGTTTATCCAACCTCTATCTGAGTCGGTGCAGGCAGAATATCTTGCCTTGTGGAAAGAAGTACGATTAAGTAAGGTGGGAAAAGCTTCCTTTGAGTTTATTGTGCCTTAATATTCAGGGCATATTCTTTAAATCTTTCCATATCTGCCTGCAAAGAAGACTCAACGGCACGACTGACAAAAGGTGTATCTAATAACTGTCGTAAAAAGCCCGGTAAAGAATAACCAACAGTTAGTTTAACAACACTACTGCCATGACGATCATAAAAGCGAACCGCGCCTCGATTTGGCAAACCATCAACAGATTCCCACTGAATAATTTGGTTTGGTACGATGTTGAGAATGCGGGAAAGCCAGGTAAAGTTTAAGCTGCCTGTTGCTAGTTTCCAGCGTGATAATTCTGGCTTATCTTCTAACACTTTCACCGACTCTATCCATTTCATCCAACGCGGCATTTGTTCCAAGTCAGACCAGAGGCTCCATACTAAATCTATGGGAACATCTACTTCTACTTGTACACTATGTTCTAGCCAATCGCTCATAATAATTAAAACTTAAAAATGGATATCCCCTAGACATAGCTAGGGGTTTAAAATCAGTAAGGAAATCAACCGGTTGTTACAGGAGTTCTTTCCACAACATTCACACTTTCCAAAATCGCTTTTGCTGCTTGACGCCCTGATAAAGTTGCTCCTTCCATACTATCGATGTAGTCTTGTTGGGTGTAGCTGCCTGCTAGGAAAAAGTTGACAATTGGTGTCTTTTGTGCAGGACGATAGGGGTCCATGCCTGGGGCTTCGCGGTAGAGTGATTGTGCCAGCTTGACTACACTGTACCAGGTCATGTTTAATTGGCGCGATGATGGGAAGAGTTCGTGAATTTGTTTGAGGACGTGTTGTGCGATCGCTTCGTTATTTTGTTTAATGAAAGGATCACCCGGAGTTAGTACCATTTGCATCAAGGAACCCTCACCTTCACGATAGTAATCGCTGGGGCTGGTTATAGCCATATCGGCAAAGCAGGAAAAATCGGCATCAGGTGTATAAAGCAAATTATCAATACCTGCCGCTTTCTCTAGTTGCTGGCGCTTTTCGGCATCATGTAACTCTGTCACCCAACCATCAAAGCGCAATTGCACTGTTGCCACAGGTACCGCATCCAGCTTATAAATATTGTCAAATTCCGACCATTTGCGCCATGCTTGGGGTAGAAGTTTTTGCACTCCCGGCACATCACAAGCACAAACATAGGCGTCGGCGGTGATGGTTTCTGTGGTTTCGCCGTTGGCAACAATTATGCCAGTAACTTTGGTTTCTTGATCACCGCTAAATAAGATTTCTCTAACGCGGCGTCTGGTGTAGATTTTTGTGCCACGTGCCTCTAAATAATTGATAATTGGTTTGTGAAGATATTCATTAGGTGAACCTTCCAGCATCCGCAATACCGAGGCTTCTGAACGGACGGCAAAAAACTGGAAAATTGTTAGCATACAACGGGCGCTGATGTTTTCCGTGTCGATGAAACCGAGGGCATAAGCGATCGGATTCCACATCTTTTTTAGGCTACCATCGTTACCACCGTGACTTCTAAACCAGTCGGCAAAACTGATTTTATCTAAATCACGAATATTTTTCATCGCGCCCTCAAAGTCCACCAAACCGCGCACAATAGGGCTTGTACCCAATGCTAGGGAGTTTTGCAGCTTATCTTGTAAAGATAGTTGGGAAGTCGTGAAAAAGGCTTTTAAGCCGTTAAAGGGTGCACCGGTAATGAAGCGAAAATCTAATTCACCAACGCGGGCATCTTTGTTAATAAAAGTATGGGTATGCTGCTTGAGGCGTAAGCTTTCAAACGCCCCGACTTTTTTCATTAAGTCAAATAACTGGTAATAGCAGCCAAAAAAGACGTGTAAACCCATTTCTAGATGGTTGCCTTCGGCGTCTACCCAACTGCCAACCTTACCACCGACAAAGGGACGAGATTCAAAAATTTCTACTTGATGTCCAGCATCAACTAATTCTACCGCCGTCGCCATTCCGGCTAGTCCTGCCCCAACGATTGCAACACGCATTCAGCCTTGTCCTGTTTGTGTTTCTTTACTTATCTTAAAATAAGATTTGGACAGAATGGCATCAATCTTGTCAAAATTGCTAATTTGAGGGAAAGTGATTGGTATTACAGGCTTGACGACACTTGTATACAAATTGCTTTGAGAACTTGCAACAATTGAACTGCACTGCTAGTGTCCATCAAGTTAAGTAGGGGCATCTGTTGATAGGTTGGGGGTGTGCCTTGTCGCAGTAATACAAATCGATAATCTGTGCCGTTGGTTGCTAATCCCCAGACATACTGTTGATGCTTTAAGCTAGTGTGAGCATAAGTAAGTAGTTGTGGCAATCCTTCTAAAGAGTTAATTGAGCTATTTTTTGCTTCTATTACTAAAAGCCAAAAGGCAAGATCATTTACGGTTGGTTGTTCTTTATTAACTGCTAGGATATCAAATCTGCCTGTAATTTTGGTATCTTCGTCTTCAACAACAATTTCAGCAATATCAAGTTCCAAGCTAATTTTAATTGGTGAACGGTAGAATCCCGCTAATCTTAGTAATGGTGCAATTACTAGTAGTTTAATTTGTCCTTCTAAGACTTTACCATCGATTAGATAGGCGCGGAAATCATCTTGAATTTGAGTTAATTCTTGTTGTTCAATTTCTGTTAAGGGTTCGAGTAATAACCAAGGCGTAAAGGAACCATCAAATCGTTGTTGAAGATGCAAAAATTGATGAACTTGTCTTAGAGTAAGGTTTTTGGCATTAAGAATAGTCATAGTTGATTTGATAATATTACTGAGATGCAGTCCAGTTTCCAAGAGTGGTTCCTCGCTGTATATCTGATAACATCTTCTGAGATGTCCTTAACAGGTTCTAATTCTTGGAGAAAGGACATGGTTGGCAGTGTTGGGATTATTTATATTATTCTACTCAATTTCGCTATAAGGATAAAGATTTAATTCTCTATTTATAGAGGTTCTCAAGTAAATAAGGCAATCGTAATTGTCAATTACTAAGCATAATTTATATTACTGAGAATAGCTAGATTCTTTTCCCTTATTTATCACGCATGGTAATTGAAAAACCGTCTCCCAATTTTACGATAGTCAAGTCATAACATTTCTTTTCAGAATCCGTTTCACAACAAAATTCTTGTTCCAGTAATTCTCCTGTCTCAACCACCTGCACGAACTTTTCAAACAATCCGGGAATGAGTCGATTTAGCAGTTTCTTTTGCACTGGCTGACTCGTAAGTTCTTCTCGTTTTTTCCCCAGTAATTTAGCGAAAATGGGATTTGCTAGTAAATAGCGAAAGTCCTCAATTTCTCCAGTGATTAAATCTCTGACGGCTTGCATAGCGGCAATTCCATCTTTTGAACTGTTCAACAAACTGGCAAGGAGGGCGCGAGATTGATAGAGGCTTTCTGCTGTCTGTTGATGTTGCTCGATTTCTTGTCGAAGTTGGTGTTTTTGTTGTTGGATTGTGAGTTGATTTTGAATGCGGATGATTAATTCTTCAGGATGAAATGGTTTAGTGATGTAATCAAATCCTCCAACTTCAAAAGCTTTGACTTTCTCAACAACATCGTCTTCTGCACTTAAAAAAATGACTGGTATTTCTGATGTTAATTGCTGAGATTTCAGAATTTTACAGACTTGATAACCATCCAAACTTGGCATTTTAATATCTAGTAAAATAATATCGGGGGGGGTGAATTCTGGACACTTTGTAATGCCATTTTACTACTGCTAAAACTGCGAACTTTGTATCCTTGCTTGGTCAATATTTTTGTTAACAAAGCTAGGTTTTCTGCCTGATCATCAACAATTAAGATAGTTTCTTTGTGCTCTTCGTTTTGACAAGTTTGGCTTTCTGCAATTGTCTGAGGAATGTGAGTGAATGTGGTGCTGTGTTCTAATAGTAAACGACTAAAGTTATTCTTAGTAACTTTTTCTCCGAGTATGTCTGAAAGACGTTTCCATAACAGGGAAGCTAAATCTTTAATATGCCCCACACTTAGGTATAAGCTTTCGGCAACGGCGTTGTAGGCTTCATTTAGCCAAGCCGCTTTTAAGATTTGTTTTTCTGGTAGGGTTAGTTGTTTTCCTGTTTGGGATTCAAGGGTGAATTCTACTAAGGAGAGTGCTTCTTCAAAGGTCATATGCAGCTATATCGTCTTGCAATGTGTTTGATGTTCGCACCCCGGATAATATTCTAGCTGCTCTTTCCTAGATGTTTCAACCATTAATTAAGTAAATTTTATTTTTCAGTGCTGATCAGGGAAAGTACGGGAAAAGATACGCTGAATGGCGTAGATAAACGTATTACATAACTGGCAATTTGATGGGATACATTTAAGTAAGTGTATGACAGGACAATCGCATAGCTGCTGTACCTTATTTAGTTGAAAATTTAGGTAATACGGATAGGTTTTCAGTATTAATACGGATGTGTTGAGAGGGCGTGATGTTGCAGTCGTTCAGGAATGTCTAAATTAGTCAATGATCCGACTTTTCCGACTTTGATGATCCGACTTTTCCGACTGACGGGGGCGGGGTATGGTTGCCATGATAGAGACATGGAAAGGATGAAGCCTCTTGCAAAAGAGCAACTGAATCTAATCTTTAGTCGGATAAATACTTTGTAAAAAGTAGTAGATGTTCGGCGAAAAAACAACAAGTAAACCTACAAAACAAAGGAAAAAATCATGATGATTTGGCGTCCTCGTGGTGGTCGTTTCTAAGTAAAGCACTTGATTAGCGGCAATCTATTGCTGCTCAAGTCTTAGGCTAAACCGGGTGGAAAGTTTTCACTCGGTTTAGTAAGAAGTCATCTTTAAGGTGTAGTAAAACTTACGCAAAATAACTATATAAATTTTTTTGTATAGGTTTTACTAGAATTAACCCATTTGGAAGTTACCATGCCCCAGATTACGAATAGTGAAAACGCACCAATGCAATTAACAACCAATCAAGCGGTTGTTAATCTCCCTGCTCTTGGAGTGAATGTTTTATTCGCTGGTCAAATTACAGAAATCTTGTACCAAGGATTCAACTATAGACTTCATGGAATTTGGCCCTTCGCCGATACAGATCAAATAACTGCGTCATACTATCCAGTAAACTCAAGCCTGTATTTACAAGCTTCGGCAAGTGGAACTGGTGCAACAGCTATCTATTCACGTATTAATCAAACAATAGAAAATTCTGTGAAATCAAAAGGAGATAACGAAGGGTCATCAATAAGTATCATTTACAAACCCGCTGTCACTGCCGTCGCCAGTCAAGAGTATAATTTAGAGCTGATCAATGATTCTGGGCGTGATTGGGTTTTCTATGTTTATCAAAAGATGGAGAACCAGACAGCAACAATGCTATCACTTGCTTGGTTTACTAGCCCTTATCCAATTGCTAAGGGGGATTCTATCAATTTTCAGTGGTCTATTGATTACAGCTTTGTCTGGGGTGATACAGGTGAAATCAAGCCAGGTATTGTTTACAGGGCGAAGGGACAAAAATCGGCAAACCTAACTGACTTGAATTCGACTACTTTCGGTTTCAATCAGTCTGGATCTCCAACTCTTACTCCTCCAACTTACGATAGCAATAACAAGGGTTCACTCGTAATTAAGGAATTGGATAATATACCTGACCTACAATTCTCGGTAGGCATCGGAATGTCTGGACAAGGGACTTTTGTGGAACAAGCCGGACCAAATCTGACAAACATTTTTACTCCTACTCCCCAATATTGGATTGCGGCGGCAACTGAGAGAAAAATTGGTGAAGTTCTAGATATCCAAACTCTAAGCAAAACTCAACAAGTGAGCTTTGCTCCAAATGTATATTCACGTAAATATTCACTCAATCCACAGTACAAATGGGTCTAATAGTAGAACCCATTTTTCGTAAAACAGAGAAGTGATATCGCAGTTGAAGAGTTTGAAAAGGGTAGGATAATCGCTGTTGTAGGCGCTGCCGCAGATAAATCAATGACTCCATCAACATTTTTATTGCAAAATGCTGCTCCGTTAAAACCATGACATGAATCGCTGTAGGGTGGGCAATGCTCATCCTACTTGGTAAGAAGCTATTTAAAACAAAACTACCTAAGTAAAAGCATAAATCGTGCTTGTAGACTGACTCCCCTAACTCATGGAACTTATTTGGTTCTTTAAAACACTCAACAAATACATTGCCTCCTACAAATGGCAATTCATCTTACTATTCATCTGCCTAATCTTTGACGCAGCCTTTGATTCAGTCTTCCGAGCCAGCTTAAAATTTATCATCGATGCCGCCATCGTTCCTCAAAACTATGGTCTTCTGGTTCTAATCCTGTCTCTCTTAGCTGTAGGAGCAGTCCTTTATATCGGCATCGGCTTGCTAGGACTTTCCCTGGGAGCGCGTTTAGGCATTTTAATAACTAACAATATCCGACACTCTTTATTCGAGCATCTTCAAAGCCTTTCAATGGAGTTTTTTGGACGACGCTCCGCCGGGGATATTGTCAATTGCCTAATCGCCGATGTGCAAAAGGTGGAAAATGGTGTAATTACAATGGGGCTAACAGTCGTTGTTTTAGAACTGTGTAACCTCCTGTTTTCCCTTCTTTTCCTCTTCTTCCTCAACTGGCAGTTAGCCTTGCTCAGTTTAATTGGTTTAACCATCTGCACAATTGCCCCAGCAAAAATTGCCAGTATGGCTACCGAAGTCGGCTATAAATTGCTGCAAAAAGAAGGAGAAATTGCCAACGTAGTAGAAGAGAATATCCTCTCGCAAACCGTTGTCAAGATATTCGGACTAGAAAGCCGAATGTCCCAAGAGTTTTTAGCTCATTTAAATGACTTAAAACAAGTCTATATCCGGGCAACCTTTCTCTCCTTCTTAGTGCAGAAAGTCCCCATGATTGGTTTTGTCCTGACGCAGTTGGTAATTTTAAGTATCGGTGCAGTCATGACCTACAGGAATATAATTTCTGTAGGAACCCTTACCTCCTTTCAAGTTTTACTGCTAGGATTAAATCTCAATGTTATGGGATTAACTTCATCACTACCTGCCTTTATTGATGGAGTAGCCGGGCTGCAACGCATCAGCGAGATATTATCAGAAACTCCTGCAATTCAGGATGCATCAGATGCCATTGAGTTACCACATTTTCAGAGTGATCTTTACTTTGACGATGTTACCTTTAACTACTCTTCTGAAAGAAGCGGGGTAAAAAATCTATCCCTGAAGATTCGCCAAGGAGACTTTGCGGTATTTGTCGGTACTTCTGGCGCAGGAAAAAGTACAATTATCAACTTACTGATGCGATTTTATGACCCGGATAAAGGACGCATTCTCTTTGATGGAATTGATTTACGTCATGCCAGAATAAGCTCCCTCCGTTCTCAAATTGGACTAGTTTCTCAGGATGTAATTCTGTTTAATTGCTCGGTGCGAGAAAACATCCGCATGGGCTATTTAAACGCAACTGACGAACAAGTGGAAGCCGCAGCTAAAGCCGCCGAAATTCACAAATTTATTTTGTCTTTACCTGAAGGCTACAACACACTTGTTGGTGACAGAGGCGGACAGTTATCAGGGGGACAACGGCAAAGAATTGCCTTAGCGAGGGCATTGATCAGAAATCCAGCAATTCTGATTCTGGATGAAGCCACATCTGCTCTCGATCCCGCCACGGAAGCGGAAATCCTCACCACCATCGAGCGTATCACCAAAGACCGCACTGTAATTTTCATCACCCACCGTATGGCTCATGCGTTGCGTGCAGATGTCATGTACGTGCTGGAAAACGGCAGCTTGGTTGTTAGTGGTTGACACACAAATAGATGTGATGCAACCCAAACCCAGCAGACGCCAGGGACTTAAGTCCCTGTCTCATAGCTAAAGTCGGTTGAAACCGACTACAAGAAACAGGGTGCTTTTTAGTCTTTATCGAGTCCGTTCAGGGTCTTTCGAGAGTTGTTGAAACCGACTACAAGAAGCAGGGTGCCTTTCAGTCCACAAAGCGTGGACTTCCGCTATTAGCCCGGAACTTAAGTTCCGGGCGGACTAACAAATTTCACCTTTACTGAATATTTTGGAGTTGAAAATTATGACTAGCACAAATGATTACAAATGGCTAATTCCATCTTCTCATCGCCTTGGCTCAAAATCTCTCGAACAAGAAAAAGAGATTTGGGAAAAAAATCACGAAGATTATGCCAATACAACTTTCAGCCTTACCCAAGACCCCAAAATCTGTAAAACCTTAATCCGTCCAGAACATTCCCCCGGCTTTGATATTCCTAATTCTCCTGACATCAAAGTTTTAATTCCCGGTTGTGGCTCAGAAATTTATCTTCAGAAAACCTTACTAGAATTTTGCTCTCAAATTGGACAAGTTTACTGTACCGACTTTTCCAAAACAGCCATTGCAAAAGCCCAGGAAAACTGGCAAAATGCCGATGGAGATTCCCGCATTAACAATCAGCAAATCGTGTTTGAGGAAGTAGATTCTACTCGCATAACCGAACAAAAACCGGATTGGCAAGATAAATTTGATTATGTCCTAATCGTCAATTCCGTAGTATCGAATGAGGATGAAACCAACCGCCAGATGATTCGGGAATTTGGCAAAGTTCTTAAGCCAGGTGGCAAGATATACGGATATTTTCCAACTACGTTATGTTTCTTAGAAATTGCTTATTTTAGCCGCAAACACGCTCACTGTGTCACAGAGGGATTCATTGATGTTTACGGTAATAAAGTTTGGGATGCTGAGTGGATAGATGCCCAGATTTATTACACTCCCTTGCGGTTAAATCGCATCTTTAAAGAAGCGGGACTAAAACAACTTAGCTTAGAGATGGAGTTTTTGGATTCTGAACCTTTTGTTTCTATGTTTAAAGAGATGATCGAGCATGACGATCCGGATATTTTTCTTTGGCATCTTTTAGTTCGGTATGAAAAAGAGGTCAGTTAAGCCTTTATTTGGAAGTACCTGCAATCACAAAAGCGCTTTATTATTAGTGTAGGATGCATCTACCAATTGGGTAAAATTCGACGCCAAAAACATCTAAACCCTCACATATTTTATTTTAAAAGGCTAGAATCGGTGCATCAATGTGCCGTTAATAGTTTCGTGCATGAGTTAGATAAAAATAGAATTACTTCTATTTATTCAAGTTCAAAACGAGTCAACTGCAGCATTCCCAATCCCAAATCTCTCGAAGAAAGCGATCGCGTTTCAAATAATGCCATCATGTCACGAGGCTGAGGATTTCCGCGAGAGGCACCAGTTGCTCCTTTGGCGATAATTAAGCCACAATAACCTTTAATCTTTTTACAGCGCTGGTCCCATTTTTGACGGGCGGCAATATGAATAGGGTCAGCTTCCGGAAATTCACCAAAAAGATATAAACTACTATTTTCTGTCTGAAGTATACCTAAATCGTAAAGGTCACCATCATCAGGGTCTTCTCCAGGATTAAAACAAATACCTTTTAAACCACCAGCAGTCTGAATTTGTTCAATAATTGCTTTAGCTTTGGGGCGAGTTGTTTGAATCAAAACCACAGGCATTCCCTCACCTGCTACCGCCACATCTTTCGACTGATAACAATGAATACCTGTTCTCAATTTTTCCACATTTTCCCAAGGCATCATCCCCAAGCTAAGACAAGCATCTTTAGGTATCAAATCATCCCGCAAAGGTACTGTTACATCATCTTCAGCAGCTTCTGCCATTTCTAACAACTCTGCTGACAAGTCTGGGAGAGTGACAACTTTCACCGTTGCTGTGACTTTGCCTTCAACTGAGGAGGGGATAGGAATGCGGTAACGCTTGCTGATAGCCGGCAATATATCTGCTGCCAACTGTTGATCACACGCCTTAAAAAAGCGCTGTAGTGCAACTAGGGCAATATAAAAAGCGATCGCTTCTTCCTCATACAAAAATGGTCGCATTCCCTCCAATGGATGCACTGTGCCAAAATTAGGTGCAATTTCTGAAATCGGAAAATCAGCTAAATCAATATTGTCATCTTGCTGATCATCCTCGTCATCATCCCGGCGTCCGAAAGTCAAAAATAAACAATCCTGCCCCAAAAAAGCTTGCTCCATTTCCTCAAAAGAATTTTCACTCAAAACCGCCGCTCGAAAGCGCTTGAGTGACTCTAAGGAGCGATATAACACTAAACCATACTCCACCCCAAGCATCCCCATTACAGAGACGTAGAGCGTTTCTATATCCCACTGATTCAATTCAATTGAGAGTACTTGATGGTCAGCTAATATTTCCCAAGGAGAAGTTTGCCAAAGTTGATCAGCTTGTTTTCGCAAAACTTCTGCATACTGAGGTGGTAGCTTTGGTTGCCTTGAACCGGACATTTCCTCAAAGCCACGAAATAACTCGTCAATTAGCGGCAAAGAAGGTACATAATCAATCGTAATTTCTAAATCTTGCAAGACACCGCGCAAATAAAATTGAATTTCGCGATCGCGTACCACAATTTTAGAAGGTCGTGCAGGTTTTGCCGATTGTGGATGTTCCATCGCCCGCAACAAGGCACGCACCACGGCTTCTAGACCCATTTCCGCAGAAACCAGATCCATCGCCCGCACAACCCCTTCTGACCCATCTACCCAAAGAATACATTCGCCATTGTCGTCTGCATCCAACTCCCCGTCGGCAAAACCCTGTAATGGACGGCGATCGCCTTCCCACACACTGGGAATTTGTGGTAATTTTTTGAGCCGACGACAAGTTGTAGGGTTCAGACCAGACATAGAGTAGCAGTAAGGTTAGTTGCAATAATATTAACTATTTAAAAGCCAAAAGCAGAATAGATATTTTCATTAAACCCCAATAGTTTGTACCCAGTACTCAAAACCCTGATTGAGTACTCGCTAATCTAATTGTTAAAATAAAAAGATAAAAAGCTAATCCACCGCTTCACAGTAATCGGTTGCTCTCAATCAACTTGATGTAGACGGCACAAGCTAAAGTTATCTCAATCAGAGCCATAAATTGGAGTCTTAAAATACAAATGACACAAACTACCTCAGCGCCACAAAAAGGCATCCTACTCTCAGAAGCAGCCTTAAAGCACGTTTTAGCCCTGCGGGAGAGACAAGGTGCTGACCTCTACTTGCGGGTTGGTGTCCGTCAAGGCGGTTGTTCGGGGATGTCTTATATGATGGATTTTGAAGACCCCAGTAAGGTTCAAGAAAAAGATCAAGTCTTTGATTACGATGGCTTCAAAATTGTCTGTGACCCAAAAAGTATGCTCTATCTCTATGGTCTTATGCTCGATTATAGCGATGCCATGATTGGTGGTGGTTTCCAATTCACTAACCCCAATGCTAGTCAAAGCTGTGGTTGTGGTAAGTCTTTTGGTGTTTAAGGCAGATTAAATGTGCCGATGTTGGTCTATTGTCAAACCAGACCCAAAGGTTGCACAGGGTCTGGTATGTTTTTTGATGGTTGCTAGATATTGACTTGATTTATGTCCGAAACTGCTAATGAACTTTTTGATGCTGCACTAGAACGCTATAACGCAGGCGAAGGTCCAGATACACTAATTCCTGTGTTTAAGGATATATGCGATCGCTCTCCTAAACTTGCCGCTTCCTGGAGTTGTCTGGCATGGCTCTATTTGCTAGAAAATAAACCAGAGCAAGCTTACAAAGTTGCCCAAAAAGGTGTCAAATTAGACCAAAATGCACCTCAAGGGCGAGTAAATCTTGTCCTGGCAATGCTGGAAACTGGTCAAAAAGGTGTGCGAGAACATATTGATGTTGTCAAACAACTGATGGCGCATGACTCAGAAGTGCAAGGTGATTTAATGGAAAGCATTGAAGACGGACTGACTCGTAAACCGGACTGGAAGAGTCTAGGACGTGTTAAAAACTGGCTAACTGAAGATTGAGTTCAAGGGGTGTATGGCGTTGATTTATCTCAACTAGAGGCTGCCCTGATCCAATTCAGCCTTAAGTTGACCCCCATATCTGCGGTACATCCCTACAATAACGATCAAGAGCCTCCTTTAATTTGCAAGTTATCTCAATGGAATTATCAAAAACCTTGTTAGTTGGTCTAAAAGCAGACCAGTTTCGTCATCCTCTAGACTTGGCTGCTACTAATTCCCTGAAGCAGATACCAGGACTAGATTTGATGGTGCGAAATTTACTCGGTCCCCTGGCAGAACAGTTTTTTTACTTAAATAATATTGCCGCTAGTATTTTGGTGGGCGAAAATCAACTGCCGCACTTGCATAAACTACTTTTAGATGCCTGCCAAATATTAGATTTGGAACCGCCGCAACTCTATGTACAACAACATCCTGCACCTAATGCTTACACTTTTGCAATGCGGGGCAAGCAGCCGTTTATTGTTATACACACATCTTTGATTGAAATCTTAACCGAGGAAGAAATTCAAGCAGTAATTGCTCATGAACTTGGTCACCTCAAGTGCGAACATAGCGTTTACCTAACACCGTTGAATATTATTATTTTGGCGGCTGGCTTATTTCCTGGTTGGGGTACGGTGGTGGCTCAAAATATACAGGCACAAATGTTAGAGTGGGTGCGTTGTGCTGAGTTTACTTGCGATCGCGCAGCCCTACTTGCCACTCAAAACCCAAAAGTTGTTATGTCTGTTTTGATGAAATTAGCAGGCGGTTCCCCAACTCTTGCACCTCAACTTAACCTCGATGCCTTTATTGAACAGGCAAGGGCTTATGATTCTGTTAGTAATACAGAGTTAGGGGAATTGCTAAAATCAGCACAGACGGCACAACTAACTCATCCTGTCCCCGTATTACGGGCAAGAGAAATTGATCGTTGGGCTAGCTCACAAACTTATCAATCCTTGTTGCAAAAGCCAAAAACAGGCTATAATGATCAAGTTGCCCCCCAGGGCGGATGGCGGAATTGGTAGACGCACCACACTCAAAATGTGGCGACCTCACGGTCGTGGGAGTTCGAGTCTCCCCCCGCCCACTGTTCCAGCGAGGCAACCTGTATGACACAGCGACTAAAGCGGTGGGAATCTCCCCGTCGTCAGGGTAGAAACGAGAAAGGTAAAGGCGGCTCTGCACGCCAAAGACAACTCAAAAAGCGGCAACAAATGTTGCTTAAAAAGCTCAAAGAGAACAAAAAAGCAGATGCATCAGATCAACAAAGGGGAAGAGAAGATTATTCTCTTCCCTTATTGTTTTGCAAGTCAATAAAATAGGGCAGCGTAAATAAGATCTGGCACAGCCAATCCAAAACTAGGGAAGTATTGGGAATATAGAGACAATGTTCGGAGTATTTTGTTGTTCATTCCTCCGCAGAAACCATACAATTACTCCTTTGAAAAACTTCAAATAGTTAGAACAAGGAAGTCACACCACAGATAGAGTTATCATTAACAGCTCAAACCTAACATTAAGTATGTATAGCAAGCCGCAATAAGTTAAATAGCTGTTGTTTGTACTTGATAAAAAGCACAATCTTTTGTGGCGCTTGTGTGGAAAAAGTAAACCAATTTAGATAAATTGACCACCTTCAGTATTGTTGTGCAGAAATTGAAATAAATGAGTTTACATCATTGACGATGTGAAAGTTTATTTCCATGAAAACTTAGTTAATACAACTTAGCTAAGGGTATAGTTTAATGAGAAAGTAATCATGTCCAATCGAGATAAATTCCCCTACTGGAAGAGAAGAACAGGGGCTTACCTAGGAGCGATCGCTCTTGGTTTATCTACATTAGCGCTTCCCGGCTGCACTGAGGTTAGCCGTAAAGAAGAAATTGAACCAGGGAGAACTAATGTAACTGCCAACGAAGTTGCAGAACTTTCAGGCGACGCCGCAACTGCCCTCGGCAAAATGGTAACAGTGAGAAGTCCGGTAACCAAAGCCGTTGGAAAAAGCGGCTTTATCATGAGCGCACCCAATGGTAAACCCATTTTAGTCATTAATTCTAGTGGAACTAACTTCACAATTCCTGGCGCAAATGTACCTGTTCAAGCTACAGGTCAAGTTGAGAAATTTGTGATTGCCGACATCGACAAAAAATATAAGCTGGGTTTAGAACCGAATCTCTTTGTAGATTACGAAAATCAACCCACGATTATTGCACAATCTTTAGCACTTGCACCCACTCCTGAAAACCTGTTTAAAGCACCTACAGGCTACTTTGATAAGGAAATTGCACTAAAGGGTGAAGTCAGAAAATTACCAAACACTACCAATGGGTTTGCCGTATTTGAAGAAGGTTGGGTTGACGATATCGGCATCATGATTATTAGCGCTGATAGTAATAAAGGCGGTCCCGTCCAAGAAGGCGAAAAAGTCGTGGTTACTGGCGTAGCGCGTAAGGCTGACGCTCAGTTATTAAAGCAAGCTAATCTTGGCTGGGATGATAATAAAATCAAAGATTTTCTAACCAGATACACCAGCAGACCTGTAATAGTCGCTGACAACGTTTATCCCTCTGCTGTAGATACCAAATAACTACTTCATGGTGATAGAACTTTTTCTGTGCTTAAGTCAAGAGAAAAAGTTAGTAATATTTTAGATTGTTGAATTCAAGAAAGGAAAAAAGCAAATGAGAAACGAAAATATGGCTACTGCAAATCGTTATACCAAACGTGCTGTAGGTGTTTTCAAAAGCAGTGAAGATACAGAAGCTTTACTCCGTGCCCTCAAGGATTCTAATTTTGATATGGAGAGAGTTTCCTTAATAGCACGTCACGTCGAGGACATTGAAGGAGCTGAGGAAGTAACCGAAGGTAATGAAGCCAAAGAAGGGGCTGCTGCTGGCGCGACTGCTGGTACAGTTTTAGGCGGTTTAGGTGGCTTTTTAGTTGGTGTCGGTGTATTAGCAATTCCTGGTGTTGGTCCACTACTGGCAGCCGGAGTAGGAATACCTGCATTCGCCTCGACTCTGGCAGGTGCTGGAATTGGTGCAGCGGCTGGTGGTATTATTGGCGGATTAGTTGGTTTGGGCATTCCTGAAGAAAGAGCCCAGGTATACAACAATCGTGTCAAGTCTGGCGATTATCTGGTGATGGTCAATGGCAGTGAAAACGACCTCGATCGCGTAGAATCAATGATGCGTGACCATCATGTTGAAGAATTCGGCATCTTTGAGGCTCCCGATTTGATAGCAGCGCAGCCTGTCCAAAGGCAGGTACAAACTGAGCCTGTCAGAACTGAGCGGGTAGTTAATCGAGAAGTTGTTACTAGCACTCGCGATATAGATAATGATGGCGAGCCAGAAGTTATTATTGTTGACGATAGAAAAGACGTTCGATAAAGTATGCAGCTATTTCAGCAATAGTTCTGCTCGATCATGGAGCGAGTAATGAGTTCTAAGCACGGAGAAGTTCTTTCGTGCTTATTTGTGTTTAATAAATTTAAATTTAAGAAATCAAATCCCGATGAAAACCTAGTATTTGTTTATGAATATACGCAATCGCCCTAACATACAAGTGCCAAGAATTCGAGCTATTGGATTAACAGTAAAAGATGCCGATCGCTCCCAGGATTTCTACACCCAAGCATTAGGCTTTGAACCCGTTTCAGACATCAGGTTTGAAACAGAGGACTACAGCGACCTTGTAGGCGTTGCTGGTGCAAAAATTCGCATCGTTACTTTGCAACTTGGAGATGAATTAATTGAGTTGATGGAGTATCTTAATGTTGAAGGCAAACCGATTCCAAAAGATTCGCAAAGTAATGATTTGTGGTTTCAACATTTAGCGATCGCAGTTAGTGATATAGATCGTGCATCTGCTCACTTGCAAGCATTTCCCCTTGAGCCAATTTCATCAAGTCCGCAGACGATACCACCTGATAATACATCGGCTGGTGTCCGAGCCTTCAAGTTCAAAGACCCCGATCGCCACCCTTTAGAGCTAATTAATGCAACTACTCCACAAAGGCAGTGAACATTGGAAGCATCTGCTGCCTCATCCATCGTTGGACTTCTGTGCTCAAATCAATGCCTCGTGCCGCTCAACACGTCTTACCATTTGGGCTTTATCCCCGTAGTCACATACCCCAGCAGGCAGTCGCTCATCAATGCAGTACTTGTCGATTTGGTACAGACTCCCAAACCTCAGTCCTCGACCTTAATTGTCGCACCCATGATGTCGAGAATCTTTATGTGGTAGATAGTAGTTTTTTTCCGTCCAATTCAGGAGTTAACCCAACATTAACGATTATGGCGAATACCTTGCGTGTTGGCGATCATCTAACCCAAAAACTGAAATAGTAAAAGTGGAGCGATTATTTTATTTAGGCTCAGATAATTCAACTATGAAACAAGAAAGTTTCTTGGAATCACTCGTTAATGTTTTACTACCTCTGGGATTAATTTTTGGACTAGTGCTGCTATTAAGTCTAAATGTGGAGGGAACAGTATCAACTGAAATAGCTAGTCCTTTGGAGTCGTGGCTCAAAATAATTGTGGGCTATTTAGCAGTAGGAGCAGAAATTGCGGCGGCTGTTGTTATTGGTTTGGGAATTATTCGGGGAATTTGGGATTATTTGCGGCAACTTGTTTCGCGCTCCCGAAAACACGTAGATGCAACTGAAGAAATTCGTCTAAAGCTAGGAAGAGTACTGACTTTGGGGTTGGAATTTACCGTAGCTAGCGATATCCTCCGTACGGCTGTTGCTCCAACCCGTCAGGACATTTTAAATTTAGGGGCGATCGTACTTTTACGAACGCTGTTGAATTATTTCCTAGAAAGGGAAATTAGGCAGGGAGAGCAAAATCGCCGTGCTAATGAGCAGGAATCTTTAAAAAATGAATCTATATTGAGGTCATAGTCATGAGCGATAAGAGCAATAACCCAATTTAATAAAAACCTTTGAACAGAAGAAGTCGCCTCAGTAGTGGAGCCCATAGAAAAGACAATTCGTAAAAAACATCCCAGTCTCAAAAATGTTTTTATTGAAGCTCAGTCTCTAACCATAAATAGAGGTATCCGAGGAATAATTTGATGGTGCATCTTCAGGTAAATGTTCTTGTGGTTGTGTAGATTTTAGCACCTGAATTTGATGAGTTGCTTCTGAGAGTTGGTGATTGAGTTCTTCAATATCACGGGACTTTTGTTTGATTTTTTTTACAAGTTCAGTCCTCTTTTTCATGCCTTTAATAGCTGTAAATAATGAAACAATGATGCCAAATAACACGCCAACACTAAAGGTAATCATTAGGACTAATGCCATTGAAGCATCTAGCGTTCGCCACATTAAAAATTGTACTGCTACTGGGGCGGAGTTTTGCAGTGTAAAAGTTACGGCGATAATCGCAATTAATAAGGCTAATACTGTTAATATTCGCATAATATGTTATTAAACAAGAACTTGCTTAAGTTCTTATTATAGCTTATCTTCTGAATTTCACTTACTTGATAGAGGCTTAAAGGGAGAGAACGAAATCCGATCTGTAATTTTTAGGAGTAGTGATTTGATTACCATCTCAAATGCTGGATAATAATTTTCCTATCCGCTCTTTCTAAGCAGAAGGTGCATTTATCAGAAAGTATCGGATTACACGAATTTTGCCGCTCATCGAGTTACCGAATCACTCTAAATAGATACAATAAAGTCTGAGTTTAAGAATTTAAAGCGCAGATCACGAAAGAATCAAAGACACGTGATCAACTAGTTACAAAAAAGCTCAACCCTTTTACATACCAACTTTGAACCAAAAGATAGACGATTAAACCAGCTTGGGTCAGGGATACTGAGGCTAACTTGTCAATGTTAAAAGCTTAAAAGCAAAGAATCTGCTTAAAGAGTTGAGCTATTAAACTTAACGCCTATACATACAGAGTCAAGTACTGAAGATATTAGGAGGTGAATAAACGTGGAGTTTAGTGAACTAAAGAAGCAGCACACGACAGGAACAGGAAATTTCCGTCAAGTCGAGATATCAGATCTACAGAGGCAATATTTAGCAGGAGAACGGGATTTTCGTCAAGTAAACCTGATAGGAGTAAGTCTAGCTTGGGCTGATCTCGCTGGTGCAGACTTGAGTGAGGCAAACTTGAGTGAGGCAAACTTGAGTGCAGCTATTCTCAAAGGAGCTACTTTGAAAGGAGCTATTCTACAAAAAACTCGCCTACGCGCAGCAGACTTAGCTGAGGCAAACCTGAGTGAGGCAGACTTGAGCGGAGCAGACTTGAGTCAGGCAGACTTGATTAATACCAACTTACATGGAGCAAACTTAAGTGGAGCAGACTTGAGTAAGGTAAACCTCAAGCAAGTAAATTTGAGCGAAGCCAACTTGAATGGCGCTAATCTAAGTGACGCTAATCTGAAAACTGTTAACTTGAGTGGAGCCAATTTGACCGGGGCTAATCTAGAAGGGGCTAAACTACAAGGTGCTAATCTGCAAAGAGCCAATTTGAGTAGATTGGACTTGAATAATCATAACCTGAGTGGAGCTGATTTGAGTGGAGCCAACCTCAGCGAAACCAAACTGAGTGAGGCAACTTTGTATGGTACTAATTTAAATCGAGCCAATCTTAGTGAAGCTGATCTAAACGAGGCAAATTTGAGTGGGGCAACTCTGCGTCAGAGCGACTTGAGCGAGGCTAATCTGAGTGATGCAAAGCTGAAATGGGCAAATTTGAGCCAAGCTAATGTTGAATCAGCAAATCTAAGCGAGGCGGACTTGAGTAAGGCAACGCTAAAACAGGCAAACCTAAATGGAGCCGAACTCACTGATACTAACTTAAATAAAGCTGACCTCACTGAGACGGTGATACCTGAGCTTTTATAAAAGCTTTGTGGCTTATGGAAGTTATAGCAAAAACGATTGTTGAACATTCAAACTTTTGTAGGGTGCGTCATGGCGTACCTTTAATTTTGTCTAGCTACCAAAAAGATAGTTGAATATTCAAGCAAGGAATCAGTAGCAGGAGAAAATTGGTTTTTGGTAGTAGGTATCGCTTGCGCCTAAACAGGTAGATGATATGTTGTAATGTAAGCAGTCAAGAATAAGATGATATGTCGCTGGATGTAATAGGTATCGAAATTTCGGCACTGGTAATTCTACTCAATGCCATATTAACCAGCTTGTGTCAGATGCTAGCGGTCTTTGTTATTGGCATCGGCGTAATTAAAGCCCTGTTTATTTTCATCAAAGATGGCTTGTTTCGTCCTCAAACTCCAGAAGCCTTTCAGCGCAGTCGCCTCTCTATGGGATATTCTTTTTCCCTAGGGTTGAGTTTTTTGATCGGTTCCACCATTCTTAAGACAATGATTTCTAGTCGTTGGGACGATATTGCTCGATTAGCGGCAATTATAGCGGTTCGGACTATACTCAACTATCTACTGCTTCGAGCAATTGACTCGTCTAATAATTCATCAAAGCCTGAACCCAATGTTGTATCAACTTAGTACACCGATCTTCTCAAAAAAGCTGGGCGAACTTCCAGAAAAGATGCAACTATCGAAATAGCAAGACAGGAATATCAATACTGCATAGGAATTGAGTAGTTGTACTGCCGATTACAAGATGACCAATACGGTTATGTCCATAAGCACCCATCATCAGTAAATTGATTTTAGCGGCTTCGGCATACTGAGCGATCGCAACTTCTGCATTTCCTTCAATCAACGAACAAATTGGCTCAAATCCCAATATACACGCCTGCTATTTAGCTTGAGTAAGGTGAGCGATCGCCGTTTCATCCTCGGCACTTTTAGCAACAGTCACAATATACAATTCCAACCCTTTAAAAGCAGGCGAATCGAGCAAAAAATTCAGCATTTTCTGGCAAGCACTACCATCATAAGCAAGCAGTAACCGCTCAATTTGCTCATAAGGATTTGATTTTTTTAGTGACCCGACATTTTTGCTGAAGCATTGGGGTCATTGTGAAGCGCTAATCTTTCAACCAAAGTTGCACTTGCCTGATTAAATCCCAACAGTTCCACTTCTGCCCCACTGCGGCGAAACTTCAGCACAACTTGATCGATCGCCGCCACTGCCGACTGATCCCAAATATGAGCATGGCTGAAGTTTAGCGTCACTTTTTCGAGTTCTTCCTGAAAATCAAAATTCTCCAAAAAGTCATCAACCGAAACAAAGAAAATTTGACCTGCGATATTATAAGTGCGATGTAACCCATCAGCACTGAGAACTTTATCAACAAAAACAACCTTAGCAATCTTGCGAGAGAAGAAAACAGTGCTCAAGGCAACACCAACAACCACACCAATTGCCAAATTATGACTAAGTACCGTAATCAGTACAGTTGTAATCATGGCTGCCGTTTCGCTGCGAGGAACTTTGCCAATTTGGGTAAGGGAAGACCAATTAAACGTGCCAATAGACACCATAATCATCACTGCCACCAGCGCCGCCATCGGAATTCGTTCCACCCAACTACCCAGCGCCAGCATGAAGAAGAGTAGCAAAACTCCGGCGCTGAAGCTGGATAAGCGTCCCCGCCCACCTGATTGAATATTAATCACCGACTGCCCAATCATGGCACAGCCTGCCATACCTCCAAAAAAGCTACTGACAATGTTGGCAATGCCCTGCCCTGTGGCTTCCTGATTTTTATCGCTTGGTGTATTGGTTAATTCATCCAGCAAGGAAGCCGTGAGCAATGATTCTAACAAGCCAACGATCGCTAGCGTCAGCGCGTATGGAAAGATGATGTTGAGAGTTGCTACATTCAGGGGCACCTGCGGCAGTAAAAATGGCGGGAATGTACTTGGTAATGCACCCATGTCTCCCACTGTCGGCACCTTGATCTTTGCCAAGATGCTAATGGCAGTTATGACAATGATCGCAACTAAGGGCGATGGCAGCACCGTCGTCACACGCGGCAACAAATATATAATCGCCAACGCTGCGGCGGTCATAATATATACAGCAACAGGCACATTCGTCAGTTGTGGTAATTGTGCCAGAAAAATCAAAATCGCTAAGGCATTTACAAAACCCACCATGACAGCACGGGGGACATATTTCATCTGTCGTCCGAGTTTTAGCAAGCCAAAAAGGATTTGCAGAATTCCCGTCAAAATGCCAGCAGCAAAGAGGTACTGCAAGCCGTGATCTTTGACTAGATGAATCATCAGCAGTGCCATAGAACCCGTTGCGGCTGAGACTAATCCCGGTCGTCCGCCGCAGATTGCCGTAACCATAGCAATAATAAAGGAGGCATATAGCCCGACTTTCGGATCAACCCCGGCAATAATAGAAAAAGCGATCGCTTCCGGAATCAGGGCTAGTGCTACCACCATTCCTGCCAAAAGATCCCCGCGAATATTTGAGAGCCAGTCTCGTTTAAGTGTTTTAAGATTCAAAGTGCCTTCCCTTGAGCAATACAAAAATTTATAACCAAATCAAACCTCAAGCATCCATTGAAGAGATGCATCCTTGTTAAGGTGGACTGATTTGCTTAAAACGATGGTTGGGAGCACTTATAGGCAGAAGCATAACTGATTTTAATATTGCCAATCTTGATAACCCAGATTCCTAAACGCTGAAGGGTAGCATTTAAGCATTAGCTAATAGAGTTGCTGGATTTGTACAGTTGAATTTTTTGTTATTTGTACAGTACTAATCAATTACCGCTTCTGTAGTGTACAAGCTGCGGAATGTCGGTTATGAGCTGGATAATACCGGACAACCTTTCGATGATCGTAGGCATCAAACGCCCATGTACCCGATCGCCGAAAGGTTATTTGCAGCAGTCAAGCCCAAGGTTGGGCTACGACTTATTACTGTCAACGCAACTAAAATCTGATTAATCACACAATCAAACTAAAATTGAGAGTCAGACGAGGGGAACTGAGGCGATTTACAATGCAATCGCCCACTGCCGAGCCCTTACTCACTCGCCACTTCTACCGGAATAGCAGATTCGTCGGTAGGAACGGATTTACCAAAAGCAATACGCAGAAATGGAGGAGCCAGAAATGTCGTCAAAATCACCATGATAATAATCGACACCTCCAAAGGCTTATCCAAAACACCACTCGCCGAACCGATACCGGCAAACACCAGCCCCACTTCACCGCGAGGAATCATGCCCACACCGATCGCCCAGCGATTAATACCTGGTTGCCCAAATACTGCCCAGCCTGTCACCAGTTTGCCAACAATTGCCACGGCTACTAAAAAGACAGCAATCAACAGTCCCGCACGATTCTCTGGCACCGCTGGATTCAACACACGCAAATCAGCTCTTGCTCCTACTGTGACGAAAAAGATCGGCACCAATAAATCAGCGATCGGCTTAATCAATTCATCCAACTCATTACGGGCATCTGTTTCATCTAACACCAAGCCTGCGGCAAAGGCACCCAAAATTGCTTCTAGATGAATTGCATTGCCTAAAAAAGCCATGAAAAAGGCAAAGACAAAAGCCGGAGTAACAATATTGCCACGAGTTTTCAGCTTATCGACGATCGCTACAAAGCTTTTATTAAAAATCCCGCCTAGGGCAATTGAGCCAAACAAAAACGCCGTGGCGCTGACAATCAAATAAATGACATTGACTACATCAATTTCACCGGTTTTGGCTAAACTCGCCACCACAGCCAAAACAATAATCCCCAATACATCATCAATCACTGCTGCGCCAACAATGATTTGACCTTCTCTAGACTTGAGTTGACCTAACTCAGACAAGACTTTGGAGGTAATACCAATACTAGTTGCCGTTAAGGCGGCGCCTGCGAAAATAGCCGGAATTGCTGCCACATTAAAGAGCATCATCAACCCCGCCGTACCTGCCGCAAAAGGTACCACAACCCCAACAAAGGCAGCAACCGTGGCTTGAATTCCCACTTCCTTGAGTTGCCGCAAGTCGGACTCTAGACCAATTTCAAACAAAAGAATAATTACACCAATTTCAGCTAAAACTGAAATCACTTCACTTTGCGACTCAAAAATCCGAGCCACTGCCTCCGGCGTCAGTTGATTTAACCCTTGTAGCGTCGTCATGATCACCGAGTCCGAGGCTGACAGCCCGCCTTCGGGAAAAATCACAAAATGTAACGCCGAAACTCCGATAATCACTCCAGCGACTAATTCTCCCAACACGGGAGGCAAATTTAATTTCTTGGCGAGTTCGGCGCCCACTTTACTTGCTAAATAAATCACCACCAACGATAGCAAGACACCCGACAGAATGATCGGTGAATCTTCGGCTACAGCGCTTGCCAAGAATGGCATTGGTGGCAGTAGGTTTTGCAAAATCATAAGGATAATATGCTGATTAAGGACATGAAAGGATATGAGAAGCTTATGCCCCTGTTAAGTACGAAAAAGGCAACCAATCGAATACAAAAGGTGCTTGAGCTGGTTGCGAGAGTCAATCAAATAATGACTGATGTTGATGTCCCTTTAAGATAAACCTGATCAACAGCTTTTTGCAGAGCTGTAGTGCGATCGCTCAACAAATGTTCTGGCTGGATCAGCTCAAACAGACCCAAATTCTGCAAGCGGCTTAGTATTTTCTCGCTTGCCCCGACCACGTAAATCTGTAACCCTTTATCGTGGGCATCTCTAATTACGTTTTCGATTGCCAATGAGGCTGTCACGCCCATAGAAGGCACCTCAGTTAAGTCTACGACTAATGCATCCGCTTCTTTCATCGCATTGTGTTCGCGGGAGATTGCCTTGGACAAACCAAAAATCATCGGTCCACTTAAGCTAAACAATAAAACCCGTCCTTGCCCCTTGTCTAAAAGCAGCTTTTGCTCGTTACTTAGCAAGACATCATCATCTGTATCGGAAATCAATTTAACATCAGAAGCTCGTATGGCGCTCAAGCGCTCAATGGTGAGGATATTGGCGATAAACACACCCACACCCACAGCTACAATCAAATCCACAAACACCGTCAAAAAGAGAACCCCGTACATAATCAGGGAACCCTTGACAGAAACCTTGTGCGATCGCTTCAAGAAACTCCAGTCAAGAATATCAAGCCCCACCTTGAGCGCAATTCCTGCCAGTACTGCCATTGGAATTGGTTCAGTCAGTTTTGCCGCCCCTAATACGACAACCAGCAGCACCAACGCCCTAGTTAAACCAGAGAGTGCCGAAGAAGCACCCGTTTGGATATTTACCACCGTTCCCATAGTTGCGCCCGCACCGGGTAAACCACCGAACACTCCCGAAACGATATTGCCAATTCCTTGACCAATCAATTCCTGATTCGAGTCATGCTCTGTCCGGGTTAAGCTATCTGCCACCACTGCTGTCAGCAAGCTATCAATACAACCCAGCATCCCCAGCATTGCACCATTCACCAGCATCACCGTCAGTTGACTGGGGCTAAAGGTTGGCATATAGATAGGTGGTAGTCCGATTTCAATTTCACCAATCCGACGAATATCTGCATCTTGGAAAATCGTCAGAGAAATCACTGTACCGAGGATTAGCGCCACCAACTGCGGCGGCACGATTTTTTTGACCCGCTCCGGCATAAAGAAAATAATTGCCAAAGTCAAAGCCCCCAAAATCGCTTCTGGCGGATTGAGATTGGCAATCAAATCTGGAATTGCCAGGAAAGTTGCTAATACACCGCCCTTCGGCGCTTCCTGCCCCAAAAACGGTGCGATTTGCAGAATCACCAAAATCACCCCAATTCCTGACATAAAGCCGGAAATGACGCTATAGGGCATCAGGGTGACATACTTGCCTAACTTAAAAATCCCAAAGATAATCTGGAATAGCCCCGCTAACATGACAACGGTAAATGCCATTGCCATACCATTTTCAGGATTACTTGCTACTAAAGTAGCCACGATCGTCGTCATCACAACGGTCATCGGTCCTGTCGGCTCGGAAATCAGGGTTGGGGTACCACCAAATAATGCTGCAAAAAAGCCGACACAAACCGCCCCATATAGTCCTCCCAGGGGACCCACTCCCGAAGCAACTCCGAAAGCTAGAGCCAGGGGTAAGGAGATGATCGCGGCTGTGACACCACCAAAGATGTCACCTCGAAGGTTATTAAAACGAATCTGATTAGTAATTGGCATATTAAGAATGCAAAAAAGAACTAAGGCAACCTGACCTCAAATCATCCGAGGTTGATGGTTTAATTATTCCTGGAATTGAAGATCGTGCCTTTATAAAAGCTCTAAAACAGTTTACTCAGTCTATTCTGCTATGGGATTCAAGCTCGGACAATAAGATCATTAGATCAAGTTGATACTATTTAACTCTACGTGAATGAGTGACATTATTGACTTTTTACTCCAGACTAAAATAGTTTTTTGATCTGTGATTGACCGCCGTCCAAATTGATCGCTGATTATCCTTGTTGCCCACGAAGGTTTGCCACTCATCTCAGCATCGGTGACTTCTGTAATTTCTTCAGATTCTTTCCCATCTCTTTTGTTGGTGTCCTGCTGCTCGCATCCAAGGCATCACTGTTGTATGGTGAATGTCTGTGACTCGTTCGATACCGCGCAGTCCCATGCCGTTAAAATACATCTTGATGCACAATTAGGGCGTCCTCTCTCGTAGCGCACTGCGGACTATAGGATGCGAGAAATGGGCGATCGCATGGTTGTTGAGTCTGTCAAAACAGTAGCATTGTCTGCCACAACCATGCCCGTTTTTAGCAGTCCCATCTGGAATTACATTCAGGACATTTCATTTATGCCCAATTTAGCATTACTCTTTCAGCAACGCCCTTCTGCTACCCAGTTCCTTTTCTACTTCCCCTGATCGGCTTTTTTATTCAGATTGAGGTTTTGACACTGGCTTTTTGCTGATGTTAAGTAGGTTGATTTATTTTTGCTTATTTAAACTACTAACTTTTACCTTTCAAGTACTCCCATATACTCCCAAATTCTTTCTCTCAATGTTACGGTATTTGTCACTAAAGCGTAGTCCATTCAACAGCCGCGCCACTCATAGCCAATGACTTCTTCTCTGGCATCAACGTCTTGCAGACACGAAACATGGTCACCAAAAAGCCGGGGTTATGCCCCGGCTTTTTGGATCTGCGTTGTCTCAATTCAACAGCCTTCTGGCCCACAGAACTTGTGCGCGCTCAGTACCTCCGCCTCACAGATATAAATGATGCCTGCATAGTCGTCGAAAAACTGCGTTGTGACCTCATTTGAAATCTTCATAGCCATATCCCGAGTGTCGGTGAGCACCTCGATTTTTACATTCGAGTAGGTGTCAGAAACGGTGGGATGTCCCGACGATCGCACGTTGCGACTGCCTTTACCGCCAGCGTCCACCGCCGTATAGCCGGTCGCCCCGGCTTCGTCGATGATCTTGCCGATCTTTTTGAGCAGCACCTTTTCTGTGACGATGACGAGCTTGTTGGCTGGCTTTGCCATGTGGGTTACCTCTTGATGTATGTATTCATTAAACTACATAAAAACTCAGGAAATCTGCAGCACCGCGTTATCGCGCTGATCTAGCCGCCGCATTAATCGCCGGACTAGGGGAACACCGGCAGATCCGACCCGTCTGGGATTAGCCGCCACGGCTCAATAGCGCCTGGGCAAGCCCGATGTAGATCGGTATTCCCAAGGCAATCGCAACCGGCGTGCCGACGGCTGTGGACGCGCCGATGTAGGCGGAGGGATTTGCCGACGGGATACCGGCTCGTAAAGTGGGTGGTCCTGAGATGTCTGAACTAGAGGCGGCGATGACAGCCAGAATCACGACGCCGCCAGCGCTGAATCCTGTGGTGACGTGGGCAATCCAGCCAAGACCAAAGGCGATGAGTCCATGCAGCAGCGGTGCCACAAAGGCATATACGGCGAACCACTGGGCAACCTTGCGTAGCTCGGCAACTCTTGCGGCAGCCTCCATACCCATGATCAGCATCAGTACTGAAAGGAAGCCTCGGAAGAGGGGATCGTAGAAGGTCTTATAGACACTTGCCGGCTGGGTTAGCAGACCTAGAGCAAGACCGAGCAACAGTGCCGTTAGGGCAGAACCCTGGAGGCTTTCCTTGACGATGGGCCAGATCTCGACCCGCTTGCTGGTACCGCGCTGCTTGCCAGTATGAATGCTGGCTAAGACGATCGCAGTCACGAGGGCTGGGATGTCCATAAAAGGATAGAGTGCAGCAGCCCAGGGCTCGTATGTGATCTTTTGCGTTTCCAGTAGCGTTAGGGCGGCGGCGAGGGTAGAGCCACTCACGGCACCAAACAAGCCCGCAGTGGCAATGCCATCCTCGGTTTTGACGTTCGGCAGCATGCACAACGTGTAGCGCCCGATGAACACGATCAGAATCCCTATTAGCACGGCAAACGCCGCAGGCAACAGTATCTCCGCCAGATTGGAGTCGCGGATCGCCTGACCACCGGTCAAGCCGACTTTCATGAGCAGCATGAAGACGATAAACGTATAAACCGGATCTGGAATTGATAGTTGGCTACCGAGGGAGGCAACTATCATGCCACCAATCAGAAAACCGAGTGTCGGGGACTGTAATTGCGACACGAATTTCTCGAAGAATTCGGACAAAAATTCCACTTTGTAATTTCTCCTTGATTCAGAATTTAGAGGTCAGGACGGCAGGCAAGCGTAGCCTCGAATCCTAGGTGGGTCAACCCGCCACTCCATTACATCTGCATCCCAGTGCGTCGTGTGCTGGAAGATAAGGTTTGGTTCTGATGATCGCAAATGATCGCGCCAATCAGTGGTGATTCGTTAGACATCTCCAGAAGGAGGGAGCAGGAAACAAAACTAAATAATTGATGATTTCTTTATAAGAATTGATTTCATCTTTTATGGGGGATGTCTATTGGCAATGGTTTGTTACTACCATAGTTTACCAGCAATTGGCTCTTACTGTAGTTTAGACAAAAAAAAATTATCAGAAAACAATTCAGCAAGTAAACAAGAGCTTAAATCGAAAACATCTGACTAAAAATAGGAATTAAGCGGCTCTCTTTTTGCGATATGATAAGTCTTTCTTAGTGATATGATAAGTCTTTCTAAGCGATAGGATAAGTCTTCCTTAGTGATAGGATAAGTCTTTCTTTTGACTCTTTTATGATCTTTTTTCCAACCAGGGGATTTTCCACTTGGTATTTTATGGTTCACTTGCTTTGAAGTCATTAGTGGAGCAATCAGCATCCGATGGATTACTCCTAGGAATCTGTGTGTCATCAATATGCTTCAAGCCCCAAGCAGTTATTACTCTCAAAACAGGACGCAAGCTTTTTCCCTCCTCGGTAAGTTGATAGTTCATAAGGGCGGGAATGGTTACTCTCCAGGCTGCTTCTCCACTAAACCTAATTCTTCAAGCCAATTGAGGCGGTTTGCCAAGATATTGGTCGAGATTCCTTCAGGGGATTCTAAAAACTCTTTCTCAGCGTTGCTTGCCGAAGAACATCATGTCTCGGATGACAAGTAACGAGAGAGCGATCGCCAATCCAATAAGAGAGTACAAGCGACAGGGCAGGGAGAGCGTCTTGGTTGGTGCATGGTTATTATGATCAGCTATAAGTCGCTTGCATTTTACAAGCTAGGGCTGCTAATGCAGAGATCTCTATCAATAACAGAGTAGCTGCTCTCGGTGAACAAGTTGGTATTTTTGTTAATTTACAGAACAACAAGCCGATCCGTATGCCGGAAAGATTGAAGCATAAGTATCAAGAGTTTGTATAGTAAGCAGTAAACAACCCGGTTGGAGCTTTCAAAGAGGCTGCAAAGGATACTTGCAACCACTAAACAGGACTGTTGAAACCTTGAGCACAGACGAGAGAATCTAAGTCAAAATTCAATGTGCCGTTAATTACCTCAAAGTCGTAACAAAGTCACCGCGATACAACCCGAAAAGCAGACATCAACATCAGTACCAGGAGTGCGATCGCGTTTTGCATATTCCCCCTCATAATAATAATCATCACCTTCGACGCGATAATTAACCGGCAAAGGCTTGGTACTCGGTTCACAAAATACCACTTCTGGATCAGCCGCACCAGGTTCTAAATGCGGTAAATTTACATTCCAAAAGCTTCCTGGTTCAATTTGACGAGTCATCAAATCTGCCAAAACCTTCGCCGTACAACGTGCCGCCACATCCCAATCAACAATTAATGGTCGCCTAATCCAGTGAGAAACGGCAATCCCAGGAATACCATGCATCGCTGCTTCTCTTACCGCCGCCACCGTACCAGAAATATAAACATCAACCCCCAGATTGCCGCCTGCATTGATGCCAGACAGCACCCAAGTCGTTTTAGGGCAAATTTGAGTTAAGGCAATGCGCGTACAGTCTGCGGGCGTTCCACCTACGGCATATTCAGTTTTTGAGCGACATAGCAGGGGAATTGCACGAGTTGTGGTAACTTGATGACCGCAGCCAGACTGATGATCTTTTGGGGCAACAATAATGCCTTGATAATTTACCGCTTTGTGAAGCGCCCGAATACCTGGGGCGTCTATGCCGTCGTCGTTGGTGAGGATAATCATAAAATTTGCAGCGAAACTACCGATAACAATGAGTTTCCAGCATATCTGAAACCAGAGAACAAGAAAGTGCGATTAGGGTCATCTTTTCTCCAAGATGTTGCGGCATAATAAAACTCCTGTCTGAATTATTAAGCATATGTCAGTTCATCGTTCAACAATCCATAAACTAGATTTTACCTACTATTTTGCATCTGAATTGATGCCCAGCCAGTTTTTCTGCTCTAACTATTTCAGCTCAATTCATAATTGATGAATACCTTTGATCTTAGGCTTAACTAAAGATTATCGGTAGCTGGTTGCAGACGATATTGTTCGCGAACACTTCTTAATAACTTAGTTTTTGAACCATTGGGTTCTAATACTTCCCTCACGAGCCAAAGTTCACCCTCATGCTTAAGGTTGATGGCTCGACGAATTTCTTTCACTTCATTACGAGAAATACCTAGCTTATCAGCCATACGGTTATGAAGATGCAATTCTGACCACTCAATTTTGTCATCAGCAATGGCAATCTCCCAAGCTGCACACAACATTAGGCGATGTTTTAACCGCTCCTTATCACTTTGGTTACAAGTTTTTTCCCGATGTTCATTATCGAAAAGCATACTTGTTTGTAGAATTTCATCAAAAGTTTTACCTTGTTCTATAGCTTTCCAAACTAGAGATTGCTCTTCCTTTCTGATACCGGAGGTAGTTATCAACCTATCTACGGTATCTTTCTCCTGTTCAGCTAGTTCACCGTCTATCCAAGCCATTGGTAACGCAGCAATAATAATCTCTGATAAAAACTTACTCATCTTAGCTGCTTGTTCTTTATTACTCCAGTTAGTCAAACCGCTGTAAATTCCAACAGTTGCTAATACTCCCAGTCCAACAGGAGCAGCAACGGTTAATAATGTGTATGCTGATGCACTAACAGCAACACCCGTTGATACTCCAAAAAAGCCTTGAATACCTGTCCAAAAACTAGCTTGTACAAATACTGATGAAGCAACTGTTGAAGTTCCAATGCCAGCTAACGTCCCTATTGTTGCACCTGTACCAAAAGAAAATGCATCTTTTGTCCAATCCTCCTTTTGATTTTGCTTTAATAAATCTGAGCTTAGACTTTGATACTCTGTAGCTGAGGCTTTACTTACATATATATTCAATCCCTCTAATTCATGATCTAGATAATTATGAAAAGATTTATCACTAAAGTTAATACCCGTCTTATTGCCTTGTTCATAAACTTTCTGAGTAGCCTCAGTAATAGTATTGGTAAGTTTTTGCCATGATTTACCAAAAATATCTTTCAAACTTTTAATATCAGCTTCAATTTCATTTATTCCAGCAAAACCTTTTTTTTGTAGTTGCTTAAGATAATAACCTTCGTTCATAGCGAAAATCGTATCTAAGCTTACCAGCGCCACCACAAGAGCAATAGCACCTGCGATGGGACTGGTAACAGCACCAATTAATGGTACACCCGTAAAAGGTATAAGAGAATAAGCCATAAACGTCAAAATACTGCCAATTACCAGGAGTCCTCCGGTAATAATCTGGCACTCTTTGGCAGATGAATCAATATCAGAATATAAAATTTTCATGAGGCGAATATATGAAGGAATTTTAGGGATGCGAGTTAAGGTGAAGTTCATAACAGCAGCCAAAACAGGAACTAAAAGAGTGAAAATGGTGCTGATGATAGGCAAAACAAACTGAATTACAAACAATGGCATAGCAAATTACCTAAGAGAATTTATTTAGTCGGCTTGAGCCTATTTGTAGTTAACTTGTGTCAGATCACAGTTTTAGTTAATGGCAATTCGGTTGTGGGCATGGGCGAATGCCATTCAGTTGATCTTTTTAGAGAGTAACGTATGAGGTACTGCTTCGCACATGGTATATTCACCGGAATCTACTAAGCCAAATGGCTAAAATTAGATTATTTCTTATACCCTTTTTGATAAATCCCAAACAGTAGTTGGGGCTGTGTACCAAAAAACGCTCGTTTTGATCTGCCCAAAAGCTCGTTTGATGTCATCCTCATCGCAACAGGGTTGAAATATTTCTAAGAATTAACGACAGCGAAAAAAGCAAAAAGTGCGATCGCTTATTTTACTAAAATAAGCGATCGCACTCAACCTCACTTATGAGGAAAAAGCTTCTGGTATTTGAGCTAACTTAGGGCATTTCAGTTACCATTAAAAACTCGTGGCGGCAACTTGTGAAGGCTTGTAGTTAGCGCCAGTTTTGTTGGCACAATATCCCGCGACATAAGTCTGTTGAGGCTGGATAACTTGTGACCAAGACTCTGGTTTAACTAGATAACTTGTACCTTGTGGCAAGAAATTTGCACCCCAAGCATTATTAATTGTTGCTTGATTTAACTGGAACGTCATCTGCCAGTTTTTGGTACTCGCGTTTCCTTGGTTCGTGATGTTCAAATTAACACAGAAACCCTTATCCCAATCTGATTGTATTACCGCTTCTGCTTTCAGTTGAGCAGTGCCCGTTGGTGGTGCTGGTGCAGGTGTTGGTGCAGGTGTTGGCGCTGGTGCAGGTGTTGGCGCTGGTGTTGGTGCAGGCGCTGGTGCTGGCGCAGGTGTTGGTGCTGGCGCAGGTGCAGGTGTTGGTGCTGGTGTTGGAGTAGAAGTTGCAGCCAAACCAGGAACAGGTAATAACTTATTCAGCAATTGTTGCTTTGCCGCATTAACCGTGCGCCAGTCATCTTGCAAAATACCACCTGTATCATCACTATTAGGATTCCAACTCCAATAGGTGAAGCTGAGATTTTTTTGACCAATAAAATCGACAAGTTTTTGCTGCCAAATACCTTCTTTTGAGCTGCTATCTACTTGACGACCTCCGAATTCTCCAATCAGAATTGGAGCAATTCCTTGAGTGGTAATGTAGTTAAATCCAGTTTCCCAACGAGCAAGCATATTATTAGGAAAAGTTGGGTCAGAAAACCAAGGTTGGTTATAAACTCCAGCACCGTATTCATGAGGAGAATAAACTAGCTTATTGGCAATATTCAATCGTACTGGGTAGTTTTTAACGCCTTCTAAATTACCTCCCCACCAGTGTAATAGCTTTTGACCTGGAACATTATTCTCTACCCCTTCAACCACAATCAACCAATTAGGATTGATGGCTTGAATTGCCTTACCAGCGCGTTCTGCTGCGAGTCGCCAGTCAGTTGCTTGGTTGTTACTTCCCCAGCTAGCTTGTCCATGAGGTTCATTTTTTAGGTCAGCACCAATTACATTTGGCTGATTTTTGTAACGGCTTGCCAAGTCTGTCCAAGTCTTAATCCAATCAGCTTCACTATAGCCGTCACCATACCAAAGTTCAGGAATACGGGAGTGATTTAATCGATGACTATCGAGCATAATCATTAAGCCTTGCCGTTGGGCTTCAGCTATGATTAAATCCATGACTTCTAAAGGGGTTTTACCCTGAAAATCTTTGTTGTTGCCGATACTAAAGTCAATGCCACTAATATTAGAAGAACTTAGGGTTTGGACGGAGTAGGGAAAGCGGATAACGTTGTAGCCTAGACCTTTAATCTGCGCCAACATTTCCTTGTAATCTCTGATATTCAAGCCGAATGGAGCATGAATTTCTGTTTCCATACCAAACCAATTAACGCCTCTAAGTAAGACAGTTGCGCCTGTCGAGTCAACAATTTTAGAGCCGTTTGTAGATAGTGGTGGTTGAATTGTTGAGGCAGCAGAAGCGGCGCTGATTAGTCCGGGCTGTTGTAACAAAACGACTGAACAAAATACCAAAGCGGCACTTATCCAAAAAGATTGCAGAGATCTTTTGAATTTGGTAATTGCTTTACTTAGGGTTTTTCGACGGGGCTGAAATGGTACTATTTCGATTGCTGAATTTGAGTGAAAATCAGCATCAAAATGGTATTGTACTTTGTGCTTCCTTTTCTTGAAGAGGCTGTAAAAAATCTGAGAAATGCGTTGTAAGAGATTAGTCATGTTTATGGTGGTGAGTTAGTTTGCAACGCTTGTTTCCGCAGCTTTTGAGTTAATCTCAACAGCTTGAGAATTTGGCGTCCATCAATTTGCCGTTATGCCCCTTGCTTGAAGAAAATCTGCAACGGATGCAGCAATTTTCTGCTGATACCAGAAGCTGGAGGTCGATGATGAATTGAGCAACTATGCAACCAAATACTTGACAATGAATTGAATTAAGGGACTGAGAATTTAGATGCAGATTTGTGTTTGTAGCACCCAATTTGTCTGAACAATCAGTCCTTTGACATTTCTGCAGACAGCACCAATTTGTAGTTAAAAGCACCTTTTGATGCTAACAGTAAGTAGAAGTTTGTAAATGAAGTGTCTAGATTACATTTACTGTTTTTTCTGTTTACATCACGCAAATTCTACAAAGTTAATTTGAGGTTTCCGGTGAGGGTTAGCCAGTTAATTTTGTGTCATAGCTGAGTTTTTTTTGTTTAGCGAAAAGTAAGAATTATCAGTCATTCAGCTTCATCTAAGCTTCATCATCTGGTAATTTGCTTATGTCTAATCCCATCACTTTTGCCAGTGCCTTAAGAGAGATTCCTAACTCTCCTGCTAAGGCAACAGCGTTATCAAAGCGTGGAATTTTTCGCCCACTTTCCCAGTCACTAATAATTCTGATGCCGACATTTATACGCCTACTCAACTCAGGTTGAGTTAGATTGACGCTTTCTCTAAGTGCCTTTAATGTTAGTGGATTTTCTGAGCGTTCTTCTGGAATCATGTTAGCACTTTTATGCTTGCACTAAAATGCTTGACAACTACTGTTGGTTGTACTAAAGTGCTAGTTGTACACCAAGAAAGACTAGCCAGCTTCAGAAAGCTCTGCTTAGGACGCAATCTAGTTGATAACTAGTCTTCCTTTAAAGTGTCTCACTATTGAGTTCAAAGGATGCCGATGAAGCAATAAATTGCCGTTTGTCTCGACTTCCATGAAGTTCAAAAGGCGATCGCCTGCCCGTGTACTGCGAAGCGATCGCCTTTCATAGAAACACATATATCTTTGGGTAATCTACCATGTCCAAGAACTTAATTACAAGCAAAATTATTAACCCAGCCAAATTACCATTAGAGCAAGTGCGCCAACAAGTAGCAACTCTCCTCAAAATTGCCCTCAAACAAATCGAATGTATCGAGTGCTGGCAGCATCAAATCTGGGTAAAACTGGTTGGCACAAAGGCAAAACTCGTCAGTTATCGTAGCTTGCCGCTGTGGCTAGAACAAGGACTTAATGCTATCAAAAACTGTACATCACGCACCCAACTCGACGAATTAGGCGAAATCTTAAAAACTGAGCGCGACTGGTATGAAGCACACCAACAACCCGAAGCAGTGCAACCTTGGCGCAATGCTTGGAGTGAACAAGCGCAATACCTGCGCGAAGAAGAAGAACGCCTTCAACCGTATCAAGCTCATCAGCAAGCCGGCAGCAATTGGCAAAAAGCTTGGGCACAAATTTTAGATTGTTGCCGAAATTTTACCGGATTACAAAGTTTAGCTCTAGAAATAAAACAACAGAGCCAAGATTTTGCCGACTTACCAGAAGTAATGCAAGCCATGCAACAACTATGGGAGCAACGTTGGCAAGAACTCTCTTTAGCAACTGGCTAAATAAAACTCTAAATTACTTATCCCCATAATTTCTTAAAAATTAAGAATTTAGTTGGGTAAATTTGCTGCGCCAAAACTATCTTATTCACTCTTCTAAATATATGTCAAAACTGCCTCAAAAAAGCGATGACTCAGCTTATCCTTGGACAATTGTCTGCATTTTACCTGATGCTCGACAGCGCACAGTAGCACGTTTCTATAACCGTCGAGATGCCGAAGATCACTTAAGAGTTTTGCAGCGTTTTCTGCCAGCCTCTGTATTTAAAATCGTCTTTGAGCAGGCTGATGCTCCAACATAGGTTTTGTTGAAGTTCAGATCCCCGACTTTTTGGACTCTGTTTTAATCTTTCAAAAACTTTCCTGACTGCTATCAATAACTGCTGTCAAAAGAACAGGAGAGTTTGAGGGAGTGAGACATTGAGCGATCGCTTATTATTGGCAGCTAGCCTAATTACCGTAGGACAAGCCTCGGCTCCACCTCCTGCCATATTGCCAACTGCACCAGATAATCTTTCAGCGCTTTTAGCTTCAACCATTGCTCAAACACTGCAAGCAAATACTCCTCAAATTGTCCCAATTTTAGACCAGACGACTCCAGAATTTAGTCAGTCATCACCTGAGTCGCCACCCCTTGTAACACCACAACTGCTGAAGAATTGGCAACCTCAGTCTGCGGTTGCGCCGACTTCTGGGACTGAACTTTATTATCAAAGAGTTGCTGCCCTAAGGCTGGGCAAAACTTACACAAGAATTGCTGCCAATAACTTCCAGACAGTTTTGGCAAAGCAATCAGGACAATTGCTGTCAAAACCGACACACGAGCAATGGATACGCTTGTTGGAGCAAGAAGCCAAAGCGATCGCCAAAGGACAAGGAAACAATCGTCTAGGCATCTTAATTGGAGACTCCCTCTCGATGTGGTTTCCGGCTTCTGGGCTACCTGGAGGGCAACTATGGCTCAATCAAGGCATTTCTGGAGAAAATTCTGGTCAAATCCTCAATCGCTTGTCTGCCCTTAATGTGACGCGACCCGATACGATTTATGTAATGGCGGGGACTAATGACTTACGCCAAGGCGTCAGCGATCAAGTAATTTTAGAAAACATCCGTGAAATTGTCAGGCAGTTACGTCAAAATCATCCACAATCTCAAATTGTCATGCAGTCGATTTTACCAACCCGACTCGGTGCGACAAAAAGCGATACAGCGCGCATTTCTAACCTCAATAAACAAATTGCCGCAATTGCTCAACAAGCCGGAGCAGGTTATCTTAATCTGAATGCTTTATTTGCCGATAATCAAGGTCAAATGCGGCAAAACCTTACCACCGACGGCATTCATCTCTCGCGCCGTGGTTACGAAGTTTGGCAAGATGCACTACATTACGCTGAGTCGGTGATGGCAGTAGATCGAGTCGCCAAAAAGTAGAGGTACGAATCGTACCCATTAATGTCAAAATAAGTTCAATTCTGGATCTCTTTGCTCCCCTCTCCCCTGAGTGGGAGAGGAGTTAGGGGAGAGGGGCTGTCATTAAAATAATTTCTAGAATGCTTGCCGCGAAACAAGTTTTTCAACCGTCGCTTGGGTTTGCTGTAATAATTGCTCTCGGCTATCTGATGCCTTGGTGAGCGTCGGAACTAAGTTACGCGCTTGCAATGCCATGTGAAGCTGAAGTTGAGCGACATACTCGCTGATATCTTCACGGCAAAACTCGTTTGTTGCTTTCGCTACGTGCAAATCCAAAATCTGTTCTCCTGCCTTAACTCGATCTCATTAACCTTACTATCACTAGAAAGTATCACAATAGTCGAGCTGTCTTATGAATTCGCAATGAAGTTTAAACAAAGTTGGCAGATCTTGTAAAGGAACGTAAAGTTGTCATCTAACTTATAGCAGATTGCCAATTTATGAACCAAATTAATCAACTACTACAGTTAAGGCTACGGTTTGCTTTTGGCAAGATGAAGTTATGTACATTTTAAATTTTTAATTGCCAATGCCGCAACCATCATTGCTCACAGTACAACTTGATCTCCCACAACTAGCTGAGTCTATTCAAAATGCCTCCTACCTTGATATTGGCAAGGGCATTCCCGTGCTCATTCTACATGGCTTTATCGGTAACAAAGAATGCTGGTTGCCGTTAATTGAGGACTTGTTACCACATTGTCGCTGCATTAGCCTTGATTTGCTAGGCTTTGGCGAGTCTGGCAAACCAAAAATTCGCTACGACGTTGCCACAGAAGTTGCCTTTGTGCGACAAGTGGCACTAAAGCTTGGGCTTGACTCTTTTTATATTTTGGGACATTCCTTTGGTGGTTGGGTTGCAGCAGCTTATGCTTTGAAATATCCCACTCAAGTTAGGGGTTTGTTGTTGGCGGCACCGGCAGGCATTCGGGATGATAGTTTTTGTGGACGTTATGATCATTTACGTCCTTTATTATGGCAAACACCTGTAGTGGATTGGGTATTGCAGTTGCTCCAATTAATAGCAAAAAACGCCACAATAGACAAAATTGCCTGGTTTCGCAGAGAATTAAATGCCCAACCTGCCGCACGCTCTTTTTTAGTTGACCGGATACGCCCAGAGGATGCTATAGATACGGTAGAAAAGGAAATTGATCAGTTACAAGTGCCAACTTTGGTGATCAGTGGCGATCGCGATGAAACCATCCCCTTATGGCATAGTGAAACTTATGCTGCAAAAATTCCCGGCGCAAAATTAGCAATAATTCCTGACGCTAGTCATTCCTTACCACAAGAATATGCACCGCAACTTGCTGTTTTAATTGGGCAATTTTTGGGCTATCTCAACTGAAATGTCTCCATGTATTATTATTGAATTACACAAATAATACAATAATATTTCAAGATGACTCAATACGAATACAGCGATATTTCTAATCCCCAAGCAGCGAAAAGCCTTGGAGTTATTTTAGGGCAATGTTTTGGTGATCCTTCGCCTACCGGTTGGGAGACTTATGCCAAATTAGTTGGAAGAGAAAATTTTCGCCTTATCCGTCAAGCTGGTAATGTTGCCGGTGGTTTAGCAATTTTATCTGTAGGACAATGGTACAACTTTAAAATTGTACCCACAGCAGCCATTGCTAGCGTTGGTATTGCTCCAGAATATCGTGGTTCTGGTACGGCGGCGGCACTGCTTTCCAATACTCTTAAAGAACTTTATACTAACGGTGTAGCACTTTCAGTTTTGTATGCTGCAACTCAACGACTTTATCGCAAAGTTGGTTATGAACAAGCAGGAAACTTTTGTCGTTGGGAAATTGCGGCTGATAGTATTCAGATTAGTGATAGAACGCTGCCGATTTATCCTATAAATCTTGCTGAACCTGAACTATTATTTAAATTTTATCATGAGAATGCTAAAGCTACAAACGGACATTTAGAACGTAATCAATGCTTGTGGCAGTTATTACTAGAACCACCAAAAGATCAAGAAATGTATGCTTATTTAATTGGTTCAGAAGTGCAACCAGAAGGTTATGTGATCTTTTTTCAATATCGTGAATCTAATGAATTTAAAATAGTAATCAGAGATTGGATGGTTTTAACGGAAGTGGCGGCTAGGCGTTTGTGGACGTTTTTGGCGGATCATCGATCGCAAATTGAGAAGATACAATGGCGTAGTTCAATAATTGATCCTTTGTCTTTGTTACTGCCAGAGCAAACTGCTAAAATCTCTGTTTCAGATCGTTGGCTGTTACGAGTTGTTGATGTTGCAAAAGCTTTGTCAAAACGCGGTTATCCTCCACAAATGAAAGCGCAGTTAAATTTAGATATTTGTGATGATTTAATTGAAGAAAATAATGGTAAGTTTATCTTAACAGTTTCAGGAGGACGCGGCGAAGTAACTAAAGGCGGAACAGGTGATTTGCAATGCAATATTCGGGCGCTAGCACCGCTTTATACAGGTTTATTTACAGCGCTTCAGTTGCAACAAATGGGGCAAATTAAGGCGACTCATGAGGCTTTGGCTATTGCTACACAGCTTTTTTCGGGTTCTCAACCGTGGATGTCTGATAAGTTTTAGTCTTGGTAGTTGGGTAATTGGTAATAAAAGCGGGTTTGTTTTACTTAAATAAGACGTAATATAAAGAACTCCGTACCTGGAAGCACGGAGTTTTTTATCTGTGAAATGCAGGACTTTTAACTAATAACTATTATGAAGTCGCATTATTTGATTGCACGCTTTGCACCTTCTACAGTATCTTCGACTCGCTCTTTAATGCCTTTGTTTTCTATGTCAGGATCACCACTAAAGAAGCCTTGACGGGCATTTAGATCAATGGTTTCAGGAATATTTTCACCAAGTTTTTTAATGTTCTTTAAACCAGTATCACCAATCGGACGAGAAGGGCTATCGCCTAAATCTTCAGCTTTATCTTGGATTCTTTTGATGGTAGCTTTATCTACTGTATAAGAATCTCCACTAGCAATTAATGTATCGGCTTGAGCTTGAACAGTTTTGCTATAGCTAAAAGCGGGAATAGCAAAAAAAGTAATTGCTGTGAGCAAGAGTGTTGCAATTTGGCGGAAGGTGATATTTTTGAGCCAATTAATTGCTTGAATCATGTAAAGTCTCCGTTGCTTATTTAATCAGAATGCAGACATCAGGCTTGTTATCTTATTAGCTCAAGTTACGTGGCTAAAAAAGATAAATATATAAGCTTGTTAAACGCTGCTATTTTGTGTCCAGTTTTCCTGACTTTTGAATGTTAGAAAAATCTTAACTAAGCTGACATCTTCCTTGAGGCGGGTTCAACGAATAGATTTTGCTCAGAAAGTGGAATTCTCATCTTATGCTCTCAGAAATACTTATTTTCATGTTTAAGATAGAAAATAAATCTATCTTTAAGAAGTAATCATTTCTATCGCCGGAAAGAAGACTAGGAGGCGGCAAAACCATAGTTCTCAACTAGATTGCTCAAAAATATGCCTTTTGGAATATTCAGCCCTAAGCTAGATAAATTTTGTGGATGGACGAATTACTATCAGGGTTGGCTGTCATAGTCAAAAAATTATGCCTTAAAGATTTAGTGCTACCATTTGGACTAAATTTACAAGTAATGGGTAATTTTATGTATAAATCGATTGCCTTGAGAGCTCAGAAAACATGAGTCAAACCGAGTTACCAAAAGACCTAGAATCGCCTGAGATAGAGGCAAATGGCAACTTCTTAGAAATGCCAGAAAGTCGAGAGCGCCTAATGCCAGCCTCAGCAGTTCCAAATTCTTTGGTAGCATCGCCAACAAATCAAGACAACCCACCATTCTCTGACCAAGAAGCAGAATTGATGGAAGTAGCAAAATTAAAAGAAGACCTCCGTAAAAGTGAGGAACGTTATCGCTGTTTAGTAGAGGCAATTGCTCAGATTAATTGGGATACCAACGCTGCTGGCGAACTAATTAATGAACAACCTCGGTGGGCAGCTTTTACGGGGCAGAGTTATCAAGAATATCAAGGTTGGGGATGGCTAAATGCGATCCATCCAGAAGACCAGGCAATGACTGCAAAGGTATGGCAGGAGGCTTTAGTTAACCGCAGTATTTATGAAATTGAATACCGAGTGCGGCGTTATGATGGGGAGTATCGCTATCTAAACGGTCGTGCGGTTCCTATAGTGGAAGCTAATGGCAGAATTCGTGAGTGGGTGGGTGTAAATATTGATATTACGGAATCTAAGCAAATTCAGACGGCACGCGATTGCGCTTTGGCACAGGCAGAGGCAGCACGAAACCAATTGCAGACTGTATTTGTGCAGACGCCTGCTGCTATTGCGACTTTTCGGGGGGCAAACCATGTAATTGAAACAGTTAATCCGCAGTATCTTAAATTCGCTAATCAAGATGATTTGGTGGGCAAAACTGCGCGTGAGGTTTTCTCGGCAAGCGAAGGACAAAACTGGTTTGAGTTGTTAGACAAGGTTTATGAAAGTGGAGAAGCTTTTGTTGACAAAGAGGCGCCTTTGTTTGAACAAAAAGATGGTTCTGAGGAGGCAGGTTTTTGGAATATTGTTTATCAACCGCTACGAGATGGCGAGGGCAAGGTTTATGGCATTATGACACACGCTGTGGAGGTGACTGAGCAGGTACGATCGCGCCAAGAAGTTGAAAAGAAAGCAGAAGAACTTGCTCATCTAACTCAATCTTTGCAGCGGAGTAATCAAGATTTGGATCAGTTTGCTTATGTCACTTCTCATGACTTGAAAGCGCCCTTAAGAGCGATCGCTAATTTATCAGAATGGATCGAAGAAGACATTGCCGACCAACTTAGCGAAGAATCCCGCGAACATCTCCACTTGATGCGTAAGCGCGTCCACCGCATGGGAGCGTTAATTGATGGCATTTTGCAATATTCTCGTGCAGGTCGCGTCCAACAGCTTACAACGGTAAATGTGAGAACTTTATTATCTGATGTAATTGAAATTCTTTCCCCGTCACCGGAGATTTTGATGGAGGTTGAGCCGGAAATGCCAACACTTAAAACCGAGAAAATACTATTAGAGCAAGTTTTTATGAATTTGCTCAATAATGCTATCAAATATCTACAAAGTTCGAGTCCAAAAATTAATATTAGTGTCAAAGATGCTGGGAAATACTATCAATTTGCTGTCCAAGATAATGGTTTGGGAATTGCCCCAGAGTTTCATCATAAGATTTGGGGCATCTTTCAACGTTTGGAAGCCAGAGATAAGGTAGAAGGGACAGGAGTTGGTCTTTCTATTGTCAAAAAAATTGTGGAAAGTCGCGGCGGCAAAGTTTGGGTTGAGTCAGAATTAGGTAAAGGTGCAACATTTTACTTTACTTGGTTAAAGCAGCCTCAAACACGTTTTAATACCTGATTTGCCAAGATTTAATTGTTATGAAAGAGCCATATTTTCTAACAATTGCCAAGACTAATTAATATAGCCTTAACTTCAAAAATCAAGGCTATTATCTTGCTCAATACCTTCTCGCAGTCCTACTGCAATTTTACTATGCTTTTCAATCTGCCCCATTACCTGCTTGGCGCGTTGAATAACTACCTTGGGTAAACCTGCCAAACGCCCTGCTTCTATGCCATAAGATTTATCAGCGCCTCCTGGTTGCACTTGATGTAAAAAGATGATTTGTTCGGGTAATTCTTTAACTGTTACTTGATAGTTGGCAACATTTGATAATAGTGAAGAAAGTTCATTAAGTTCGTGATAGTGAGTTGCAAAAATCGTTCGAGACTGAATTTCTGTTGCCAAATATTCCGCCACTGCCCAAGCAATAGAAAGACCATCAAATGTTGCCGTGCCGCGTCCAATTTCATCAAGAAGAACTAGAGATTTAGCAGTAGCATGATTGAGAATATTGGCAGTTTCATTCATTTCTACCATGAAAGTAGATTGACCTGTTGCTAAGTCATCAACTGCCCCTACACGGGTAAAAATGCGATCGCATATTCCCACTCTTGCCGACGACGCTGGTACAAAACTCCCCGTTTGTGCCATCAGTTGAATTAAGCCAATCTGCCGCAAATAACAACTTTTGCCACTAGCATTGGGTCCCGTGAGAATGATTAAATCAGGTCGCTCAAATTCCAGATTTTCATGAGTTTGGGAGGGCGGGCACGGGGGCACTGCCCCTACGACGGCGGGATCAACTTCCTTGCCCAAATAAGCCGAATTCGGTACAAAAAACCCACTTGCTAACGATTGTTCCACCACCGGATGTCGCCCGTCAATAATGGTAATTTCTCGACTTTCAATAATTTGAGGACGGCAATATCCTTGATAGACTGCCACCTCTGCCAAACCACAAAGAACATCAATTGCTGCTACGGCACGAGAAACATTACGAATATGTTCTGCTTCTGTACTAACTTGATTTCGCAAACTCACAAAAAGCTCGTATTCTAAGCGATTTAATTCTTCTCTTGCTGTAAGAATTCGGGCTTCTCGATCTTTCAATTCTGGAGTAATATAACGCTCTTCGTTGGTTAATGTTTGCTTACGGATGTAGTTTTCTGGAACTTGATCGGCTTTACTACGACTAATACTAATATAATAACCAAAAGTCTTATTAAAACCTACTTTTAACGTGGGAATACCAGAGCGTTGCCTTTCAGTTACTTCTAAATTAGCAATCCATTTTTGGTCATCTTCAGCGGTCAGGCGCATCTGATCGAGTTGAGGATTAATACCCGATTGAATTATGTTACCTTCAGTTAAATGTAACGGCGGTGATTCAACCAGATGAGCGCCCAATTGTTGCCCTAATTCTTGCAGAATTGGCGAGACTTTTTGTAAAGCTTTTAGATAGGGAGATGAGCCATAACTTGCTAGTTCTGCTAAGTCTGGTAATTTTAAAAGAGATTGGGAAAGTGCCACTAAATCCCGTGCATTTGCTGTTCCTGAACCCGCCCTACCGGTTAAGCGTTCCAAGTCATAAATTTGCCGCAATAACTGTCTTAAATCTTGACGTAATCCGCTATTTTCTACTAGTTCCTGAATGGTATCGTGCCGCGACTGAATACCTTTTAGATCTAATAAAGGTTGTAATAACCAACGACGTAAAGCCCTACTACCCATTGCTGTGCTAGTTTTATCTAATGCCCAAAGTAAGGAACCATGAAAGGTATTATCACGAACTGTTGTGGTAATTTCTAAGTTGCGGCGACTTTGATGATCCAAAATTAAATAGTCGGCAATGGTATAGGTGCGTAAAGTTTGGAGTGCAACATGATTTGCTTTTTGAGTATCTTCTAGATATTCTAATAAACCGCCTGCCGCGCGTACACTTAAAGGGAGATGTTCGCATCCCAAACCTTCAAGCGATCGCACTTTAAATTTTTCTAATAATCGTTGTCTTGCTTCTCCTAAAGTAAAGGGCGTTTGCCGACGAAAAGCATAGCAAAAATTGTTAGGTAAATATTTGGGTAAATGCTCTGATTTTTCCCCAGGACGTAGCATACTTACTAAATCTGGTGCATTAGTGGGAATGAGAACTTCTGATGGTTGCAAACGCATTAATTCTTGCGTCAAATGTTCTAAATCTGTCGATTGTGTGGTTAAAAATTCCCCGGTTGAAATATCAGCATAAGCTAGTCCCCAATGCTCCGCCGTCACGACTACTGCGGCTAAAAAATTGTTGCGACGGGCGCTTAACATTCCATCATCAAGTAATGTACCAGGAGTGAGAATTTTCGTCACCTCCCGACGGACTTGACGCCCTTCTTTGGCAGCAATTGAAGCTTCTTCTACTT
>JBATUR010000040.1:0-10026 GCA_049671305.1 Coleofasciculaceae cyanobacterium
AGTAAATGTATCTAACTAAAATGCAGGCGCTAGTTTCCGATAGAATAGTCACAAACGAATAAAAAGTTAAAATCATGCACGTAATGTTTCGCGAGTATAACCCCTTCGATTTATGGATTTGGCTAGAATTCAACACTGTACCTTCCCAAAGAGAAAAGGAATATGTTGAAGAAGTTTTTAACTCTTGGTTTTTCTTAGGTAAATTAGGTGGTTTTGATGCTGAAAACCTCCAAGTACAAGATGTTGGACTTGATATCAGTTATATGGATTATGACGAAGCTTCTGCTAACAATAGTATGATGGCTTTGATGCATAATCAGGGTGATTTTGAGTATGAAAATACTTGGGGACGCTGTTGGTTTGATTTGGGTACAAGTGATGCGCTTGCTTTGGATGTTTTAATTAATTCACTCAGGCAATTATCTCAAGAATATGTAAGCATTGAGCGTTTAATTTTTGGCGGAGAAAATGAAGATTGGCCCCTAGAAGATAGCAGCAGATCGGTTTTTTATGAAGCTCAACAAAATTAATCTGTATTCTCTCTTGATTTTCAGTAAAGCAACAGTTAGTTTGGAGCCATCTGTGCCTTGCAAATTGTTGATGTAATGCACAGAATATACTACAACAAAAAGTAAAAATGTACCCTAGTAAAATACGTGTTCTATCATTAGGACTAATTCGAGATGGCGACCGCACTTTTATTTCAAAAGGATATGATCCGGTAAAGCAACAGACGTTTTATCGTGCTTTAGGTGGTGGCGTTGACTTTGGAGAAACTAGTTATGATGCTCTCAAAAGAGAGTTTATGGAAGAACTGCAAGCCGAGTTAACTAATATTAAATACCTAGGATGTATCGAAAACTTATTTATGTTTAACGGTCAAGCTGGTCATGAAATAATTCAATTGTATCAATGCGACTTTGTTGACCAAAAATTCTATCAATTAGAGCAAATGGAATTCTCGGAAGGAGATTACAAAAAAACTGCACTTTGGCTGGATATTAAACAATGTAAATCAGGAGAAATACGCATCGTTCCTGAGCCATTTTTGGACTATCTATAAAAAGTGAGTTGGGTTAGCATTTGACTAGATAATTTTCATTACTTATTATTCTCCCCTAATAAAGGGGGGTTATATTTCTAACATCACATAATATAACTTACCTTATTTCTTTTTTATTTTGGTTTTTTCCAAGGATTTCCTAGCAACCAACATAATACGGTAGTTAGGAGAATAACTAATAACCAAACCCATAATTGTGTGACTACAATTACCACTCCGGCAATTGCAATTAGTAGCAAAACCAATTGAGTTACTAAAATAAAAGGTCGTTTTTGCAAGAAATTAGATGTAATAACTGCCGAAGGTCCAATTAATTGCAGCCACCAATAAAATAGTTGTAATGACTTATCCAGAACATTATAAATTAAACTCCGGCGTAAATATTCCTTTCGATCACCCAAAGTAGTAAGAAGAATATTTCTGGTAATTAAACTGAAGCGAGTCGATATATTCGCTAAAACAATAGTAGGAATACTGTCTGCCACAGTTTCTTCACCCACTTTGTACTGTTTACGAAAGAAATCTTCTGTTTGTTTATGTGATGACAAATCTCCAATAGCTTCCTTTGCTAAAACACTCGCTGCTAAAGCACTAACGCTTTGATCGAAATAGCCAGGAACTGTTTGATACCTTACCCTGTTTTCTGTAATTTTAGTTTTTTTGTTATCAGTATTATTCGGTTTAACTAGCTGTCTATTCCAGTTAAATTGTTCTGTAACTGCATCTTCTAAAACATTCTGCAAATCAGTATTGACTATTTCGCGATGTGCCTCTAGCACCAAAATTGAGATTAATTGATCGAGAATATCTTTGAGTTGAGCATCAGGAAGTTTAAGATTGTCAAGGTTAGCAATAATGCTCAAAATCTCAATAATTGTTTGGCGATTATTCTCACTCAAGTGTTGACTTGGGAAAGATTCATTAAGCAGAAAATTGAAGTATTCTTTTTTAAAACTTTCAAATTCTCCCACTTCCTGCCTCTGATGCTGCCTCGCTTGCTGCTTCAAAAACTTGGGAAACCTTCTGACAGATTCACAAGTAAGTAAAGCTTCTAAAATTCTATTTGTACCATCTAATCGCCCCCATAAAATATCATTAGAACGCCAAGATTTTTTAAAAAAACCTCCAAATGCACGTAAAGTTTCACCTGATAACTTATCTTCTAATTTTTTATTTTCTCCAAATCCCCTTTGAGCATCATTTGGGCTAATACGAATTGTTTGAATGATCTCCTTACTTGATAAATTCGTTAGATATTCAAAAGGATATATAATTCTATCTAATTCTCGAAAATTTCTGAACTGCAACAATACATCTTGCCAATCAGCTAACTGGCTAACCTTAATTAAAGCCTCTGTTGCTAATTCAATCTGTCGCAAACTAGTTACAAAAGCTTCAGGTTTCTTATGATTATAATTAAATTGAGGATTAACCCAGATATTACGTTTAAGATAATTCTGATTTGAGAGTTTAGTAATTTTTTTCTTAAATTTGGCATAAATACTAGAGATTTGATCTTTTGATAACCACTGGTTGGGATTATCAGGAGAAAAATCTTTAGCTTTTAAGGGTAAGTTTTGAAAAATGTCTCCTGGCACATCTTCAGGATTAGATTGATCTTTAAGCGATGAATCATTTAGTACGTCGGCATCAAGTAAAAAGCGATGCAGTCGCAGTAAACGCCGATAAAACTGCATTGTTAGCTTGTTATCTGCCTTGTTTTTACTAAATAAATTATAAAATGAATCACTGACATCTTTATGACTCAAAACCTGATCTAAAGCTGCCCGAATTACTTCTAAAAGCTTGATTTGGCGTGATAGATTACTTACCAAATTTTGAAGCTTTCTATATTGTTCGGTATCAGGATCTTGTTCAAGCTTTTCAGATAAATTTTGTAGTAAATGGAAGTGTTTCCTCAAAGCATAATCCACATCAAGATTCTTAATCTGACGACTAAAGAAGTTTCTCACCTGATCTGAGTTTTGTGTTTCTTGGGCATTAAGATTAGTTTTCTTAGCTAATAAACTAGCAACTTTTTGTAAAACAACTTGTTTTTCAGAATTTGGACTAACATCTTGATCCATCCTTAAAGCCAAAGGCAGAATGCGATCGCGTAAACTAATTAAACGACTCCTAAGATAAATTGTCTCTTTAATATCTATATTATCTGAACTAGCTGCTTCAAAATTAGAGATTACTTTGGCATCTCTCAACAAAGAATTGTAACGGCTGATTTTTTCATTATGTTCTTTAATTGATTCTAAATCCTTACTAATACTTTCATACATTGGTATTCCTACCAACGAATCTCCAATTATTTGCAAAGTATTCGGTTTCAGCATATTTTTAAATTGTGCATTGTCCTCAAAACGATCTGGACAAGGATCAATATAAAATAACTTTCGTTCAACAGGACGATAAGCTGTGCGATAATACATCTCTTTAATTGTGTAACTAAAAGGACGATTATCTAGCACCCCTCCATCTACAAAATATAATTTGTAACCACCATTAGGTTGATTTTTTGGCAAGTTACGCTGCTCTAGCTGTCCCCATTTTGCTAAATTTAGATCAATTGCATCCTCTGTTTTCAAAGCAACATCCACCACCGGAAAAGCAACCGGAAAACAAGAAGTAATGCGACATAATTTAGCAAGAGATTGATGATTTTCCTGACTAGGTTTAAATGATTCCTTACGCTCAGGACGATGCTTTAGCTGAAATACTGCTTGATGATCTTTAATTTCTAGCACACATCCTGTATCATCAAAAACCTGATAAACTCTTCCCAAAATATCAGTGCCAGTCACAAATAAATCTAACTCATTAACCGCTGAAACCCAGTCATCAGGGCAAGCTGGCTGCTTATTTTGATAAGCATCATAAAATGCTTTTTCTAATTGTTTTTGATAATAATCTTCACCATTTAATACAGAATCAACTGGTAAGTTACTAGAACTTGGTTTACGCATAAGCTGGAGAATGTCCCCACTTTCACGCCAAATTTTGGCAAAATCAGCAAAGTCTACAACTTCCGACTCGGTGCTATTTGTCAAAGCATAACTAAGCAGAACCCCATTAATTCCACCCGCTGAAGTTCCGGATATAATATCAACAACAATATCAGAATCAGTTAAGGCTTTAATTAACTTATAAATACCCCGTCCCCGTACCGCATTGTAAAATTCTCGACAAATTCCATTCATGTAAATGGCTAAAGCAACGCCGCCATAAACAACTAACCCTAAACGAGTTTCCCGACGAAATTCTTCTGGTTTTTGAAAGTTTGATTTTGACATTAATTAAACATCCAGTTTTTAATTACAAGTCTTTCAGGCAAAAATAAAAATTTAAACGGTAGTAGGCTACCTAAATCTAAAAAAATGAGTAAAGCGATCGCTTTACTCAAACCTACCAAAAAAACTTAGATCTGAGACTTGCCAGTTTCACTCAAAACTGAGAAACTGACGACATCTCCCTTACGTTATCAGCTTTAGCGAAACATACTACTTACCGAACTATCTTCATGAATTCGCCAAATCGTTTCACCCAACAAATTAGCAACCGAAAGCACCGTTAGTTGTGGAAAACGGTTTTCTTCCCTTACCGGAATTGTATTAGTAACAATCACCTCCTCAAACAAACCACTCTTTAGCCTCTCTATGGCAGGCGGCGAAAAAACCGCATGAGTAGCACAAGCATAAACCTGCCTTGCACCCTCTTGTCGCAAGATCTTTGCACCCTCAGAAATCGTGCCGCCAGTGTCAATCATATCGTCCACCAGCACCGCTGTTTTGCCCTGGACATCCCCGATCACATTCATCACTTCCGCGACGTTGTGAGCTTGCCTGCGCTTGTCGATAATTGCCAAGGGCGCATCATCTAACTTTTTGGCAAAAGCCCTAGCTCTGGCAACGCCGCCCACATCCGGAGAGACTACAACAATATCAGAAAGTTGCTTGCTCACCAGATAATCCAAAATTACTGGAGAACCATAAACATGATCGAAAGGAATATCAAAATAACCTTGAATTTGCGCTGAATGCAAATCCATTGCCAAAACTCGATTAGCACCCGCCTCGGTAATTAGGTTAGCAACTAGCTTCGCCGTAATTGACTCACGTCCTGCTGTTTTGCGGTCTGCTCTGGCATAACCATAGTAAGGAATTACGGCGGTAACTTGCCGCGCTGATGCCCGACGGCAGGCATCAACCATAATCAGCAATTCCATTAAGTGATCGTTTACCGGACGACAACTAGGTTGAATTAGGTAAACGTCACAACCGCGAATTGATTCTTGAATTTGGATGTACAACTCTCCATCAGCAAACCGCTTGCGAACCATCGGTCCCAAGTCCATGCCAAGATAACGTGCCACTTCTTGAGAAAGTGAGACATTAGCAGAACCAGCAAATAATCGAAGACGATTGTTATCCGCGATTGGCGGCAACGTGGGTGGAAGCATTAAAGTTGCAGAACGGCTCACAGCAAACCCTCAGAAGCTCATTTCAACCGCAATCTTATCATCCCACATTTCAATATTTCTACTAATTTTTGGAAACTTGTCTGTAGCTCATACCATAAACATCCATTTAATTGTTAAACAGTCCTTTAACACCAAGAAATTCAGCTATTATTTTTAGTCGTAAAAATACTTGCTGATTTGTGATCTTATTGCTCTTTCTACTTTTCTATAATCAAGGTGTTAGCATCGGCATCTATAAAATTGAAATTATTGGCTATAAAAGCCCAAAAACATTAAGGTCAATATCATGTAATTAGCGCTTTTGACAAACGGCTCAAGGCGGGGTCAATAAAAATTACCTAACTTAGAGAAAATCAAGAACTTTTAAAGCTCTAGACTAGGCTTTTACAAGTGGAGAGGGGTAACCAGCAGGAATCCTTTGCTGATGCTGCCGATTAAGGATGATATGTCCTTAGTGCCAGGAAAACTGAATACCTGAAATAAATACAGTTAAAACTTAATAATCTTTAATAATAAAAAGCTGAAAAATTGTCTCACGCATTACAAGATTGTCGGTGAGCATTCATTCACGATACCCTAATATATGTTTAGTTTAAAACTCGCTGAAGCAGCAATTAAAGTTAGACTTAGCCTTAAACGCTTTTTCCTCACATAACTCATAAACATAAAAACTGATTGAAACGCTCATGGAATCACCGCTTCCTTCTGGAACCATTCTGCAAAATCGCTACAACCTACTTAGCGTACTAGGTCAAGGTGGATTTGGTCGTACATATCTGGCAGAAGACCAAGGGCGCTTCAATGAACGCTGTGCCCTCAAAGAATTGATTCCGCCCGAAACCGGAGTCTATGCCCTGGAAAAGTCAAAGGAACTTTTTCAACGAGAAGCTACGACTCTTTATCAAATTAAACATCCCCAAGTGCCGCAGTTTCGCTCCAACTTTGAGCAAGATGGGCGTCTGTTTTTGGTACAAGATTATGTAGAAGGAAAAACCTATCGCGAGTTGCTCAACGAGCGCAAAGCCCAGACAGTAGTGCAACCGGCTAATGTCAATCCAGCTTCTGCGACACCGAATCAAAATAAAAACGGCGTCTTCTCAGAATCAGAAGTGCGATCGCTCCTACTCCAGCTATTACCAGTCTTAGACCATCTCCATAGCAAAAGCATCATTCACCGGGATATTACCCCCGATAATATCATTTTGCGGGAATCGGACAGAATGCCCGTACTGATTGATTTTGGCGTTGTCAAAGAACTAGCAACCCGTTTTTTGGCTCCCAACGCCTCAGCACCCCTGACAACCGTCGGCAAAGTCGGTTATGCACCCAGTGAACAAATCCAAACAGGTCGAGCCTACCCTAGCAGCGACCTCTACTCCCTAGCGGTCAGCGCCGTTGTTTTGCTGACAGGCAAAGAGCCACAATCATTGTTTGATGATAATCAGCTAACTTGGAACTGGCAGCGCTTGGTGGATGTTAGCGACAACTTCGCCTCAGTGATTAACCGAATGCTCAGTTATCGACCAGGCGATCGCTATCAATCAGCCAACGAAGTCCTGCAAGCCCTACAATCGCCCCAAGCGGCTGCACCTCCTACCCCCATGCAGCCCCCCCTACCAACACCCCAACGACCTGATCCTAACGTCAGCCAAGTCGCCACAATGGCAGTAGGACGCCGCCCCGAACCACCAGGACAAAGAGATCCTAGAATTCCCGAACCCACCAGCAACTCAATTACAGAAAATCCTTGGATAATCATCGGACTTGGTACAGCCTTGGCATTGGTGGCAGGACTTGGCGCTTGGGCAATTGTCAGCTCCTTGAGGGGTGATCCACAAGATCCACAGGTGGTAGATACCTCTCTAGAAACACCCACGCTTGCCCCAACCCCCATACCCACAGAAACCTTATCACCAACACCAACACCAACACCAACCCCAACAGCAACGCCCTCACCAACCCCAACCCCAACTACAACCCCCCAGGCAAGTGTTGCTAACTCGCGCTTAACCTTAAATCCGGGTCAAAGCTTAACTAGATCGGGAAATATCAAAGCTAATTCAACCCTTAACTATATTATTCGCGGTGTACAAAACCAACGATTGAGTGCAGCGATTGCGGGTGAAGGAGTTTTGATGACTGTAATTGCACCCGACCGAAACCCAATTAGTGACCAAGCTGTGCGAGTGCAACGATGGGAAGGAACACTGCCCTTGAGTGGCGAGTATACTATTCAACTACGCCCCATTAAAGGCATCTCCGATAGCGAATTTGAGCTAACACTTGCCACAGACAAACCTGTAACACCAACGCCATCACCAACCCCAACGCCATCACCATCACCATCACCAACCTCCACACAAGCCGTTGAATATCAATTAGAACGAGTCAGTTTACCCGGAGGTGTAGGTAGTCAACCGTTGATTGGTCGTACTAGTCCGCAACAAATCAAGCGCTATCTGATCAATGTTAAGAAAGGGCAAAACCTCTCAGTACAAGTGCCTCAATCTGTTGATGCAAGTGTCGATGTTCGCTTCCCTGATGGCAAGTTAATTCCAGATGCTTCGGGGGCAAAATATTGGCAAAAGCAGGTTTCTCGCGATGGTGATTATAAGATTGATGTGATTGCCTCAAAAAGGACTGACTTCGAGTTAAATGTCAATGTTAGCGAGTGACAAAAAATGTAGATTGGGTTGAGTGTTAGTGATCAACAAGTCTTAGCTGATGAGAGGTTACCCTGCCCGAAGCAAGCTATGTACCTCAACCTAGCCTACTCGCTAGCAATTTTGAGCAAGATTAACTTTACCAAATCGGTTTTCAACTTCCGGTTGGGGTAGGCTGAAAACTCATAAACTAAGAATAGTGGTTCTTTTTCTTCGTACCAAGCCCTTTGTTTGTAATTAACCGTTGAACACTTTACTGATTGCTGGCACCGATACCGAAACGGGCAAAACTGTTTTAACTTCTGCCCTAGCTGCCTATTTGCAACTTTACCGTCCTCATGAAAATTTAGGAATTTTTAAGCCAATTCAAACGGGGACGGGAGACTGCGAGTTGTACCAACAGCTATTTGATTTGAAGCAAACCCCCGAAGAGATTACACCATTACGTTATCAAGCCCCCGTTGCACCGCCAATTGCTGCTGAGAAGGAAGGGCATTTGGTTGATTTAGGTATTGTTTGGCAGGCTTTTAATAGCTTGCTACAGCAAAGAAAGTGGGTTTTGGTGGAGGCGTTGGGCGGTTTGGGTTCACCAATAACTCATGAATTAACTGTGGCTGATTTGGCACGAGATTGGCGCTTGAGAGTGGTTTTAGTCGTGCCTGTAAAATTAGGCGCGATCGCTCAAGCTGTCGCTAATGTCGCCCTTGCCCGTCAATCTGGCGTCCATCTCATCGGTATTGTCCTCAATTGTGTCAACTCTTGTTCTGAAGAAGAAATCAAAGATTGGACACCTATTGATCTGATTCAGTCCTTGACAAATGTGCCAATTTTGGGAATCATTCCTCATTTGGCTGACCCAAATGACTGTTCTAAACTAGCTCAAGTGGCATCAAATTTGGAGATTGAGAGATTGTTGCTTTTGTAGAGATATTCCTTTGAAACGTCTCACTCAGCCTCCCCAATTAATGTAAAAGCCGCCCAATCTTTAGGATGTTGATATTGTTTCATCATCATCAACATCGTATTTCTCAACGCCGTGGCTTTATCAGGATTTTGTTGAATCTGACGATAAAACTCAGTCATCAATGAAGCAGTTGGCGCATCAGGAACTGCCCAAAGAGATACTATTATACTAGGAACTCCAGCACTAATCAAAGCACGAGATAAACCAACAACTCCATCTCCTTTAATATCTCCCCTACCTGTATCACAAGCACTTAAAACCACTAATTCAGCATTGAGTTTTAAATCAAAGATTTCCGATGAAGTCAGTAAGCCATTATCATTACCAGAAGGAGCAAGGGCAATAGCTCCTGGTACACCTGAAAGTTTAAAATCATCTAATAAACCATGCGTTGCCAAATGAGCAATTCTGGCAGTTTTGAGTTTTTCTAAGATAGCTGATTTAGTTGCTGCTGCGCCAATAATAGGTTGAGTGTTGAGTAGTTTCGCTATGGCATTTGCCTCAGTTTCTGAACCTGGTAAACTGGCTAATTGCTGCAAATTTCCCTTCAAGTCAGGAAGACTCGGCATCGTCGGATTACCCATAACTAGGATATCCTTACCCTGTAGGGGCGTAAGGCTTTGCGCCCTCAACCTTTGTCGTTGTTGATGAGTTAATTCTAATACTTGAATAGCTGGAGCAGTAAGTATAGTATGTTTTTGGATTAAATATTTCCCTTGTTCATCTTGCAAAGCAGCGAAGGGAACTAAAAATAGAGATGATTGAGGAACGAATATTACTTTTGAATTTGGGTCAGTGGGTAGAAATTGTGAAATGGGTTGGATTAATATTTGATGTAGTTGTTGTA
>JBATUR010000041.1:0-3593 GCA_049671305.1 Coleofasciculaceae cyanobacterium
AAAACATTACGACCAGAAATTTGACGCGCAGTACCATCAGGTAAATACTTAAGATATTCGGCTATTCGTTGTTGTGGTGTTTCAGATTGCCCTTGGCGACTAATGCTGGTTGCTTGTCCAACCACAACCAAGGTAGGTTGAGTAATAGATGCGATCGCTTAACCCGCTAAGGAATGGTAGTTAAATAACTTGTGTAGTAGCGCGGCAAGCTTAAAATACTGGGTTTAAAAAAAGTCATGCTTCAGATGAATGAAATCACTAACTTGTTCGAGGGGCTTTTTGGGACGTTGTTCCATATTGATAGTATCCAGAATATTGCTTGATACTATGATTATCTAGTATGTTGTCGTGAAGTTTTCTGGCTATTATTGGAGAATATACCGAAAGTTTCTTGATATCATCCTCTATAGGATGGATATACGAAAAGTTTCGCCTTTTTGTGACATAAGGGTTAACTAGACAGAAAATTTTGGTCTAATAAAATAGTTATGCGGCATAATGCTGATGCTTTGGGTATTGAATTGCCTTAGAAAAACTACATATACCAGTTTTCAAAAGAACATCTATATAGCGGATGTTTTCAATCTTCCGTGGCACTATAATTTGTAGTACATATCAATTCTCAACGAGACTTCTATCATGGGATACCGCAATAAGACATATGTTGGTTTCGATGCAGATACTGATATGCACTCCTACCGCTTAATGCAGGCGTGGAAGGCGCATGAGCATATTGATTTTAATTTTTACAATGTCCATGACATTAACTCCAACCTTAAGTTAACTTCTGAGCAAACTATCAAAAGACAACTAAGAGAGCGTTTTGATAATACAAAGGGCTTTGTACTTTTAGTGGGAGAAAAGACAAAAAATCTTTATAAGTATGTTCGTTGGGAAATTGAGGAAGCTATAGAAAGAAATCTTCCAATCATTGTTGTTAACTTAAATATGAAAAGAAAACTTGATAATAACTTGTGTCCACCGATCATTAGAGATGGTTTAGCAGTACACATTAGTTTTAATGCTGCTATTGTTAAATATGCTCTAGATGATTGGGAGAATTCTCATTATCAGAAGCTGAGAGAGAATGACCATCAAGACTATTATTATCCTGCGATTGTTTACGAATATTTAGGTTTGTAAACAGGATGATAAACAAGTTATCATTATTTTTCTATGATTTTTTTACGAGAAGTCACTGGTTAAATATTGTCCTAACGCAAAAAACGTTTGGTGATACTTTTGCTGCCTTTGGTAAAATTTGGCTGTTAATCAATGTAATTTCGTTCTTCTTCCCAGTGACCAAACCATATTTAAGCGATAATTCTTATCTGTTGATAGGGGTAATCGTTGCAATGACTGTTTGGGTAAGCCGTCCTCGCTTGTCAGTTCTAAGCAATGTCAAGAACTGTGATATGCAAATTGAGATTCAAGTGGGAAATCTTTTTGATTTTCGAGGAGCTTGTGTGATTGGAACAAATAGTACATTCGACGTTGACACTAGCACAGGAGTGATTTCACCAGAAAGTCTCCAGGGGCAATTCGCCTCAAGGTTTTACAAAAATAAATTTTCTGAGTTAGATGCAGACTTAGAACGTACTCTTAATGGACTTGGCTTTGATGAATTAAATGATGGGCGAGCAGGAAAGAAACAAAGGTATCCACTTGGTACAGTAGCTCAATTGAGAAAATCCAACAAAATATTTTATATGGTTGCGATCGCGAATCTAAATTCTCATGGTTCAATAGAGGATTCTAGTTTTGATAACATCCAACATAGTCTTTCAGAGCTTTGGAAGAAGGTGGAGTCCTCTGGAAATATAGATCCTCTTGTGATTCCATTACTGGGGTCTCTGAGATGTAGACTAAAGCAATCACGCAATGATTTTGTGAAAGAAATTATTAATTCATATGCTGTGGCTTGCATAGACAAAAAATTATGCGAAAAACTAATTATCGTTATTTCACCACAAGACTACAGAAAGCATGAAATCGATTTCGAGAAACTGAAAAGCTACTTAAACTGCAAATGCACGTTTCCAGAATTAACTTCTTATCCAAATAAACCAGCAAATCCTTAATAATTTGCTTCTGATTTGTTGGATTTGAATATGTTCGTTCTTTCTGCCGCAAGAGCGGTTACGATGAAAAAACTCGGATTCGAGAATTCGATAAGGCAGGAGATGACAAGATTATTTCCCGTAAGGTTCTGACAAAAAATGCAGCATAACAAACCCATTGCAGACCGACCAAATCAATCTAGCCGATGTGTACGAGAGGTTATTAGAGTCCGGTGGCGCGATCGTTCTGGCTCCGCGAGTCTTTCGCTCGTCCTTCAAGATTGTCTGCTCAGTGCGAAAACATCCAGCAGGTGATCAGTTGAGGGCGAGTCACGAGGTTTAGTTGTGTCTGCTGCGATCGCTCAGTTTATCTCCTGTCTTACTTGCATTTGCCTGGACTGAATCAAGAGATGCGCCTGTAATTCTTGGACATATGAACTTCTTTGCAGAATTCAATGTTTGTTTTTATCGGCACGAGTTAGCTTTTGAGTTTTACCCAAGAGAAAGTTGAAGTTGATCGTACACAGCCAGTAGCCTAATAATCTGGGTGATGGAGACGAAATGTTTGTCTTTACGGATACTGCATTTTGGCACTGTGCCTCAGAAAAAGGCTAATGGTCAATTCCTAAACGCTGATGAGTTATTAGATATTGAAATCAAGTGTTTCTTCAGCAGTAAAAAGAGATTCAACTGGAAACTCCTCAATTGCCATTCCAGTTTCCGCCGCCGCTAATTCTCTGGCTTCCTGATAGCATTCATTAAATATTTCAGCAAAATACGGTTGTAAACTTGGACTTTCTTTCAACGCTTTTTTAATTCTTTGCCGATGCTCAACAATACTCGCGCTCCAACTGTTAGAGCGTTTTTCTAATTGATAGCTATATTTGAGAATATGCAGCAATAAAATTTTCAGGTTGCTATAAACTGCCCGTTTCTCACTCTTGCCCATATCTTCAATTTCTTCTAGTAAGTTAGCGACATCAAGAGCTGAAAGTTGTCCTTGTCGCAAGATTTGAGCAGTTGCTTCTAACCAAAGATAATAGTCTTGTTCATAAAGAGTGGATAGATTATTAGTAGTTAACGGTAGTGAGGGTGTCATAGAAAATACCTTACATTTTTAATCGCTAATTACTTACTGCCAAACATATTTTGATAGCTGCTTGAGAAAGCCAATGCTGCATAAGTTAAGTAAAAGTCGATACTTTTGTCTATGTTAGAAGCAGGCAGCGCTATATGAGTTAGTCCAATATCAATCATGGCTTTTAGGGTTCTGCAACTTTCTGCAAAACCAGCATTTTCATTCATTCTAGGTTTTGAAGTGTTACGCCAAAACTTAATCAACCTAAATCTTAATAGAATCGTATTTTAAGATTAATTCTCAAACTGCTTAACAAACTCACCAACAACTTTGGCAAATTCCGCCGTTGATTCATAAGGTAAAACATTACGACCAGAAATTTGACGCGCAGTACCATCAGGTAAATACTTAAGATATTCGGCTATTCGTTGTTGTGGTGTTTCAGATTGCCCTTG
>JBATUR010000042.1:0-37233 GCA_049671305.1 Coleofasciculaceae cyanobacterium
TTTTTCCAGCGCTTCCAGAGATAGGGCAGCCATCTGGGGAAGCAGGCGATCGTCGTCATCAAGATACATGATCCAGCGACCGCTAGCTTCTTTTGTACCTACATTACGCGCCCCTGCCCCGCCGTGAGATTTTGTCAGGCGGATGACGCGCAACCGGGGGTGATCGGGTAAATTGACTAGATCTGTTGAAGCATCGTCAACTACAATCACCTCCAGGTCGTTTATGGTTTGTTCCAAAGCGCTATTAACAGCGTGAACAAGTAATTGAGGGCGATTATGGGTTGGGATAATGATACTGAGTAGAGGTTTACTCATTGTTCTTAGTTATTGATAGGAATTAAGGCGTTGGAAGGGCAAATCAAGCAGAGGTTAAAAAGGCTTATTGATAACTTTCCAAGTACGAGGTTGATAAAACAAACAACGGCTTATTGTTTTTAGAGATTTCACCGTAAATCTAAACGACTCGACCATATCAAAAAAGCGCACCCCCTCAAAAAGATATAACTTGGCGCTGTAAGTACCAGGTACTAAACCGCAGTAAGGCATCTGCATTTGAATCTCAACTTTTCCGGGAAATATTTCTAAATTCTCGTTGTCACTTTCTGAGGTGATATATAAAACGCGATCATTTCCTCCCGATACATAAGAAATCATCACACCCAAACTGGCATTTTTAATGTGCTTAGAGGCTTGGCATTCTACGCACAAATAAGCTGCTTCACCTGTAATTAGCGTTTCCAAAAGATTACCTTGCTCATCCTTAAAATGAAGAGCAACAATATCCACACCTAAACTTTCATCTTTAGGTTTTTCTGGTAAAACCATTGCCCCTAAAGCGCTGTCATTTCCACTCAAGCAGAGGTCGTCTTCATATTGACGAATTACGGCATCTGAATTGCCAGATCCAATTAACTGTCCTTTAGCAAGATAAACTGACTTTTCACAAATATTTAATATGTTGTAAGGGTTGTGAGAAACAAGTATGAAAGCTGTGCCATTTTCACATAATTTTGCCAAGCGATGGTAGCACTTGATCCTAAACTTAAAATCTCCTACAGCCAGCACTTCATCTATTAGCAGGATATCGGGCTCGATGTGAACAGCACAAGCAAAACCTAGCCGTGCTGCCATTCCTGAACTGTAAGTTTGCACAGGTGCATCAATGGCATCCCAAATTTCGGCAAAATCGACTACTTCATCAAATCTATCTTTAATTTCTTTTGTTGGTAAACCCAAAATTGACATATTGGCATAAATATTTTCTCGCCCTGTCAAAATAGGATTAAAACCTGCTCCCAACGCAATTAAAGGAGCCACCCTACCCCGAACTTTCACAGAGCCAGTATCCGGCTTAATTAAACCACTAATAATTCGTAGCAGCGTACTTTTTCCAGCACCATTTGACCCCACTAAGCCCAGTGCTTCCCCTCGCCGCAGTTGGAAACTGATATCCTGCAACGCCCAAAACTCCTTATTTCGCAGAGTTTCACTTTTTCGGCGTCCACCTATTAAGTCAGTTGCAATATCTTGAACACCATAAAATAAAGACTGCTTTAAGTCTCGGCAAAATTTCTTAGAAACCCCCTCAACAGAGATAACTACCTGATCATCTTTTGGTTGAGTTGCAATTGCTTGATCTGTCATTCCAATTGTCATGAACTTACTCTCTCAATCACGTAAGGCATCGCTAGACGAAATGCCACCCATGTAAACAGTAAACCAATTAAAGTAATGACACTAACAATCCAAAATCCATAAGCTTGGGAAATAACTCCTGTTGTCGCCAACTCCCGCGCTGTTACTAACAACGGAGTAACGGGATTAAGTTTCACTAAAGCTCCAAATGTTCCTCGGCTGGGAACAGGATAAACTACTGGAGTTAGGAAAAGCCAAAAGCTAGTTATCATTGTTAAACTTTTTGAGACATCCTGATATAAAACCCCTAAAGGAGACAAGAAAGTGCCGATTAATGTCCCCAACAAAACTAAATGAATCAGTGCCACGGGCGCGAGAATTACTGTCCAAGTTACAGGTATTCGATACCAGAGAAATAACGCTACAATTAAAATTAGCTTGATCGCAAAGCTGAAGAAAACTTCACCTACTTTTGCCAAGATAATTGCTTCTCGTGGAAAGTTAACTCTGGCAAGCATTGGCTTCGCCTGGGTTACTGCTTGCACAGGACCATTAACCGCGTCTACAAACGTTTGCCATAGCGCTGTACTGAACATTACATAAGCTGGATAGGGCAAATCTGTAACACCAGGTTTAAGAATATTGGCATCTTTGGCAAGTGTAAATCCTACTGCCATGATAATTGGTGGTAAGAATGCCCAAATAAAACCGAGAAATGTTTGACGGTACTGGGCACTAATATCTCGTATCATCAGCCGCCAAGCTAGTTCACGAGAAGCTAACAAGTCTCGCCACATTAGTTTGAATAGTTGAGCAGGATGCCTGAGCATACTCTCAGGTGTGTAAATTACTTCTGGCGGCATATTAATAAGAGAAAATAAGGAGCGGGAAAAGAGATTTTTATGATTTTGTTGTGCTGGCTACTGGTTCCAAATTATTGCTTTTAACTTCTTGATCATGCTGTAGTGGCGGTGTTAAATCTTGTTGCATTCGCTCAGATTGTTGTTTGGCATAACGGTTAGTTAGATAATGATTTAGCATCTTATCCAGAGGAATTAAAATGAAATCAAATAAGCGGTTACTAAGTCCGAAGGTAAGACGACGGTTTAGAGGGTTGATTATTGATACTTTTCGCCTCCATCCTACTTTTTTATACTTGTTTTGAAAGTAGCCGTCTTCTGCTAACTGCCATTTGTCGCGCAGGCGGTGTAAGCTGGCAAGTTGCCACGCATCACTCCAACGCAGCATATAATAATGTAGGTCTGTCCATTCCAGGGGTGGTCCTGGGACATAAGTCACAATACAAGCTGGCTCAAAGTAGACAGTGCCGCCAGTTTGTATGACAGTCATACAGAAATCGAGATGTTCTTTGGTGTTGAGCAATGCTTCATCAAGTAAACCAACTTGCTTAAATATCTCGGTACGAACTAGCACGCAATGAAACTCAGCTAACTCGGTTTCTTGGCGTTGAAGCTGGTCGCGCAGAGTGTCTACTTGTTTACCTTGCTTGTACATTTTCTCACGCAAGCGCCGCCTGGGGCTATCGCCTGTATTCTCAGTCCAAACATGGTTTTGTCCGCCAGCACAATGAACAGTTTCGTGCAATGGCTGATCTTGACAAACCAGCGGACCAACAATTGTGGCATTTGTTTCTTGAGCACACTGAACCAAGTGGTTCAACCAACCAGGTGATACACTTACATCGTTATCCATGAAGACAACGTATTTAGTATCAACCTGAGCCAAACCGATGTTTCTGGCGTGGTTAGGAGAGAGGTAATAATCTGTCCGAATTATTTCAAAACCTTTGCTTTTTGCTTGTTCTTCAAGATATTGCTGGACTTTTTTGGGTGAATTACCATCTACATAAACTAATTTGAAGGGAAAATCTGTATTTTCATAGATGCTTTCTAAAGAATCACGAGTGTAGCTAAAGCGCTCGCGGGGGACAACAACAATTGTGACTTGTGGTTCTGTCTGCATATCTAAATCCTCAGTCAAGAACAATATTTGAAATTAATACACGGCAGCATTTGAGAGCTGTGGTTGTGGTTGATATCTGTCTTCATTGAGTACTTGATTGTAAATTTCAACCAAGCGGTCATTAAGTTTATGTAGGTCATAATGTTTTTTTACATAGTCACAACTGGCTTGACCTATTTGATGCCATATTTCTGAATGTTCGAGCAAATAAGTGATTTTTTCGGCTAGGGCATCTGCATCTCGCTCTGGGACTAAAAAACCAGAAACTCCATCTTCAACTAGTTCTGGAATGCCACCATGATAGGTACTGATAACGGGTAAACCCATCGCCATTGCTTCTTTTAATACGTTAATTGGTGCATCTTGATCGCCGTCAGCAGCGGTGACGCTAGGAGCGATAAAAATATGGGTATTATCGAGAATTTGAATAATTTCTTGTTCATTTTTCCAACCTACTAAATTGATGATGTGACTAACACCAAGCTCGTGAATAAGTCGCTGGAAATCTGCTTTTAATGGACCATTGCCAATAATGTTATATTCCAGATTAGGAAAAGCTTTTGCTAGTTTGGCAACAGCGCGAATACTGTACTCAATTCCCTTTTTCTCGACTAAACGACCTGTGGTAGCAATCCTGATACCATCGCTAGAAAATTGGCGGGGAGTGAAGGTAAATTTGTGGCAGTCGAGTCCCGAACGAAGCACGACAATTTTATTTTCATCACAGCCAAGTTCTATAACTCTGCGTCTAAAAAAATCGCAGTTGGAGAGGAAAAAATCTCCAGTTTTAAACAGTTGGTCGTAAAGGCGATCGCCTTTTTCCAGCACAAATTTACTAATATCGTAACCGCGAAATGTGGTCACGAGCTTTGCTGCGGGTGCGTTAATTGCCCTAAATGCCATCCCTCTAAAACTTTGCGTACCAAATTGACAGTGGATGATATCGTAGGACTTTTTAAAGTTGGGAATGACTGTATATAGTAACCACAGGGAAATTGCTGGTTTTCCGTACTTAAAAACATTAAGCGATCGCGTCACACTTGCTGGATCTTTAAAGAAGTTCAAAAACAACAAGCGGATGCCTTTAATCAAGCGCCAAAAAAGATTGGACGGGATTTTTTCTAAATAGTAAGTCTTTTCCAGCAATTGATACTTTATGACATCAGGATGCACTTTATCTGTATCGCCTTTGGCATCAGCATAAATATCAACCTCATGTCCGCGTGCGATCGCTCCCACAGCTTGGTTGATAATAAAAGTCTCTGATAAAACCGGAAAAGTCCCTACAATAAAAGCAATTTTCATCTCATTTTCTCCTTTATTCTCTAGCAGAAACTCTTCCGGCTTTTAATCTTAGCTTTTCCCAAGCTGTAACATACCTCACAAAAAACATGACCAAAGAAACTTTTATTTTCTGCTCATTTTTGGGCAGCCGAGCATCGAAAAAAGTATTGAAAACAAACATCAAAGGAGGAACAAAGTCAAACATTAATCCCTTAAAAAATATGAGATTCTGCTTGATGAAAGAGGCATTTTTCGGGGTTTGTAAGTCATAACTTCCCCCAGCTAAACGAATTGTTCTTTTATACAACTGCTCAAAAGATTGCCTCGCTGGATGATAGACACAAACTTCTTCTGCATAAACCTGCTGATAACCTTGTGCAAAGACTCGCCGTCCCCAATCAACATCGCCATTTGATTTAAGATTGGCATTGAAGCATCCGACTTGCTCAATAACCTTCCTAAAAGTAAATAGATTTGCTGTTGCTCCATAGTGATGTTTTTCAAGGAGCTTTTTTTGAGGAAAAGCGGTAATGCTTTCATACAGTTCTACAGGTGTTGCTTGCTGGGGTTCTTTGAAGAAAATTTCGACTTTTCCGGCAACTAAACCACAGTTATCAACTTGCAACAAATTCTTTACTCCCTTCTCCAACCAATCACTCACAGGAAGGCAATCTGCATCAGTAAAAGCAATAATTTCTCCTTTAGCTAAAGAGATGCCTTGGTTGCGAGCTGCATAGGAACCGGGAGTACTTTCATAAGTTGCTTTTGCTTGTCCAAATTCAGCAACTACAACTTCAATCTCTTGACTTGGATCAGAATCGTTATCGACAACAATTACCTCATAGAGACTTTTGAGATAAGTCTGATTTTCCAAAGCTGCTAAACAAAGTTTTAAGCGTGTAGCATCATTGAAAACTGGGATAATTACGGAAACAAACGAACCAGATAGGTGAGCCATCAGTCTGTTCAAATCCTTGTTTGATCATTAGCTCTTTGAGTCTGTTGTTGTTAATTCAACTGGACTTAAGTTGGGATCAGTTTTTAAAGCATTTTGGGGCCACTCTTCTTTGGTAAATTCCTCATGATAAGAGCGTTCAACATTGACATTCCACAGGTCATGTTTTTCTCCTAAAATATTTTTTACAGCGAGAATTCCTGTCAACATGGAATGGTCTTGATTGTTATATCGGTGCATTCCGTTGCGCCCAACAGTTTGCAAATTCTCAAATGTTTCTAGATAGTCTTGCAAAACTTGCAGATGTTGGCGATATTCACCGTCATACACGGGATAAGCTTTGTGTTGACGAATCACAACTCCATCTTCCACATCACCTGGTTTAACTCCTAAACCCAACTCTACTACTTCGCGACTAGCTAAATCGATCAGTTCGGTATCAGACATTTCCCAAATATCATCGCCCTCGCTACAAAAGTATTCCATTCCCAAGCAAGATTTGGTTGGATCAGGAACCATTGCCGGACTCCAATTCCCGAAGTTTTGAATGCGTCCAACTTTGAATTCTGGACTATGAATATAAATCCAGTTGTCGGGAAACAAATTTGGCTCATTAATAATCAACGAGACAATCAGAAAATCTCGGTATTTTAAACCCCGTGCTGCTTCTAAAACATAATCTGGCGGTGGGGGATTGAGTCGATTAATTAGTGCCGTTACAGGCATTGTGGAGATAAATTGATCGCTGGAAAGTTGAATTGTTTGATCACCTTGTCGAGCTGTAATACTCTTAATTTTAGTTCCTTCTCGTTCAACACTAATTACCTTAGTATTCATTTGCACTGGAGCGTCTTGGCTTTCTAGAATCTCTTGACAACGCTCCCACATCATTCCTGGTCCTAAAATTGGGTAGTCAAATTCTTTGATTAAACTTTTGGCATTTTGGCTGCCAAACACAGCATTAATTACGGCTCTTTTGAGAGACATTCCTTGAATGCGCTGTGCTGCCCAATCTGCACGAATTTTATCGCAAGGAATTCCCCATACTTTCTCGGTGTAGGTTTTGAAAAACATCCTATAAAGACGAGATCCAAAGCGATCAGTCACCCATTCTTCAAAATTATCTGGCTCAATCTTCCCTTTCAACCTGGCTCTGAGTTTGGCTTTGAGGTAGCTCACTAAAATGAAAAAACTTGGAAAGATACCCAGATTTGATAATGTGTTGAACAAAGAAAGGGGATAGTTGAAAAACTTACCTTGATAGTAGATACGCGACAAACGCGGGACTTTAATAAAGTCATCTTTCAGAATTTCATACCAGACATCTTGAACTTTCTTAACTTTGGTGAAAAATCGATGACCACCAATGTCGAAACGATAGCCTTTGTACGTCTCTGTACGGGAAATTCCGCCAACTTTGTCTGATGCTTCCAAAACAATAGGTTTGATACCTTTCTTGACTAGTTCATAGCTAGCAGTAAGACCCGCAGGTCCGGCACCAATAATGACAACGGGATAAGATTTCATAGGTGAAGCTCTGATGATTTTTGGATTGAAACTACTGAAATTAAGCGGCTGACAAATCGGTTTTTGGGGAGAACAACTTGCGGTAGTTGTAGCGAATTGTACCGACAATAAATGTCAGACCACTGTAGAAAAAGTAAAGCCAGTGCCAAGGAATTACACGAACCGTAAACCAAACACCACGCTTTTGCAAAAAGAAGCGATAAACTGAGGCATTAATTACTAAAAGTAATAAGCTCAATACGCCAGCTAATACCAAAAATCCTGATGACCAAAAAGCGGCAACTAATGTGCCTAAAAGTCCAAAAGTTAACAACACGCTGAGGCGACTGGAGAGCTTAAGATTTAAGTCATTAACGAATTGACGATCGCGTAAAATTAGTTCTGTCCAAGGAAGAGCACGGTAAAAAATTTCGGCTCTTAATAAGGAAATTGGTTGCCAATTTTTTAAATGTTTGACCTGCAATTCCTTACACAGCCGAATTCTGTACCCAGCTTTTTTTAATCGATAACCTAACTCAATATCTTCAACGCAGGGACGGCGATAACTTTCGTCAAAACCTCCCAATTCAAGGAATATTTCCCGCCGAATTGCTCCGCAAGCTCCCCAAAATGTTGAGGCTTCCTCACTAGCTGTTTGATGTGTGTAGTGGTGAAATAAGTTTTTGTACTGCGACAAAAAGTTACTTGCTCCCGGCGCATCGTCATAGGAACCAATCAAGGCGGCTAATTCGGGTTGATCTGAAAATGCTGCTGCCACTTGACTTATGGCATCTGTACAAATAGCAACATCAGCATCTACAAAAAACAAAATGTCACCTTGAGCAACACTTGCCCCTAAATTCCGCGCTTTTGCAGGACCACCTGATGTTGGTATTCTCAGTACTTTTGCGCCAAATTCTTCAGCTATTTTCCAAGAGCCATCTGAATCTCCATCAGCTACAACGATGATTTCATGAGCAGCAGGTACAGCTTGAGCCAAACTTGACAAGCAACGAACAAAACTATCACCGCCATTATGTACTGGAATGAGCACCGAAATTTTTAACTGGGTAGAAAAAGTCATAGTTTGTTTATGGACTTGTTTGCTAACAGTCAAGTTGAATCTTTAAAGCAGGTTTTCAGTTTTTACTTCAGCGAGGATTGCTTTTTTTAATACTAGCCTAGCTAACAATATTGTCCATAAAGTTTGCATGAAGTATTTTAAAAAAGCTGAAAAATAGAACTTCTTTCTTAACAAATTCTGCTTAGATCAACTAATCAGAAATATGTTAACTTTTCCTTAACTAGCGGGAAGCAGACGCCTTACAATCCTAGCGATATTTAATTAAAAAAAATCTACCCAAGGGCAGATATAAGATTTTATTATTACAATGTTTAGAAAAATCTACTTTTTAAAAGGCAACCATTTCTGATTGGAAAACACAGAAAAAGACTGCCTCAATAAAGGAACTACATCCTCATAAACCTGAGTTCCTGCTATTCCTAAAGACAGTAAAAGACCACAAACAAGCAGAGGTTTTGTAAATTTAGCTACTTTATTCAGCTTTCTTTTGCCTCCACTTGATGAGCGCTGTTGATGCATCCAAGCTTCTAGTTGCAGACTCAGCAAAGAGTCAGTATCAGACTGCCGTGGCGGTAACTGAAGCGGCTGGCAGGTGTGGTCAATCGCAGCGAGTCGCTGTAAAATCATCTGAGCATTGTGGGGGCGATTTTCGGGCATGGTTGCCATCAAATCATCAATTAAATCGGTGAAGGCTGGAGAAACCTGGGGCGCTCGATGTTGCCAAAGTAACTGTCCATTACGGGGATCTTCAAGAAAATCGTTGGGAGATTTACCAGTAAGCAAAGCCACAAAAGTACGCCCAAGGGCAAAAAAATCTGATTGCGGTACAGCCTTACCATTAGCTTGCTCTAACGGCGTATAGCCTGGAGAAGTCATTTCAATTACATCGCCTGCGCTAATTACCAAAGAAGTATGACTAACTTCTCGTGCCGAGCCAAAGTTAATTAAGACAAGCTGCCCACTAGAAGTGAGCATGATATTTGAAGGCTGAATATCGCGATGAAAATAGAGTTGCTGATGAATGTGATGTAAAGTTTCTAAAAGTTGTCTGAGCCAGTCGAGAGATTGAGCTTGTGATAGAGGTTGATTTTGTTGTTGCTGCCATTGCTCTAAGTTGACGCCTGCCACTTTTTCCATAACTAAGCAGTGCAGGGGTTGATATCTGTCTTTAGCAAAAAAGGTAAAGTAGCTATCTGAATTAACAAGCGGAATGCCGGGATGATGTAGTTGGCTTAAGACTCGCGCTTCTTGGCGAAATAATGCCACAGCGATCGCATCATTGAGCAAGAGTACTTTTAAAATTTTTATTGCACCTTGTTCCTGTAATGGGCGTGCACAATCTTCCACTTCATAAATTTTGCTTAAACTGCCCTCGCCAAGCTGACGCCTGACACGATAACGCTCTTGTAACAACAACTGAGAGCCACAGGAGCGGCATAAGTCGTAATCATTTAGTGGATCAGAGGGTTTTGGGCATTTAGGATTAATGCAGTAGCTCATAGCAAGGCTGCTGAATTTTAGTTTAGTAATTTTCTTGGTTTCGGGAAAGGCGATTGGCAAAACACGGCTTGCCGTTGCTTAGACATCGCTCTTTTGTAAGCATAACTTCAGATTTAGTTAGAAAACGGTGATGCTCATCAGTTTTCAGCTTCCATCTTTACTGGGATTTTTATCTTTAATATTGTTCAATTTGTCAAGCTTAAAAAGGAATATCACCATCATCGTCATACTCAATTCGTCGTACTGATTTCCCTTGAGGCGGGACGGGTTGATTAAAATAGGGTTCTTTTTGTAGGTTCGTTAATGATGGTATTGTTGGCAGCGAAACAGAAGCTTCCAACTTTGCCACAACGGCACTCATATCGTCTTTTGAGCCTGATTGTTCCGTATTTGAGCCAAACTCATCGTTTAAATCGACAATCTCGCCATCAAAAAAGTGCTTGAGATTTCCCAGCGCCTGATCGATTTCTTCTCCATTCCAATCAGATACAGTTGTTGTTGTTGGTTGGGCGTCGTCTGTGGACTCTTGAGGATTTTGCCGAGATTGATTATCTAAACCTGTAGCATCGATGATGGCTGGAGGAGTTATAGAATCGATCCGACTAGGTAACGGTTTCGCCTCGATTTCTGGACTAGGATCACTTGGGGGAACAACGGCTCTTTCTTGATTTGTGGTTGCTTCTCTAGGTTGGCTGGCAACTGTTCCCGACTGGTTGATCACTAAAGATACACGAACTTTTTGATTAAGTGCCTTTTGGAAAGCCATTTCTAGCTCTGGCAATTTCGGTTGAGCAGCTTTGATCAATTTGGGTGCACGAATACCAATTTGAGCTTGCTCACCATCAAAACTTAATAAATATCCATGTTGGCTGAACAGCGCCTTACTAGAAACTGGGAGCTGGGCAAGTAACTGCTGCCAAATTTGCTCAAACTCAGTGCCGGAGCCTGCTGCTGGCTGTTCTTGAGGGCTTGGAGTAGGACTTTCATTAGCTACAGGTTGAGGAGACGGGGCTGCTTGTACTGGAGCAATGTTGGGTTCCTGTTTGGTTTGGGGAGCAGTTGGGGGGGTGTGTTGCCTGGTTTGAGGCATGACGGTGGTTTGTACAGGCGCCGCAGTGCTGGCACTGGGTAATAAGCCAATTAATGTGACTTCTAACCACAAACGGGGTTGAGTCGTGTTTTTAATTTGAGCTTCGCTGGTTTTGAGGTGTTGAGAACCCTGCAAAATTTGAGCTGGGGTGAATTCTTGGGCAAATTCACATAATTGAGTCCAGGTGGTGGGAGTAATGGCAACTAAATCGTTGCGTTTGGGTGCAGTTTTGGCAATTAATAAATCTCGGTAGAAGCCAGCGAGGTTTTGCAGGACAATTAAGGGTTCTCGTCCTCGATCTAGGAGGCGACGGCAGTTAGCAAGAACAGATTCGGGGTTATCGGAGGCGATCGCTTTGGTGAGTGCCAGCAAATCTTGTTCTGATACAGCACCAACTAAATCCCAAACTTTTTCGCTGCTAATTTCGACGGTTAATAAACTGAGTTGATCAAGCAAACTTTCGGCATCTCGCAGTCCACCTTGAGAAACTTGTGATATTAGAGCGATCGCTTCTGGTGTAATTTTGATACTTTCTTGGTCAGCAATATATTGCAAATGCTGCACCATTGCACCTAGAGGAATGCGACGAAAATCAAAGCGTTGACAACGAGAAATGATTGTTGGTAAAACTCTTTGTGGGTCAGTTGTGGCTAAAACAAAAACAACGCGAGGGGGTGGTTCTTCTAAGGTTTTTAGTAGTGAGTTGAATGCTGCTGTGGAGAGCATATGACATTCATCAATCACATAAACTTTATAGCGGCACTGGACTGGAGCAAATTGAGCGCGTTCAATTACATCGCGGATATTATCAACACCAGTATTACTAGCGGCATCAATTTCAATCACATCAACGGCATAATTATCAGTAATGCTCAGACAAACATTACATTTGCCACAAGGTCGAGCGGTGGGGACATTATTTTGAATACAGTTGAGAGATTTCGCTAATATTCTGGCAGAAGAAGTTTTACCAGTACCCCTTGGACCTGTAAACAAATATGCCGGGGCAATACGTTGAGTGGCGATCGCATTTGTCAGAGTAGTAGCGATCGCTTCTTGTCCCACCAAATCGGCAAAAATCTGGGGGCGATATTTATGATGTAAGGGTTCGTAACTCACAAGACTTGCAACAGAATGAACGATCGTTTGCAGGATGAGCGTATTGATCACTCTTTTACCCAACTAATGTGATCTTAGCCCTCAGCACCAACTACTCGCGAAAAGTTATAAGTGAATTTGAACATCACAACCTAAAACGAAGATGCCTGCAACTCGCCAAATTAAAAATTTTTACACTGATGGTGCTTGTAGTGGTAACCCCGGACCCGGTGGCTGGGGTACAGTGGTTTATTTTAATGATGGCTCTGTTTATGAAATGGGAGGAGCCGAAACACCTAGCACCAATAACCGTATGGAACTTTTAGCCGCTATTGGGGCGTTAAAGGTTTTCAGAGCATCAGGACAAAATCAAGCCGTCACCCTTTACACTGATAGCGAGTATGTCAAAAACGGCATCACAAAATGGGTGAAGGGTTGGAAAAAGAAAGGTTGGAAAACTGCCCAAGGAAAAGCTGTTTTAAATCAAGACTTATGGGAAACTCTAGATCAGCTAAATTCACCACTAGTTGACTGGCAGTATGTCCGGGGACACAGCGGCAATGAGGGAAATGAGCGGTGTGATGCGATCGCTCGTGCTTTTTCTCTGGGTAGACCAATGTCCCTAGAACAAACAGTTTCTTGGGATTCTGTAGCTGTTAATGCAGCGATTATGCCTGAAACAGAAGTATCAGATACAAGTGATATTTCTAAGTTAGCTTACAACACAACACAACTGAGCGTTTTTACCTCTGACGTAACCATCATGGATTCTCAAATACATTCCCCTACTGGTGCGACTGACGATTTACCCCGCGAGGTAAGAGTTGCTCAACTTCGTAACCTGGTAGAAACTCTACGCATTGCTGATGAAGTTGCCTCTGAGGGCTATCTGATTAGTAGTTCTGAATTAGCGGATTTAATGGATGTTAATGCTAGTGCTGTCACCAGTCGAGGTGATAACTGGCCCTGGCGTAACTGGATTGTTTCACGGGTACGGCGTGAAGGTAATCAAATTCTTTGGCAACTAGAAAGGGTTGATCAAGTTAATGCTGAGGAAGATTCTTAAGGAGTAAGCACGGTAACTGATTTTAAGCCGACACACGCCTGGGACTTAAGTCCCAGGCTAATAGCACAAGTCCTCTAAAGAGGACTATAAACTCCTTAGTCGTCTAAAGAAAACTTGTGCTGTGAGGCAGGGGTTTAAACCCCTGCTGGACTATGGGTTTAACCTTTAAATTGACATCAATACTGGGAATACTCTTACAGCATCTAAATCTGATAACTTCTACCCCGCCATTGTTTGGGTCTTTGAGCCGCCGAGATGAAGATTCGCAACACGGCGAGGGGATCAGCAAGGGGAGAAAGCCAAAAGAGCCAAGAGGAGCGGGGTAAAGACTTAGAACGGTCGTAGGAAGGAGCGATCGCAAATAGCAAGGCAAACCTAATTAATAACAAACTCAAATTTAGCCCCGCAGCGGCGGTAATTATTGGTGAAGACAGTCCTAATCCTAAAGTCATAAACATCAACGTTGCGGGTAGAGGCAGTCCCTGGACGCTGGTTAAGAGCCATAAATCACTCCAGATTTGACTGGGAGATGAAGCATCTTTCAAGTCCAAACTGCGCCCCCACTCGTTCCAAGTTTCTTTTGCCCCTTCATACATCCGCACTTTAACAACTTTTGCGCCATCCATAAAGCCAACTTTAAAGCCAGAAGCGGCGGCATAACGTGCCAGAGTGACATCATCGCAAAAGGAACCTTTGGCTCTACTATATCCATCCAATTTTGTCAATACTTCGCGGCGACATAAAAAACATTGCCCGTTTGCCATAACTCGTTCGGGGTCGTTATTGATGCCAGTCGGTCCAAAGCGGTAAACCAAGGTAATTAGAAGTGCCGGTTGCAGCCACCATTCTCCTGGATATTTGAGAATAAATTGCGGGGAAAGAGAAACTAAGTCAAAGTCTTCAGCAACTGCAGCATTAATTAACCCAGCAACAAGTCCTGGAGTGGGCTGGGTATCGGCATCCATGCCCAGAAACCACTGACTGTGTGGGGAGGTATGTAAGTAACCATTGTGTAATGCCCAAGGACGCCCTACCCAGTCTGGAGGTAGGGGATCATCGGTGATCAGACGAAAGCGGGGATCGGTTTTTTGAGCGGTTTTCACTAAATCTGGGGTGCCGTCGGTGGAGCGACTGTCTACGATGATCATTTCTCGAACTTCGTAGCTGGCTTGACTTAAACCGACGAGACAAGGGGTTAAGCGATCGCGTTCGTTGAGGGTGGGCACAACCACACTAACCACACCTAGTTGTTCTGGGGTGGGAGTTTGGGGAGCAATGGGAGGACGCCGAGTCGGTCCTTTGAGCAGGCGTGAGAGCAGGATAAAGGTGGCAGGAATCTGAACCAGCAAAAGTACTGTTGCCAAGAAGCCAGCCAGGGGCAAGGAAGGTGAGCTAAAAAACATTTGGGCAAGCCTAGATGAATCTTGGTTTTTGTCCGAAGTGGTTAATAAAAGTAATTAAGTACGGGCAAAAACCCTAGATTAGATTAGCCCAAAAGTAGATGCTTCGCGACTTGCCCTTATTAAGGTCGCTGCTTTAATTTGAGTTGCACCATTCTTAAATGGTGCAACATCTTGAATTGAAGCCAACTCACTTGTTGCTGACGCCGCCGGAGGCAACGGGTACTTGGCTGGTTTGAGTTTGGGCTGTGGTGTTTTCCAGTTGTTCAAGAATTGTGGCAGCACCCGTAGGAGAAGCCATTCTAGCTAAAACGACGGCAGGTACAACGCCCAGCACAATACTCAAAGCCACAGGTATCCAAATGCCAGCACCCCAAATCGTAATCACAGCACCAAAAACGATGTTGCTGATATATACCACTAAGGGTAGAGTTAGCTGCTTGCGGGATACGGAAATGGGAGCTTTTTTCCACATCAATGCCGCTACTGTCATAAAGAGGACGCCTGTGGCTATCCAACCTGCAAAGTTACGGAAAGGTGTGCCAAAAAAGGCGCCGACTTTGCCGTAGTACCAGAAAGGATAAGCGGATTGGCTCATGGCAGGATCAAGAGCAAAGTCCCAGGAAGTTAGCAGCATTGCGCCTATGGCAATTGCACCAACTTGCAGCAACCAGTTCCATTTACTATTGATTTTTTGGTCTACTTTTAAACCGGCACGGGCAATTATGTAGGAGACAAACCCCATGTAAAACCAAGATAGGGGAATGGTAAAGGGGACTAAACCGGCGACTTTGTAGCCTAAGCCGCTTAGGTAGCCGTATTCTCCGAAAGGAAAGCCTGTACTGGTTCCCAGCAATTCACTGCCCAGAGAAAGTAGGACAGAAGGCACCATGAAGGTTAGCCAGTGCCATTTGCCAATGGTTCGGTAAGCATAAATCGCTACGGCTGCTGTGCCTAAAAGAATGTATGCTACGCCTCCACCAGCCATTGACCACTGAAATGAGGTCTGCCCAAATTCTGATAAGCTGGCGATGATCTCTGGGTTAGGTAAGACGATAAGTAACCCGGCTAGCCCAAACGCCAGGGAAACAATGTGACCAATGAGGGTAAAACGCTCTAGATTGATAAGTTGCTTCATGAGATCCTACACGGTGGAAACGAGGGTGGTGTTTTGCAAGTAATTAATGCCATTTCTTGATTAGGGAAGAGGGGGCATAAGTTTTTGTGAGCAGTAACACTCTTATGGATGTTTATCAGTTTACAAATGTTTATGAACAATTCTGCTTTATAGAGTGAGATTGATTGGGCTTTTTGTACCGCGCCTTGTAATCATACTGAAATCTTTGGCTTTAAAAAGCTTGTCAGTATTGAGTTAGGGCAGGAGTAACGGGTTATTTTGGTGTGACTGCGGTGGTGCGGTGCGATCTTGCCTGGATGTCTTCGAGGTTGGTTTTGGGAATTGCTTGTATTAGCGATCGCGTATATTCCTGTTGTGGGTTGTTGTAGATTGAGTCGGCGCTGCCTATTTCGACAATTTTGCCTTGATTCATAACCATTATGCGATCGCTGACAAATTTTACTACGCCTAAATCATGGGATATGAAAATATAAGTTAAACCAAAGTCGTTTTGCAAGTCTTTAAGTAAGTTTAGTACTTGTGCCTGCACTGAAACATCCAAGGCTGAAACTGATTCATCACAAATAATAAATCGTGGCTCACAAGCTAATGTCCGGGCTATACAAATCCGCTGTCGTTGTCCTCCCGAAAATTGATGAGGCATTCGCTTCATGGCACTTTCTCCTAATCCTACTCGTTCGAGTAAATCGATGGCGCGTTGACGGCGTTGTTGAGCAGATCCAACTAAGTTATGAATTTGCATTGGTTCCATAATTGCCGCACCAATTGTTTGCCTTGCATTGAGAGATCCATAAGGATTTTGAAAGATAATTTGTAGATAACGACGGATACGGCGCAGCGGTTCAGATGCTAATTCTAAAACTGAGTCGCCATCGAAAATAATCTCTCCTGATGTTGGTTCAATTAGTCGTAAAAGACAGCGACTTAAGGTGGTTTTGCCACACCCTGATTCGCCAACTAATCCTAATGTTTCACCAGGGTAAACATCGAAGCTGAGATTATCGACTGCTGTGAAGATTGACTTCTTGCCAAATAGCTTTTTTCTTGATACAAATTCTTTGGTTAAATTATGTACAGATAGTAATGGTTGCTGTTGCTGTAAATATTGATAGCGCTCTGCGGTTTCACGGCTACTTATTTGAGCAAATAATGATTCAGTTTCGGCTTGATTGTGAGTTTGAGGTAATATTTCAATTTCGCCATTAGCAGTAGTTGTAACTTTCATAAAATCAGCTACTGTGGGCAGTCGTTTTAGTTGTTGATCGGGACGTGGACGACAGTTGAGTAAGCCTTGTGTGTAGGGATGTTGGGGGTGAGCAAATAAGTTGTAAACTGTGGCTGTTTCGACGGTTTTTCCTTGATACATGACAACTACGCGATCGGCTATTTCGGCAACTACTCCCATATCATGGGTAATAAAAATTATGGACATTCCACGGGCATCACGTAGTTCTCTGAGTAGTTGTAATATTGTTGCTTGAATGGTGACATCTAAGGCGGTTGTCGGTTCATCGGCAATTAAAATTGTGGGATTTCCACTTAATGCCATTGCAATCATGACTCGCTGCTGTTGTCCTCCTGAAAGTTGATGAGGATAGCGTTTCATCATACTTCTAGCATCAGGAAGTTTAACTTCATCAAAAAGAGCGATCGCTTTTCTATATGCTTCTTTTTGCGAGACATTTTGATGAAGTAAAATTGCTTCCATTACCTGTTCTCCACAGGTATAAACTGGGTTAAGTGAACTCAATGGTTCTTGAAATACCATTGAGATTAAACCACCTCGATAAGTGCGTCTTTTTTTGTCAGAAAGGGCTAGTAAGTTAATAGGATTTGTAGGGGAAGTATGGGGATGATAAAATAAAATACTGCCGCTTATTTTTGCTGTATTGGGTAATAATCCAATCACGGCTAGGGAGGTTACAGATTTTCCGGAACCAGATTCTCCAACAATTCCTAATGTTTCTCCTAATGCTAATTTAAAAGAAATGTCTTTAATTGCAACTACAGAACTTGTTTTTGAGGTAAATTCAACGCTGAGATTTTGAACTTCCAAAATCGGATTAGTCATTATATATAACCTGTTTTATTCTTAGTTTTATGAAAAATAAGATTTATTGCTAATCAGTAGTTTAAAATGTTTATCACACACCTTTATAATTTTGATCAGCAGTACTTATAATATTTTAAAATTATATGCCTGTTTAAAGAACCAGTAGCAAAAGGAGTTAGCATAATGAGTAGATGGAAGCAATGGCAACCAGCACTATTAGCTGTGGCTTGTACCCTAACAATATTTCTTTCAAATTGTAACAGTAACCCATCAAATCAAACTAGTAATAAAACATCACCCGTCAACAGTCCAGTTGCTGTTCCTCCTGGGTTACTTGTGTATGGTGCGGGTGGACAACCTGTAAATTTAGAACCGGGAAATATTGTAGATGGTAATTCGGTTATGGTGCAAGATCAAATATACAATCGTTTGATTGATACTAAGCCAGGAACAACTGATTTAGAAGCCAGTTTAGCAACAGAATGGAAAGTTTCACAAGATGGTAAAACTTGGACATTTAAGTTGCGTCCTGGAGTAAAGTTTCATGATGGAACTGACTTTGATGCAGAAGCTGTAAAATTTAATTTTGAGCGTTGGTGGGACGAAAAAAATGAATTTGGTTACCGCAATGCTGGGAAATCTTATGAAATTTGGAGAAATCTATTTGGTGCTTCTAAAGGTAAGCCAGATTCATTATTACAAAGTATTGTAGTAGAAGGCAAAGATAGTATTAAATTTGTTCTTAAACAGCCATTTGCTGCCTTCCCTGCGGCTGTTTCTTCCGGTTACTTTGGCATGGCAAGTCCAGCCGCAATTAAGAAAGCTGGGGCACAATATGGTACACCCTCATCACTGGCAGTAGGAACAGGACCATTTGTGTTTAAAGAATGGCGCAGTGGCGATCGCATTGTACTAGAAAAGAATCCTAATTACTGGAAACCAGGCTTGCCAAAATCGAATCAATTAGTAATGCGTTTTATCGCAGATCCAGCAGCAAGATTAGCACAACTAAGGGCAGGTACAATTGATTTGACCGTCGATCTTGTTCCCGATCAACTTAAAGAAGTTCAGAATGACGGGCAAGTGGAAGCTGTTAAACGTCCTTCTTTAAATGTTGGGTATTTGGCATTAAATCCTAGTTATGAACCGCTATCAAAACCGGAAGTTCGTCAAGCGATCGCACAAACTATTAATAAGAAAGAAATTGTCAAAGCTTTTTGGGGAGAATTAGCAGAAAATACACCTCATTTTACTCCTCCCTCATTACAAGAATATCAATCTAATACGATACCTGGTTATCAATTTAATCCACAAATAGCAAAACAACTTTTGGCAAAAGCTGGTTATCCCAATGGTTTTCCTCTGCAACTGTGGTATATGCCAGTTAGTAGACCTTATTTTCCTAACCCGAAACCCCTAGCGGAAGCCTTTGCTGCTGACTTAAATGCGATCGGAATTAAAGTTAGTTTACAAACAAAAGATTGGGCAGCTTATCTGGCTGACCGCAATAAGAAACCGGGGTTTCAATCATTTATGCTAGGTTGGACGGGTGACTATGGCGACCCTGATAATTTCTACTATCCTCATTTTGGTCCAGGTGCAACTCAAGACCTTGGCGACTGGAAAAACGAGCAAGTTTTAAAACTTTTAGATCAAGGTCGTGCCACAGGTGATAAAGCAGCAAGAATCAAGATTTATCAACAAATTGATGAATTGCTTTATAAAGAAGCTGTACGGTTGCCAATTGTTCATGCACAACCCCTTTTAGCCAAGCGCAAAAATGTTACTGGTTGGACTCCTAGTCCTTTGGGTTCAGAAACGTTGGATGAAGTGAGTAAAACCTAATAAGCATAGGGTTGGTTGAAAATATCTACTAGCCCTATTCTTATTTAAAAAGATTACCGCTACTCAATAATAATTTAAAAATTATGACAAATTTGGATTAATAATCAATTATAAAAGTATGGCTCAATATATTTTCAAACGCCTCTTAAATTTGATACCTGTCTTATTAGGAATAACCTTATTAGTTTTCGCTTTCCTGCACTTAATTCCAGGTGATCCCGCAGTAGTAATGGCAGGAGAGAGAGCCACACCTGAGCAAGTTGCAGCACTAAGAGAACAGTTGGGTTTAAATCAACCTTTACCCATACAGTATCTAGTTTTTTTAAGCAATTTACTCCGCTTAAATTTTGGTACAAGTATTATTAGCGGCGTCCCAATTGCTGAGGAAATAAAAACTCGCTGGCCCGCTACTTTTGAATTATCTGTTGCTGCTATGTTAGTCGCCACAATTATCGGCATTCCAGCAGGAGTTTTGGCAGCAGTTCGTAAAAATAGTGCTGTTGATAATTTAACAATGAGTGGGTCATTACTCGGTGTTTCTTTACCAGTATATTGGTTAGGATTGCTCTTAGTTTATCTATTTGCCGTTAATTTGCAATGGCTACCTCCTAGTGGAAGAATTAGTATTGATGCGGGGTTTAATTTTAAACCAATTACAGGTTTTTATATTTTAGATTCTTTACTGCAAGGAGATTTTATAACACTTCAAGATGTCTTAGCTCACTTAATTTTACCAGCCATAACTTTAGGTACAATTCCCTTAGCAATCTTAGCAAGAATTACCCGCAGCGCTATGCTAGAAGTGCTATCACAAGATTATATCCGCACCGCTAGAGCTAAAGGTTTACTAGAACGCTGGGTAATTTTAAAACACGCTTTAAAAAATGCCTTATTACCCGTTGTAACCATCATTGGTTTGCAGTTTGGCACTCTTTTAGGAGGAGCAATTTTGACAGAAACTATCTTTTCTTGGCCCGGAATTGGCTCGTGGATCTATGAAGGTATTTTGTCACGAGATTACCCAGTTGTACAGGGCGGAGTAGTTTTTGTTGCCGTAGCTTTTGTTTTAATTAATCTCTTAGTTGATCTATCTTACGCCTTTTTTGACCCTAGAATCCAATACCAATGACAATTATATCTGTCAGTATTCAAAGTACTAATGTCTGGAAAACAGTAAGGCAATTATTAAGCTCAACTTCAGGATTAATCGGTTTTCTCCTAACAACTGGACTCATATTCATGGCGCTACTTGCTCCTGTAGTACGCCCCTTTGACCCGGCAACAGCCCGAAACTACATTGCACGACTAAAACCGCCCAGTATTGAACATTGGTTCGGCACAGACGGTTTAGGAAGGGAGTTATCTCTGCTTGTCGTTTACGGGTTACAAACTTCGCTATTAATTAGCTTAGTTTCGGTACTTTTAGGATTAGTTATTGGCGTATTATTAGGGTTAGTTGCAGGATATTTTAGAGGTTGGTTGGAAACCATAATTGGCTGGCTAACTGATATATTATTAGCCTTTCCTTCGATACTTTTAGCGATCGCAGTTGTCACCGTTACAGGACCGAGTATACCTAGTGTAATGATTGCCGTTGGTGTCGTGCAAATCCCCATTTTCATCCGCCTAACTCGCAGTATGGTGCTATCACTAAGAGAGCAGGAATTTGTACAAACTGTAAGGGCATTTGGAGCGACGCCAGCGCGAATTATTTTTCTACATATTTTACCTGCAAGTCTTGCACCGTTGGTAGTCCAGGCTACTCTTTCCATCGGTACTGCGACTTTAGAAGCGGCTGGTTTGGGCTTTTTAGGATTAGGTGCACAGCCTCCGACGCCTGAATTAGGGACAATGTTATCGGATGCTTTTAAAGGTGGTTATTCGCTTTCTTCACCTTGGACAATTTTATTTCCAGGCTTATTTATTACTCTAACTGTTTTAGCTTTTAATTTATTAGGTGATGGTTTGCGGGATGCTTTAGATCCGCGCGGAAGTCGTTAAAAAATAGATATAAAGTTTATTTTATTGATACTTCGCATCAAAGAATAGATGAAGTTATGGAGTCCGTATATGTAATAATTTCACAAATCATCGCGGCGGCATAACAACTTAATTACACCTCATCGTATAAATCTGTTCGGTGTCGTTCAAATTACAGAGCAACCATTATGTTAGATTTGTCGAGTAGGCACAATAAGGCTTTGCAATCTATGACTTTCAGTGATGTAGTTGAGGCAATCAAAAACCTTTCCACTGATGAACAACAAGAAATTCAACTCCTATTAAAACAGTATCTTCGAGAAGGACGCCGCGAAGAGATATTTGAGAATTTTAAGTCAGCACAAAATGAGCAACAAAAAGGTCAATTAAAGTTTTCCTCTAATATCAACGAACTGAGACAACTGATCGAGGAATAATCGTGGAAGTCAGTTTCAGTTCCTCATTTAAACGTGCTTTCAAAAAGTGTATCAAAGGTAATGGAGATTTGGAGGCGAGATTTTGGCAGAAACTGGAACAGTTTGTAGTTGCTCTCTTTGCCCCAAGTCTCAAAACTCATAAGCTATCGGGCAAACTCAAGAATCTATGGAGTTTTAGCATAGACCACGATCAGAGAGTCTTGTTTTATTTCACAGAAGATGAGAAAGCTGTATTCATAGATATCGGCAATCATGATCAGGTTTACTAAGTAATAGCTTCACCCGCTGCAGGTATCGCATTTCTCACCCCCTCATAACCAAGACATCAATTCTACCCTTACCTTCAAAAAACTTTACTAAAACTTTTTGCTAGCACTGCTGTTAGCGCTATTTTCTCTTGAAAGCCTTATTAAGGGAATAAGACTGACTAAAGATCCCTATCTCGCAGTAGCATCCAAAAGCAGCAGTTGCCATGACTACGGAGATACTTTATCATATTGAGCACACCAAAACTAATGACAGCCACTTATCCAATTATTGAAACCCAGTTAAGGCTGATTCGAGCCTTACAGAAAGGGTATATTGAAGCGCTTGAATCTGGAGACTGGCAAGCGGCAAATTATCGCTGCTTACACTTACACAAATTATGCGAAGGACTGCACCATCTCAGTCAGTTGCTGGATCGAGAAAACAACATACCAGAGGCAATGCCGCCAAAAAGTATTAACAATAACAATAACAATAGCTGGGTGACAAGTATTCGTGCCACTGCCCCCATGAATTCTTTAAATCCTGCCCCTGACACCACTGAAAAGCCGATCATGTCGCCTCCTGTAACACCAGAACCGGCGAGATATGAATGGGGTATTGGTTTCCAAGGTATGGACCCCCCTCCCATAGATGAAGTGTGGTAACAAAGTTTAGATGAGTAATTTTTAAAGCTGATCAGGTTTTCTTGAGCCTGGTCAGCTTAGTGTAAAAATAACTTGACAAACAGTAAGATTTATGGTTATCTATCTTACCCATAAGTAAAAAATTTAGTGCCTGATTCAACAGGCACTAAAAAACGGGTTAACCAGACGGGTCAACCCGTGAAGTGGGAATGCCTAAATAGGCTATTTCAGACTATTTCTGCAGAACCAACTTGACGTTGGCATTTTGCAAACCGCGTTGCTTGACTTCTGCTAAAGTCTTGTTAACAGCGTACTTCTGGTTGATCGAGTTGATCAATTCGGTTTGGTTGTGCTTCTTAGCAACGCCCCAAAGATCTGCAATCAGGTCAAAGGAACCATCGCTATTACGTGACCAGCCGAGGTCATACTCACCTTCCAGAATGGCAACCAAGTCGGCACGGACGCGCTGACCGTTATAACCACGGACATCAGCTTCCGATTTGACTGAGATACCCAGGTCACGGAGAGAAGCTTTCAGAATTTCAGCGTCGGTGATCTTGGTGCGGAGAGTGCTAAAGTGAGACATTTGGATTTCCTCCAGTAGAGTAAGAAGAGATACAACAACGTAGCGTTTTACTTTGTGATTGAGCCGCTTAACTTGAGGGCGGCTTTTTTGCAAACTGCTAGCCTAATGAGAGCTAGCCTTCACTCCTGTTGGGAGCAGGAGAAAGCCTTTTAAAACTCCATGCGCTGATATTCAGCAACGGAGGATGCAGCAGGTCGCGCGCGCTGCCTAGCCCAGTCCCTGAGGGCTGTTACCTGCTCGGTCATGGTCCGGGAAAGCGGCAGGGTTGCTTTGATTGCCGCAATAATGTCCAGTTGCGTGAATTCCCGGTCTTGAGCAAATGCCTCATACATCGCAGCGATTAGGGCTTGCTCAATTTCGGCTCCAGAAAAGCCGTCGGAAACTTTCGCTAACTGTTCTAAGTCGAAACGGCTAATTTCTCGGCGTCGTTTGCTTAGATGAATGTTGAAAATTTGCTGTCTTTCGTCTGGAGTAGGTAGATCGACGAAGAAGATTTCATCAAAACGACCTTTGCGTAAGAATTCTCCAGGTAGGCGCTCAACTCGGTTTGCTGTCGCCATTACAAACACTGGTGAAGTCTTTTCTTGCATCCAAGTCAAGAAGGAACCGAAGATCCGGCTTGATGTGCCTCCATCCGAGTCAGAAGAACCTGTTGTGCCTGCAAAAGACTTGTCAAGTTCGTCAATGAACAGGATCGCTGGAGAAATGGATTCTGCGGTTTTGAGGGCGTTACGCAGGTTGGCTTCTGAACGACCAACCATTGAACCATCATACACCCGACCCATATCTAAACGGAGCAGTGGTAGACCCCAAAGGCGAGATGTGGTTTTGGCAATTAAGGATTTACCACATCCAGGTACCCCTAAGATTAACATCCCTTTTGGTTGAGGTAAACCGTACTCTCTTGCCCGTTCTGTAAAGGCATTAGAACGCTGCTTGAGCCAACGCTTTAACTCTTCCAAACCTCCTACTGAGTCAAGAGTCTCATCTTCTTCAATGTATTCTAAAATACCATTGCGGCGAATTAACTGCTTTTTCTCAGAAAGAACAATATCGACTTCTGCTTCGGTTAGGCGTCCTGCTTTTACCTGAGCTTTACGATAAACTTTTTCGGCTTCATCCCGCGTCAAACCTAGGGCTGATTTTAGCAGCTTTTCCCGTGTTTCTGTAGTGGTGCGTCGAGTTTTACTTAGCTCTAATTGGTTAGATAACACCTGGTTCAGCTCTGCCAAATCTGGTAATGGGTAGTCGAGAACTACGACTTCCTTTTCCAGCTCAATTGGCACTGTTTGTAAGGGGGACATCAGAATAATAGTTTTCTGTGTGTCTTTAAAACTAGCGATCGCATCTCGCAGCCATCGGGTTGTTGCTGGCGAATCAATAAAGGGATGTAAATCTTTAAAGATATAAATACCGGATTCTTTTTGTTGAATCACCCATTGAATAGCTGCTTCTGGTGAAACAGTATTGTGCTGAGTCACATTGCGGGCTTGCCCATACTCAACAATTCCGTGGGTCACTGTCCAAACGAAGAGACGACGTTGGGGTGACTTTGGTTCTTGCGACTTCAATTCTTGAGCAATTATTGCTATCGCCCTCTCAGTCCGCTCTTCCTCGGAAGTCACGAGATAGATTAGAGGATATTGAGCTTGAATGAGAATCTTGATCTCTTCTTGCATGACTATCGACCTAATGTTTTAGAGACGGCGCGAACAATGCTCAAACTTGTTTCAAAGAGCAATAAGCTCGTTGATTTTTTACTTTGCAAGGACTAATTCCTCTTCTCCCTGAGAGTCGGTACGGGAATTTACTTCTTCTCGCACTTTTTCTACTGGAAGTTCCTCAGTCAGAATACCCGACTGCTGGTTGAGAGAAATCATTTTCTCATCTTTCAAAACTACGGAGCTAGAACATCCAGGACAGGTATATACCTGATGGGTCTTTCCGTAAGATTCTTCCACTTCGTCAACCACTTCCGGGTGGTCTAGGTAGAAGACGATTGCTCTTTCTACCAAGGCTGACATGGAGTCCAAATCAACAGCCGCTCTAATTTTGAGCTGTCGATGGAGTCCAGGTGGGAGATACAACGTAACCTTTTGCTTGTCTTGCATATGATTTCAATCGTTTTACCCGGGTATGCTATGCAAGCTTATCGGGTTCTTTTGGGGCTGTCAAGACACTAAGCCAGCATGACGGCATAATCGTTACATTAGTTTACATTTGCCTGAAATTAGTGTTGCTTTCACCAATAAAATCTGCCATAAGACAGATGAAAACGAGAATTATCCAGCTAAAAAATGACAGGCTAGCTCAAAATAGAGGTGTATCAGATTCAGAAAGCTCAGTCCTGCTATTCAGACGAACTATGCCATCTGAAATCAACCCATCTTTAAACCTGCCACCTGAGTTATGTGCATTACGGGTGCTAATGGTAGAAGATGACCCAATGTGATGCAACTAGGGTTAGAGCAATCTTTAACAAATCATCGCTGTTTGGGATGATAGGACAAACTGAAGCCGCCTTAAAACTCAAGCCTGACCTAATATGTCATGAGCATTGTACTGCTAGAAAATGAGCAAGTTGCTCTTCGCTTGCGGGTTAGGTAATTATTGCTTCAAAATAAGACCTAGATTAGCTTAAGGAAGTATTTTCAAACAGCCGCGACAAAGCAACATTCCTGGAGTTAAAGTAATTTCTTGCAAATTAACTTCCGAACCTAAATCGACTTGAAAGCCATCTAAATGTTTGGGTGCATGAGACGGCATTTGGATTTGGAAAGGATCAAGCAGTAGTTCATGAGGCGAAGCTAATTGCAGACCTGCAATAATGACAATTGGCATAGCTTGAAAAGTACCACTTAAGGTTAATAAACCTGTATCAATAGTAATTTTTTGCCAGCTAAAATCAAGATTGGGTGAGGTGAGAAAAGTTCCTATAAACTCACTTAATGCCGTGGATAATAACTGCGACTTAAGAGAAGCTTGTAGGTCAGTTTCTGATAAAGTGAGTTGTCCTGTAACAGGCACAGGTTCCAGCAGGCGCAGTGATTTACCTTTAATGACCTGACCGAGGTTAACGCGAATTTGGGTGGCTTCTAGCTGAATTTGGCTCAAATGTAGCCCTTGATAGATAGCCTGACTGGCGGCAACTGAGATATTAGGAATATTACCTGTCAGAATTTGGCGATCGCCTCCTGTAATCTTAAATTCCAAAGCCTCAACTCGTTCAACTTGCGATCGCAACCACAAACGTACCGCTGGCGACAAAACCGTGCTGATAATACGACTGGTTTTAGTCTGACTAGCCTTTTGAGATTCAGCGTCCATAATACTTTCCGACAGAAATACAGCTTAAACATTTTCCAGACATGGCGATCTCCTGACAAATCTAGTAATTTATTGTCGGATAGCCGATCACCTGCAACTATCCACCTTCTTGTAATATTTGTACATAGTCTAGTTAAATCAAACTTAAATGTGGATATTCCTGTAGTCTCGCAATTTCTCCAAAAAGTACTATTAATCAACAATCCCATCAGAACCAGAAAGTTCTTTATCACACTTGTCAACTCCTGAATGTATTGCCATATACAGTGATCAGATTATGGAAGAAAGAGTACAAAAAATTCTTTCTCAATGGGGTATTGCCTCACGGCGTAAAGCTGAGAAAATGATCGAAGCCGGTCTAGTTCGGCTCAATGGTTCTGTCGTAAATTTAGGAGAAAAAGCCAATCCAGAAACAGACTTGATCGAAGTCAATGGTCAGCTTGTTAACCCAAGTAACCGTCCTCAGTGTATTTATCTTTTATTAAATAAATCAAAGGGAGTGATTTCTACTTGCCAAGATTCCCGGCAGCGTCGTACCATTCTTGATTTACTGCCAAATATACTTGCTCAAGGTCAGGGACTGCATCCAGTGGGACGCTTGGATGCCGAGTCTACGGGTGCATTGTTGCTCACCAACGATGGTGAATTAACTTATTACCTAACCCATCCACGTCATCACATCCCAAAAATTTATCAAGTTTGGGTAGAGGGACATCCCACTGCATCTGTATTACAAGCTTGGCGTCAGGGTATTGATCTTGATGGAAAAACAACACTACCAGCCGAAGTTCGGGTACTTAAGGAGCAAGCGGATGCAACACTTTTAGAAATTATTTTGACAGAAGGAAGAAATCGACAGATCCGTCGTACCGCTGAACTGTTAAGCTATCCTGTGATTCATCTGCACCGCACCGCGATTGGTTCAATTCAATTACAACGGCCAGGTGAGCCGGTGTTACCAAGTGGTCACTACCGTTATTTACTAGATTTTGAAATTCATTTCCTCCACGCCCAAATTCACCAAAGCTCAAAAAACGTGCAAGCAGATATCAAGGAGTACCGTCCATGAAGGAGAAAAAACTTCATTTTCAGCAAGAACAAGTGGAAATATTACAAGAGTTGGGCTCTCGCCTGCGCCAGTGCCGTAACGCACAGGATTTGCCTATTGAGGAGGTTGCCGCAAAAACGAAAATTCAAGCAAGATTGCTCAATGCTATTGAAGAAGGCAGGCTCGAACAATTACCCGAACCTGTTTACATTCAAGGCTTCATCAAGCAATTTGCTGAAGCACTGGGTATGAATGGGGCAGAGTTTTCTAGTACCTTTCCTACGGGATCAGGTTTACCGTTGCTCAGACGCCATTCCTGGAATCATGTACCTGCGGCTCAACTGCGACCAATTCATTTGTATGGTCTTTATGTGTTGCTAGTGATTGGTGCGGTCAATGGTTTATCTTTTTTGGTAAGACGTTCGGCGATGCCAGTGGCTTACCGTAGTGATTATCCGCAACAATCTCAACAGTTACCCACAGCAAATATGTTTCCAGCGAGCAGTGTGCCACAAAAATCAGGAGGTAAGGTTAAAGAAGTTTCACAAAGCGGTCAAAATAGTAAGTCGGTTCAAGTTGGGGTCACTCTGAAAGCTCAATCTTGGATGCGAGTTGTTGTGGATGGCAAACTAGAATTTGAAGGTGTTTTACCAGAAGGAACTCAACGCACTTGGGCGGCTGATGAAAAGGTGAGTGTTCTCGCTGGTAATGCAGGCGGTGTACTAGTTGAGTTTAATAACAAAAGCGCTCAACCAATGGGCGATCCTGGAGTACCCCAGGAAGTAACGTTTGCGGCTAATCCGAAAGCTAGATCTTAGAAAATGGTTAAATTATTGTGCATTTAACTTGCCAGATGGGACAAGTTGTTAGTTGTTAAAAAAATCATTAGTCCAATGTCCAAAAGCTTTTTGTTTCCAAGATTTCAGTTAGACTTTTTATTTAACAACTAGCAACTTGCTAATTATTTATTCAGATTTGATGGGAGCGCGACCATATGTATAGGTTAAGTCCTTGAGGCGCTCGCGTAACTGGTGATCATCTATTGCCCAAGGTAGGTAGCGCCAACCCCAATTTCCTTCGGCTTTTCCAGGAAAATTCATCTGGGCTTCTCCGCCTAGCCCTAAAATATCTTGCATGGGAATAATCGCTTGATTTGCCACACTACTAAGGGCAAGACGAATCAAATCCCAATGAATACCATCGTGACTATTACTTCCCAAGTAACGTAAAACATTGCCTCTTTCCCAGTCTGACAACTGATTAAACCAGCCGACGGTGGTATTGTTATCGTGAGTTCCTGTATAAACGACACAGTTGCGGGGATAGTTAGAGGGTAGATAGGGATTATCGGGTTTGTCACCAAAAGCAAAGTGTAAAATCTTCATACCAGGAAACTGATAGCGATCGCGCAATGCTGCTACTTCTGGCGTAACTACTCCCAAATCTTCTGCCATAATGGGCAACTTGCCCAACTTCTCATTTAATACCCGAAAAAACTCTTCTCCTGGCGCCTTAATCCACTTGCCATTTATGGCGCTAGTTTCCCCTTGTTCAACCGCCCAGTAGGCTTCAAAGCCCAGGAAGTGGTCAATGCGGACGATATCAACGTACTCTAGCAGAAACTCAAAACGCTCGACCCACCAACTAAAACTTTCTCGCTGCAATTTCTCCCAGTTATAAATAGGATTACCCCAAAGCTGACCTGTTTCGCTAAAGTAATCTGGAGGAACACCAGCCATCAGTGTGGGTTCGCCTGTTTCTTGATCTAAGCAGAACATCTCTGGATGTGCCCAGACATCAGCGCTATCATGAGCTACATAAATCGGGATATCGCCGATAATTTGAATACCTTCAGAGTTGGCATATTGTTTTAGCCTTGTCCACTGACGGAAATATTCAAATTGTAAGTATTTATGAAAGAGAATTTGCTCCTTTAAGCGATCGCGCCATTCAGCTTTTGCCTCTGGTTGTGATGTAGCAATACTGCGATCCCACTGAAACCAGCTTGCGCCATTATGAGCTTCCCGAATTGCCACAAACAAGGCATAATCATCTAACCAGTCTGCCTTAAGCTCACAAAAGGCACTAAATTCCTTTTGTTGAATTGCTGAAGCATTGCTTTGAAAATTGTCATAAGCTTTTTGCAGCAAAGGCATTTTGCTATTAGTTACCCGCCCAAAATCCACATAGTGAGCCGGAAAATCAGGTAAATTAGCAAAATCCTCTTCCGTGAGCCAGCCCTGCTCTTTTATTTGTTCTAAACTAATTAGCAGTGGATTTCCTGCTACTGCCGAAAGGGAGGCATAAGGAGAATTGCCAAATCCAGTCGGTCCTAATGGTAATACCTGCCAAAGCTGTTGAGAACTTGCTACCAAAAAGTCAATAAAGTTGTAAGCTTCTATACCCAATTCACCAATGCCAAAACGGCTAGGTAAAGAAGTTGGGTGCAGTAAAATACCACTTGAGCGGGGAAATGCCATAAAGAATCAATGAATTATAAATACCAGCCAGTCTTTCCGAGATTATCACGGTAGGGATTGCTTAGGAATCAATCCCAAGTCAGGTTGAATAAGCTATTCACTTACCCGATAATGTTGAAGGAAATAAGGTTGCAGCGAACAGAAGTAGGCGTTGAGGGCAAGATGACAACTCATAACCAAAACGCTATATGCTGACGGCAGTGCCATAAATTGTCTTAGTTTGAAACAGTGACTTACCGAAATCCTGTCCCGACAGTTGATATCATCATTGAATTGTTGAATCGACCTTCACGCCCGATTGTCTTGATTGAGCGTAAAAATCCGCCTCTTGGTTGGGCGCTTCCGGGTGGTTTTGTAGATTATGGTGAGTCGGTGGAAAAGTCGGCTGTACGAGAAGCTAGGGAAGAAGTTAGTTTAGAAATTGAATTAATTGAGCAGTTTCAGGTATATTCTGATCCTCAGCGTGACCCGCGTCAGCATACTTTAAGTGTTGTTTTTATTGCAACAGCAAAAGGCGAACCGATTGCGGCGGATGATGCTAAAAGCTTAGGAATTTTTCAGACTTGGGAGCTGCCAAATCAGCTATGTTTTGACCATGATAAAATACTGCAAGATTATTGGTATTATCGGCATTATGGTTGGCGTCCTCGTTTGTTTTAGAGATTATTAATTAAGATTATGACTCGAAAAGTAATTAGAACCGAAAATGCGCCGGCACCTGTAGGACCTTATAATCAAGCGATCGCTGTTAGTGGTCAATTAGTTTTTGTAGCTGGTCAAATTCCACTTAATCCTAGTAGTGGTGAGATTGTAGGAGAAAAAGATATTGTCTTGCAAACTGAACAGGTAATGGCAAATTTGGTGGCGGTAGTGGCAGCAGCGGGTGCTAAAACTGAGGACATTGTGAAGACAACGGTGTTTTTGGCAGATATGAATGATTTTGCCGCGATGAATGGTGTTTATGCTCGATACTTCGATGCGGAATTAGCGCCTGCTCGTGCCTGTGTTGAGGTTTCTCGCCTGCCAAAGGATGTTTTGGTAGAAATTGAATGTATTGCAGTTGTGCCGTAATATTTAGTTTATTGGCAGTTGGATTGGTAATGTCATAACGGCATCAACGAGTTTATATCGATGCCGTTACTCAAGTTTAATAACTACCTTTTAGTAGTTGACTGAAAAGATTAAAGTTTTTGTCAATCCAACCAATCAAACTCAAATCGTTAGATATGGAATGCGGTGGTTTAGAGATTAGAGTATCCCAAGCAATTAAACGATTGAAATTAACTTTTATTTCACCCGTCCGTTCGGTTTTACCATCAGCTTGATAAAACTTGACACCTGCTAATTGCATAATTTTGATCAACTCTTGAGCCATGATGCCATAGCCAATAGTTGTAGGATGAATGCCATCTAAGGAGAATAAACCACCCTTAATACGACCTGTTTGATCAGAAGTAAAAAAGCGTGAGTTAGGTTCTGGTGAAAGTGCTTTTAGTTCAGGAGGTAATGGATATTCTGTCCACCAAATAGGTCTTGCTGTTGGGTCTTTAATATAGCGTCGGGAGGCAAAGCGATCAAGTAATCCAGCGGTTTCAAAAACATACCAATCTCTGCCTTCAGTGCGCCCTTGACGTACAGCATCAGTGATATAGTCATTGTATTGATCGATGGCACTATCAATTGCTCGAACTTCTTCTTCTTTGAGATAAGGATGCTTCTTGGGATTAAAGTCATCATCACTAATCCAAGGCAATGTATAGAAAGGAAAATAGCGCGAACCCTTCCTTACTTTGCGATCTACGCCACGGGCAAAAGGTGCAATTGTAACATGAGGAACTGTCCCCCAAATTACATGACGTGCCTTAATTTTTTTGACTTCTGCAACTAATTGATCAAGTTCTGCTTTAAAGTGAATAGGACGCCAAACTGTATAGCGATCATTAACTGACATATCATCATAACCTTCACCGCTCCAGACTACATTAAAGGTCAAAATACTACCCAAAGCATTATTAGAACCAATAAGAACAATCAGCGTTTCTATGCCATCTCCACTATTATCTTCTTGCGTACCTTCTGCACCAAGTGACGCTGCTGCTTGCAATGGTGTTAGCGCTTTACCTTTAGCATCTCGTGCCGTATTCAAAACCCTTACCGCTGAACGTTCGTTATGATTTTCAACAACCTGCCTCAAAAAATCGTCCTTTGATTTATTACGATTGAGTACAGCTAGGCAATCATCTGCTGTGCGTGAAATGGTGTTGCGTAAATCCCAACCATAGACTGCTAAATTATGATTAATTAAGCCTTTTGTAGAAAACTGAGAACCTTCGCCACGCTCCCAATAATCTTCTATTTCATCTAAATATTTGCGTAAAAATATTAGCCCAGGCGCAAATTCCCACCAGTCTATTTGGTCACCATATTGTTGCTCTAATAGTCGAGAAATGCGCTCTAAATTAAGTGGTAATCCATCACCTGGTCCCCTGTAGCTGGGATAACGCATATTTTTATCCCATCCCATTTCCCTAGCAATCAGCATTGGATAGGAGAGTTTAGTATTAAAAATTGCGCCACTTTGAAAACCATGTGTGAGTGAGTCACCAATTGTCACTAGGCGATGCTTCGGAGTCCCTTGTCGGTTAACATTAACTGGAATGCCAAGAGTTGAATCAGTAATCGGTTCACGTGCCTCTGCCTGGATAATTACATCATTAGGTGTTTTGGGATCGAGCATATCAGGGGTTATAGGAACTGCCATTGTTTTTTCTGCCGATAAAGAGCAACTATCAGTGTCAATTTAACTGAATTTTGGCTTGATTTTGAGATAATAGCCTTTAGTTAGACCAATGTTAACAATTCTCTACTTTATCTAAGCTAATTCAAGTTAATATAATAAACGATTTGCTCTATGGTTTTAATGAGTAAAACTTTTGATTGTTGTCGTAGATTATTTTTGCCTGTCTCAATATACTAGAGGAAACAGTTATTGGTTATCATCGTCAAAGTTACAAATCGCTGAAGTTTTATCTTGAATGAACAAAAATCGCCGTAATTTTCTCACAATATTTGGATTAGCGACAATTTCTACTCAGTTACCTTCTAGCACTCAAGCTATTTCTACTCCACAAACTGTTTTGAAACCACCTCATTTAAAGATAGGAGATACAGTTGGATTAATTAGTCCTGCGGGTTATATTGAGCGTAAAGATATTGAAGATATTAAGAAAGACCTGGCTTTGTTGGGCTTAAAAGTGAAGTTGGGTAGCCATGTGTTGAAGCGTTACGGATATCTAGCTGGCACAGATCGTGACCGCGCTTTTGATGTCAATAGGATGTTTGCCGATACCTCTGTACAAGCAATTCTTCCTATGAAAGGTGGTTGGGGTTGTAATCGAATTTTACCTTATTTAGATTACTCTCTAATTCAATCTAATCCTAAAATTATTATGGGTTTGAGTGATATTACTTCTTTATTACTTGCCATTTATGTTAAAAGTGGTTTAATAACATTTCATGGTCCAACAGCTCAATCTAGCTGGAATCCTTTTACAGTAAATTATGTCAAACGCACTTTATTTAAAGGGGAAGTTTTTACTTTAAAAAATATCCGCGAAGCTAATAGTAATTTACCGATACAAACGATTAATCCTGGAAAAGCGCGAGGAAAACTTGTTGGTGGTAATTTATCGGTACTGACAGCAATGTTAGGTTCAGATTATTTGCCAAATTGGAAACAAACTATCTTATTTGTTGAAGAAATTGGTGAAGAAATTTATCGCGTAGACAGAATGCTAACTCAGTTAAAATTAGCTGGAGTTTTAGAGCAACTTGCGGGATTCGTTTTTGGGCAATGTACAAATTGCGATCGCTTAACTCAAGAAAACTCTAAGAAAGAAGCCTATGATTCCTTAACTTTAGCACAAGTCTTAAAGGATCATATCCAACCATTAGGAATTCCCGCTTGGTCGGGTGCGATGATTGGTCATATCAAAAATAAGTTTATTATACCTATTGGTGCAGATGTTGAAATTGATGCTAGTCAAGGAACTATTCAGCTATTAGAATCTGTTGTTACTTAATAACTCCAAACAATAAGTAGGTGTAATTATTGATAAATCGATAAGATAGGTTGTTGAGGGACTTGTTGAATGCGCGGCAATTGATAGTACGGTATGAGAGCAATTGGGTAATTTTCCTCAATTATCTACTCATTTGCGGATAATTGATACGATTGATTCTTGTCTAATGCCGCCTGTAGTTGCCGCACAGCGCCTTGGTTCGGTATTTCTAGAAAAGCTACAGAGTGCCTTGTGTAAACCGGATCGATTGCAAGCAGTGATGAAGCGATCGCATATTTAAGGCTATGTTAGCGTAAAGTCGCAAGATATCAGGCGATCGCTTGCATCTATGATACAGCAATAAAAGCAGGCTACTTAGTACTAGGAAATTCCTAAAAATATGGAAAGTGAAACATTTCTACTTTCCCAAACTAAGATTTATTTGCCTTAGCCAAAAGTGCCTCCAATTCCGGAACTTGCACAGCCCCAGAAAGCGGTTCTCCATTCATTACTAAAAATGGCGTACCTGCAACCCCTAATTTTTCTGCCAGTTCGACATCTTTCTGAATTGCCGCACTTGCAGCCTCACCTTGACGGTCTTGATCAAACTTCTTTAGATCCAAGTTTAAAGCTTTAGCCGTGGCAACATAAAGCGGTTCGCCCAACTTATCTTGCTGAGTAAACAAAGCATCATGAAATTCCCAAAACTTGCCTTGCTGTCCCGCAGCCCACGCCGCTTTTGCCGAATTCATCGCTTCTTGATGAATTTGAGTAAGAGGCAAAAACTTGTACACTAAAGTCACTTGATTTTGATTAGTTGCCATAAATTGTTTCAGCGTTTCATGAGCTTGATCACAATAAGGACATTGAAAATCAGAAAACTCTAATAAGACAACTTTCTGTGTTTTTGAACCAGTCGTTGGAGACGTGCCAATCAAAGATTGAGGATTTGCCTTCATCTCCTTTAATATTTTATTTTGTGACTGTTTCTGTTCTTGTTGTTGTTTTTGTTGATACGCCTTAACCGACTCCAAAATTGCTTCTGGATGGTTGCGAATAACCTGCAAAACTTTGGCTTCCAACTGAGGATCTGTGGATTGAGTATTACCTGCCTGTGTAGGTATTGAACAGGCAAATAAGCTAATGCACAAAACAGTTAAGCCAATTGATCTGAAAACCCATGACTTAAAGAAACTGTACCAACCAGATAGGAGTTTCATAAAATTAGAAGTTATTGTTTACTACCCTTGCATTATGACCTTTGATCATACCTTACTGCCAGAAGCTGCAATTATTGTCTGATTTTAGGTATGGATATTAGGAAGCAATTGCTCACATTTTTTTGTTGATCAAATCTCACAAATTTTGGTTTGGCGGCTGAAGAAATTACTAGCTCTAAACTCCAATATAACCACCTATTGCCACGATTCGGGCATAGGTTTTTGCTAGTGCCAAACCGTCAGACTCAGAGAAATCTTCTGTCTAATGCGTCGCTTAAAGGGGCTTAATTATAATGCGATATTTCTCTGGTTATGTCTCTATTGTTATTTGATGAATGAATATCTTGGCAACTTCATCAAATTTTTTATTCTATAGCGGTATATTTTGGCTTGGCTTTAATAACTAAGCCAGTTAGTAAAGTCGAGAATTTGTTTGGCGGAGGTGATTCTTGCAACTAATCTTTCTGCAAAATTTTACGGGCAATTTTGGCATAAGTTTTCACTGTTTCGTAGGGTATTTCTAGATCAGAGGCAATATCTAACAAAGATTCTCCAGTTTCTTGTCTTGCTAAAATTAACGCTCTTGTTTGGCAAACCTGAATTGCTCGATTTCCGCCAGTTCTTTTTTGACTTTGCATTAAAATTTCTGTTAATTGTTCAATGCGTTGAGCTAATAAAGTTTGCTCTAATAATGTGGCAATTGAGTTGGGAGAATCTGACCAACCTAAGCGTGTTTGTCCTAATCCAAATGTTGTTTTATGTCCTGTGCCACAATAAGGAGCGAATTGTCCTAATATTGTAAATAGTTGTTCAAATTGTTGTTGCTTTTGGGTGGTATTAATTAAGTTATATTCAATTGCTCCCAAAAAACTGGTTACTAAACCTTTTTTTCCTGCTGCTACTTTTACTGATTCCAATTGATGGCGACTAATTAAAACTGATTCATCCACCCAAGTCAGAAAAGATTCATCGAAGGGCATTCCTGAAAAGTCATTCCATCGGCGCAAGTAGCTATGAAATACATTTACGGGCAGCGGTAATGGAAAATGATGACCTTTGCGGCGAAAGCTAGTAGGAGTAACAAAACTGAGTGTAAGTTTTTTGTCTTTTTTTGTTTGGAATAACTGATTGTAATTGGTGGGTTTTAAGAAGTAGCTAACTGATTGAATTTGTAAGGGAGCATAGCGTAGTTCGATATTTGGTGGTAGGTTTTGCAACCAAAGTGCTAACCATTCCACCACAGTTGGCGAGAAGGCGGTAACTCGCCAGCGATAGGTTTGGTCTGCATATAGCTGTAGTTTTCCCTTATTTGTGCCGATTTTTCCTTCTAACCCGGAGATGGTGAAAGCTTTGGACTCGGCATCGTGGAGTTGAGCAGATAAAGTTGGGTTAATGCTGCGTACTTGGTCGAGAAACCAGGCGTGAAGGGTTGTGGTGTATTGGGGGAAGAGTGTGGCGTTTTTTTGAGGGATGACGGCAAATTCTAAGCCGACTAATTCGGTTGAGTTGTGCCAGGTCGGGGGGACGGAATGACTATGAGAAATTTGCGACATAATCGCTTATT
>JBATUR010000043.1:0-32352 GCA_049671305.1 Coleofasciculaceae cyanobacterium
CAATCTCTGCCAATCGTCATCGTGAATCTGTTCCTGAAGGGCGAACCGGTTAATCAAGTAAACTTCCTCAAAATTTGTCAGTTATTGGGGCTAGACTGGCAAGAAATTGCTGGCTTAAAGGTAGCTGAGGATGTTCAAGAAGCGATTGCCAAATTGGGAACAGTCAAGGAAATGGACAAGGCAATTAATGAACTTGTCGCTACGCTGTGCGAAATGTTGCGTCGCCTCACTCGCAAAGCTGGGGGTTTGTTAAATGCCGATCGCACCAGTATTTTTTTATTAGATAAACAAACCAACGTCCTCGGCACTATTGTTGCTGATGATGGCGCGGGTGGTTTTTTAATGATTGATATTCCTGCCAACAAAGGTATTGCCAGTCTTGCTGCCACGACTTTAGAAGTTATCAATGTCCCTTATGATCTTTATGACGATCCTCGCTCAGAACAGGCAAAAATTACTGACGGGCGAACAGGCTACCGTACATATACGATTTTAGCTTTCCCTTTGTTGAATAAACAGAAAGATTTAGTTGCTGTTGTGCAGTTAATTAATAAGTTACAACCAAATAATAACCCCGAAGCTGATTTAGCTAAAAGAGTTGATACCAAGGGTTTTTCTCCAGAAGATGAAGCCAAATTTGCCAGGTTTGCGCCTTCCCTTCTCAAAATTTTAGAAAAGTGCCAGTTTTGTTATCAACTATCCTTGAAATTGAAAAAAAATGCTGAACAAAATCAATTAGGCAATTCTACCCAAAATGCCGCAATTATTGTCGAACTAAAGCGACGAGAACAACAACTGAGAAGAAGTTTGAGTAAAATTTAGCTTTGGCAGTAGCAGCAGGCAACCAGCACAGCTAAGAAAAGCCTAATCTGAGCTATCAAGCCCAGGCGTTGTTTGCCCCCAGCTTCCCGTAAAGGTAAAGCTTGCCACCGGTTTACGAGATCGTGGCGCCAACTCTCGTTGTTGCAAGTTTTCTGGCAGAGTTTCGGCAGCCGCACCATAGCCTAAAGCGATCGCTGCCACCGGCTCATAACCCTCTGGAATACCATAAAGTTCCCTGGCTTTTGACACATCAAAGCCTGCCATTTGATGAATATATAAATCCAGCGCCGTCGCCTGCACCGCCAAATTACTCACCGCTTGCCCAACATCGTGAAAAGCATGAAGGTTTTCCTTGCCATTCTTCTCAAAATGCAGCTTTGCCACCGAAATCATCAACACGGGTGCATTTTTTGCCCAAACCTGGTTGCCTTCTGCCAAACAACTTAGTAAACGCTCAAATTCCTTTGTATTCTCTTTCGTAGCTACAATAAAGCTCCAAGGCTGCTCATTATAAGAAGATGCTGCCCATCGTGCCGCTTCTAGGATACTGCCTAACTTCTCTGCCTCAACCGTCTGATCCGAGAAAGCCAGAGGACTCCAGCGCTGCTTGATTAAGTTATCAATTTGATATTGAGTTTCTGCGATTTTTTCTGGCATTTGAGCAACTCCAAGCTTAATTTTTGCTGATATTGCCAGATCGTCTGACATTTAACAAATCATAATAATAGATTATCGATAAATTGCACTATACCCCTCTTACATAAATCGAGTGCCGACATTAGTACTTACAAAAATTGATCATTAAATTACGATTTGTCGGGGCGCACTAAGAGGTACGCCCTTACTATATACATCAAAAACGCTCTTAAAACTCCGCACTCAAAGGCGTGCGAGGAAAGGGTATCACATCACGAATATTACCCATACCCGTCATAAACTGCACCACTCGCTCAAATCCCAAACCAAAACCGGCATGAGGTACTGTCCCGTAACGGCGTAAATCTAAATACCACCACAAATCTTCAGGATTCATGCCTTGAGCAATGATACGTCGTTCCAAAATATCTAAACGCTCTTCTCGTTGGGAACCGCCAATAATCTCGCCAATCTTTGGTGCAAGCACATCCATTGCAGCAACGGTTTTCTCGTCATCGTTCAAACGCATATAGAAAGCCTTGATCCCCACTGGGTAGTTGTTGACGATCACAGGTTTCTTAAATAATTCTTCGGCTAAATAACGTTCATGTTCTGATTGCAAATCCAAACCCCAACTGACGGGATATGCAAATTTACGGTCAGCTTTTTCTAAAAGAGCGATCGCTTCTGTATAACTAATCCGCTCAAACTGATTGTTAATTATATTCTCTGCCGTCGCCAAAACCGAGTTATCAATCCGCTGATTAAAAAACTCCATATCCTCTGGACATTGCTCTAACACAAACTTAAAAATGTACTTGAGAAACGCTTCTGCTAAGTCCATATCTCCTTTTAAATCGCAAAAAGCCATCTCCGGTTCCACCATCCAAAACTCTGCCAAATGTCGAGATGTATTGGAATTTTCTGCCCGAAAAGTAGGACCAAAAGTATAAACATCGCGAAACGATAACGCCATTACTTCTGCTTGCAATTGTCCACTAACTGTTAGGAAAGCGCGGCGTCCAAAAAAGTCTTGAGCAAAATCAACTTCAGATTTGTCAGTTTTGGGAACGTCTTTTAAGTCGAGGTTGGTAACAGTAAATAACTCACCCGCACCCTCACAATCATTTGCTGTAATCATCGGGGTATGAACCCACAAAAAGCCTCGTTCCTGATAAAACTGATGGATAGCTTGGGAACAGGCATTTCGCACCCGGAAGACGGCGCCAAGTGTATTGGTACGCGATCGCAAATGCCCAATCTCCCTTAAAAACTCAAAGGAATGGCGCTTTTTCTGCAAGGGATAAGTTTCGGGATCAGCTTCCCCATATACCTGCACCGTAGCAGCCTTTAGTTCAATACGCTGCCCTTTTCCTTGAGATGCCACCAAAACGCCACTAACTTCCAGAGAAGCGCCTGTATTGAGACGTTTGATCACAGCTTCATAGTCTGGCAAGTCGGCGTTAATTACAACTTGCAGGTTAGCTAAGGATGAACCATCGTTAACTTCTATAAAGGAAAATCCCTTTAATTCCCGTTTTGTGCGTACCCAGCCTTGAATGGTCACCGCTTGCTTCGGCTCACCATTGCGTAATAATTCTAAAATCCTTTGCGTCACCATGTTTCAGACAATTAGTAAGAAGTCTTTAAGTACAAATACAAATCAATTTAATCGGCATTAACCCTAGTTTAATGTTTATCCCGTGGCAGCATCTTCAGATGATCCCGCAAAAACTAAAGAGCGTAAGACTTCAAAAGCCAGCCGATAATAATTCCTAGTCCACCAAAACGCACAGCTTGCCAAAATGGTTCCTTGAGACTGCGCCAAGAAAACAAGCTGCTTTCTAAATTTAGTTCAATAATTTCTAGTTGTTCTTGAATTTGCTTTAATTCAGCTTTTAAGCTTGAGCTATTGCCGTTTTGTTTTTGTGATTTTCTAATTCGTTCACGACGGTGCTGCAGTTCTTTTTGCCGAATGCGATCGCCTTTGATCTGTTCATAACGATCCCGAACTGACTGTAGATTTTCTGCTACTTCTGCCAAAGCTTGCTCAAACTCCGTCTCACCGGGATCTGGCTCATGGGATGATGATGGCGGTGATGGATCTGGAGGCATCTTCTTCTTGCAGTAAAGTAAGAGTAAATGCGAGTGTACCTCAAGTTATGGCTGAACCGATCCCACTAACCAAAACGAATGCCTTAAGCGAACTAAGTACCCTAGAACTTGCTCAAGCACTAGCCGAGCGCTTGACAATTACTCCCAACCAATGGCATCGACTCAAATCTAATCGTCAGGCACGAGCCAGCGAGCAAGCGGCGGCGGCTTTGGTCTTTCTGCTCAAGGAGCAACCAGAAGAAGCGCTGATTCGCTTCCAGCAGGCATCTGGATGGCTAGACCGCTCTCTTAGTGCCCCACCCTGCCCTAGTCACGGGGATCACGGTCGTTCAGGGAATTAGAGGCAGTCGAGAGCGACTATTGACCTGCTTACATAATCTCAGTTCCGTACCGCGACGATTCCAATGAACCCGATCAAAAATTTGGTGGAGGAGACACAAACCTCGACCATTTTCTGATTCGTTGTCTGGCAGCGTACTTTCTGGCTGCAAATGATGGCAGGGGCTGTGGGCAAAACCAGAGCCTTCGTCGGCAATGATCCACCAATACTCATCATTAACTACAGAAAAGTGAACCACTACCGTCTTACTTGGGTCTAAATTATTACCATGCTTTGCCGCGTTAACTAATGCCTCTTGTAATCCCAGCCGAAGCTCTGGCTGCCATTTGCGGGGAATTTGTTCAAGAAGCAAATCGAGGATCGGGCAAAGATAGAGGGTAGAAGCGAAGCTAATCGTTCCCCAGTCGCGCCCCACCGGACGCAATGATATAGCAATCACTTAAAGAAACCTCTAGATTTTATTGGGTGGACTTGAAATTTCTGACACGTCTAGCCTTCCGTGTTTTTCTGTCTCGTCTTCCCTAAACCAGATAAACTGGCTCAGGCATCAATAATAATTAGGTGTTTGGGCTAGCGACACTGAACCCTACAAGTGTTAAACTCCGCAAAGGCATCGCAGAATTTTAACGCTTGTCTTGATTCAGGTCAGTTGCCTTTTCCGTGGAATTACTGGGGCTAATGCCTGCTTGTCCACGGATAATATCGAAGTGCGCTAACTTCGTGCCTCTATAGGGGTGTGGTTTTTCTCAGGCAGAATTAGAGAAAAGCCTTTACATACTATTGTATCGAAACCCTTGCTTAAACACCATACTATTGGCTGAAATTACCGCGCACCAAGAAGGCGGCGCATTCCACGTGGGGGGTTTGGGGAAAGAAATCGGCAGGTTGGACATGGGTTAGTTGATACTCGCCGGTTGCACAAAGTAGCTTGAGGTCACGTGCTAGGGTTGCGGGTTTACAGCTAATGTAGACAATCTGTTTGGGTAGGATTTGCAGTAGGGTGTCGATGATCGATTTGTCGCAGCCTTTGCGGGGTGGGTCAAGTAAAACTACATCGGCAGTGATCCCCAGTTGAGGTAGTAAGGTTTCTACGCTTCCGGCTTGAAAGTTGACATTGGTGATTTCGTTGAGTTGAGCATTGAGTTGTGCTTGTTCGACTGAGGAAACTTGTACTTCTAGACCGATCGCGCTTTTTACTCGTTGTGCCAGGGGTAGGGTGAACGTACCGACGCCACAATAGGCATCTACAAGCACTTCTTCACCCTTCAGGTCTAGTTGCTCAATAATCACGTTTAAGAGCGCCTGAGCGGCTTCTGTGTTGATTTGGAAGAAGGTTTCGGAGCGTAGTTGAAACTTAAAATTGGCAAATTCTTCCTCAAGGTATGGTTTGCCAACTACACAACGAGTTTCATCGCCAAAAATGGCATTGGTACGGTTAGGGTTGCGGTTAAGGCAAATGCCGACTAAGTTGGGATAGCGAGCCAGCCATTTTCGTGCCTGGATTTCCAGGTCTTGCAGCTTCCAGTCGGTGGCGACTAAGGTGAGGAGGATTTCACCTGTATGGCGTCCAATTCGCACTGAGAGATGGCGTAGGCGTCCTTGGTGACGGTTTTCGTCATAAATTGACCAACCCATTTGCTCAATGTCTTGCTTGATTTCGGCAAGTAGGGGGTTCAAGCGGGGATCTTGTACAGGACATTGATTGAGGTTAATGAGGTGGTGGCTGCCTTTTTGGTAATATCCGGCTTGAACTTGACCGATGGCTGATCGTTTTAGGGGATAGGTGGCTTTGTTGCGGTATGCCAGGGATGAGTCGGCGCTGAGGATCGGGGCGACGGGGGGAGAGGTGAAGCCGCCGATGTGTTCTAGTGCCTGGACGACTAGGTTATGTTTGATCGATTGTTGGTAGTCGTCGGAAATATGTTGCCATTGACAACCGCCGCATTTGTCCGCGACGATGCAACGAGGTCGGATGCGGTGGGGTGAGGGTGTGAGGATTTTGTGCAGTTTGGCGGTGGCATATTTTGCTTTAACTTGGATCAGGCGTACTAAAATGCGATCGCCTGTTACGGTATCGGGAACGAAAATTACTCGACCTCCCAAACGTCCAACGCCTTCACCAGTATCATTTAAGTCGGTAATGGTAAGTTCAACTGTTTGACCTTGTTGACAGTCGGGGGTTGAGGGGACTGTTTTTTTCTGGGGCTGCCCTGGTAGTTGAGTTTGAGCCATTATTGTCACCTCGCTTTGATTTGTGTAGCCTATAGTCGCTAAACTACAAATGTTATCTAAAGTTAACCCGATAGTATGAGCGTAGTTAGCCAAGTTATTCTCAAAGCCGATGACGAACTCCGTTATCCCAGCTCCGGCGAACTCAAAAGTATTAATGAGTTTTTGAAGACTGGTGACCAACGGATGCGGATTGTGGCGTCGTTGTCCGAAAATGAAAAAAAGATTGTTCAAGAAGCTAGTAAGCAACTGTGGCAGAAACGCCCTGATTTCATTGCTCCTGGTGGCAATGCCTACGGGGATCGTCAACGGGCACTGTGTTTACGTGACTACGGCTGGTACCTGCGGCTGATCACTTATGGTGTGCTTTCCGGCGACAAAGATCCAATTGAAAAAATTGGTTTGATTGGCGTGCGGGAAATGTACAATTCTTTGGGTGTTCCGGTTGCGGGAATGGCTGAATCAATTCGTTGTTTAAAAAATGCTTCTTTAAGTTTGCTTGATAAGGAAGATGCTTTGGCTGCTGCTCCTTATTTTGATTACATCATTCAAGCAATGTCTTAATTGACATTAATTGGCTGTTTTTTTGTTTAAGATTACCTCCAGCAATGGTGCTGGAGGACTGTTTTTTCATCAGTAGTGTGTTTATAAAAAAAGACAGTTTCTTGGCTTAAGAATCTGTTTTTAGTCGTGTGTTGCTGATTAAAAAATCACATTGTTATTGGTTATTTAGTCGGCAAAAATTGATTAGAACACAATAGTGGGTTTACTCAGTTGCCTGCTGTGAAACTAATCACAATTTTTGGGTGTGATCAAACCAGATGGTTAATTTAGTTTTTAGGGCAGTTCAAAATGTTTACTAAAATGTATTTAACTAGCAATTAATAAAGTGTAATTAAATATGTTTTTCAGGAGCAGCTTTAAACCTAAATTTTAATACTTTGGTAGGGATGATGACTAACCAATTATTTCAAATAGTCCCATGTTATTTGTGAAAAAGCTACCGTTGGCTACATTTTCGCTCTTGCTATTTTCCTACGGCGTCTTTGGCTGGTTGGTAGCTAGTGATGCCCAAAGAAATGGTTTAAAAACACTGTCAGATCTCTCTAGGGTGTTGTGGATAGAGGCGGTAGTTATTTTATTATTGGCTTTAAGTTTGGCGGCTCCTTTTAAGCTAATTCAAAAATTTTATACTGGCTGGCTGAAGTCCGATACTAGGGCTTTTTTGGCGGTGATTTTTGGTGCTTTTCTGGCAGTTATGATCCTATATTGGATTGAGACTTTCGCCCATATTTTGGTTTTGCTATCTGCGGGTGCGTTAGTAAGATTGGATCTACAAACTATGGGTTATAGCAAGTGGCAATCTTTTGGCATTCTTGTCTTTATTTCTCTAATTGGATTTGGGTTGGGCGTAATTTTAAAATTTAATCTTGCACCGGTGGTTGAATCTTCTCTACTTCTCCCTCTGGTGTCATAAAGACTTTTCCACCTAATGCTTCAATGCGCCTAATTGCTACTTTTTGAGCGCGGGGATCTGTTGTGTTACTTAAAATCATCATCCAAGCTGAAGCTTGAGCAATTTTACTTTTAGGGTTACGGGCTAGAAATTCTGCTGTTTTACGAGAAATTGTGGCGACGTTTCGGCTTTCTTGATCTGAATATGTGCTTGCCCATTCGGCAGCTTTTTCAAAAGATTGTTTTGCGGCTTGTGCGTCGCCTAAAAATAGCAATTCATCAATGGCTTTATAGCGCCAAACAAAATAAGATCGGGGTGGATATTGAGGAGACATTGACTTTAATCCTTGCGCCATCAATGCTACTGATTTTTCTGGCATTGCCGCGTACATGGAGATACTATTAGAAAGACTGATATAGGCTCCCAAAAAGCGGGGGTCGCGATTTATAATAATTTCAAAGTATTGTGGACTGAGGTTATAACCTGTTACTTTACGTGCGTCGTCATCACCGAAGTATTGTAAGAAATCAAGAAAAGTCCAATTTGCAACTAAGTTATTAAATCCAAAGCTGGGAGTTTTTTGAAGTAGATTTAGGCGTAGTTTTTCTTTGTCTACTGCTTGTTTGAGTTCTTCTGGCGATGTAGTTTTATCTTTGGTAAGGCGGTTTAATTGAGGTAGTTGTAGAGAGCCAATTGCAATGATACACAGTAAAGCGCTTAAAGCTGTTGTTACTAGTTGATTCTGAGTGTTTAAAAAAATAGAACGTCTCATTATTTTAGCTTTTATTATTCCGTTGATATTTTTGTTGCAATAACATTTAGACTAATTAAAGTGTTTAATAACTGCAGACTGCTACAGTCTTTAAATAAATTAAATTCTGAAACTTGTTCATACTCTTGAAATCCTGACTCTTCTAAATATAATGCCAAAACTTCAAAATCAAATCCAACTTTGTGCACGTCATGAATATTTGTTTGACCTCCAAACATAATTCTCATTAATTGATGACGTTCAATAGGTAGTAAGTTGGGATTTAAGTAAAGCCAACATAATGTTCTTAAATCAGGTACACTGACCAGCAGTTTACCGTTAGGTTTAAGAACACGATGCCATTCTTTCAAAGTATCTATAAGTTCGTTATTCAAATTGTAGTAAAAATGTTCTAAAACATGACTAGCATAAATAACGTCAAGAGAATTATTTTCAAATTGACTTAAATCTTGTGCATTAGCTACATAATCTACTTCAGGGCGAGACTCAACATCTAGAATTTTCCAGTCGGGGTGAGATTCCTTACCACCAATATGAAGCTTAAAAGGTTTTATCATTAGTTTTCGTGTAGTTTTGAGACAACTTTATTGAATAATAATAGAGAATTGTTGACAGTGGTTATTTTTAAAGATTTTGTTAACACTTTAGAATATAATTATACTTGATTTATAGATGAATCAAAATTCGTTGACACATCCCTATAACTATCTTAGAAACAAAGCTTTAATTTATTCAGTTTAGCTCTAGGTTTCAATGTCTATTGTTGCTAATCGAGATTATAACAATGTTAAATAATGAAATAGATAAAGGAATTTTTTTATTTTAATGCAACTTTCTGTATTCTTAAAATAAGAAAATAAAGTTTCAATATGATAAAAAAGGAAGACTAAGTTATGAAAAATATCACTATACAGTCATTAAAACTACAAAAAATTAATTTTATCATCTTTCCAGATTGGTTCCAGTCAGAAGATTCACCAAGCAGAGAATTGGAATAAAATGAAGAAAAATATATAGAAATTGCTATAAAATTGGGACTAGACCTAGCATGGCAAAGCACTATTGGTCAAAACATGAGTGAGAGTCATCACAAACTTTATGATGATAAAACCTGTGTTGTAGAAATTGAAGCTTTTTATCAACAAAATATTCAATAAGGAAGCTAAAAAATGTTATTAGAACTAAAGCGAATCACAGTACCACCAGGACAACGCATATTGTTTTCAGATGTAAGCTGGCAGGAATTTGAAGCTATTTTAGAGGATTTAGGTGAACATCGTGGCTCTAGAGTGGCGTATGAAAATGGAACCCTAGAAATTATGACGCCATTGCCAGAACATGAAACCGGTAAAGAAATTATTAGCGATTTAGTTAAAGCACTCCTTGAAGAGTTGGATATTGAATTTTGTACCTTGGGTTCAACAACTTTTAAAAACGAACTAATGAGTCAGGGTATAGAACCTGATAATTGTTTTTACATTCAAAATGAGACTGCAGTTCGAGGAAAAAATCGCTTAGATTTAACAATAGATCCACCCCCTGATTTGGCACTAGAAATTGATGTTACTTCTCGCACTCATCCAAGTATCTATGAAGCTTTGGGTGTGCCTGAGCTTTGGCAATTTGATAATGGAAAGTTGCAAATTAATGTGTTACAAGATGGAAAGTATATTAAAAGTGAAAATAGTCCAAATTTTTCCAACTTTCCTCTAATAGAGATGATTCCCCAATATCTGATCCAATCAAAAACTGTTGGCAGAAATAAAACTATGAAGGCGTTTCGAGCTTGGGTAAGAGAACAAATCAAATAGTCCGCAGGCTGCAAGCCTGGGGCTACCAGAACAAAGTCCACCGCCGGAGCTTTAGTGAGGACGGACTTTAATTCAGCCTACGCAGGTAGACTTTGTTTATGTAGGCGCGACTTTAGGCGTTAGGATTCCATATATTTTTGCCACATTTTAAGAGAACAAATCAAATAGCCCGCAGGCTGCAAGCCTGGGGCTACCAGAACAAAGTCCACCGCCGGAGCTTTAGTGAGGACGGACTTTAATTCAGCCTACGCAGGTAGGCTTTGTTTATGTAGGCGCGACTTTAGTCGTTAGGATTCCATATATTTTTGCCACATTTGTTGGTAAGCATTTTCCATTTCGCGGGTAAATTGTTTGCCATTCCACAAAGGAGCTGTCTGCCTAGATTTCTTCAGCCGCAAAGCTATCTGTTCCCTCAATTGTGCATCTTTACCTAAGCGAATTCCCCACTCTAAATACTCTTGCTCACTCCAAGAAATACCTTCGGTAATGCCAGCATTGATCATCATCGTATAGCTATTACGAGCTGCAAATTGCTGCCCAACTCGCGTAACTAGAGGAATACACATCCAGAGTGTTTCTAGAGTCGTGGTGGCGCCATTGTAGGGATATGTATCGAGTACTATATCAACAATGCCTAGGTTAGCGCGGTGAACTGCTTCTAAAGCGACATCTGGCAAAAAACGCAGGCGATCGCATTCTACACCTTCTTCTTCGGCAATCTGAGTAAAGAAGTTTTTGATTGAACCTTTATCCCATAAACCTTTAACTAAAAAGTAACTATTGGGAACTTCTTTAATAACTTTTAGTTGTAATCGTGTTATATCAGTATTAAGTTTATATCCCCTCTGAGGACATAAATAAACCACAGCATCACTAGGAATATTTAAGTGATCTCGACGCAAATTAGGCACACCCACCTCAAAGCCATCAACAGCTATATAAGTTTGAGGAAGTCGCCAGATTTTTTCATTATAATAATCTTGAGCTGACTCTGGTAAGACATAAGGATCAGCAATAAAGTAATCTATAGCAGGAATTCCTGATGCATCTAAACCTAACCACGTGACTTGAATTGGTGCGGGTTTGAGGCACATTATCTTACAAGTAGTATCCAAGGTGATGCTATCAAGATCAATTAAAATATCAATCTCATCTTGATATATTTTTTCAGCAATATCCAAGCCGCTACTATTTGCTTTGTAAACTTGATCAGATTGATGGATATACCACTCTTGTAATGGATCATTTTGCTGAGAATAGTTGATTAAATATGAATAAACTTGAAAATGTTCTCGCTCATGATACTTAAAAACCCAACGAGCCAACCAGCCTACAGAATGGCTTTTCAAACAATGAGATAGGTAGCCGATCTTTAAAGGCTTAGTTTGATTTTTGATGACTCTGCTAGCATATCTTTCTACTTGCTCTTTAGTATCATTTCTGATATTAAACTGACAAATTTGTGTAATTTTATTTTGAATATATCTATTTTCTTTGGGTTCGTCTTTTAAATATGGTAAAAAATAAGTGCTACTAAATAAGCGCTGAACTGTAGTTTCTTCTAACAATATCGGTTGTTGTTCAGCCAATGACAAAAACAATGATTTTTGCTGCTCACCGATTTCACAAGCTTCTTGCCAATAGCCGCCAGCACTCATGAAACCGCGTATCACTAAATATAAGTCATAGATTTTGTCTGGCAATATTTGTGGTAAAGAATTGCATAGTTTTGCTGTTTCTATACCTTTTTCGTATTGTCCACCATTTTGATAAAAACATGACAAATGAACCAGAACTTCTCGATAATCTGGCTCTATATCTAAATATAATTCCAGCAAGAGTGCAGCGAAATTAGGCAGTTTGGCTGAGTAGCCAAATTTCATTGCCGCTGGTAATAAAACTGCCAACAAATCTCTATGATTTTTGATATGCTTTAAAGAAGCTTTTAGTAATTCCAGGATGGATGTACCTAAAAAAGCAGGCTCTATAATACTTTTTAAGACTTTTAGTAGTAAATTAGTATCAAGGTAGGGTAATTGCTCTGATTTGAGAAGTTCAGTTATGCCTATATCAGCCAACTGCTGATCACTTAAATTGTCTAACTTAATAGTTAACTCAACTAAGTGCAGCAGGTTATTAACATCAGTTGGGTTAATTTCCTTTATATGTTGTCGGAGTAGCCAAGCTAGTTGATAATTTTCTAGCTCTTCTTGGCGACTTGCTTCATTATGCAGAACCTCTATAAGTTCTGCTGTCCAAAGTTCAACCTCTTCTGGCTCACCTTCTGCCATTGCAAATAGCCAGGTTGTCTGTGCTTCCAATTCTTCCCCTTGCAGCAACAGCATTAACCCCAAATGCCAGTAGTAAGCCCTAATTTCAGGTTCGGCTGTAATAGCTGCTTCGTACAAACTTGCCGCCCGACTGTAGTCTCCTAAAACTAAATATTCATGGGCTTGCTGTTGCCAGTCAACTAAATTTGTCAAAGTATCTTCAGTAGTTGCGGTGGGTATTTTTTCTGGTGACTTCACAATCTAGATATTTATCGATTTGTTGTAATTGAAAGCTCTGTTGCCCCCGGAGATCCCCCCCAGCCCCCCTTAAAAAGGGGGGAGAATCAAGAATCAAAGTCCCCCTTTTTAAGGGGGATTTAGGGGGATCTCCGGGCAAGAAAATATCACCTCTAGGGGCAATTGCTCTTTGTATTCAGCGCCCAAGTGAATTATGTCAACATTAAAGCAAGGAACCCTTGAAAACATAGATTCCTTGCTATTTTTATTTCAGTATCCTATTGATCTTAGGAGAAGCTGAATTAGTTTGCTGAGGTTTTGCCGCCTACTGGCTTATAGTTATCTACTGGGCAACTTGGTGTTCCATCTGCAGCAAATTGGGCCTCTTCGGTTCCATTTGTATTGGGTGCAATTCCACTAGCAATCTTAGCTTCGCACAATACAGCTAGGGTTGTTGCCTCACTTGTCGTTGCCACCTGCCCTAGGCTCACACCACCAATATAAGCTTTGAGAGATAGTGCTCTTGGTTGTGCCTGGTTCGTAACCTTACCAGATGGAGCACCAACAGTGACAGTATCTGGAGCCTCAGTAGCGCCACCTGCCATGCTGTAGGTAAAATTAACTGTCTGAGTGGCGATTCCCAAACCTAGCGCACCGAAGCCCGAACCATTGTCGCCAAAGGCAGTCATGTAATTGTTTTCTAGGTAGAAGGCTTGTTGAGCACGGTTCATGGAACCAACGTAAGTTTTAGCCTCTGCCTGCTTGGCTTTGTTAGCTTGGTTGAGGAAAGATGGCAGAGCAATAGCAGCAAGAATACCAATAATGATGATAACTACCAACAGTTCAATAAGGGTGAAGCCTTCCTCAGATCCTTTTTTCTTATTTAAGTGTTGTAATAGCTTGGCTTGAAATTCTAGTTTCATGAGTAGTCTTTCCTCCAGGGGTGGGGATATATAAATGTTTCACTCTCTGGATGTAACTTACCCACTTGATCTGGCTTTCCTATCACTGTCCTCAAAATTTCCTGGTTAATGTGCCAGTATTTTTTCCCTCATCTCCTACCTTCTCCTACAGGGAGCCCCCTCATCCCCTGGTTCCCCTTCTCCCACAAGGGAACCCCCTCATACCCTAGCTTCTCCCACAAGGAACCCCCTCATCCCCTAACCCCTTCTCCCACAAGGGGAGAAGGGGGACAAGAGTTTCTTTGTCTCATTACACGACTTCCTAATACAATTCCGCCAGAACCCACACTCTTGAGAAGGGGACAAGATTCTCTTTAACACATTATATTTCGGAAGATAATCTTGCTCCCCTCTCCCCCTGTGGGAGAGGGGCTGGGGGAGAGGGTCTTCCTACTGATTGCCACATTACGTCAATATAATTAAGTTCCCCAAAAAAAACCGCAGGCTTGAAGCCTGGGGCTACACAAACAAAGCCTGCCTACGCAGGCTAAGACTATATAATTAAGCAGAACGCTCCAAAAGCACATACCCAGAACTCTCTAGCTGAGTTAATGTGGCTTTAACTATCTCCAAAGCTGCCAATTCTGTAGTAGTTTCTAAAGTAAGAGGATCTACTGGGCGCAACTGCTGCCATCGCTTCACCAATGACTGCATTGGTTGTGCTTCCTCCCACAGAGGCAAAAGACAAGCCGCGATGGTACTATCCAAAAAGTTTGTCTGTCCACCAAGCTTTAGCTGCTGACTGATCTGAAATGGGTTTAATTGCTCAATACACCTAAGCAATTCTTCTTTCATCATTGAGGTTTTGAGTTGAGGATGTAAATACACCAGGGCATCTTGCCAATCAGAGTCTGTCCACTCAGCAACTGGCACAAAGGCAGCACTTTGCTCAGGATGTCCACACCAAAAATCTAACAGTCGATGAATTGGATTGAAAAGTTCATACAGATGCAATTGTTCCTCTACAGAAAGTTCCGGCAGCGCTAATGCCAGAAACATGGGCAAATCATCAGGTTCTTTAAACAAATCCAATAACTGCCATTGTTGCCAATTTACCAGGCAAATAAACTCTAAATCAGCAGCTCTCAAAGCCGAAAATAATTCCGGTATAGTAGAGCCTTTATCCCCCATTAACAAGTGATTAGCCAGAACTGTTTCATCATCAGTTTCATAATTTGGCTTCCAGTTTTGTGCTTTGAGCATCACATTTTCTTTTAAGGCTTTCATAGTTTCACGAACTAATGAAATTTCCATTTCTCCGGGGGCATTATCCAAAAAACCCATCATTTTAAATAATTCTTGCGCTCGATAATAGGAAGCACGTTGCAATGAGCTGTGTAAATTTGTTCTAATAATTCCATCCTTAGCTAAGACAGACTTCATTGCTTCTAAGCCTGCTACAGGATCTGGCAGTAAATAAAGAACTTCGTGGGCATTAATATAGTCAAATTCTTCTTTTAAATTTGATAATTCTTCGATAGACATTGCCTGAAATTCAACATTATCAAACCCGTGATATTGTAAACGTTTTTTTGCCAGTTCAACAGACTGCTCTGATAAGTCAACTCCCACAATTCTTGCCCCAGGATTGGCTTCTGCTAAGGTTAAGGAAGTAAAGCCACTACCGCATCCTGCATCAAGAATGGTAATTCCTGCGGTTTCTCTAACTTTCTGATTTCTTAAGTAATAAGCGGTCGAAAAGTTGTGAATATAAAGCCGAGCTACATCCTCTTTGGGAGATTTTTCTAAAGGAATTCTGGGATAGGGTCCTGCATCAAATTGCTGACGAATTTTTTCGACTAATTCTAAGGCTTTGTTATCCATAATTTTTATCTCGGTAGTGTAGATTCTCTTTCCTGACTCATCCCACAGCATAATCACTAAATTCACGAACAAAGGGAGGCTGAAAACCAAGGACAATATCTTGTGAAGGCACTCCCAACTCTATCAAATCAGCCGCGATATCATGCTCTGTTGAGTTACAGAAAATCCAAATCTTTTCATTTCTAATATCCAGATGCATCACACAATGATGAATCCAGCGCTTATGTTGCCACCCTAAATGCACAATTTGATAATGATGCCTTTGAGTATCAAAAATCAGTTCAACTTCAATCTCACCATAAGCCGGCTTATTCTGAGCATAATCTGTCAAAAGTTGTTGAATAATTTGTTGATAATTCGCTAGTTTATCCATCGTACAATTTGCTCCAGTTGGATATCATAGACGATCAGCTTCACAGCGTTTTCCTCAACAACTGACGCTGGAAAATCAAGCTGAAAAAAGCTGTTGTAAGCTAGATCAGGAACTGCTAAATACAGTACACGATCTGGTTCCTCTCGGCGGAGTGCTGTCCGATAGTTGATAAATTGCCCTAATGCTTTGTAAAATTCGGAAATTGCTGATGCCGTGACTAGAAAACTTTTGACTTCGACAGCGATTTTTTCACCGGAACGTTCCGCCGCCATCATTTGTTTAGCGCCCAAATCAATTTCCATATCTACACCCCCCACCTTAATTATCATGGGATCATGGGTGATATTCCAACCATCTTTGATCAGAGCCGCTTTGACAACATGATGAAAGCGATCTTTTGCCGACACAACACAAATCGCCTCCGATTAATTTTTCATAGTATAACAATTGTGTCTCTCAACATAATGTAAAAACAGCGGTTGTAATCTGCTGAAAGCAGCAGTGATCCTGGCAATCTAGGAAATTGCTTTCACCCTCTACAGAAAAACCGTTATCATGAGTAAAGCGTAGTCGTTATGAGTTTAATATAAATGTCCAACCCAACCGTAGAAAATCTCGTAATCATCGGCTCTGGTCCTGCTGGCTACACGGCAGCGATCTATGCGGCACGAGCAAACCTTAAACCCTTAGTGTTTGAAGGCTTCCAAGCTGGAGGGCTACCAGGCGGTCAGTTGATGACAACGACAGAAGTTGAGAACTTTCCAGGCTTTCCCGAAGGCATTACCGGACCGCAATTAATGGATCGCATGAAGGCGCAGGCAGAGCGTTGGGGAGCAGAACTACATACCGAGGATGTAACTTATGTAGACTTGAGCCAGCGTCCCTTTATTGTGCGCTCTGAGGAACGGGAAGTTAGAGCTCATAGTATTGTAATTGCCACGGGTGCAACTGCGAAACGCATGGGACTACCGAATGAGAAGGAGTTCTGGAGTCATGGCATTTCTGCTTGTGCAATTTGTGATGGTGCGACGCCGCTTTTCCACGGTGCGGAACTTGCTGTAGTGGGTGGCGGTGACTCGGCGGCAGAAGAAGCGGTTTATTTGACAAAATATGGCGATCGCGTTCATTTGCTCGTCCGTAGCGATAAAATGCGGGCAAGTAAGGCGATGCAAGACCGCGTTTTAAATAATCCTAGAATTACTATACATTGGAATAGTGAACCTGTCGATGTTTTCGGTGAAAATGGTCACATGACTGGCGTGAAACTCCGCGATACGAAGACAAGTGAAGAGCAAAACTTGCACGTTAAAGGATTATTTTATGCGATCGGTCATAAACCGAATACCGAGTTATTTAAAGGTCAGTTGGAACTCGATGATGTAGGCTATATTGTCACCAAACATGGCTCAGTAGAAACAAGTTTAGAAGGCGTTTATGCGGCGGGTGATGTCCAGGATCATGAATACCGTCAAGCAATTACAGCGGCAGGTACGGGCTGTATGGCGGCAATGTTAGCAGAGCGCTGGCTATCAGTTAATAATTTAATAAGTGAGCATCATCAGACGCCTTCCTCAGAAACACCGCCCACAACTGAGGTGACGAAAGAGGAGGCGGCAACACCAGAAGAAGCGTTTAATTTAAATAATACGCGGCACTCAGGCGGCTATGCGCTGCGGAAATTATTCCATGAAAGCGATCGCCTTTTGGTAGTAAAATATGTCTCACCTAATTGCGGTCCCTGCCACACCTTGAAGCCAATTCTCAATAAAGTTGTGGATGAATTTGATGGAAAAATTCACTTTATTGAAATTGACATCGACAAAGACCGAGATATTGCAGCAAATGCTCAGGTTATGGGGACTCCGACTGTGCAGTTTTTCAAGGATCAGGAATTAGTAGAACAAGTAAAAGGCGTCAAGCAAAAGAGTGAGTTTCGCAAGATAATTGAGAGTTATTTACCAGCGAGTGTTTCTGCTGCTAAATAAGGTGATCAGAAAATAGATGGTTAATTTTAGCTGAGTTCAAGTGAAGGTTTATCTTGACTTGAATTCAGCTATTTTATGAGCCATTATTTTTATTGAATCAAATTATATGACAAGATATCCAGCTTATAATTTAGGCTGTATATATATTGACATAGAACACCCTCAAAAAGCGTTAAAATTATTTGAATTGATGCTAACTTTACAGCAGCACAAGAAAAAGTAAATATTATTAGACAATACTTAGCAAGCCAAACCTAACAATTATTTTATGACTCCAACCAAACTCCAACTTCCGCGATTTTTACGCTTCACTGAACGTCCTAGCCTCTCTATGTATTTAATGGCAGTGGGATTAGTCATCACCATATTTTTCATCTTAATTGCCATTTTTGCGCCAGTATTTCAAGCTTGGGGATGGCTACAAGATCCGACTGCCTCCTTAATTAATCCCATCCACGAACCACCAGGAGCAAAATACTGGTTCGGAACAAATCGCCAAGGTTATGATGTATTTTCTCGTACCGTATTTGGCTCACAAGCAGCCTTAAAAGTCGTTATTCTCGCAACATCCCTGAGTATGTTTATTGGCGTCCCCTTGGGCTTAGTAAGTGGCTATCTGGGAGGAAAATTAGATAAAGTATTACTATTTTTAATGGATACAATCTACACCTTGCCAGGATTATTATTATCAGTAACTCTGGCATTTATTGTGGGGCGCGGTGTATTAAATGCGGCAATTGCCCTGAGTATTGCCTATGTGCCACAATACTACCGAGTCGTCCGTAACCATACCGCCAGCGTCAAAAATGAACTTTTCATCGAAGCAGCTCAATCCCTTGGCGCTAGTACTAATACCGTCTTATCTCGCTATCTATTTCTTAATGTAATTCAAAGCGTCCCTGTCTTATTTACCCTTAATGCTGCTGATGCTATTTTAATTTTAGGAAGTTTAGGTTTTTTAGGATTAGGACTACCAGAACAAACACCAGAATGGGGGCAAGATTTACGTCAAGCACTTGATGCTTTACCAACTGGAATTTGGTGGACAGCATTATTTCCAGGTTTGGCAATGACTTCAATGGTAGTAGGATTATCGCTAGTTGGAGAAGGTTTGAGCGAATTAATTAATCCCCGTTGGCGTCGTGAATAATTATTCTGTAGGGGCGCACGGCTGTGCGCCCCTATCCACAAATTATGCAATATTGATATAAGATGTTCTGGGAATTTAGCTTAATATTTAGGAACGAAGTGGAGTGAGTAAATCAGAAGTTATCGGTATTGATTTAGGAGGAACCGCAATTAAATTAGGGCGATTTCTTGCAGACGGAACTTGTCTAAATTCCTTAAGCATACCAACACCACAACCTGCGACACCTACTGCAGTTTTAGAGGCAATTATTGAAGCAATCAAAAGTATTTCTTCTCAAGAAAACCCGCCTCTAGCAATTGGCATTGGTACACCAGGACCCGTCGATGCAAGTGGTAGAATTACTCGTATTGCGATTAATCTTCCAGGTTGGCATGACATCCCTTTAGCTGATTGGTTGGAAGCAAAAACAGGTTATCCGACTATTCTTGCCAATGATGCCAACTGTGCGGGTTTAGGTGAAGCTTGGTTAGGTGCAGGGCGTCAATTTCAACACCTAATATTGCTGACATTGGGCACAGGTGTGGGCGGTGCAGTTATTTTAGACGGCAAACTTTTCACCGGTCATCAAGGTGCAGGGGCGGAGTTAGGCTTAATTACCTTCAATCCAGATGGACCAAACTGTGCTAGTGGAAATCAAGGTTCTCTAGAACAATATACCTCAGTGCAAGCCATTCGACGCCGTACAGGAAAAGAACCTCACGAACTTGGAGAAATGGCAAGAAATGGCGACAAATATGCTTTAGAATTTTGGCAAAGTTATGGACGTGATTTAGGTGTTGGGTTAGCGAGTTTGATTTATATTCTGACACCAGAAGCCGTTATTATCGGTGGTGGTGTTAGTGCAAGTGCAGAATTTTTCTTGCCTGCTGCCAAAACTGAAATTGAGCGCCGCGTCCTGGCGATATGTCGTGCTAATTTACAGTTAATTGTGGCTGAGTTGGGTAATACTGCTGGTATGGTAGGGGCAGCAAAATTGGCATGGCAATTAGTATCGTAGTAAGCAAAGATCCCCGACTTCTGGAGTTAAACCGCAAAAAAACAACGAAACATCTTGCCTAAGAAGTCGGGGATCTGAATTCACCTGTACCAGTTATTTTCGAGGAATGCCGCTAATTTTCAAAATATCCGTAAAAGTTGGGCAATAAGTTGTTAAACCCAATGTCTCTGGACTGACAGGATTCTGATAAGTAAAATGCCGATAATTAATACTAAATCGATCCCAAGCTTCCATCTGAATTTTGAAAGCAGCTATTAAGAAATTAGCCGACCAAAGTGTTAAAGGCACACGCAAATAACTCTTTTTTCCTAAATAAGCGCCAACTTCTGCAACTGCCTCATTAACAGTCATCGATTTATTACCCAAAACTATTTTTCTGTTTGACTCATCTGGAGGATGATCAACTAAATGCTGCACCACTTGAGCAATATCTTTAGCATGAATAAAGTGAAAACTACCATCAGCTTTGAGAAAGCGAATAATATCAAACCATTTCACAACCTCACCAATGCCTGATGAAATATGAGAATAGGGTTTATTGCCATCTCCTCCTAATACTAAAGTCGGAAACACAGAGGTAATTTTAGGAGCAATTTTCAATTTGGAAAGTCGTCCCAAACAATCATATTTAGAACGAATATAATCTGTGCCCAACTGCCCTGCTTCCTTCAAAGGCTGGTTATTGCGGTCTAAAACACTGGCGGTTGAAAAATAAATTGCCTGCTGACAAACCTGTGGATCAAGTAATTCCAGCAACTGGATATTTTTGATGACATTCACATCAAAACATTCCTGCCCTCCCCAAGCGGTGGCGGCGAGTATTGCCACATCCATAGTTTTGAGAAGGTCGCCAAAACGTTCGATTTGGCGCATATCTCCTTGTAAAATCGTGACGCCAGGACGAGATTCGTAGTCAAATTTTAACTTTTTGGGATCTCTGACTAAGAAAAACAAATCGTGTTCAGTATTCTGAATTAAAGCTTCAGCGATGTAGTGACCAATGCAGCCACTGGCACCCGTCATAAATATCCGCTTGGGGTTCATGGTTGCGTTTAATAAGGAGAAATTAGGCGTGAATAGCTAGTAATTTGTCAGCTTGTTTGGCAGTTTCAAAAAAGAATCTGACGTTATCTTCTGGGGTCCCCGGTAAGACGCCGTGTCCAAGGTTGAAGATGTGTCCTTTGTTTCCGGCTTTACGGATTGTATCAAGAATGCGATCGCGTATAAAATCTTGCGAACCAAATAACACGCCGGGGTCCATATTTCCCTGCACCTTCACATCCCAACCGATTCTTTCTCTAGCTTCTGCCATATCCACTGTCCAATCTAGGCTAACAATATCGACGCCAGATTGGGGCATCCGTTCCAGCACGCCGGCGCTGCCGCTAACTAGCAAAATTAAAGGTGTATCAGGATGAGTTTCTTTAACTTGCTTGAAAACGCGCTGCTGATATGGTAAGGCAAAGGTTTCGTAATCTTGAGGACTGAGTTGCCCTGCCCAAGAATCGAACATCTGCACAACTTGGGCACCGCTATCAATTTGGTAACGGACATAAATCGCGATCGCATCTGCCAGCTTACCCAACAAATCATGCAAAATCGCAGGTTCCGAAAACGCCATCCCCTTAATAATCGAATAAGTCTTAGAACCCTTCCCCTCAACCGCATAAGCTGCCAAAGTCCAAGGCGCACCCACAAAACCCAGTACAGTAGATTGGTTGCCCACTTCGGCACGCAACGCCTGCAAAATTTGCCGAATAAACGGCATCGATTCTTCCGGTTCAAAAGCACGTAATTGGTCAATTTGTGCCTGAGTGCGGAGCGGTTGATCAATAATTGGTCCCTTGCCTTCAGCAATATCCATTTTTATGCCGATGCCTGGTAGCGGTGTGACGATATCGGAAAATAAAATCACACCGTCGGGCTGAAATGCCTTCCAGGGTTGTAATGACACTTCTATTGCCACTTCTGGGATTTCTGAACGATCTCGAAAACTGGGATACTTCTCCCGTAAATCACGATAAGCTTTCATATAACGACCAGCCTGCCGCATCATCCAGACAGGCGGACGGTCTAATACTTCACCACGAGCAGCGCGTAATAAGTAAGGAATCTGGGTTGAGCCATTCATCTAGTCTTTACCGTATTGTTGTTTTTAAATGCATTTGTTAGCTTATCATTCTCCCATTGCTCCTGTGACCCTGATTCTAGTCGTCTGGCTGAAGCCATAATTTTTTATGAAACAGAAGAAGACGGAAACAGTGTCTCACCCCTCATCCCCCATTTTCCCTTTTTAAGCTAAACCTGGTTTAGGAAGATAGTTTTAGATAGAGGGCTAATCGGTAGAATTTATCTATTTTGAGTGTATGAGCCAGCAATGCATAAGTCTAAGGAGTTGGTAAGGGAGCGATCGCTTAATTCGCAATAGTTCAGGCATCACAACCCAAAATAACAACCTTTTTAGATCGCTAGCTTAAGATGATCCCGATCACTTACTTAAAAACTTTCTGCTCCATCTTTTCTCTATGAGAGTATTATGGAATTACTAAGGCAATCTCAAACAGGTGTCAGTTGTTACAATAATCAGTCTGGCGCAAGGTAACTTTACGCTTCAACTTTTTACTTTGCAGACCTGCTTTGAGCAAAGCAGGAATTTCAGTATATTTACGCTGTCATACAGCAAACTTTATAAAAATTTTAGGTATTTACCACATCGTTTTTTAGTGGTCAGAGAATCCAAAATTAGGGTTACGATGTGCGCCTTGATTGAAAGTTAAGTTTTTTCAATCTTTTGTGCATACAAGGCATCTATCACAGGGTTTTCATGAACATCGAAGACATTGCCAAGCATTACATTGCGGCTCCAGCTTACCAAGTGCCTTCTGAGGTAGTCAGGGATTTTCAGCAATTTGTCCTCGATCTGGCACAAGTAGAATTGCAAGGGATGGACTGCCAATTTGTTGACTTTCAACCTTATGTCAAAGGCACAGAACTTTGTTTACAAGATATTTATGCTGATGTCAACCAAGGACGTTTGCTAATTAGTCGGCAATTTAACGAATCAGATTTGTTAAATCCAGAAGTGAACCTGATTTTCCGATGTATTCACGATTTACATCATGTCAAGCTCAATTTGGATTTTAGTTGGCAAGGAGAATGTGCCAGCGCTCGTCATATTATGTCTTTTACTGACAACTTATTATTTCAGCAGTTGCTCTTTAGTGAAATTTTAGGGCAATCTTCGGTCTGTCTCTATGCAGGAGAGTTTCCTCCTCAAAAAGTTGTACTCTTTGAGCAAGAAATTTTAAGTCGTTTAGTGAAAACTCCTGCCTGATGCTGCTTTTTTTGGGATGAGCAAGGCAAAACAACGTTTTCGGGTGTGTGATTATTTAAACATGAGGCGTTGTTGTTTTGATTAGGCATGGTTATTTTCTTAAAAACAACCAAAACAGCTTTCTCTGCGTGTTGTTTAGTCTTCTTCTGAAGTCGGCTGCCTCAAGATTTTTCCGTGGCAAGGCAGTGTCACACTAAAGGTTGTACCAACTCCAATTTCACTTTCTATATCAATTTGACCGCCGTGTAAATCTACACATTTCTTAATAATTGCTAGTCCTAATCCTGTACCAGGGATGCTACCAACATTGCTAGCGCGTCGAAAGGATTCAAATAATTTCTCCAAGTCAGGCTTAGGAATGCCAATACCGTGGTCTTGAATTAAAAAACAGGTAGTTTCAGGAGAACAAATCACATGAAACTTAACAATACCGCCTTGAGGAGAATATTTAATGGCGTTGGAAAGTAAGTTTGTCAAGATATGTGCTAAGAGTTTTTCGTCCATTATGACATCGCCGCAGCTACCATGAATGAGGAAGTCGATGGCGTGGCGAGAACTGGTACTCATTTGCAAGTTTTCCACGATATCGCGACAAAAAGGCAGCAAATCCATTAAACTCGGCTTATAATCAAGTTTTCCGGCTTCGGCTTTGCCAATCAAAAGCACATCTTCCAAGAGATTAGTCATGCGCCTGACTGCACCTTGAACTCTTCCAAATAGCTTGTATTTTTTCTCATCAGACAGTTTGTGGTTATAGTTTTCCAGCAAATCTGTGGAAGATTGAATAATGGTTAGCGGTGTGCGAAATTCATGAGAAACTAAAGCCACAAAACTTGAGCGCAATTCGCTAACTTCTCGCTCTTTTTCTAATGCCATACGGATATCAACTTCCGCTTGTTTAAGTTGGGTGATATCTCGTCCCACCGCTTGACATTCAATAAAATTGCCCTGATCATCAAACACCGCTCGATCAGACCATTGCTGCCAACGAATTTCGCCTGATGGCAAAATGATACGATGTTCGTAGGTATTAATTGGATGTCCTGGAGATAGAGAGCGAAAATTCTTGCTAATTAATTCTCGGTCTTGGGACGGCATCAGGGGCAGAAATTCTTGTCCAATTAACTCACTACGTTGTTTGTTGAAATAGCGACAGTAAGCATCATTGGCAAAAGTTAAAATGCCATTGGGTTTAAATCGACAAATTAGCTCAGTTTGGTCTTCAACAATAGCGCGATAACGTGCCTCACTTTGGCGTAGGGCTTCTTCTACCTGTTTGCGTTCAGCTAATTCTGTTTGCAATTGTTGATGCAATTCTGCTTGATAAATAGCGATCGCACAATGATCAGCAATTGCCTGTACAATTTCCAAATTAGCCGCAGTCCAACCCCAAATTGAATCCTCTGGTTTGCTGTATGGGCATGAGTCGCCATTTAAGCCTTCGTCTTTAAGTTCCGCCTCGTTTTCTGAGTTTAATAACGTTGTGGCGCTGTGTTCTCGGCTAGCGCTTAACGGCGAGGTAATATCCTCTTCGCATTGCATTAAAGTAATGCCACCAATATAGGATTTTTGGTAGATTAACGGCACAATCATGATGGCACGACAGTGGTGGTTTTGTGCTGCCTGGAAAACTGCTGGCGGCAAGGTGTGATCAATACGAGAAAGCACCACCGACTCACCAGCTAAGAGAGAGGAGTGATAATTGTCACAAAAAACACAGCGCTGACCGATGAAATTAGCGGCATTATCTGTTAATTCTGATACATAGCGAACTACCATTTGAGAGTTAGCATCAGGTCTAAAAATCAGACAATGACTAACTTGCAATGCTCCTTGTAACTGGTTAACAGTTGTTTGTAAAATCTCATCAAGTACCAAAGTTCCTTGCATTACTTGAATTATTTTGTTAAGCAATGCCTGTCGCGAGATTTTTTGTCTAGCTTTAACTAGCTCTTCTTTTAACTGGGCAATGTTCTGTTGCTCGTTATATTCTAGCGAGGGATGGCAGTACGAGGTATTATTACTGATCATAGGCTCCTGCTAGGTTACAGATTAGGCAACTTTACTACTTAAATAATTCTTGTTTGACTGTAACACTACATAATAGGCTTTTTCTAGATTCATTTTAAAATTTTTCCAATGATCAGCTCTCCGTAAAATTGCGGTAAATTTTAAGGGTAACTTAAGTTATCTACGCATAATTACGCAGGCAAAACAACTTGTTTGCCCAAATAAATTACTGATAACTTTAAATAAAATAACACTCTTACTAAAAATAAAAGCTTTTGATTTTATAGCCTAGATTAAATCTATTTTAGATGCCAACTGAGAGTTCCTAGATTAGCATTTAGTTCGACTTTTTGCCCGACAGGAAGAGCAGCGTTAACACCATCATGACCGAAAGGCAAGTCAGAGACAATAGGGATGCCCAGATCAACCAAGCGATCGCGTAACACCTCCTCCACCGTCCAACTAGGAATACCCTGCGGTGGACAACAGCGGGAAAAACGCCCCAAAGCAATACCACAAACACCCTTAAAAGCACCACTTGTACGCCACTGCGTCAACATCCGATCAATACGATAAGGCGCTTCTGTGACATCTTCCAGAGCCAGGATCACGCCCTCAAGCCGGGGTTGTACAGGAGTACCAAGTAGATGGGTAGCAACGGTCAGATTGGCAGGTAACAACACACCACGGGCATTGCCACTAGACCAACTTACACCAGAAAGCGGCTCTAAAGGAAGTCCCGCCACACAATCAAATAAGCGACGCAACGACCACTCAGGCTCGGCTGCTAAAGTAGTTAATACAGGTCCATGTATACCCGAAATGCCCGACTGATACAAACTCCACAGCAAACCCGTAATGTCAGAAAAACCAATCAACCATTTAGGAGTTGCAGGTACTGATAACCAACTCCAGTCCTCCAAAAGTCGGGCGCTGCCATAACCACCTCTAGCACAAAGAATACCCCGACACTCTGGGTCATGCCAAGCTGCTGCCAACTGCTGACGGCGCTCAAGATCTGTACCGGCAAGATAGCCATTAGCATGATAATTAATGGGAAGTTCCACTCGATAGCCTTGGCGTCGCCAAATTTCTATACCATTTTGGTAAGCTTCAAATTCTCGCAAAGCGCCACTAGGAGTAATGACTCGTAATAAGTCTCCTGGTTTTAGTGGTGGTGGGTTATTGGTCATTATTTATTTGTTTTATGGCAATTCTGGCTTATATCCCCAATATTTTGACCTATATATTGCCTGAAAACTACGCCTCAAAAATTAATTCAATTTAGCAGTACATTCGAGCAACAACTTTTGATTGACTAAAGCATAAGGCTGAATAGAGAGTGCTTGACGAAAAGCTTGAATTGCCTCACGATAGTTTTCCAGGGCAGCATGACATAAACCTAGCCCATGCAGTGCACCAAAATGAACCGGATTAAGTTTAATCACTTGCTGACAGTCATCTCTTGACTTTTCATACTGTCCCAAAGTGTAGTAGAGAACAGCGCGTCGATTCCAAGCTTCGGCAAAGTCTGGTTGATCTCTCACCAATTCCGTTAGTAGGGTTTCTGCTTGAGTGACATTGCCAACTTGTAGCATAACTTGGCAGCGTTCGAGCAACTCCATGCCATATCTGCCTTTTTGATGAAACCAAATATACCAAAGTTCGGCTGTTGCCTGGTTACGAATGTCTTCGTCGGGATTTTTTAAAGCTGCAAGCAACTGATCAATTGAGGAGTCCGGCATGAATTATCGGTTGTGCTTCATATTAAGCATTATCTCAAGAAATTAGGGATTTTAGGAAACTTGGGGACGCTGACTTAAAATATCCCAAAACCATTGCTCAATGCGATCGCCCATTGCCTGATTAGAATACTCGGTTTCGACTCGTTGACGGCAGGCATAACGGTCAATTTTCTCTAGTTTACCCAAAGCTTCTACCAATCCCTCAACCGATGGTTCAACTAAAAAACCTGTTTTACCATCTTCGACAATTTCGGCAGGTCCTCCGCGACGGTAAGCTATTACTGGCACACCACAAGCTAAGGCTTCAATTGCCACATTACCAAAAGCTTCTAGCCAACGCGGCGTCATCAATAGTGCCCGACACAAACGCAAACGCTTTTGTAGTTCATCTGTGGGCAGAAATCCTTCATATTGTATAGGCGCATTTAAGTTATCTAGCACAATTTGCTGCCAGTAGGCTTCGTTTTCCACAAAGCCCATAATTTTTAGGGCAGTTCCCGTAATGCCAGAGGCGGCTACGGCATCCTCTAAGCCCTTTTCTGGGGCAATGCGACCCACCCACCCAATCCAGGGTTCCGGGTCGGCACAGAAGTCATATAGAGATAAATCAATGCCATTTCCGAGGCAGCGGCAATGGTCGGCAAAACTAAAGGTTTGGGCTTGGGCGAGGCTGTGGACGCCAATTGTGCCGGGAAATTGAGTCGCAACTTGTTCGATAATGCGATCCATTGCCTCGCTTAAAGAGCCCATACTAACTAAATGAGCGATCGCACAATTAAAAAATGGTGTCAGATAAAAAGGCAACCAATCGTAGGCAAAATTAACAATTAAGTCATATTCAGTTTGCACTGTCCGTGCATAGTCCCACATATTGGCTAAAACTGAATTGGCTGGGATAATAGTTGGGTCATCTCTGCCTAGAGTTTGGGCGCTAGTTTGAGAAGTCCCAGCAATTTCAATTAGCGGCATTCCCCAGGCGGTAGAGCCTTGGGCTGCGACAATTTTGATAATATGACCACGTTGGATCAGTTGACTTGCAATATTTTTTATGGTTAATTCCACACCGCCTGCTGATCCAGAACCTAGTGTACCAATTGGGCTAGAAATGAGCAGGATTTTTAAGGAATTGTTAGGAGTTGTAGTCATTATGACAAGTTCTGTGCAACTAATATATCTGCTTGATTATTCTCCATTAATATCGGGAACTAGAATTACAGATGAATTGCGATCTAAAATCCCCGACTTCTGTTTGAAATTTGTGCAATTATTTTGAAGGCTTAACTTTAGAAGTCGGGGATTTGTACCATATTTGTTACTGACGTGTCAGTATTTTAGTTTCTGGCTCAATTATTTTGACAGGAATTGGTTTTCAATTAACTGACGATGCTTCTAGGGGCTTATCTTGGCTTAAACTTTCTTCAGTTTGAGTTGGAGTAACGGCGGATTTATTGAGTAGAGATTGCACTTTTGCGGTAATTAATTCGCGCTGATTGATTAGGTAAATACTTACCAAAGTTAAGGAAACACCGAACCATTGTAGAGGATTGAGAGTTTCTGACAATAATAAGTTACCAAATAGTAGGGCAAATACGGGTGTGAGAAAAGTGAGTGAACTTAGACTAGTGAGATTACCGCTAGAGGCAAAATAGAAGAATAGACCATAAGCGATCGCACTACCAAATATTGTCGAATACGCTAGCGCCATCCAGCCGTATAAATCTATATTCACCCATTGCTGAGATTCATTAATTCCAGAAAGGGCAAATAATGGCAATCCTCCTAAAATCATGTGCCATGCTGTGGCTATAACTGGGTCGGCATGGCGCGTCACAAACCGAATCATCACAGTTCCCACTGCCATTGATAGCGACGCCAACAACATCAACCATTCGCCATTTTGAAACAATTGCTGCCAGCTAAATTCAATTGCGATGAAGTTGCCTTGCCAAATATTAATAATTAACTCATGGGGTAAGCCAATTAAACCGATACCCAAAACGCCAACTATTAGCCCAATGCCGCCCCAAAGTCCAATAATTTCACCAAATAATAATCCTGATAAGATGGCGACAACTAAGGGTTGAGAGTCAATCATTACTGATCCTAAACCAGCACCGGTACGGACTAATCCTTCTGCTAAAAATCCTTGAAATAGTGCGCCGTCAATGATCGCAAAAATCCCTATCCATAACCATGCTGCCCAACCTTTCGGCTGTGGGCGCCCCATCAACATAGCTGCAATTAGGAGTAATATGCCAGCGGGAACTAGGCGCACTCCTGCCATAAATAGCGGCGTGGTGTTGGGTATGACGCCTTTCATGGCAACCATTGCGGTTCCCCAGAGGAAAAAGGGCGCAATAAGCAGTAAGGAGGCGTAGGGGGCGGAATTTTGGGTTTGTTTTAGCTGCATAACTTAGGATATTCGCTTGGGTTCGTTAGGAAAGTGGTGACTGTAAATATTGGCGATTTTATGGAAGTCTTTTCAACAATTGTACAGAAACATTTCTTTTTGTTAAGGAAATCAGGCAAAATTGTGGCGGCTGATAGTCTGTGACGACGGTAGGGCGGTTATTTGCAGGATTTATTTGGTGTTGGCGACGATTTGAGGAAGACAGCTTGAGATTATGCTGTTGTCATGTATCAAAAGACTGATTGATGATGGGAATTAGCGACTATCCCAGGATTTTGTCGTATTTTGGAAAAGTTAAGAGAAATTAGGGGTGAGGGACGTGATGCAGACTGGAATACAGCAGCTAAAAAAGGGACTATTGAATCTTTTTTTGAAGTCTAATTGTCCATTATGCGATCGCCCAACGCCGATGGATTTTTGTGAATTTTGTCAGAGACAGTTGCAACGCTGCCAATTGAAAAATCCAAGTCAGTTGTGGCAGGGTGAGTTGCCGATATTTATTTGGGGAAATTATGGAGGAAGTTTGAAACAAGCGATCGCGGCTTTAAAATATGAAAATAAACCAGAATTGGCGCGTCCATTGGGTCAGTGGTTGGGTGAAAGTTGGTTGAAGTCGCCGGCAATTTGTCAGAAGAAATTAACAGTTGTACCAATTCCTCTGCATTCTGCTAAATTGCAAGAACGTGGCTTTAATCAAGCGGAATTAATTGCTAAAAGTTTTTGCGAATATACAGGTTACAAACAGCAACCGTTGGGTTTAGAAAGAATTCGAGAAACGGAAGCTCAATTTAAATTAACGCCGCAACAACGAGAGGAAAATCTTGCCGATGCTTTTATTGTAGGTAAAAGTTTAGTTCAAAAATCAGTATCACCTGTGTTGTTAGTTGATGATATTTATACGACAGGTGCAACTGTACGTGCTGCGGCTAAAGTTTTGCGTCGGCGGGGAATTAAAGTTTATGGGTTGGTTGCGATCGCTTCAAGCAAACCCAAAGGCATTATCGCTTCTTCTAACCGGAGATAGGATAGGTTTTGCAGCCTCCAAAAGGGCAATTCTGGGTTTTGAAAATTTAATTCTGGTTCCCCCTGAATGCACCCTTCTCAATAAGCCTCATAAACCGCCAATAACTTAAGTTCTTGGCTAAGAGCTGCGAGTCCACGCTTTGTGGACTAAAATTCTTAGCCAGTCGTCTTTAGACGACTTTCGCTATTAGTCAGGGGTTTAAACCCCTGACTAATAGCGAAGGAGTGATCTTCGGTGAGTTCCCCCCAAAATTGCCCTGCCAGGGGGGCGATCACATAGTTTGATTCAGCAACACCGCATAAATCATCAACATAAAGGTGATATGTATGAAAGCAACCTAAAAAAGTTGACTTTGCTAAAGGCTGAGTCGGCAAACAAATAGAGCAATAAGGAATAGCCAGATGCCTCGCCATTTTCACCGCTTGGGCTTAGTCACAGCAACTGTGCTATTGTCTCTAACTTCAACAATTAAACTACCTGGAACTTCTGTTAATTGGGCGGTATCAGCACAAGCACAAACGAATCAAGATAGAAGAAACGAGGCATTGCGACTGTATAAAATAGGTGGTCAGCAGTTCAATACAGGTCAGTCTCAAGAAGCCTTGCAAACATTTGAGCAAGCTTTAGTTATTGTCAGAGCGATAGGCGATCGTCAAAGTGAAGCGGTAGTTCTCAGCAATATGGGGGAAGTTTACCGCAATTTAGGACAATATCCCCAAGCTTTGAAATACTACGAGCAAGCCTTGGTCATTCACAAAGAAGTCGGCAACAAGCCTGGAGTTGGGACGACTCTCAGCAGTATTGGGGCAGTTTACTACGAGCTAGGACAATATCCCCAGGCTTTGAAATACTATGAGCAATCCTTGGTGATCATCAAAGAAGTCGGCGACAAGGCTGGAGTTGGGACGAATTTCAGCAATATTGGGGCAGTTTACTACGAGCTAGGACAGTATCCCCAGGCTTTAAAATACTACGAGCAATCTTTGGTTATCAGGAAAGAAGTCGGCGACAAGGCTGGAGTTGGGATTACTCTCAACAATATTGGGGCAGTTTACAACCACCTAGGACAATATCCCCAAGCTTTGAAATACTATGAGCAAGCTTTTGTCATCATCAAAGAAGTCGGCAACAAGGCAGTAAAAGGGGCTACTCTCAACAATATTGGCTTAGTTTACCGCAATCTAGGACAATATCCCCAAGCTTTGAAATACTTAGAGCAATCTGTGGTGATCAGGAAAGAAGTCGGCGACAAGAAAGGAGAAGGAGCAACTCTCAACAATATTGGGGCAGTTTACAACAATCTGAGACAGTATGCCGATGCCGAAAAAACTCTATTTGCTGCCGTTGAGGTTGCAGAGTCGCTACGCCCTGGATTAACTGATGCCTCAAAAATCGCCATCTTTGAAACGCAAAATCAAACCTACCGTCTTCTGCAACAAGCCTTAGTTGCCCAGAATAAAACTAACATAGCCTTAGAAATTGCCGAACGAGGAAGAGCCAGAGCATTTGTTGAATTATTAGCACAACGCCAATCGGCTAATCCTAACAATCAAATAACAGTAAAACCACCAACAATTGAAGAAATTAAACAAACTGCCAAAACCCAAAACGCCACATTAGTTCAATATTCGATTGTTTATGATGACTTAAAAAATCAGGGAAAAGAAGATTGGCGTCAATCAGCACTCTATATTTGGGTAGTCAAACCAACAGGTGAAGTGGCATTTAAACAAGTTGACCTCAAATCCTTAAAAACACCAATAGCAGACCTTGTTACTATTAGCCGTGATGCTATGGGTGTTAGAGGTAGAGGTCTTGGCGTGTTATCAAGAGATGATGCCCCAAATCAA
>JBATUR010000044.1:0-114270 GCA_049671305.1 Coleofasciculaceae cyanobacterium
CTCGATTTCTTTGCTGACGAGGCTTTTGTATGTTAAACTTTTAAACTATTAGCTTGTCTAGGTTCGGGGCGCTACTCTCAGTCCGCCTTGGCTTCCTTTGAGCGCTTTACTAATATATCCACTCCCACAAGACTTGTCAACCCTTTTTATAAAAGAATTTTCTTAGTCTCTACAACTCCCTCCTGCTCTTGCTTTGAGGTAAATTGTCTCTAATGACTTGTCCTTAAATATATGTATGAATGCTTTGAACTTATTTGCTGTTTTGCCTTCGTTTTTATTGCCTGACCCTCTTCTGTGTGATTTCTGGCGCGAAGACCTGTCACGTTATAGCTAGAGACAGTTGGTTACTTGTCGGAGCAATCTTGTCTCGCGACTATCTAGCGTGTTGTATATAGAAATACCCTGGCGAGAACTGCCTCCACAATAATTTCAGAGAGCTTTCAGTAGTAGATTTAGTAAAAAAAATTTACGTCGTCTTGGATGAGTTGGTCAATACTGCCAGCTTTACTTCTTACAGCCTGTAAATAGGATGGCTTATATTCCTTGTCGCCTTAAGTCAGTTCTAATTGAGGATATATTTTCTGTACTCAAACTTAAGCAATCTCGTGCCATCGTCATATCTTTATGATTATGATCAGCGGGCAAGAAACTGTCTAGATGCAATTTATTTTACGAATGACTTGATTAATTAGGCTTGATTTAGGCGACACCAGAATAAGCCCAAGTAGCAATTATAAACAAAGGTACGGCAATAGTAAACCCTAATAATTTTTTAATTGGCATTGAATAAATAAAACTTTCTGCATCAAAGGTATGGATTTAATCGCATTTAATAAGTGAGAGTTAAAGCAGAGGTTTTAACTGAAATTATGTCAAAAACAGTTCTCGAATGCCACCACTACCAATTTCGACGGCTAATGCTGCTAACAGAAAACCTAGAAGTTTAGTAATAATTAGCGCCCCTTCCGGACCAATCCACTGATCAAGATGTCCTGCCTGACGCATAATAAACCAAGTGATAAACATGGCGCCAATCATGCCAACGATCACGCTTAAATGAGCGTCTGGAGATTCTGACATTAACAGCATGACAGCAGTTAATGTTCCAGGACCAGCAAGTAAAGGTAATGCTAAAGGTGTAATGGCAACATCGCGTTGTTGGTCAACAATTGGCGTATCAAGTTCTCCTTCAAGCATTTTGAGAGCGATGAGTAGTAGAAGTAGTCCGCCGGCGACTCGCAAAGAACCCATGCTGATATCTAAGTATGCCAAAAAGAATTGACCCGCGAAGGCAAATAGAAGTAAAACGGCTGTAGCAACTAGACTAGCGCGATCAATAACATTATTTCTTTGCTCTGGTTCCATGCCTTTCGTGAGAACCAAAATCAGCGGTAGATTACCTAATGCATCAGCGAGGACAAATACAGCAACAAAGGTCTTGATCAGAATGGAAGTGTCCATTAAGAATTAAGAAGAAGGTTTTTTAAGATTATCGTGAATGCTGCCTAATTTACCTGCGGCATCAGAAAAATTATCAACGAAGCTAGGTTATGGGTCGAGATTTGCGGCAAACTAAATCAATTCAAGGGAAAATAAAGCTATGAGAAAATACAAAATCACTCAAATCTGTGCCTGGTCATTGGGAATTTTTTTGCTCTGTGCTACTTCAACTTATGCTCAAACCTCAATGCCTTCTCAACAGGTACAGACGCGCCTCAATGTTCTTAATCGAAACATATTGCAGGAACTCTTCAAAGCAAATGTGGTGTATTTGGGAGAAACCCACGATAGTTTAGAAGATCACAAAGCTCAATTACAAATTCTCCAGTCACTGCATCAGCAAAACCGAAAAATTGCGATCGCGATGGAGATGTTTCAGCGACCATATCAAAATATTATTGACCAATACCTGGCAGGAAAAATCACTGAAGCACAGTTGGTAGAGCAAACTGAATATGAGCAACGCTGGGGTTTTCCTTGGGAGTATTATGCACCAATTTTGCGGTTTGCCAAACTTCATCAACTGCCTGTTTTGGCTTTGAATACCCCTACCGAGGTGACACGCCAAGTAGCTAGAAATGGCTTGGAAAGCTTAATGCCTGAACAATTAAAGCATATTCCACCTCTTACAGAAATTAGAACAGATAGTGCTGATTATCGAAAGATAGCTTTAGCTAGCTACGAACAACATAGTCAGGCAGGACAAGGTAATAGTACTAGTTTTGAGCGATTTTTTACGGCGCTAGTACTTTGGGATGAAACGATGGCAGAAAAGATTGCTCAATTTGTTAAGGATAATCCAGATGATCAAGTAGTTGTGTTAGCTGGAAAAAGTCATATTACTTATGGTTACGGAATACCTAGTCGTGTTGCTCGACGCCTTGATGATAAATTGATACAGCGTTCTGTGTTATTTGCTGTTCCGGAAAACAGTTCACCTAATACAATAAAAGCGGCTGATTATCTGTGGCAACATTAATAAATCATTTGATCAATTTGTACTGGAGGTAACGATGTCAGAATTTCTAGATTTTCTTAAGCACAAATATGCTTATGTAGCTATTGGTGAATTTAAACCTGGTAAGTTTAAGGAAGCCCAGCAGTTGTATGAAAAAGCTGTATCAACCTATACTGATGGTTTTAAGGGAGCTTATTTATTGCAAGAACCTGGAACCGATCGCGGTATTGCTATCATACTTTGGGAGAGTCTAGAAGATATGGAAGCGAATCAAAATGAGGCTTATCAAGCAATTTTGAGCCAGATGTCTCACTTGTTTACTAAAGTGCCAACGACTTCGTTTTATGAAGTGTGTAGCGAAATTGGGGTTTCAACAGAGGGTTAGGAAATATACTTAAGTCTGTCTATTTTTGCTGACAAAGGCTACTAGAGGTTGGAATAAATTTACTAATTCAGAATTGCTAGCAACAAGTGTAGGAAGCGATCGCTTTTCATAATTTTCTCCCACTTTCAGAGGAAAAACTGCCTCTCCATCCAGCGATACCCAGACTCCACCTGCTGCTTGCACAATTACCCACGCACCAGCAATATCCCAAATTTTGGGTGTTGCCTCCACACCACCTAAAACAGCGCCTGTAGCAACAGTCAAGAAGTTATAAGTGGCAGCCCCTAGCATCCGAAACTTACAAGGGAATGGTTGCTGCATGGTTTCTGTACTGCGAGAGCAAAGGTTAAAAAAATGGTTGCTACCGATAGACTCAGTGCTGCTATGAATGGCTTGCCCATTGACAAAAGCACCATTTTCTATTCCAATAGCGTTCCAAAAGCCATGAAAAGATTGTCTGATGGTAGGAAAATGCACATAACCAAATACGGGAGTGCCTTTGTACAATAACCCTAAAGAAATTCCCCAAATGGGAATGCCTCGTGTGAAGTTGGTTGTACCATCTATGGGATCAATAATCCAACACCATTCGTGATCTGAAAAAACGTGATCTGCTTCTTCGCTTATGATGCCGTGGGTCGGGAAATGATCGGCGATCGCTTTGGTAATTGTCTGATCTGCCCAACGATCTGATTGTGTAACCAGGCTACCATCATCCTTTTCGGACGCCTGTACCCGACCAAAATCAGACAATAACTGGGCGCCAACTTTTTGAGTAATTTTTTGCGAAAAGTCAAGTACAGAAGTCCAATCCATTAATCTAAATCACCTTCCATGACAGCAGCGATCGCGTCTTTAGCATTATCGCGGAATTCTTGGACATTGACACGCCCCAAAAACCAAACTGCCAAAACCATACCGACTGCTTGCAGCGCAAACACCAAGCCATAGGCTAACACAGGCGTCGTAAACAGTTGGCGACCCAAATCTAAAACTACCCCTCCTGCTACCGTCGCTGTGCCTCGTGCCATTGCCTGAGACAACCCCCAAGCGCCGACAAAAGTGCCCGCCGTTTCTGCTGCTGTTAAATCTAACATTAAGCTAAGTGCACCTGTCGTGGCAATTCCCGCATTTAAGCCAAACAAAACTAATGTTGTCTGAAACAACTTAGCATTACCAGTAAAGCCTGCCAAAATAATTAAGAGAAAGCAAAAACCGACTGCCAAACAACCAAATTGAGTTGTTTTACGTTTACCAAAACGGGGAATAATAAAAAATCCCGTAGCACTTAAACTCATTAACATTCCAACTCCCCAATATGTATTAAGAAGTGAAGTTTCAGGAATTGGCATATTAAACACTTCACCACCATAAGGTTCTAAAACTGCTTCTTGCATAAATAAGCTAATAGTCATTACCAACAAGAAGCTAAAAAATAACCCAGTTTGCCGACTTGCTGTTAAAATTTTCAGAGCATGACCCAAGGTAATTTTGTCTTCTCGGTTAATCATGGTTGAGCGAGAAGCATAACGAGAATACTTTTTTTCAATTCCCAAGGTAGCCAATATTGCCAAGACAAATACCAGCGCTGGAACAACAAGAAATAGCCAACTAATTGATGAACGGAGCACTTCTAATGAAGCATTAATACTTTCTAATCGCGTCAACATAACTTTGCTAGTAATACCGCCGACGGCAATTCCCACTGTCATCATTGACCAAACAATACCAACTAATTGACCGCGATTATCTTCATCAGAAACATCTACTAATAAAGCAAAAAAGGGAGTAGAACTAATACAGCTTGCCAAACCATACATCGCCATGACTAATGCTGCAAGCGCTGTCCAACCTAGAGTTTGAGTATTCCATGTCCAACCGCCTGTTGCTTGTACAACACTACCTAATTGCCAGATTACTTGCACAGATAAAGGTAGGGTTAGAGTAAATAATGCTGCTCCTATCCAAACATAACCAGTGCGATGATGACCAAATAGAGGTTTTGTGTCCGACATTTGCCCAAATAAAACTCGTGTGGGAGCAATAAATAGAGCAATTGCTAAAATTCCTGCTGTAATTGTTGCAGGAATTCTTAACTCGGCAATCATAACTCGATTGAGGACTCCGAGGGTTAAAACTGCTAGGATGCCTAGTCCCATTTGAAATAAACCAAGTCGGAACATGGTTAAGAGTTTGACTTTAGGTAATATTTTGTCGTGAGTTGGTGAACTGGGTTGGAAGTTGGATAAATCGGGGCTTTTCATATTTCTATAAAGGCATCACTTGCTAGTTTTTCAGTGTTAGCTTAACCATTTTCTAATATATCTGTCGTATTAATCAGTCTTTTTGTACATAGATTATATTTTATTTACTTTGTGTGATAATAACACAATCCTTGACAAACTCATGCAAGCCAAAATAAGCGCACTTAATTTTATTACTCTAAACTAAAATTTGCTCTTTTTCTAATCAATAGTAGAGAAGGGTTTATTTTTCTTTGTCTTCAAATGCTAGTATCCCTTTAAACAACATGATTAGCCCACTAATTAAGATAAAGAGTGCGATTCCACCAGCAACAAAATCTAAAATATTGGTATTTTCCACTTAGCTTTTCTCTCCTTCTCTTTTGAATTTTATCTTATAAAACATTTTTTGTTAAGATGTGTTTAAGCAGATTTAGAACAACTGATATTTCAGAAAGTTTTGCTCTAAGCAACTTATTTAGATATAAATTTATATTTAAATAATCAATAACAGTAGGATAATTATTATAAGATAAGTTTTATAAATAATCGTACAACCAAAACTATGGTGTTTTGCCCAATTAAGTAATTATTACTAAAGTTTTTCTAAAAACTGCAAAAAGAGCTAAAGACAAAGCTTTTGGAGGAATAAACTTGATACAAATATTAAGGCATCTTTGTAAAAAATCAGTAATTTGTTTAATTAATATTGGTGAAAGTTTTTGCAATTCTAAATTAGAAGATACAATTGCATTATTATGTTTTTTGACAACGCCAATCTACCAATTGAGTAATTAAAGGTATTTATGATTCTTGAAGCAGTTATGCTTAATATTAAACAGGGGCTTGAGCCAGAGTTTGAGCTGGCTTTTCGAGAAGCTTCTAGCATTATCTCATCAATGAAGGGGTACTTATCCCATGAGCTTCATCGATGTCTTGAAGTTGAAAGCAAGTATTTATTATTAGTATACTGGAAAACTATAGAAGCACACACAATTGGTTTTAGAAAAGCACCTGAATATCAAGTTTGGAAAAAATTGCTGCATCACTTTTATGAACCTTTACCAACAGTTGAACATTTTGAAAAAGTAAGGCTTGACAGAGCTGAATAATCAAAATAAAGCTTTGGAAAGTGCCTGAAGTTTAAGTTGAATTTCTGCTAATTCTTTGCTGGGGTCAGAACCAGCAACAATACCTGCCCCTGCGTAGAGTCTAGCACGATAGATATCATAGGGCAATTTGTCATTTTTGTGAGGATGGTTACAAGTTTGTTCTGTGTCAATTAAAGCCGAACGAATACCAACAATGAATTCACTATTTCCTTGATAATCTACCCAACCTAAAGGTGCAGCAAAAAGAGAGCGATCAAAAGTTTCATAGTTGCGAATTTGCTCTTGTGCGGCTTTTGTAGGAACACCAGCAACGGCTGGGGTTGGATGAAGTTTTGCTACTATTTCTAAAGGATTAAGATTACTAGGTAAAGACGCCTGAATTGGCGTCCATAAATGTTGAATATTAGGTAGCTTGAGTAGCTGTGGCATTGGCAACATCTGAGGTGTTAAGCCTAACTCTGATAAACATTTAGTGATAAAGTTAAGTACGAATTGATGTTCAGATCGTTCCTTTTCACTATTCATTAATCGATCAGCAAAATTGGCATCTTCAATTGCTGTTTGACCACGTGGTGCGGAACCTGCGAGTGCATCAGTTTCTAATGAAGAATTGCAAATACTAATTAGTCGTTCTGGACTGGCGCCAATGAAGTTTTTTCCTTTACCGTTGCTAATTGAGAAGATATTGCATCTGGGATAGGATTTTCTCAAATTATCTAACGAATTAATCGTATCGAATGGCGAGGGTGAGACGAAATCGATGGTACTAGCAAGAACAATCTTTTTCAATTGATTAGTTTGAATTGAACTAATTGCCGAGGTAACGGAATGCTTAAATTGTTCAGCATTTTTTGGTATTTTAATTACACGATTGTGATAAACTTCAGATTTATGTATAAGTGGATTTACTTGCCAGTTAATGAGCTTTAGCTGGTTGACTAAATTTTCTAAGATAGCTTCCAAATTACTATGAGATTCGACTTTAAGATTGACCACTAATACACTAGTATTTTCAGATCGGGATACTTGCCAACGAGGAAGAAAAATAGTGGCGGCTGGAAAAGGAGATTTGTTGGCTATAGTTTCATTAAAAAAAGTAAAGCTACAAAAAAAATGCATCCCAGAAAATGGTAGCCTTAAGCATCCTTTTGATATACAATTATTGAGGCAACTTTCAATAAATTTTTGAGCGTATTCAAAACGTTTTTTGCCTTCTAGCTTGATAACTTCAATGGCATCGATAGCAGCAATTGCTTGTTGCTTGTCGGGCTTTTCAAGGTAGAATTGTAACTGTGTTGGTTTAGCAAATTTTTGCAATACAGCTAATGGATCAATAAGCGAAATTTCTTGGGAAATACTAATAATTTGAGGATGTTTTTTTTCAATTGAACGCTGTTTGGCAAACTTGATAAGTTGATACAACTCTTGATGATTTTGAAAGCAATCAGCTCGGTATGGGGTGACGGTCATAAGTTGATAGATAAGTAAATTTTTTTGAAGTTCTCTTCTAAAGTTCGATTGATAATGGTGGGATGTCTAAAGGGACACCCAGGCTCCCTACCTAAATCTAGGTGTCGATTGACACCCACGCTCACTTAAATCTACCCTCAGCCTTATGGCTAACTGGGTGGCTGAAGACCTACCGACAACACAGATGAGCAGTTTAGAAGTGCCGACTTACTCATGGTATCGAAGAAACCATCACCTCTTTGGCGTCCACTGGTGCCTTCCAGCGACGGGAAGATGGTGTGATAAACTTTGAATCCAAATTGGAGTTTGTTGGGTTGTGGGAATTTTCCCAGTTAATGTGATTGTCCCGCTTCCTTTGAGGAACATTGTCGAGGGGTTTCCCTTGAGGCATATCCCACTTATCCAAATATCTTCTGTGTTTAAGTACATTCTCAAAAAGAAAGAGCAATTTAGAAACTTCTGGGCTTTTAGTAATTTAATCAATTCTGCCGGATGACTACAAGTTTTGTTAGACCGTCAAACAGTAAATTGTGGCTAGCTGCAATTAAGCCGCCGATGTACAGCGTTGCTATTATCCCAATTTGGGTAGGAAGTGCTGTCGCTTTTGCAGAAACCAGAATAATTCACACAGCAATATTTTCGACCTTTTTATTGTCGGCAGTTTGGATTGTTGCTTGGTTAAATCTTAGTAACGATGTTTTTGATTCTGAAACAGGCATTGATGAAAATAAAGCACATTCTTTGGTAAATTTAACAGGAAATAAGGCGTTAATTTTTGGGATAAGTAATTTATTCTTAGCTGCCGGTATTATAGGCATACTAGCAATTTCTTGGTGGCAGCGCGACCTAACTGTAGTTGCCTTAGTTCTTTTGTGTTGTGCTTTAGGATATAGTTACCAGGGACCTCCTTTTCGCTTAGGATACAAAGGGTTAGGGGAAATTATTTGCTTTATAACTTTCGGTCCGATGGCAGTAGCAGCAGCTTACTACTCGCAATCACAAACTTGGTCAATAAATTGTTTTGTAGCTTCGATAATTGTGGGAATTACAACTAGTATAATTCTTTTTTGCTCTCATTTTCATCAGGTCAAAGATGATGCGGCTGCTGGCAAAAAATCACCTATTGTCCGCTTAGGAACAAAACGTGGAGCGCAATTATTACCTTGGTTATCTGGCAGTATTTATGCCCTAACTGCTTTGTTTGTATTATTAGGTAGCTTCCCAATTTGGGCATTACTAATATTTATGAGTTTCCCTTTTGCCCTCAAGCTATCCAAGCACGTTCTTCAAAATCATGACCGACCTGATCAGGTGAGTAACTGTAAATTTATCGCCGTAACTTTACATTTTTTCAGTGGGCTGCTGCTAGGGTTAGGATTTATCATCGGTTATTAGTTGTTCTTTGCTAGTTAATAGTTGGATAATAAAAATATCTAGCTATAAATCAATGGAAAGTAAACAAGAACCTCTACCAAAGTATCAGTTTGAGTTTCGTCAATATCGACGTAAATTTAAGCGGTCACTAATTACCCATCATGGTACTTGGGATGTCCGAGAAGGCATTATTCTCCGCCTCAAAGATCAAGAAGGAAAAATTAGCTGTGGTGAAATTGCGCCCATTTCCTGGTTTGGTTCAGAAACCCTAAAACAAGCTTGGGACTTTTGCCAACAATTGCCGAAAGAAATCACAATTGAGACAATTTTTAGTATTCCCTCAACACTTCCTGCTTGTCAATTTGGGTTTGAGTCAGCGTGGGAAATGGGCAACAGGAAGCAAGAAAAATCAGACTTTTTATTCCCCTACAGCTATCTTTTACCAACAGGTGCTTCTGCAATAGATGCATGGCAAACTCCTTGTAATCAAGGTATTCGTACCTTTAAATGGAAAATTGGTGCTGCACATATTAAGGAGGAAATTAACATATTTAAGCAACTAATTCAAGCCTTACCTGCCACCGTTCAGTTACGCTTAGATGCTAACGGAGGGCTCAGTGAGCAACAAGCAAATCAATGGCTTGAAATTGCTGATGATGTAGGAATTGTGGAGTTTTTAGAGCAACCTTTACCTCCCCAACAATTTGATACGATGTTAGAAATGAGTCGCCAATATTCGACCTCCATTGCCTTAGATGAATCTGTTGCTAACCTCAAGCAATTAGAAGATTGTTACTTACGAGGATGGCGTTCGATTTTTGTGATTAAAGTGGCAATTTTTGGTTCCTGCAGAGGACTACGGCAATTTTGTCAAACACATGAAATTGACACCGTATTTTCCTCAGTTTTTGAAAGTGCGATCGCCAGAAAGGCGGCTCTCCAACTTGCTAAGGAATTAACTTGCAACCATCGTGCTGTTGGTTTTGGGGTCAATTATTGGTTTAACGAAGATGACACAACCTGGCTTGAGCAATTATGGCAATATTGACATATCTCAAACAACGTCAATTTGATGATTGGCTGATTGGTTATGATAGTCGTGAATTTTATCAGTTAAGCCATCAATTATTTAGCGATTGGAGCCAACAAACTAACCGGGAAACGCCTCTAAAAATTCTTTTGGCTGAAAAAGATTCAGTCCGCTTTCTCGCTAGCTTTGTTGCAGCCGTAGCGGCTAATTGCCAAGTTTTTCTATGTAACCCTAATTGGGTTGAGCAAGAATGGCAGCAAGTTTTTAATTTAATTCAACCAGATTTGATATTAGGAGATGTACCAAATTATATTCCCGAAATCTACTCAAAAAATGAGGAAAATAATGAAGCCAAAATTATGATTCCTACAGGAGGAACATCAGGAAAAGTTAGATTTGCCATCCATACTTGGGAAACCTTAATAGCATCTGTACATGGGTTTAAACGGTATTTTGAAGAGCAAACTATTAATTCTTTTTGTGTTTTACCACTTTATCATGTAAGTGGTTTGATGCAATTTATACGTTCTTTTACTACAGGTGGAAAAATAGTAATATTACCATTTAAATCTATGGCAGTAATGGTTAAAAATGGTGAGAGAAAAAATTTTTATATTTCCCTCGTACCCACTCAACTTGCACAACTTTTAAACAAAGAGATGGCGACTTGGCTATCTGATTTCAAGGCAGTACTCTTAGGAGGTGCACCTGCTTGGGCAGAACTTTTAGAACAAGCAAGAAACTTTCATATTCCTATAGCCCTAACCTATGGTATGACAGAAACAGCTTCTCAAATTGTTACTCTTAAACCTGAAGCTTTTTTGAGAGGAAATAATAGTAATGGTCAAGTTTTACCTCATGCACAACTAACAATTCAAAATTCCACAGGTAAACAGTTAGGAGTAAATCAAATTGGTTTAATTACTATTAAATCTGATTCATTAATGCTCGGTTACTATCCGCATTTTTTGACCGATCAGCTTTATTTTCAAACAGATGACTTAGGCTTTTTTGATGTTCAAGGTTACTTAACTATTGTTGGTCGTAACAGCAATAAAATTATTACTGGCGGTGAAAATGTTTTTCCTGGCGAAGTCGAAGCGGCAATTCAAGCTACAAAACTTGTTGTCGATGTCTGTGTCATAGGTATTTCAGATTTGCATTGGGGGCAGGCAGTAACAGCTATTTATGTACCTCGTACAGAAACTGTTTCTCAAGAGTTATTAAAATCATTCATTGAAGATAAACTAAGTAAATACAAACAACCAAAATATTGGTTAAGGGTTGAAAGTCTACCTCGCAATTATCAAGGCAAGGTGAATATTGAACAGTTAAAAAAACTTGTTAATATTAGATTGAACAGCTTAACCAGTGTCTGACTTTTTCAGGTAATAAGGTTCTCGTTTTATTCTTTACTTCAATACAAATATGTTTGGTAAGCGCTGTGGCTAAAGGTTGTTGCCGTGAAGATAGGGCAATAATTAGATAAGTAATTTCAAATTTGTGTTCATCTAATTGCTGAGAAATTAACTCAATCTGTAGTTGATCTCCACAATACATCGGGCGACGAAAATCGACACTAGCATGAATAATCGGAATAGCTATAGTAGGGTTAGTAAAAAACAATTTAAGTTCAATACCAAAATTAGCTAGAGAGGCTTCGTATGCTTCATGGCACATTGATAAAACATTTGCAAAATAGACAACTCCTGCTGCATCAGTATCCTGAAAACGGACGGTTCGGTAATAAGTAAATTGCATGAATATTTGGAAATTTAGAAAGCTTTTTGTTATAATTTGAAGACAATAAATATTAATAAAATCGGTTTTACTGCCTCAAGTAACTAAGAATCTATTTCAGCTAATTCCATCCAACGTTCTGTCGCCGTTTCTATCGACTGAGTTAATATTTCTACTTGTTTATAAAGCTCTTGAACTTTAGTTGCAGAGGTTGAAGAGGCATTATAAAGTAATTTTTCTACTTCAGCTTTTTCAGCTTCCAATTGAGAAATCTTGCTTTCAAGTTTATCAAATTCTCGCTTTTCCCACGTTGAAAGTACTCGCGATTTTTGCTCGTTTGAGGATGGTTTAGTTAACTTTTCTGATTTAGAAAACTCTACTTTTTTCTGTTGGCTATTAATATTTTGTTGCGCTAATTCGGCTTCTTCTGACTGTCTATAATCGAGATAAACTGAATAGTTACCTGGATACTGACGTAAACTACCTCCTACTTCTAAAGCAAAGATTTTGTTTACTGTACGGTCAAGAAAATAGCGGTCGTGAGAAACAGCAATAACACAACCTTTAAAATCTTCTAGGTATTCTTCTAAAACAGAAAGTGTCTGAACATCTAAGTCATTTGTAGGTTCATCAAGAATGAGAACATTCGGTGCACTCATTAAAACTCGTAATAGGAATAAACGACGTTTTTCACCACCAGAAAGTTTGCTAATTGGTGCATATTGTTGATTACCTGGAAATAAGAACCGCTCTAACATTTGTGACGCGGTAATAAGAGTGCCGTCGGCTGTTTTTACAAATTCGGCAACTTCTTTAAGGTAATCAATTACTCGTTGATTATCATTAAGCGCATCCATTAACTGTTCAGAATGCTGGTCAAAATAGCCGATGTGAATAGTTGAGCCAACTTCAACTTTACCTGAATCTGGTTCAGTACGCTTAGTAATTATATCCATTAGAGTAGATTTTCCAGTGCCATTGCCACCAATAATTCCTACTCGATCATCAGCGTTAAATTCATAAGTAAATTCTTTAATTAAAGTACGCCCATCATAACCTTTGCAAACATTTTTTAATTCAATAACTTTTTTGCCAATTCGACGCCCTGGTGTTGATATTTCAACTTTACCTTGGATTTGTTTAAACTCAGTTTCTTGCATATCACCAATGCGGTCAATTCGCGCTTTTTGCTTGGTGCTACGGGCTTTTGGACCACGCTTTAGCCATTCTAATTCACGCCGCAATACGCCTTGATGTTTACGTTGACTGCTAACTTCTGACTCTTCAGCTAGGGCTTTTTTCTCTAAATAATAAGAATAGTTTCCTGCGTAATTATAAAGATCGCCTCTGTCAATTTCTAAGATACGATTAGTAACTTTATCTAAAAAATAGCGGTCGTGGGTAATTAGTAATATCGCACCTCGATAGCGGTTTAAATACTCTTGTAACCATTCCACTGATATAGCATCTAAATGGTTGGTTGGCTCATCCATTAATAACACTTCCGGTTCAGAAAGTAACGCCGCTGCTAGAGCAATACGTTTGCGATAACCGCCAGATAAATTACTAATTTGAGCATCAAAATCCTCAATTCCCAGCTTAGTTAAAATAATTTTTGCTTTAGTTTCCAATTCCCAAGCGCCTGTTGCTTCTATGCGCTGCATCACATCAGAAAAACGTGCCATTAATTTGCTATCATCTGGCGTATGAGCCAGTTTATGTGATAATTCCTCATACTCACGTACCAACGTCATTTGTTCACCACTATCGGCAAAGACTTGTTGCAAAACCGTATTATTTTCGTTTAAGTCAGGTTGTTGTGGTAAGTAGACAACTCTAGCGCCAGAATTAACTAACAATTGACCACCATCTATTGGTTCCAATCCAGCAATCATTTTTAATAGCGTTGATTTACCGGAACCATTAGTTCCAATTAATCCAACTTTATCAGTAGCATCTAAACTAAAACTTGCTTCTTTTAGGATTTCTTTAATGCCGTAATCTTTTTGAACTGATTGTAGTGTAAATATACTCATGTTTTTTCTAATTGTTAGAGGATGTTTATGAAGCAATTAGGTGTTTTTTCTTTTTTCTCTGCCAGTAACTTTTGTTTTAATTGCTCTAGATTCAATAGTAAACTCTGGTATCTCTAAAAGTTCAGTTTCACTAAGATTATATTGTTCGCAAACTAAGCTGAGGCGAGTTCCTACACTAGTAACTTCTTGAACCGAATGAGTCAGATCACCTTGAAAGTAGAGCAAGGTATTCACCTGGGGACGAATTTTACCAACTTGACGCTTATTATGACACAACACTAATTCCCCACCATTAAGAGCTGCTGGAACTTGAATATAGAGAACGCTGACTAGGGCTGGTGGCTCAATAGTTTTACAATAAGAACGCAAACTACGGTCAATATGAGGATCAACACGGGAACCTGTTTTGAGTAGCAAAGGATTGAGATAAAAGGCATTACAACTCGGTTGTAAGGCAATGCTTAAATAGGTTTTAAAAAAAGGAAATAGCTGTTCAACTTTATTTAGTCCTGAACATTTAAATACTAAAGAAAACCCTTTAGTTCCTACGAAATCTCGGTTCAAGTTATTTACTGCAAAATAAGGACAACTTGATATTTGTCCCTGTAATTGACTTAAGTAGTCCAGAGGAAAAGCGTTTTCTGATGTTTGATAATACTTCAAGATAAGTCGAGTCAGTAATAAGTCAGAGATTTAGCACCCAGCATATAAAAGTGAGCGTCTTTCTCAATGATATCAATTAACGCTTGCTAATGACTTGCTAGGAAAATAAAATAATGATGATGCTGGTTTAGCAACTTTATTTTAGCAAAGCCGCAGCCTAATAAACTAAGTTTTTCTTAGCTAAATGGCTTCTTTACGAACATGAAATAACAGTAAAAGTCAAGCATTTTTCAAACTTAACGAGTAGGATACCAAACATACTTACCTGAAAAATCGACATATCCATACTTATCCTCAATTCTTACTGTAGCTAAATTATTAGAAAAATCAAAAGCCTGATCAAATTGTAAGGGAACAACAATTTTACCCAAAGTATTAATATAACCGTATTTACCATCAATACCTACTGCTGCCCTACTTTCAGAAAAATTGCTTACCTGATCAAACTGTGGAGGAATAACTACTGCACCTAATTTATTAATATAACCCCAACCAGAGTTAATTTTAACTGCAGCTAATTTTTCTGAAAATCTTAAAGCAAAATTAAATTTATGAGAAATAACCGTCTTTCCCTCCAAATCAATAAATCCCCATTTGCCGTCAATTTTAACTGCTGCCAAGTTACCAGAAAAAATGTCCGCTTCGTCAAATTCTCTAGAAATTATTTTTTCGCCTTGTTGATTAATATAGCCCCATTTATTATCAACTTGTACGGGTGCTAATCCTTGAGAAAAACGTGAAACTTTATTAAACCGAGGTTGAATGACTGTCGAGCCAGAAAAGTTAATATAACCCCAATTAGATTTTAGCTTAACTGCGGCTAAACCTTCTGAGAATCGCTGAGTATTGTTAAATTGTGGCGGGATAACTAGATTTCCAGATTTGTTAATAAAACCAGTCATACCATCTATTCCTACCTCAGCTAGTCCTTCAGAAAAGTTATAAGCCCAATCAAATTTGGGTTCAATTATCATCTTACCTAATGAATTAATATAACCAAATTTATTATTAACTACTACAATAGCTAGTCCTTCATAAAAAGGTGAAGCTACTTGAAAACTTGCTTTAATGACAATTTTGCCTGTAGCATTAATATAACCATACAAGTCTTTTTGTTTAACAACAAATAATTGATTATTTGTTGGCTGTGCTACAGATGTTTGATTTTTGTATTGTAACCACCTTACCAGATTTTTTGAAACTAAATCTTGCCTGGGATGTTCCCAAGCAATCGTCAAATGCTGCTGTAAAAAAAAGATTGTACAAACAAGAGAAACGCTGACAAAAAAATAAATTAAACTTTTAGTTATTTTCATTTAACCTGTAAAGCTTGTTTTTAAAAAGATTCATATAAAGTTTTTCTTGAGATTCTGCACTTATATCGAACTGACAATCTGTGGGGAAATCTGCATTGCAAAGCACATTAATTTGAGTGAGCTTAAGTAGTCTATCGTAAAAAAGTATCTCACAATCTCATGAAACAAGGCACTAGCAAAACAGTTTAAGTTTGAGCGATGAATCGATATTTAGCTAAATTGCCAGAAAATATTACAAAAAATATATCTTTTTCTCAATGCTTGAGTAATGAGGAAAAATAAGTAGATAAGAACAAATATAGTCGCCTGAGTCCAAAAACATTAATAAAAGTACAAAATATCTCTAGACAAACCGTAGTATAGAAGAAAAGCGACTGTAAAATTGCCCAAAAAAAGCATCTTAACTTAACCTTGTCGAGGAAAAACTATGCGAATTGCTCATGACGTAACAGAATTGATTGGTCATACTCCCCTGGTGCAGCTCAACCGCATTCCCAAAGCTGAAGGGTGCGTGGCAACTATTTTGGTCAAGCTAGAAGGAATGAACCCGGCAGCTTCTGTAAAAGACCGTATTGGTGTCAGCATGATCAACGCCGCTGAAGCGAATGGTCAAATTCAACCAGGTAAGACAATTTTAGTCGAGCCAACCAGCGGTAACACAGGCATTGCTTTAGCTATGGCAGCAGCAGCTAAAGGTTATCAATTAATTCTTACCATGCCCGACACAATGAGCACAGAGCGACGGGCAATGCTCAAAGGTTATGGGGCAAAAGTGGAGTTGACGCCGGGGCTTAAAGGCATGAATGGGGCAATTGCTCGTGCTGAAGAAATTGTCGCCAAAACTCCCAATGCCTTTATGTTGCAACAGTTCCAAAACCCCGCTAATCCCAAAATCCATCGGGAAACCACCGCCGAAGAAATTTGGCAAGATACAGATGGCATGGTGGATATTTTAATTGCTGGTGTTGGCACAGGCGGCACAATTACAGGTATTGCTGAGGTGATCAAAGAGCGCAAACCAAGCTTTCAGGCGATCGCTATTGAACCCGCCAAAAGTCCTGTAATATCTGGAGGAGAACCCGGAGCACACAAAATTCAAGGCATTGGTGCTGGCTTTATCCCCAAAGTCCTCAAAGTCGAGTTAATTGACGAAGTGATTTCAGTTAGTGATGAAGATGCGATCGCATTCGGGCGTCGGTTAGCAAGAGAAGAAGGCTTACTATCCGGCATCTCCTCCGGCGCCGCCTTAGCTGCAGCCATTCAAGTCGCCAAACGCCCCGAAAACGCCGATAAAATCATCGTCATGATCCAACCAAGTTTTGGTGAACGTTACCTCAGTACCCCACTCTTCCAAGAACCTGAACCATTTGAGGCTAGTAATCACCAACTTTCTGCAACTAGCATCGCCCATTAGCCAAAACGAAACAAGATCCCCGACTTTTTTTAAAAGTCGGGGATCTATACCAACAAATCTTTTTAAGCCGAGCGCAAAACCTGAACCTGCTCATGATGCCGTTGTAGCTGGTGCATATGTTCAAACAACTTCCAGCAATACTCCTCAGACAACCCACAAGTAACCGCACCCCTCAGCACAACGTTAAAATACCAATCATTTGGTGCGAGTTCTTGTGACAATTTATTAACAACAACGTAAGTACGGACATCAGTATGCATCTGGTTTCCGCAAGACAAACTGACGATTTCCCGACGATAACCACCTCGTGGAACTTCTTCCCGTTCATCCAAAGCCTCACTTAGTCGCCACGGCAAGCGGTAGAGTACCCCTTCCACCGACGCCGCCGCATCTTTGACAATATCCAATACACCACAATTTCGCAGCGCTGAACGACGGTTAAAGCTCAATCTGTAGCCTTTGAGCGTTGCTGGTCCAACTACAAAAGTATGAGTATTTTCGCCGAAAGTTCGTTTTAGATCCACCGGACACATACAAGAGCCATAAGCAAAATAGAGAAAGGTCGATTTTGGCTGTTGCCAACTACCTGTTAATTTCTGGCAGGGTTGGGCATCTTGCATTTGTTGTGGCTGAAAACTCATAACTTCAATAGTGGCAAATTATTGATTTAGGAAAAGTTTACCAAAAGCCACAAGAAAAAACAACCTATTCCGATAGGCAAACCGTAGATTAGATACAACTTGCAACCCTACAGAATATCCGCAGGGTTGTTGATAATCTTAAATTCTAGCCGCGTCTGGCAATTTGACTCCAAGCATTAGTAACAGATCGCAACGACTCAGGCAGTTCATTTTGAACAATATCCGCATAGCGAGTTGTACTATCGCCAGTTAAGGTAACAGTAATAAAGTCAGCCGCCCCACTGGGAGCCGGGAAACTCACCAAATCAAACTGAGAAAACCGATTTTGCTCTAATAGTCGCTGAAACTGCTGGACTTCCTGGCGAGAAATTTGATTAATTTGAGTTGGTCTTTGATTACGAAAACTGGTACTTTGCATGACTCGTCCATCATTCATCAAGAAAGTTTCAGTAGTTATGCCGGCAAAACCACCACTGGCAATGGCACGAAACACCACACCTGCACCGAGAGGCTGTATTTCACTACGAGGAATGGGAACCGTACCATTATTGCCTTGAAGTCCTCGAGGCTCTAGCTTAACAATAGAACCAGATTCATTAGTACGATAGATGAAGGTTTGGCGTCCACCTTCGACTGTGACGCGCCAACCAGGCACAATGTTAGCCGTGCAGGGTTCATTTGGTCCACCTAGTCCCAAACAACCATCTGACCATTGTTGTCGTTCAGCTTGGACAATGCGTAACGTAGATATATTAAAGCGTGTACGATTGGCAAGATCTCGTAAAACCGCATTTTGTACAGAGTTCGGTAAATCGCTAATATTGCTGGTTTCTTCTGCCCGAATGCGATCGCCAGTACTATCGGTACGATAAACCTTAACCTGTTGTCTACCGCTCACCGTTACACGCCAACCCGGTGTAGGAGTTCCCATACAGCGCTCATTTGGACGCTGCAAACCCAAACAGCTATTTTCCCAAGTGTTTTGTTCAGCTTTGCTAATTTGTAGTTGAAAAGCAGGTATCTTCAAATCAAGGGCGGCAGCTCGTAACACAGCCCTGGAAACGGTTTGAGGCAAGTTTGTTTCAGTGATATTACTTGCTGCTTCATTGAAGCGAATCTGAGTCGCATTTTCGTTGGTACGATAAACCAGACGTTGTTGTCTAGCTTCTACTGTTACTTCCCAAGCTCGTTGGGCAATTCTGGTGCAAGGTTCCTTGGGACGTGCTAAACCAAGACAACCATCAACAGTAAGTTGTTCTGTCTTAACAATGCGTAGCTCAGTAATATTTAATCCCGTCCGTTGTGCCGCTGTACGCAACACTAGGTTACTAACAGCTTGAGGCAAGTTACTGCTATTGGAGGTTCCTTGAGCTTCTTGACGCACCAAACGCCCTGTGGTATCAGTGCGATATGTCCAAGTTTGGCGACCATCAGTCATGGCAACGCGCCAACCTTTTACTAAGGACTCAAGGCAAGATTCATTTGACCTGCCAAGTCCTAAACAGCTATTTGACCAGGTTTCTTGACTAAATTTGACGACTCTGAGCTGATTTTGGGAGACTCGATAGCTACGAACGATTTCGCGACTAACTGCAGTGACAACTCCTACAGGCAGGCTATTATCGATAGATTGTTTAAGACCAGTAGCATTTTGAACTGATTCTAAAGATTTGGCGCTAGCACTATTGACAAAAGTCATACTAGTACTAGCAGAAATCAGACTGGTGAAAGTCAGGGTTGCTAAAACGGCTGATTTTTTTTGAGTGAAATGACGGATGTTCATACTATTTTTTTGACGCAATAAAAAAATACGTCTTGTAAGCTATGTTGCAGATTTATAGACGTATATAAGAGATGAGGACGTAGATACGCTAGTCATAAGTTCCATCCAGAGAAAAGTAATCTTGCTTAACTTCTTACTATGGAAATAGACGATCGCCATTCTTTAAGCAAAATAATTTTTACAATTAAACTAGATTAATTACGCAATTTCTGCATGGACTGGCAAGAAGTATCGGGTAGCTGGGTTTTGATTCCAAAAAATCCTAGAGCAATTGTGCATTTCCTAGGTGGTGCGTTTGTGGCAACTGCACCTCATATCACTTATCGATGGTTGCTAGAACAATTGGCAGCTAAAGGATATGCGGTAATTGCCACGCCGTTTTTAAATACTCTAGATCATAAAGCGATCGCACGTGAGGTTCTCAACCGCTTTGAGACTACTTTATATCGCCTACAAACCACTTCTTTAAGTAAAGGGTATTTACCAATTTACGGAGTTGGGCATAGTATGGGCTGTAAAGTTCATTTATTAATCAGCAGTCTTTTTACTGTCGAACGTGCTGGTAATATCCTAATTTCTTTTAATAACTACCCAGCTAGACGGGCGATTCCTTTTATTGAACAACTAAACATCAATCCCACTTTCGATATTGAGTTTACACCTTCACCCCAAGAAACTAATGATTTGATTGCTAAAAATTATCAAGTGCGCCGCAATTTATTAATTAAATTTGTCAATGATGATATCGATCAAACAATTAGCTTAACTCAAGTTTTACAACAACGTTTTCCGAATATGGTTGCTCTGCAAACCTTACCAGGTAATCATCTCACACCTTTAGGGCAGGATGTTAACTGGAAAGCTGGTCAATCTTTTACACCATTTGATGCCATTGGTCAATGGATGAAACAAGGAGTTTATCGCGATTTAAATCAGCTCAAACTAGAAATCTTTCGCTGGTTAGAGCCCTTTTAACTAGCTTGTTTGTTGAAACTAAAAATAGGGTGGATATAGCTCCACCCCACTTAATTAAATAGTTAATATTTCAGCTTTAACTAATTACTTCATATTTACAGGAACTTTCATTCCTTCTGCTGATAGTTTACCATCTGGTTGGATAGATTCGCCTTCAATAAATGAACGTAACATCCAAGCCATTTCTTCATGTCCTTCCATCAATCCTGTTAGGAAATCAGCAGTTCCTTCATCGCCATATTTCTCGGAACACTGCTCAACATGGTCACGCAAATTACGGATAACTTGCTCATGATCTGCAACCAAGTGTTCTACCATGCCAAAGGCATTAGGAAGAGTGCCAGCATCTTCTTTAATTGTGGCGTGCTTCAAAAAACCTTCTGCCGTACCAATAGGATAACCACCCAAGGCACGGACTCTTTCTGCCATAGCATCAATATTTTCTGTTAACGCCGTGTAGTGTTCTTCCCATAGTGTGTGCAAAGAACGAAACTGTGGTCCGACAACATCCCAATGGTATTTTTTAGTCTTAATTAGTAGTAGATAAGCATCAGACAAATCACCATTTAATAGATCAACAACACCTTGACGTTGTTCTTCTGATAATCCAATGTTTAACTTACGCATTAATTTTTAATCTCCAGTATTTCTCTCTATCCTTAATTGAAATAAATCTACACAAAATTCACCTCAGTCCAATGGAAGATCCGCTACTCTGTCGGTAGTACTAAACTTTAAGTGTAGAGGATTAGATAAGATCAGTCTTTGTTGGCATTGCTAATTGCTAATTGGGCTAACCTTGGCGCGATATAAAAGTTTTCCTGCAGTTTTATAACCGACATAACGTACTTTTACCACTTCTCCTGGCGCTGCCGTACCATCCATCAACTGATGCCACTGAGGATCATAAGGGATTTCTGAGCCAACAGATGCGATCGCTTCTACTCCCCATTCTTGCATCAATTGCTCCACAGGTCGCACTAATGGTAACAATCTTACTGCAGGTAATTGTTGATTTTGTCCAGCCGCATAAGCTGCTGTGGGCCATTGTAATAGCCAAGATTCTAATATTTGTAAACTAGATTGTTGAAACTCTTTTTTTAAAGTTTCTCTTTGTGATTCCAGTTGTTTTTGTAGTTTTTGATATTCTTGTTTTAATACTGACAAAGATTCTACATTTTGTCGAAGAGATTGAGCTGTATTTGTCCCTAATGAAAAAGTTGTTAATAATTCATTTACAGATACTTGCAAGGCTTGAGCAAGTTTTAACAAAATTTCTACCCGCAACTGCTCAATTTCTCCCTTTCGTAAACGCCTCAATTGCTTCTCAGAAACTCCAGCTTTCTTGCTAAGGGCTTGAAAACTAGTAACATCTACTCGCTGCATCATTTGCTGCAACGAATTAGTTAAATCTGGATTAAACACTTGAGTCATGACGAGTTACTAATATTGTTCCCCCCTCATCAGTAAGGGGGGTTATGAATGTAGATTATTTCCTAAGTTAAACAAGTCAAATTGCTCTACAAATCCCATATTTCAGGATTTATAAATACTCTTATTCTTCTAACAAACTTCTCAACATCCAAGCTGTTTTTTCATGGACTTGCAGGCGTTGAGTCAACAAATCTGCAGTCGGTTCATCATTAACTTTATCAGCTACAGGAAAGACTGAACGCGCTGTCCTAGCAACTGCTTCTTGTCCTTCAACTAGCAAACGAATCATGTCTTGAGCTTTAGGAACTCCTGATGTTTCTTCAATTGAACTTAGTTTGGCATAATCGCTATAAGTTCCAGGTGCAGGAAAGCCTAAAGCCCGAATTCTTTCAGCAATTAAATCAACAGCTAAAGCTAGTTCAGTATACTGAGTTTCAAACATTAAATGCAAGGTTTGAAACATTGGTCCCGTAACATTCCAATGAAAGTTGTGGGTTTTTAAATACAGTGAATAAGTATCAGCCAAAAGGCGAGAAAGTCCTTCAGCAATTTCTTGGCGACTTGCTTCAGGAATGCCTAGATTAATTGGTATTTTAGCTTGCATGATCTTGATCTCCTAATACGAAAAACAACTTATTTTTAACGGTGAATGGTTGACCGTCAGCAAAATATGGTAATCTAATTGAGCATATCAGTTTAAGCTAGATGCCGTTGCAAAACAGAACGCGGTGCACGACGCACTTTAGCTAAAATTGTCTGCTTACCTAAGCGCTGATGTGCCTCATAGCGATGGCATCCTGAGAATCCGTAGTATTTTCCCTCCACTTCCAAAACGTCGATGGGCTCGTGCAATCCTTCTGCTTGAATTGACTCCATCAGTGCCGCTACCTTATTTTGGTCATTAACTCGCGGCAAGGGACGGTGTATCTGATTCAGGGGGATTTCTCTGACCTCTACCATGTCGTCCGTAGTTACCTTTGCAAATCCTTACCTCTAAATCATACTCGTTATGACTTCGGATTGGCAACTTATTTTGTCCGTTATTGATTGCAGCAGCGAAAACCGCAGCCAGTAAGAGCGCTAAACTAGACAATGCTGCTATAAATTTGACCTTATGCCATCTTTTAACTATCCACCAACTCGTAAAGCCGATCAAGTTGATGATTACCACGGTAAAAAGGTAGCAGATCATTATCGCTGGTTGGAAGATCCCGACTCTCAGGAAACCCAAGCTTGGGTAGAAGCACAAAACCAAATTACTTTTGATTATTTGGCTAAAATTGAGGTAAGAGAAAGCATTAAACAGCGGTTGACTAAGTTGTGGAACTACGAAAAATATGGTAGTCCTTTTAAAGAAGGAAGTCGTTATTTTTACTTTAAAAATGATGGACTACAGAACCAAAGTGTGCTGTATACCTTAACATCTTTAGACGCTGAACCGACAGTATTACTAAACCCAAATACCTTATCAGAAGATGGTACAATCGCTTTATCCGGTTTGTCGATTAGTAATGATGGCAAACTTATGGCATATAGTTTATCAACATCTGGTTCTGATTGGAATGAATGGAAAGTTAGAGATGTTGAGACAGCAAAAGATTTACCAGATCAGATTAGTTGGGTGAAGTTTTCTGGTGCATCTTGGACACATGATAATCAAGGTTTCTTCTACAGTCGTTATGATGAGCCGAAGGAAGCAACAAAATTAGAAGATGCCAACTATTATCAAAAACTTTACTATCATAAATTAGGCACATCACAAGCAGAAGACAAATTAATTTACGAACGTCCTGATCAAAAAGAATGGATGTTTGGTGCTGGCGTTACTGAAGATGGACGTTATTTAATTATTTCTGTTTCTAGAGGTACTGATCCAAAAAATCTTGTTTTTTATCAAAATTTACAAACACAATCACCAATTGTAGAATTAATTAGTGAATTTGAAGCTAGTTATAATTTCATTGATAACGATGGTGAAACTTTTTGGTTTACAACAGATTTAGATGCACCTCGTGGTCGAGTTATTGCCATAAATACCAAAAATCCGGTTCGAGAAAAATGGCAAGAAGTTATACCTCAAGCGCCTGAAACGCTAGAAAGCGTAGGCATACTGAATAATCAAATAGTAGCAGATTACCTCAAAGATGCCCGTTCATCGATTAAGATTTTTGCTTTAGATGGTGCATTAATCAGGGAAGTAGAACTACCGGGAATTGGTTCGGCTGGCGGTTTTGGTGGCAAGCGTTATGATACAGAAACCTTCTATACATTTACCAGTTTCACAACACCAAAAACCATCTACCGCTATGACATGGTGAGTGGTGAAAGTACGCTTTTCCGCAAGCCAGATGTTGAGTTTAATCCGGATCAGTATGAGACAAAACAAGTATTTTATAGCAGCAAAGATGGTACACAAGTGCCAATGTTTATTACCCATAAAAAAGGATTGAAGTTGGATGGCAATAACCCAACTTATCTTTATGGTTATGGTGGATTTAACGTTTCACTAACTCCTAACTTTTCGATTAGTCGCTTAGTGTGGATGGAAATGGGAGGAGTATATGCGATCGCAAATTTACGCGGTGGTGGCGAATATGGCGAAGAATGGCATCAAGCAGGCACAAAACTAAATAAACAGAATGTGTTTGATGATTTCATCGCGGCGGCAGAGTGGTTAATTAGCAATAATTACACCAAACCAGAGAAATTAGCGATCGCAGGTGGTAGTAATGGCGGTTTACTAGTCGGTGCTTGCATGACACAACGTCCAGACTTATTCGGTGCGGCACTTCCTGCCGTTGGTGTTATGGATATGTTGCGCTTCCACAAGTTTACCATCGGCTGGGCGTGGTGTTCTGATTACGGTTCACCAGAAAATCCCGAAGAATTTGCAGCTTTATACGCCTACTCGCCTTTGCACAACCTCAAACCTGGAACCGCTTATCCGGCGACAATGATTACCACAGCAGATCACGATGATCGGGTTGTACCTGCTCATAGTTTCAAATTTGCCGCCGCCTTGCAAGCAGCGCACCAAGGAGAAAAACCAGTTTTAATCAGAATTGAGACTAAAGCAGGACATGGTGCAGGCAAGCCAACTAGTAAAATAATTGAAGAACTGGCTGATGAATGGGCTTTTTTAGTAAGTGCCTTGGATGTTGCAGCAAGTTAATTTCAACCGATAATCGGCATGAAGCAGGAATTTGAGAAATATTGCTGCCCAAAAGTCAGTATTATTCTTAGTTGAAAGAGTTAATTACGATACAAAAGTTATGAAAGTTTATCGGTCTATTCTGGCATTGCTTTTAGCAGTGGTGACGACATTTTTAGTAAGCTGTGGCGGTCCCAAAGCCGCACTTCCCACCTATACTCCTGATCGACTGGCAAAAATTGAGCAAGTAGCCACCTCAGTAACGGCGCTGCGTGATAGAATGCCGTTTTTAGAAGAAAAGATCCAAAATCGCAACTGGACAGATATTGGTACATATATCCACGGGCCATTAGGTGAACTACGACGCAACGTTAGCTACCTAACACGGGAACTACTACCCGCCGACCAAAAAGCGGCAAATGCAGTAGCCAAAGAATTGTTCAGTAGCTTTGAAAAAATAGACGTTGCTGCAACCAAAGCACAGTCTGACGTGGCAAGAGAAAGTTACCAAGAAGCCTTAAAAAACTTTGAGGATTTCTTTCGGATCATTCCCCAAGCCAAGAGTATAGGTGCCCAAGACTAAATGAGCCAAGTTGTCGTGATTGGGTGCGGTATTATTGGGGCTGCGATCGCTTATGAGCTAAGTTTAGTTGCTGGACTTCAAATCACCGTCCTCGACAGACAACAACCTGCCCAAGGCGCTACAGGTGCTGCCTTGGGCGTTTTAATGGGTGCAATTAGCAAGAAAACTAAGGGTAGGGCGTGGCAACTGCGACAAATCAGTATGCAGCGCTATGAAAGCTTAATTCCCGAATTAGAAACACTAACTCAGCTTTCCATACCATTCAACCGTCAGGGTATCTTAATGCTGTGTTTTGCCGAGTCAGACTTGGCAGCTTGGCAACCTCACCTTGAAACTCGCGCCTCTCAAGGTTGGCATTTAGAAATTTGGCAAAAGTCACAACTTCAGTTACATTGTCCTCAGTTGCAAAATGAGCAAATAATGGGGGCGGTTTATTCTCCTCAAGATAGACAAGTTGACCCTACTGCATTAACTCAAGCTTTAATTGTTGCGGCACAAAAAAACGGCGTTACTTTCAAATTTGGCGTCGCAGTTGAAGAGATAACCTCAACTTCCCCAGTATTAAAATCAATTCAAACAACTGAGGGAAAATTAGATTTCGATTGGTTAGTTATAGCATCTGGCTTAGGCTCAACACCACTACTGCAAGAGCTAGAACAACTTCCCATTAAACCAGTATTAGGACAAGCTTTGCTGTTACAATTACCACAAATTCTCGGTAACTTGGACTTTCAACCCGTGATTACTGGCGATGATGTGCATATTGTGCCCGTCGGTAGTGGACAATATTGGGTAGGAGCAACGGTTGAGTTTCCGGATCATTTAGGCAAAGTAATAGCAGAAGCTGAATTACTAGAAAAAGTCAGACAACAAGCAATAGCCTTTTGCCCTACTTTAGCCCAAGCAACAATTCTTCGTACTTGGCATGGCTTACGTCCTCGCCCTGATGGACGCCCAGCCCCGATAATTGAGAAACTACCTGGTCATAATAATATAATGCTGGCTACGGGACATTATCGCAACGGCGTCCTCCTCGCTCCAGCTACTGCCCAAGCAATTTGTGCCATGATTATTTAATCTTGCTGCCTCAGCCATTTTGCTGAAACTTTTACGCCATTTCTCTCAAGTCAATTGACAACAAATTAAGCTAATTTTATAACTAGTTGCGCTTAAAACTATCATTTATTAAATGATAGTACGCTTGAGTTAAATCAAAATCCAATTCCTGATGCTATTGGTTGGGTTTTGATTAACTTAAGCTGACAAAAGCTATTGACGAGTGCCAAGTAATAGTTAACAATCAATATTTGAGATCAGGTGCATTTTAAGACTTGCTGCTTACTCTGAAAAATGCTGGGTAGGAATTGAAGAACCTGAAAAATCGTTTAATTCAAGTAACACTGCCTTATACCGTTGGCTTTATGATTGCTAGTATCAGCTACACACAGGGCTTTAACCCTTTCTTTTGTTTTGTTATTGGTGAAACTGTGGCTTTGTTTGCTGGAATATTAGTACGTTTTTTGATTAAATTTTGAGACAATAAAAAATGCTGTAGCAATGTTTAAGATATAACAACATTAGATGATTGGGCAAGCTTTGCCACAATACTTACTAACTCATTAGGATCGAAAGGCTTAGATAAATGAATTTGAAAACCAGCTTCTATAGCGAGTTGGTAGTCAGACTTGCTAGCATAAGCAGTCAGTGCTAGGGCGGGAATAAATCTCTGTGGCGCGTCTAATTCCCGGACTTTGCCAATAAATGTATAGCCGTCAACATTGGGCATTCCAATATCACTAATTAATAGATCAAATCTTGACTGTAAAAGTAGACTCAAAGCTGTGGTGGCGCTACTTGCTGCAGTTACTTGTGCCCCATTTTGTTCGAGAATTGTTGTTAGCAAATCTCTGGCGTCGGCTTCGTCTTCTACAATTAATATTCGTAAGTTTGTTAATGATACCAACGATTGACTATTAGCCGATTCTTGATCTGATTCTGCTTGCTCAAATGTTGCTGCTTCTGTTTCACTAATTTTTGATTTCAAGACATCACCCAGAGGTAATTCTACGGTAAAAGTTGAACCCAAACCATCGCCTGGACTATCAGCTTTAACAATGCCGCCGTGCAACTCTACCAAATAACGCACTAGCGCCAAACCTAATCCTAACCCGCCATAATTCCTAGTTGTGCTGTTATTTTCTTGGCGGAAGCGCTCAAAAACATAGGGCAGAAACTCAGGAGAAATGCCTTTACCTGTGTCCTTAACTTGAATTTGGGCGTAGGTGCTTGTACCATTAACAGCAACTGTCTGCAAACATACTTCAACTTGCCCACCATTTGGAGTAAACTTAATCGCATTAGAGAGTAAGTTCAAAACCACCTGCTGTAAGCGGTTATAATCAGCCCAAATGGTGAGAGCTGAAGTATTAACCAAAAGTTGCATCTTTTTTGCTTCAGCCGCAGGGCGCACAGCATCAAGTGCCATTTCAATTACACCATGCAAGTCACAAGGTTGGGCAGCGATATGTAACTTGCCGGTCATAATGCGCGAGACATCTAAGATATCTTCAATTAATTTCGACAAAGCCCGCGTATTGCGATCAATTGTTTCTAAGCCACGCCCCATTTTTTCGGCATCCATTTTGCGGGTTCTCAGTAGCTGAGTCCAGCCCAGCATGGCATTTAAAGGGGTGCGTAATTCGTGGGACAAAGTTGCTAAAAATTCATCTTTGATGCGGTTGGCGGCTTCTGCAGTGTTAAGTGCTGCCTCACTTTCTGCCCTTGCTTGTCGTTCTGCAGTATAAGCAAGTTCGGCAATTTGTTGAGCAGATTGAGTTTCTTGATAGAGCCTAGCATTGTCAACAGCGATCGCAACACGCTGTGCCAAATCTTCAACTAAGGCTAAATCAGCCTCATTATAACAACGCTCAGACTCAGTACTCAGCAAGGTAATTGCTCCCAAAATCTGACCCCGTGCTAGTAAGGGGACAAACATTGCCGACTTCAAACCCAACTCATGCAAGAGTTGCAGATGTTCGTCATTTTGAGCAAATTCTTGCAAATGGGTGTCTGTAATTAAAGCCGACAGCTTTGATTTTCCTGTCTGCAAAACTCGTGCCACGCCTTGATTATGATCAATTTTGGCAGGATAGCGGCGATTTAGCTCCCAGCCTAACTGCTGTTTTGATGCCTCCTGATGAGCGATCGCCACACGAGTAATTACTTGTTCCTGCAAAATATCAACCATACACCAGTCCGCCAAAAACGGCACAGCTAGCCCTGCCACCTTAGTAAAAGTCGCCTCATAATCTAAAGATGAAGCCAGTTCCCTACTTGCTTGAGCCAAAAATGCCGATTTTTGCCCTTGTGCCTCAGCCTCACGCCGTCCCGCTTGTTCAGCAATTAGTTTTTCTCGTTCTTGTTCAGCCAACTTACGATCAGTAATATCTTGAACTAAGGCGACAAAATAATTAATTGAGCCATCTGTACGACGCACACAATTTACTGAAATACTGGCATAAAATACCTCACCATTTTTACGGATAAAGCGCTTATCCATCGAGTAGGATTCGCTATTTCCTGCCAAAAGTTGATTAAAATTTTCTAAATCTGTTGGCAAATCATCTGGATAAGTTAATTCAACCCAAGTCATTTGCAGCAATTCAGCCTGTGTATAGCCAAAAATTTCTGCTATTTTCTGATTAACTTCTAGCCAGCCTTTTTCTGGTGAAGTCATGGCAATTCCAATCAACGGCGACTCAAAATATTTACGCAATGTTGCTTCACTTTGCCGTAAAGACTCTTCTATCTTTTCCCGTTCAACGATTTGCTCTCTTAAAAACTTATTGGCTTCTCCTAATTGAGCAGTTCTTTCCTGTACTCTTTGTTCCAACTGTTGAGCAAACTTGCGTAATTCTGCCTCGGCTTTTTTTCGTTTAACTCGTTCTTCTGATTCACGTAATGCCCGCTCAATAGCAGGAACAAGTCGCTCTAAGCGTTGTTTTAACACATAATCCGTTGCGCCTTTTTTGAGAGTTTCAATTGCTAACTCTTCGCCTAAAGTTGCGGAAACAAAAATAAATGGCAGTTCCGGACGCCTATCATGTGCCAACTCCAAAGCTGTAATACCATCAAAAGCGGGTAGTGAGTAGTCAGAAAGAATCAAATCAAAGCAACTATTTTCTAAAGCATTCAAGAAATCTGCTTCGGTTTCTACCCGCATCACTTCTGCTTTTATCTTACCCTCGCCCAGATACATTTGGATAAGTTCGTAATCAATTAAACTGTCTTCAAGTAGAAGGATATGCAGTAGTTTCATCTTTCAATTAAAAATAAAAGTTACCAGTTAAAAAAGCAGAAACGAGTGAATTTGTTTGGTAGATTACATTATTTTTTTACTTGTGTTACATTAAAACGGGCTGCGCTTTACTACAAAGAAAAGAATTCAAATATACTTAAGATTTAATTTATATACTTCCGGGGAAATACTGTAACAACGACTACCTCTTAATTATTAAGGATTACGTCGAGAAGGTAAAGAACCAAGTGGTGGCTGATTAACCACAGCCCAAAATAACCCTAATTCTTTAATAGTATCCACAAATTCATGGAAGTTAACTGGCTTAACAACATAAGCATTTGTACCCAAATCGTAACTTTTAATTAAATCTTGCTCCTCACGGGAGGAAGTCAGTATAGCGACTGGCACTCGTCTCAATTCTGAATCTGATTTTAGTTGTGCCAATACTTCCAAACCATCCACCTTTGGTAACTTTAAGTCAAGTAGTACGACAGCGGGATGACCTTCCATTCTTAATCTAAACACACCTCGACGATATAAATAGTCTAAGGCTTCTTCGCCATCACGGACAACTACAACTTCATTTGCCAGGTGATTTTCTTCTAAGGCTGTCAAAATTAATTCAACATCGTTTTGACTGTCTTCAACCAGCAATATTCTTCTTAATTCTTGCTGCATTTTTCTTCCCTTTCTAAATATTCTGGCAACGAAAAATAGACAGTAGTGCCACGATCAACTACCGATTCTGCCCAAGCTTGACCTTGATGGCGATGGATAATTCTACGGACATTAGCCAGTCCAATTCCTGTGCCTTTAAACTGCTCTTCGCTATGTAAACGTTGGAACACACCAAAGAGTTTGTGAACATACCGCATATCAAATCCTACGCCATTATCCTCAATAAAAAATACTGTTTCTAGTTCTTTTTTGAAACTGCCGATTTTGATGGTTGTATAATCACGGTTCTGGGTATATTTAAGAGCATTATCGATTAAATTGTTCCAAACTAATCGTAACATAGCCGGATCAGCTTGCACCTTGGGTAAGGCTTCAATTTGCCAGTCAATAATTCGCTCTTTAGTTTCTGGCTCAATATCTTTTTTTACTTCTTTGACAAGTTGATTCATGTCAATTATTGTAGAACGGAGTTCGGTGCGCCCCATGCGAGAAAAGGCAAGCAAATCATCAATTAATATTCCCGCGTGTTTGGTAGTTTTGATAATAGTATTTAAGTAACGCAGACTAGTTTCATCAAGTGTTGTAGCTGTACGTTTTTGTAGCAGTTCTACATAACCACTAATATGCCGCAGAGGTGCGCGTAAATCGTGGGAAACCGAATAGGAAAATGATTCAAGTTCTTGATTTGCCGCTGCTAGTTGAGCCGTGCGTTCTTCAACTTTTTTTTCTAAAATCTCATTAAATTGCTGAATTTTTGCTTCTGCTAATTTACGCTCAGTCAGGTCGAGAACAAAGCTAACGGCATTTTGTTTTGAGTCTTCTAATAGGGCACTAACTAGCAAAATTGGTACGCGGATGCCATCTTTACGGATGTATTCTTTCTCGAAGGGGGCGGCGACACCAGTGGCTAAAAGTTGTTGCTGCGATCGCTTATCTACTAATTCATACCCTGGTGGCGTCATGGTATCCCAACGAACTTTTCCCTGTTGCAACTCTTCCTTTGTATAGCCCACCATCTTCAAGAAGGCATCATTAGCATCCAAAATTCTGCCGCTCAAATCAGGGAAAATAATGCCAATAATATTTGCTTCAAATAAGCGTCTAAACTTAGCTTCACTACTACGCAACTGATTTTCTAATTGCTTGCGTTCTGTTAAATCTATAACAAAACTTACACCTTGCTCCTGAGAACCATCTAAAAAAGTACCACCAATCAAAATTGGAAAACGCTTACCTTCTTTACAAATGTATTCTTTTTCAAAAGGAGTACAAGCGCCAGTAGCTTTAATTTCCTCAATTGCCTGCAAATCCAAATAACGATATTCTGGTGGCGTCATTTCTTGCCAACGGACTTTGCCTTGCTCTAATTCTTGGCGTGTATAACCAGTCATTTCTAAAAAAGTATCGTTGGCATCGCTAATGTTGCCTTTAACATCCCAAAAAATTACCCCCATCATGCTAGCAGTGGCAAAGTGCTTATAACGGGCATCACTTTCTCGTAGTGCTAACTCGTTTTGCTTACGCTCGGTGATATCTTCGGAAATACCTGCAACACGGATCGTATTTCCCATGTCATCTCGGATCGGGAAACTGCGATCGCGTATCCAGCAAACTGTGCCATCTGGTCGTACAATACGATATTCTTCGTCAAGTCCTGACCATAACTGCTTTAACCAAGCTGCCTGCACACGCTCTCGATCACGCGGATCAATTGCTTCGATCCATTCTTGGGTATTTGCCTTCAAGCTTTCGCCGCTACGTCCCCAAACCTTCTCGTATGAAGGACTGACGTAACTCACGCGGTTCGACTTAGGTTCAAAAATCCAAAATACGTCTTGGATATGTTCTGCCATTTGAGCAAATCGCTCTTCACTTTCGCGTAATTCTGCGGCGTTTATCTGTGCCTCAATTAAGTTCTGCTCAAGCCGTCGTTTCGCGGTATATAATGCTCCCAAGGCAACGCTGATTAGTATTCCTTCTAGGGTAAATAGCAGCAGTCGCAGACTATCACTGAAGTCGAGTTGCAGAGAATGAGCCGGCGGCACAAAAAAGTAAGCGCCAATTAAGGCAGATAATATGGTGGCGAGAAGTCCGCAGTTTTTGCCACCGTACCAAGCACTGAAAATTACTGCCCCAAAAAATAGCAGAAATGGTGATTTGCTGATGGCAACCCAAGGATCTAGCCATAGAATCAGCATCAAAGCGATCGCCACACTAACCACAGCCACACCATAGCGCTGCAGCCAAAAGCTTACCTTACTATCATCCTCTCGTTTTTTCACAGCTTGTTAGTCAGAGCTATTTGTCCAAAGTTCTAATCAGAGCTTCACAACAGACTTTTCTCTACTCCTAAAAGTATTAAAGTGTCCCTAGACAGATTTCAGCGTCTTAAACTCCGAGAGTCAATCTTCCTCTAGATAGATTGACTTGATTTTCCTCAATTTAAAATTTAGCAATCTCCTATTTTTTTTGACCTAATTCGATTATATTAAGAAATATTATAAACTCCAAGAAATCTGGAAATCCATCAACGATTATGTCTGACCAGCCTTTAGGTAAACCCCGTCCGCTTTGGCAAGTAATAGCTTTTTCTGTTGTCAGTTGCCTACTCTATTACGGCTGGTACAAGTGGATAATCCAAGAAGAACTGAGGCGTTACAATGGCTATGGATGGTCAGGAACACTATCTTTATTACCCTTTGTTTTGGGCGTAGCTGTTCCCCAAGCTTTACGTTTGTTTGATCCAGATGTACCCGATTCGTTTGGTTGGTTTTCCTTATTAGGTGTTGCCTGGATCTACATCGTCCAATTTAAATTGTACCGAACAGTTAACCAACTTTATTGTCAAGACGGATTGAAAGCACCGCTTATTGTTTGGTGGATGTTTGTACCAGGATTAAATTTAGTTGTTGGCTTAAGACAAATTCATTTCTTAAGCGAATATTGGGCAAAAAAGCAGGAGATTACTGTTAAAGATCCAATTGCAGAAAGTTTACCTTTTCTAAGTGCTAATGCCTGAAACTGTTGTTATGCCGATTCTTAATGTGTAGTAAAATAAAGACCCTCTCCCCCAGCCACTCTCCCACAAGGGGAGAGGGGAGCAAGAAGGAGTTCGTCGTAGTCGTCGTTGGCTCCCTTTCTATTACGAGGAGAGGAGAGAGAGTAATATTAGCCATTTACAAAGCTTGGCGTCGCAAAAAAGGTAACAAAACCTCACTAAACTTTCCAGCCCAATGTTCTTGAGGGTAATGTCCTGCCTGTTCAAACTCAACAAGTTCGCCATTTTTAAGAACTTTCACAAATTCTTGAGCGTGGTTAGAAGTTAACCAAGGGTCTTTCATTCCCCAAAAAAGTAAAGTTGGTTGTTCCCAATTAACAAAGCCTTTTTCAATTTCTGCCATTGACTGTTTCATCTGCATATTTTTGACAGTTGCTAACAGACTACGCCCAACATCAGAACTTTTAAGAAAGGGCTTCCGGTAAACATCCAAATACTTATCTTCAATTTGATAACGGCAACCAGCTTCTAGTGTACGATCAACAAGTAGCGGGTCTTGAGTTAACATATCGCCGACCAAAGGTATGCCCCATTGTTGCATTTTCCAAGGTAATTTTGCTGCTGAAGAAAGAGGTGTATTGAGAATAACCAAGCGTTCAATTTGTTCGGGATGACGCAGTGCATATTGAAGCCCCATAGAACCAAGAAAACCTTGGACAATTAAATAAAATTTCTCAATTTTCAGAGTTTTGAGAAATTCTGCCAAAGCCTCAATAAAAGCATCAGGTGTATAGGCAAAGTTACGAGGTTCGGGTTTAGCAGACAAGCCAGATCCAATCCAGTCAGGGGCAATTGCTCTAAAGCCTTTTTCAGCTAAATCGGGCATCAATTCACACCAGCAAAAACTTTGGGAAGGTAAGCCATGAAGCAATAGGATTGGTGGTTTAGTGCTTTCACTCTTTGGGTTGGCTTCCCGATAAAACCATTCTAGCGAGCCGACTTTTATTGATTGTTCGCTTATAACCACTTTTATTTCCTAAATTATTTATTGTGGTTTGAGCTTACCGCCCACGGGGTCACAAGAGCAAGCTTCTGTCATTTAAAATTCAGTTATTAATTGAGAAGTAACTCTATAATTCAATCCAAGTCCATTAATTGCAGGAAGGAGTATGGTAAAGTGAATGCCGTTGAACAGGCAAAAAGCCTAGAAATTGCCAGCAAAATTGCGGCGGTTGTCAATTTATTTAAGGCGGAATTTCCAGATGCTTCATCGGATCTGAAACCTTGGCGCAATGATCCTGATACAAGAGAGTTGGTTGATCCTGATTCAATTGATATTGGTTTTCACTTACCTGGTTGGAGTCGCAAGTTTCAAAGTCGTAGTCTTTTAGTTCAGATTCGTTTTTATGAAGATCAAGGCAGCAACTCTCGACGTGCCATTGGTATGCAAATCGAAGGATTTGACCATCGCGGCAAGCCCTGGTGTCTCTCAACGGTTGATCAGTGGCAGTTTGTGGGCGAGTCTCAACCTAGCGCTGAGGTTGGGGAAAAGCTTAAACAGTTTTGTCGGGAAGTTTTGAGTATCTTTTAAGTCGGGTGGCGTTTCCTGACGCTTGGCAATGTTTAGCTATCTTGAATTGAAGGAGATGTTGCTAGAGTAACTGCCGCTTTTTGCATGATTTCGATGTCTAATTGTGACCAATTTCGAGTGTCTTGGCAATGATGGGCGACTAGAAGCCCCCAGAGTCTTTTGTTATTATTAATTAAAACTGGCACGACTAAATTAGCGCGGACTTTCATATTTCTCAGAAAATCTCTATGGCAAATTGCGATGGGTTCTGTTTCAATGTTAGCGATCGCTCTGACTCGTCCAGCTTCATACAAAGCCGCATATTCGCCATTAAAACATTGATCGGGTCCTGTGCTGCCAAAAATTGAGAACTTGCTATCACTAAGCGATTCAAAGGTTACCCGTCCTTCCCACTCACAATAAAAGTAGTATAAAACGACACGATCAACTTGTAGAAAGTCTCTTAAATAGTTTGTCGTTTTTTGAACTAAAGTATCACGAGCTAAAGTCGTACTCAGACGGTCAAAAACTTTTTGCAAACCCGGATCGGACATGAGATATTTTGTCACTCCTCAGAAACACTAGGGGATTTTGGCATAAATCGCACAAAGCTACGCTACTTATGAGAGGAAATAGTTGGATTTTGAGAACTACTTTTGCTCAAAAAAGCCTGAAATAACTAAAATCCCAAAATAGCCCCGACTACTAATTTTAGGAATAGTTAATTTAATTAAAAACCAAAGAGCCACTCTTTTAATTGCTTTTACGATAAAAATAATCTTTTTTTAATTGTCTATCCAAACTAGCATTATTTAGATTTTGCCCATCTCCACACAAAGACGGTTATTTATGTTAAGCATTACTGTATAGATGAAAACAATCGTTCCTAATTTTAGGTAGGTTCTATTAATAAACTCAGTCTAGAGATAGAATGACTTCAATAAATTTAAATGTTGCCCAAGAGGCTTAATTCTTCTTAACATAAATCAGGGCAGGAGGCGATGACGCCCACGCTGATCGCTTAAACTGATCAAACATCCACTGTGAAAGCACCAATGCTGGCTGATGAGTAGGTGCTAACGCTCCCGGCACATCTACGCTTACATAAGGTTTATGATTTCTAATAACTCGGCTCAAACTACACCTGTTAGAGTAAACACCGCGAGCGGTGTAATGATTGCTAAAAGATTAAAAGAAAAAACGCAAAACTATAAAAAATTAATTACCACAGTATTGCAGTGGACGGGAGGGCAACCTTTCCTGACACAAAAGCTTTGTAAACTAATTGTTGCGGCTGAAGACTCGCCAGAAAACGGCGCTGAGGTTGAATGGATCGAGCAAGTAGTAGTTAATCAGTTAATTGAGAAGTGGGAGAATTTACCCGAACTAGAGCATCTAAGAACAATACGCGATCGCTTACTTCGACGCAAGCAGCGCTCTCTCAAGCTTTTAAAGCTCTATCAAAGAATCTTACAAGATGCTTCAGTACCCGCTAGTGACAGCGCCGAAGAAAAAGAATTGCGACTTTCTGGTTTAGTTGTCAAACAGCAAGGTCAGTTAAAGGTTCATAATCGAGTTTATGAGCGTGTATTTTGTCAAGCTTGGGTTGAAAAAGCTTTAAAAGATATTCAATCAGAATTAGCACCAACTGATGCCGAATTTCTGAAAACACTAGCTGAATTAGAAAGAAAACTTCTGGTATCTCAGGTAGATATTTTATCACGGGTTAATGATGAAACTGAAGAACAAACTTCAGCGCAAGCACTTTATGAAGTTCTACGAGATGTCACTTCCAAAGTTGGAGAACTACTAGGAGCAGACCGCGCTACGATCTTTTTACTCAATGACGAAAAAACTGAACTTTGGTCATTAGTTGCCGAAAACGAAGAAGGTGAGTTTCTAGATATTCAAGTGCGAGTTGGCGAAGGTATTGCTGGACAAGTTGCTCAAAACAAAAAAGCTATTCATATAGCCGATAATGTTTACAATGACCAACGTTCTGGCTTAGTTAAAGAGTACGACAAAAAATATAACTACCGTACTGAAAACATCTTGGCTTTACCAATTTTGAACGAAAGCAAAGAGCTCGTTGCCGTTATTCAGTTATTAAACAAATTACAAGCATCTGCCGAAACTGGTGCTGTAAAACCATCATTTTATCCTTTAAAAAGTGATGAAAGCTTTGATCAAGAAGATTCCGAAACTAGCTTACATCAGGACATTGAACCCAAAGGTTTTACAAAAGTAGACTTGGAACGTTTAGCTAAATGTGTTGTACCAATTCGGCGAATTCTAGAAAGTTGCCAGTCTTGTTATCAAGCTACCAAAAAATTAAGAGCAACTGCTGCACTTGCCGAAGCAACTCGCTCTCTTGACCAAATTAATTTGGATACAAAAGCAATTTTGCAGCGAGTCATGAACACGGCAAAAAAACTGATGAATGCTGACAGAAGTACATTATGGTTAGTAGACAATGACCAGGGTGATTTGTGGACAGAATTGCCAGGAAAAGGTGAATTACGCTGTGCTGTAGGAGTTGGTTTTGCAGGACAAGTTGCACAAACTCGTGAACCGATGATTATTCCTTTTGATTTATATGATCATCCTAGTGCAGGAAATTCCAAAAAAACTGACGAGCAAACACGCTATCGCACTTGTAGTTTATTATGTATGCCAGTTTTAAGTCCTGATGGCGAATTGTTGGGTGTAACTCAACTAGTTAATAAACGCAAATCAGGTGATTTTGGGGAATATAATAAAGATGAATGGCCCGCAGTTCCTGATTTTTTTAAGGCGAGTTTTGATAAAAATGATCGCCAGTCAATGCAAGTATTTAATGAGCGAGTAGGGGTAGTACTTCAATTCGTTAAAACTCATGAAACATTGAAGCAATTAGCACAAATTGAACCAAAAGAAGCAATTTATAATGCTTTAGCTGTACTTAGTAATTCTGTTTCCGAGCAGAGTGATGAAGCTTTATATAATGCTCTGTATTATTTGTTGAGCTTTATTGAGTTATCAATTGCTAATTTATTGGAGGCAGAACAGGCGACAATTTTCATGTTGGATGCTGAAGAAACAGGTTTTTGGTCATTAGTTTTAGAAGCAGGAGAAACCAGCGCGACAGAAATTAGAATTGCGGCAAGTCAAGGTATTGCTAGTAAGATTGTGGCAACGAAATCTGTAAAAGCTAGCAATCAGCCGGCAAAATTTAATGATGTTTTAATTTACAGAGGCATTAGTCCTCTAAGTATTGAGCAGCTAAATAGTGTGCTGTTATTTCCAATTGTCAATCAGCAAGGACAAGTATTAGCAATTGTTCGCACTTTCAATAAATTAAAAGTGCCGCTTGAGCCTAATGTTGCTTTGTCTGAACAACTCGATCACAATGGATTTATACAGACAGATGCTGATAAGTTGAAGCAGCGCACTAAGTCGCTTTTACCAATACTTTTAGCATTTCAATCTTTTCATCGCGAAATCCGTACTATTCAAGAACAGCGTAAAGCGATCGATCCACTATATCAGGCAATCAGTTTTGTTAGTCAAAGTAGCGGAAATCCTGACGAACTATTGCAAAAAGTGATGCAAGCGGCGAAAAAACTAACTAATGCTGATCGTAGCACCCTGTGGCTCGTCGATTATCAAAATAATGAGCTATGGACGCAAATTCCTCAATCTGATGGTTCTTTCCTAGAAACACGAGTGCCAATGGGAGAAGGTTTTGTTGGAAAAGTAGCACAAACTGGTCAGCCTGTCAATATTCCTTTTGACCTTTATGACCATCCCAGCTCTGAGATTGCGCGAAAAACAGATGAAAAAACCCGTTATCGCACTTGTAGCTTACTCTGTATGCCTGTCTTAGGCTCTGACGGTGAATTACTAGGTGTAACTCAACTTGTTAACAAACGCAAACTAGGCGATTATCCAGAATATAACTCAGCAGACTGGCCCCAAGTTCCTGACTACTTTCAAGCAAGTTTTGAGGAAAAAGATCAAAAAGACATGGAGATATTTAATAATCAAGTAGGTGTTGTGCTTCCGGGAGTTATGTAATTGATGTTGCTGATTTAGAAATCTGAAAAACTAGAAAAATTCCCCAACTTACAAAGATTTAACTTCTGAAGTTGGGGAGTTTCTTTAATAGCTAACGCTCAATAGTTAATCAGCTTTCAAAAAGCTCTGCCAACTCCTCATTAGATGTACCTAAAATTCTTGCCAACCTCTTAAGCTCATTATCAGTGAAACCATCTCGCACCTCAGTTAACTCCTCAACTGATTTGTTTAAAATGCGTGAAAGCGCCTTAAGTTGATAATCGCTAACATCTGCACCCGTATAAATATCTTTTAACTCTTTTGGAGAAAGTTTGTAAGAATAGCAGAAGCGAACAAAGTCTTTTGTGTTAAGGTCAAGAGACATTTGTCTTTCCCTCAGTAAGTAGGCAATAGCTCTTGTTCCATGCTCAGGGCGTTTGGCTTTTTCTAAGTATTGTTTGATCAGTTTATTAACATTATTGCGATTGCCATCAGTTCGCTTAATTAAGTCCATGCACGCCATTTGTAAAGCCTTACTTAGAGTTTCGCTTTCTTCATGTAATCGTTCATATTCATTAAACGTTTCCACAATTCTGGCGGCAAACTCAGGCGTACAAAATCCAACTTCCATTTCCTCAGAGGAAACGGCAATGTAAGAGCGATAGTGGTTAACTTGCAAGCGCAAAGCTTGATTAGTTTGTGTCATAAATCTAAACTTTTGAGCCAGGGCTATATATTAAGGAAGTTATACAAGCCATACTGCTGGTATTCTGTACCAGTAGCTAGGTGTCATGAATGTTTTAACCGTGGGGAATTATTAATTCTACAATTAAAATCTCTGGATTCTGATTTTGATAGTGTTGGCGTGCAAATGAGCGAGTAATTATTCCCCAGCTCTATCTTGGGTGTAGGTAGCATCGCCATAATTTTGTCTCCAGCTTTGGGCTTGCTGAAATCGTATCCCAGCCGCCATAGCAGCGGCTCTATCTTCAGGGCTATCGCCTACCATAAGCGTAATATCTGGTTGATGCATTTGTATGGCAAGATTTAACATCCCAGCTCCAGGTTTACGAAATGTTCCAGATTGAGGGTAGTGGCTGTAGTCTTTGACTTCGTTACGGGCAACACAAAAGCACCGAGTACCCTCAAAGTCTGGACAAAAATAAATTTCCTCTATTTCTGGCAATAAAGTCAAGGTGTATTCTTGCTCTTTAATGCAATTTTGCAGAGATTTTTTGCCTGCAGCCACACCAGCTTGGTTAGTGATACCGACAATTTTCCAGCCTTGCAGATGAAAATAATCAATTGCGCCTTCAGCTTTGGCAATAATTTTTTGAGCGCGTGGGCGTTGGATAAACTTATGTCCATCCAAAGGTTCTCGAACTGTACCATCTAAGTCAAGTAACAAAAGTGATAACATTTAATCTCAACTAGACCGCCTGCCACAACCCACAGGATAAGCTGATTTGTAGGTGCTACGCTTACCAAACAAAGTATAGCGATTATCTCGTACTTGCTCATAAACGCGATCGCCCATCCACTTCAACCCAGGCATCGCCCGATAAGCAGCCACAAAAACATTACTGACTGGCAACAAACGTCCAATTTCCTCCGCCGCCTCACTGCCCTGCCAGCGACGATGAGGCGACTGGGCATCAATCAAAATCATCCCCATCTGACAGTCTTCTGGCGTTACTCCAAACTGTTTTAAGGTGTCTTCTTCCTGCATGGAGGCGTAATCAAATAGCTGCCCCTTGTCTAGATTTTCTAACACCTGCACCAAGCTGACACAAAGATTGCAGTTGCCGTCGTAAATAACGTGGTAGTTCATTCTTATCTAAGTTGGTTTTGACTTTAAATCGCTATATATTCTTATTTTTAACTAGAAATTCCCAGACCGACGCAGCTAAGACCAATTTATCTTGCCAGTACCTCCATCTGTGCTGCTTCCTTCAATTACACAAGATGATGCGGTTTTTGTAGTGCTGTCTACAGTCTTAACAACAAAATTACTGAAAAATATGATGATAAAGACCTAAAAGGCAGAAATCTGTCCAGGAATAAGGCTGATTGATGAAACCCCGAATCATTGTCTGTGGCTTGGGTCTGACAGGAAAAAAGATTTTTGATTTGCTACAACAACAGGGTGCGGCTGTTGTTGGCATCAGTGACAGAATAATTAGTGAAGAGGATAATCTAATTGTTGGCGAGTTACGGGCGGCGTCTACTTTGCTTAGTGCGGGTATTAAAGACGCTCATACACTGGTTTTATCAAGTAATGATGATGCTCTAAATCTAGCAATTCTGACTCAGGCAAAAATTCTTAATCCTCGAATTCGGATTATTAACCGCTTGTTTAATAGTAGTTTAGGCGATCGCTTAGATAACACCTTATCAGATCATGTATCTCTAAGTGTTTCGGCTTTGGCAGCACCAGTATTTGCTTTTGCCGCACTGGGAAATGAAGCAATAGGACAACTACGACTATTTAATCAAACCTGGCCCATCTATGAAGAAGTAGTTCATGAAAATCATCCTTGGTTAGGGCGTCGCTTAAATGAGTTATGGGAAGAGCGATCGCGTATGCTGATTTATTATCTGCCAAACCGAGGTCAAGTTGATTTAGTTTCCGCCGTCATTCGTGGTTTACAGTTAGAAATAGGCGATCGCTTAATCATCGGCACTCAACCTAACATCAATAGTCGTCGTTATTGTTGGTTGCGTAAATTTAAAGTCCTCACCAGTTTACGGCAGTTTCACACACACGCTCAATCTGTATTAATTGTCGCTTTCACCTTGTTATTAATGATTGCGACTGCCACAATAACTTATGTCTGTTTTAACAGCAAAGTATCAGTTGTTGATGCCTTATATTTTTCCGTTGGCATGATTACAGGAGCTGGCGGTGAAGAACAAGTAGTAGAACAAACACCCGACGGCGTTAAAATCTTTACAGCAGTAATGATGTTAGTTGGAGCAGCCGTAATAGGCATTTTCTACGCTCTATTAAATGATTTTGTTTTAGGTGCTAGATTTAAGCAATTTATCGATGCATCAAGAGTACCAGCCAAACATCATCATATCGTTTGTGGACTTGGTGGCATTGGCATTCAAATCGTCAACCAACTGCATTCCCACGGACACGAAGTAGTAGTAATTGAGCGTGATGTTAATAATCGATTTCTTAATATTGTCCGCGCTTTAGGCATTCCTGTCATTCATGGTGATGCAAGTTTGTCAGCAACACTAACGGCGGCAAATGTACAACGATCTGAAGCACTTTTAGCCGTAACAAGCGATGATACAATTAATTTAGAAATTGCCTTAAGTGCCAAAAGTCTTGTACCCAAATTACCTGTAGTTGTGCGGAATCAAGATCCAGAATTTTCTCGCATGGTACAACAGGTTTTTGAATTTGAAGCCGTACTTTGCCCGGCAGAAATTGCCACTCCTGCTTTCGCTGCTGCCGCATTGGGAGGGCGAATTTTAGGAAATGGCATGACAGCTAATACGCTTTGGGTGGCACTGGCAACCATGATTACACCGGGACATCCTTTTTGTGGGCGTCGCGTTAAAGAAGTGGCAATGACGGTTGATTTTGTGCCGTTGTATATTGAAACCAATTGCCAAACACTTCATGGTTGGGATGTTTTAGAAACCTGCCTTAGTGCTGGTGATGTTTTGTATTTAACAATGCCAGCTTCTGGGTTAGAGCAATTGTGGCGCGTAACACCGCCTCAGTCTCAGTTAATTGTCAGTTGATCCAAAATCGATTGGGAAGATATATGAATAGTAATACATTGGCAGAAGTTTTTGTCAAATTTATTAATGACACTTTCTGAAGTGTCCTAGGAAAAACTTGGTAATTAATTGCCTAAACTTACTATAATATATATGGAGAGAGATGTTATCACTTTCCTCATCATCACTACGCATAACATACTGAGAGTAGTAGCTTGTAGTTTCGTTCAGATACCTGGAAAGGTTCACAGAATTTAGTATTGAAGTTTTTTGCTGGTAAAGTATTTTTTGTCAATAGATACATCAATTTCCTAAGTTCTCAATTAGTTGCAATGGCAGCGTTGGTGTTGCCTAAAAAGTGCCTAACATTTGCTTTTGACGGTGGTCGTGGAACTGCCTAACTGTGATATTAGAAGAATTGAGTAGTGAAACGTCAACTTCTACTGCGTGCAAATTTGGCTTGTATAGCTGCACGCAAGAGATACTAATGCTCAAACTGTATTAAAACTATAACTATATTTTGGAGAAAATGAATGAAAATATGATCTTAATATCAAGTTTAAAGTTTTTTAATTGATTCAGGAGATTTATAAATGACAACTTTTTCAGAAACAGTAATTCAACAAAGTAAATTGATTGGGCGGCTGATTTTAAATCGTGACAACGCCGAAGAAATGGGACGGGTAAACCAGTTTTGGCTAGATATTAGCAAACATCGAGTTGCTGCCATGTCTTGCAAGTCGGGGTTTTTGGGGCGCAATGTTCAGTTTTTTAGATGGGAACAAATCGAGGCAATTGGCAAAGATAGCATTTTGCTGTCTATATTGACAGAACCTCTAACGGTTAAACCTGACTCAGCAGATTTAGTTGTTGGGCACGAGTTATGGACAGATGCAGGCAATAAAGCAGGAAGCATTACTGATTATTGTTTAGATCCGCAAACAGGCGTAGTAGTTGCTTATTTGTTTGTCTCAAACGGCTGGCAAGGAATTACAGATGGAACCTATTTGCTGTTGCCCCAAGCTGTGATAAGTTTGGGAGCCAAGCGGTTAATTGCACAAGCAGAGCAAGTGCAGAATGCCGAGCAATTTTCGGGAGGGTTGAGCGAAAAGATGGCTCAGGCGGCGGAATTCCTAAAAGAAGACTATGCCCAAACGCGGCGGGATATGGCGGCGGTGGTTGAAGGCAGCCAAACTACGGCATCTCAGCTCCAGGTAACGACACAGCAGGCGGTGGGGCAAACACAAACAAAACTAACAGAAGTTGGGGGAAAAGTTCAGGAGACAACCCAGCAAGTGGCAGCTCAGGCGCAAACGAAACTGCAAGATGCAGCTCAGGCAATAGCAGCCCAGGTTAAGCAAAAGGCTGCCACAATTCAGACGCAGTTGGAAGTAAATCGCACCTCAACCACAGAGGAAAGTTCTTCAGTAGTTAAAAAAGAAATTATTGAGTTTGAAACACCAAAGTCTCCGGATGATCAAGACGCTTCTTCAAAGTAGGTAAAAAGGACATGATGATGCCACAAAATGAAAATAGCGATGCAGACGCTACAGAGATTTGGTCTGAATTGCGATCGCTACGGGGTGTCGATCAAACCCGGCAGGAAATGCGATCGCTACAACGGCAAGTTCAGCAGATGCGATGGTGGATGAATTTAGGATTGATGCTTTCTTTGCTTAGTTTAGGAGCAGTTGCCGCGTTGGGTGCATTTATTTACTACCAATGGAAACCTTCACAAAAACTACAGTCTCAAAACTTTTCAGTTTTTCCTATTGAGCAGGTGCTGCACAGCTAGCAATTGTATTAATCGCAAAAGGTGAAATCAAAATGTCAAGTGAAATGATCTCTACTAGTAATGCTAATGAATTGGCATTCAGGCAATCGGAAACACCAGGATTAAACAACCAAAATCTGAATGAACTAGCTCAGGCATTGGTGGAATTTAAGTTTAGTGCAAATGCGGTTGAGGACACACAATCTCAACAACTCAGACGGTTGCGCCGTCAGGTAATGTGGTTGCAGGGTGGTTTAGCGATCGCTTTAATATGTTTAGGTGGACTAGGAGTTTGGTCGATAATAAGTATGCGAGATGTGCAAACTCGGTTAGCCGAGCGCTCACAGCAACGACAAACGGAAAGCACTCCTGAACGTCTGCTAAAATTGGAAACTCAAGTCAATGCATTAACTAGCCGCGCCGCTGAAAATCAGAAAAACCTGACTGGAATTAAAGGCAACTTAGATACAATTCAAGCAGATCTAAACCAACGCCAACGTGCGATCGTAGTTCTTTCAAAATCTCTCCAGGAGCTAGTTGGAGAAACTACTCCGGCTACTACTGGCTCTAATTTACCAACTCCTACTAATTCATCCACTCCTTCTAATTCACCCACTCCTTCTAATTTACCAACTCCTGCTGCTCCCAATTCCAGGTAGAGCAACTAATTAAATATCAAGTGTACCAAATGAAGGGCTGAATTACCGAGGGGCTAGAAATTCAGCCCTTTATTTTATTATTATGCAACGTCATTATCAAACCTATTTAGGTTTTGGTCTTCCCAGTATTTTGATTAGTTATTATCGCTGACTGGGTTGGTGTGATCAATGCCTTAATCGGTTTTGGGGCGGTTATTATTGCGGCAAATTTCGGGTTAGCGTTGAGGCTAAAGTCGAGCTGAATAAAGAAGTAAACTGAGAAGTTAAATGCCTTTTAGCTTAACAGATGGGTAAGAGAAGCAAATTTCTGCTTATCCAGACAAAAATGAAAAACTAGCCAACTTTCCTAGTTCTTCCCTTTTACTTTCTATAGTGAAACTATCAGCAAACATTTAAAGAGTTTCACACATGAAAACTTCAACCAAATTTCTTTTAACAGCAGCTTTTATCGGTACTCTAGGACTTGGTGGTTTAGCTAAAGTAGTCTATGCCAGCCAAAGAGAACCTGCTGTTGCTATCATGCCTCAAAGTCAAAGCAAAACCCAAATTGCAGAAGCTTATAACTATGAAATTGCCGATGATGCAGACGATCGGCAGGAAGCAGCACAACTGCGATCCCTCGCCAAAATCACTCCACAACAGGCACAGCAGGCGGCTCAAGCGGCTGTTCGAGGAACAGTTAGGCGCGTCGAGCTCGATGAAGAAGATGGTAACTTGATTTATACAGTGACGATCGCTCAAACAGAAGTTGCGGTGGATGCAGGTAATGGAAAAGTTCTCTATACCGAGAATATTAACCAAGAAGATAATGATGCCACTGAAGCCAGACGCCCAAGAAGCAGTATTCAAGTCCCCCGTAACTAATTATGCAGATAAACGAAAACACAAAAATGTAACAATTCAAGGCGGCTTTATGTATTAAGAGAATGTGAATACCTGATATTTTCTTGAGCAAACAGCTTCTTAATTGCAATACCTAATTATTCGTTGCCCCGCCCCAATTAAAATTGAGACGGGGCTACCTTTTACCTGATACCTTTTTCCTGATATGAGAATCTTGTTAATTGAAGATGATGACCGAATTGCTGAACCATTAGTTGAGCATTTAAGCCATCAATATCATGTTGTCGATCAAGCCCAAGATGGAATTACTGGTTGGGAACAAGCTCTCGCTGCTCCCTACGACTTAATTTTGCTAGATTTGATGTTACCTCGTCTTGATGGCATTACCCTATGCCAACGTTTAAGAAAATCAGGATGTAAGGCGCTCATTTTGATGCTAACTGCAAAAGATACAACCAATGATAAAATTATTGGACTTGATGCAGGAGCAGATGATTATTTAGTAAAACCCTTTAAAATTCAAGAACTAGCTGCTAGAATTAGAGCTTTATCACGCCGCATTCCAGATATCCAACCTCCGATTTTAACTTGTGAAAATCTGCAACTAGATCCAAGTACTTACCAAGTAACTTATGCAGGAAAAATTCTGTCTCTCACTCCCAAAGAATATATGCTCTTAGAAGTTTTCTTGAGAAATCCTAAGCGGGTTTTTACTCGTTCAGAATTATTAGAGAAACTTTGGGAAACTGAGGATATATCGGGAGAAGAAACTGTCAAAACTCACCTAAGAAACTTACGGCGCAAAATTAAAGAAGCTGGCAGTGATTCAGAATTTATTGAAAATGTTTATGGAATTGGCTATCGTCTACAATCTAATTAAATATTTGGTAATAAAAGCATTTTGTGTTTGAGAAAACTCGGTTTCAACTCCTACTATCTTATCTAGCTGTTTTTGCTTCATTACTAGGGATATTTGCGCTGGCTGTTCGAGTAATGTTTACCGACAGTCTTAGTAAAAATTTCACTGAAAATCTCACAATTTTAGGACAAAATGCGGCGGCAAATGGTGAGTTTGAAGACGGTCGTCTGAAGGTGGAAAACGATTTTTCTGTAAAAGATCTGATTGCTCGTGACCAAGCTTTGCAATGGTTTGATACTCAGGGTAATTTGGTGGAGCAACAAGGAAAATATGTCTTAACTTTGCCTCTTTCTATTAATAAGGAGGTTGAAGTCCAGCAGATTAAAAAAGTTAGCATTAGGGGTGTTACATTACCGATAATTGGTAGTGATGAAGGTCGCTTAATTGGTTATGTACGAGTTAGTCAATCAACAAAAGATTTTGATGAAACATTAGCTAGATTGGATTGGGGTTTAGGCAGTGGTGTTTTGATTACTCTGTCTCTAAGTAGCATTGGTAGTGTTTGGCTAACTCGTAAGGCAATGCAGCCAATTGAGCAAACTTTCCTAAGACTTAAACAGTTTACTGCTGATGCTTCTCACGAACTTCGTAGTCCGTTGATGGCAATTACTACGAATGCGGAAGTGGCGCTAGAGTATCCAGAAGAAATGCGCCCAAAAGATCTCAAAAAGTTTCAGGCGATCGCTTCTGCGACTGATCAAATGACTCGTCTGACAGAAGATTTACTGTTATTGGCTCGAAGTGATCAAGCCTTTAACTCGAAAAAAGAAAGTGTGAATCTTGAAGAGATCTTAGATAATTTAGTTGAGCTATATCAGCCTCAAGCCAATGCCAAGAAAATCAACTTGAGTGCCAACCTAACGGGACATTTGTATGTGCTGGGTGATTTAATACTACTAACTAGGGTTTTCGCTAATTTGATTGAAAATGCCCTTCAATATACACCTCAAGGCGGCAAAATCGAACTTCAGGCGCGGCGTGTTGGTCAACAGCTATCTATCAAAGTTAAGGATACAGGAATTGGTATGACACCCCCACAACTTGAACAAGTTTTTGAGCGATTTTGGCGGGCAGATGAAGCCAGGAATTATCGGGCTGGAGGTAGTGGTTTGGGATTAGCGATCGCTCAAAGTACTGTCCAAAATCATCAGGGTACTCTGACTGTGACAAGTCAAATAGGTGTGGGCAGTTGTTTCACAGTGCAATTGCCACATTACTCAAAATAAATATATAAGCCATCAATCTTTCCTAGTTCTACCCTTTTGTTTTCTTATAGTTGATTAAAGAAAAACTTTTTGATTCACGGAAATTAGCTCTTAGTTGTTTCTCCTAAGTTCCTTAATTGGTGATGACGATTAGTGACTATTTTTTCTGGTAAAAAATCAATGAACAAAGTTGCAAAAGTTACAATTTTCTTCTGGATCATGAAGATTATTGCCACAACCCTGGGCGAGACGGCGGGCGATTTCATCTCAATGTCTCTCGGATTAGGATATTACATAGCCTTTGCCATAACCTTTGCCATTCTGGCGATTATTCTATTTTTTCAAATTCAAGCTGACAGATATCGTCCAGCCCTTTTTTGGGCAGCGATCATCGGCACAACCACAGCCGGAACCGAAGTTTCAGATTTGATGGATCGCTCTTTCGGGCTAGGTTACGCCGTGGGATCGCTGATTTTGGTAGCTTGTCTGTTGAGTGTTCTGGCAGTCTGGTACTACCGCGATCGGGATCTGAGCGTTTATCCGATTTTGAAGAAAGACGCAGAAATTAGCTATTGGCTAGCTGTCGTTTTTTCTAACAGTTTAGGAACGGCTTTTGGTGACTTTCTGACCAGCAATTTGGGACTTAGCTATATCCAGGGCGCATTTGTAACAGCCAGCGTCATAGGTGTGGTCATTGCCCTTCATTACGTCTCAAAGTTGAATGATGTTCTCTTATTCTGGCTCGCATTCATCTTCACACGCCCTTTCGGAGCCACTTTTGGCGATTTTTTGACCAAACCAATCAAAGATGGTGGTTTATCACTGCCAAGGGGCTATGCTTCGGCGATCGCCTTTATCCTCCTGGCAGTTGTCCTCTTCTTTTCCGTGCGAAACGAGAAAAAAGTACACCATTCAATGGAGTGATGCGTTTAAGTAAATCGCCATAAAAACTGCTCTTATCCTCAATAATCATTTGTTTGCTTACGGTAATATCGGCTCATCTATAGTCCTTTTGTCAATACTTAGAATCTGACTTTTATTCACAACTATCAGGTAAAGAAGACTAGCCGTAGCGAGAATTTCTAACGACGAATGAGATTAAGTTAATTTCCACTTATACTGCCACAAAAAAAAGAAAGATCATGAATAAAACTTTAAACAGGGTTCCGCAAGTTACAGGTACTTTCTGGATTATTAAAGTTTTGGCAACCACAGTAGGTGAAACTGCGGCTGATTATCTGTCAGTGAATCTAAAACTTGGTTTAAGTATTACATCCTATATTATGAGTGGCGTCTTACTAATTGCACTTTTTAATCAGTTTAGACTCAAACGCTATGTTCCTGCAAGTTACTGGATTGTAGTTGTTTTGATGAGTATTACTGGCACACTAATTACTGATCGATTAGTAGACGAGGTGGGAGTTAGTTTAATGACAATTAATATAGTTTTTAGTGTGCTTTTATTGGCAGTTTTTGCGGCTTGGTATTTCAACGAAAAGACATTAGCCATGCACTCTATTAACACAGCTAAAAGAGTGCTTTTTTACTGGGCAGCTATTTTATTTACGTTTGCCTTGGGTACGGCAACAGGAGACTTATTAGCAGAGTCTTTGAAGCTGGGTTATGCACAAGCAGCCTTAGTATTTGGTGTGGCAATTGCTATAGTAGCCAGCGCTTATTATTATTTGCGAATGAACGGGGTTTTGGCATTTTGGATAGCTTACATTTTGACTCGTCCACTGGGAGCATCTATAGGTGATTTACTATCTCAACCTGCAAAAAATGGTGGCTATGGTTTAGGTACGGTGGGAACAAGTATACTGTTTCTTTCTATAATTGTGAGTCTGATTATTTACTTAAGTTTCAAACAGAAGAAACGACTCTCTCTTTAGCAACCAGACTGATTATCCTTATCCGTAAATTAACAGACAATACTATTAGCACTGCTAGAGCTTTTTCGGATATGTCTAATAACTAATAATCATTCCCACTTAAAAACAATAATAGTGCCAATTTGCCTAAATTATGCCGCCTCCATCCACTCAATACATTGCTGCATCTGCTGTTTCATTGTTTCCTTATCAGCATGATACCGCCTACCATGTCCAGGCAAAACCCACTCAAATGAATAGTTTGCTAACTTTTTCATAGATTTAAGTTGCTCTGTCCAGGAATACCAACAAACATCCCGAAAAGCAATTAATTGCTCTCGATTTGTTGACCAAGCTAAATGGTCGCCTGTAAAAAGAAACTTACTATCATAAAGTAGAACTGTATGACCTTTGCTATGTCCAGGAGCCGGAATAATTAACAAATCAGATGTTAGTTGATATGGCTCATTCCCTGTTATCTGAATTTCTACATCGCGAGTTCCATGATTAATATCATCCTGATGGAGGATGCGCTCACAGCCAAAATGTTTAAGGTATTTTTGATGATCAGCAACATCATCTCGATGTGTCAGGTACAGATAGCGAATGCCTCCCATTTCTTCCAAACGCTTTACTAGTGGCGGCGTAAACCGGGGAGAATCGACTAAAATATTGCCTTCTGGGTGTTGGATGAAGTAGCTAGCAGCACCGTAGGAACTTTGAGCATGATAGCCGCAATGATAGACATTTTCGGCAACTAAAATCGGAAAACTTTGCTGGGCGTCTTTGATATCTTTCGGTTTTTCGATTGTACCAATGGAAGCGGTGGGACAAGCAAGTAATGCCTGAAGCGATCGCTTTCTTTCTGCTTCATTCGCGGGTTGATGATGAACCGCCGACTGTTCCCCTGCACTATAAAACACTTCTGGAACCATCCAACGGCAAGTATCACAATCTATACAAGTATTGTCAACGTAAAAGTCACCGCTGACATTTTCAGCGCGGCGTTGGTTAAGATGAGCCATGATTAAACGCCTCAAGATTACTAACAAGTATTCTTAAATCATACTCGTTATGACTATGGTTTGTGTGAAGTAGATGTATCCGATACCGACTCAAAAACTTTAACTGTGTTTTGCAGAGGGACTTTGGCGTTGCCTAATCCGGGGATAAATCTTGTAGGGTAGGCATCCTGCCTGCCAAACAAAGGGTTTCAACCTATAGAATCTAAAATCATCTCTTCATTCAGCAACGCCACGAGTTTTACCACGAATCGGATAAATGGTATTAAAACCATACGCTTCTCGCACCAAATAAAGTGGGCGTCCTTTCACCTCTTCATAAACACGACCTAAATATTCACCCAACACACCTAAACTAACAAGCTGTACGCCACCCAAAAAGAGAACCGCTACCATAAGAGAAGCATAACCCGGCAAATCAATGCCGAATACAACAGTACGCAAGACCAAAAAACTGGCGTAAAAAAAGGCAGGAATAGCAACTAAAAGACCGACATAACTCCAAACTTTTAGAGGAATAAAACTAAAAGAAGTAATACCATCAAGAGCAAAATTCCAAAGTCGCCAATAATTCCAAGTAGTTTCGCCTTTATAACGATTAGGGCGGTCATAATAGATAGAAGTTTGTTTAAAACCTACCCAAGCAAACAAACCTTTCATAAAACGATTACGTTCAGGTAAACGTTTTAAAGCATTAACAACACGTCGATCCATCAAACGAAAATCACCAGTATCACGAGGAATTGGCACTTGACTAATGCGGTCAATAATTCGATAAAAAGCATTAGCAGTAAAGCGTTTGACAAAACTTTCTCCGACACGAGAACGACGAGTTGCCAGCACGACATCATAACCCTCTCGCCATTTTTCTACAAGTTCTTCAATTAATTCTGGTGGGTCTTGTAAATCAGCATCAATTGGCACAACTGCCGCACCATTAGCAAAATCAAGTCCTGCACTTAAAGCAATTTCTTTGCCATAATTACGAGATAAATTAACAACTTTAATCGCCGGAGTTTGATAATGATGCTCAATTAAACGCTCAATTGTATTATCTTTACTACCATCATTAACACAGACAATTTCATAGTTCATCCTGAGACGATCAAGTACAGAAACCAATCGCTCAAATAGATAATCGATATTTAGCTCCTCATTATATAGAGGAACAACAACAGAAAGTTCTACAGCGCCTGAATTTAGAAACATGGTAGATGTAAGACTTATGAACTACTAAAAATTATCCCTGTCGGACTCCATCACAGCACCGATTTTAAGAGGTCATGATCTTTGCAGATATTTTCAAGTAGGTCAAGATAATCACCTTGACTTTATTAATGGTTTTTACCGTAATTATCACTTTGTCTTTAAGCTTATGCTAGAAATCAAAGCACAAAGATTAATTAATATTCAACGTAGTCCAGGTACTAGCGTTGACAATACCATCAGCAGTAATCCCTTTCGACTGCTGAAAGGCAATGACAGCAGCTTTTGTGACCAAAGTGAAGTTACCGTCAGTTGTACCCGGATTAAAGCCTAATTGTTGTAAACGTTGCTCTAGTTGCTTGACTTCTGGACCAACGGCGCCGACTTGTAGAGGTAAAAACGGTTGTTGCGGGTTGTTACGCCATCTTCTTGAAAATTCATCTAATGCCTCTTTAGGAATTTTGCCATTCAGCCAAGCGATCGCCTGCTCTTGGTGAGGTAAACCGCGATAAAATTTGTAGGTATCCAACAAATTAACGGCTGCGGGGACAGGTGTTGCCGTTGGATTTGGCGAAACAGGATTTGTTGTGGCACCACTGGTTAGCGCCTTCCAAGTCATGGGACCCACTACAGCATCGGCAGTTAACCCTTTATACTTTTGAAAAGAAATCACTGCCTGTACAGTACCAGTACCAAAAGTCCCATCAGTTGGACCTGGGTTAAAACCATTAGCTTTGAGTAGTTGCTGTAATTCCATAACTTTTGCGCCTACTGCGCCTTCCCGAAGCGTGTCATCAGCAGGAACTACGGTTCCGAGGCGTTTACGAACATCATTACGCAAGCGTGGTAATTGACCATATAACCAATCACCAGGGCATTGAGTTTCAATAAAGTCGCGATGCCCTTTAATATTATTGGGGTCTATGTTGCAAGAGGAACAAATCGAAGCACATAACTCGACCAAACTAAGCCACTGTTGCGATCGCATTTGGTAAGTATTAAACGTGCCTTCATTTTCAATACCAGGTGACTCATTGCCTTTGTCTGTGCCAGCATGAGCACTGCGTACACAACGCCCTCGCTTCACAGCATCCAAAGAACCTTGCCTGCCTTCTAAAAGAAAACCGCCAGTTGTGTTTAAAAAATTATGACCCGAATCATACCAACCAAAACCATTCATGTGAGCAGACTGTAAACTTCTAGCGAATTCTTTGCCACCGTCTGATGTTCCATAAGATAAATCATTGGGGGGATTGGGAGTCGAGGTATGGTGAATAACGACAAACTGAGGTCGAGTTTCTTCCGCCCAGGCTTTGGGGGGGACGGCACCCCAGTCTTTGGCAGAAATAACAGTGGCGGTAAAAGGCATCTTTCTCCTCTTCTCCTAACTAGATTATTGTGTATGATTTTACTTTGTAAAGCTTCAGGCGATCGCTTGGTGATCACCTGAGTTTGTGACAATTGCGATGATTTGTTATTTAAACTATGCTACAAACTTAAGGCTCTTTGTTCCGATACCGATTCAGAGACTCAGACGCCATCCCTAAAAGCTAGCAGAAAAACCAAACCCGCCGACGCGGGTTAATTAAAAATACTTTGTTGGTGTAGCCTTATTTAAGATGAATCACTTTACACCTTAACTGGCGTACGATATGGTTCCTCAACATTAATTGGTGGTACTTCTTGATTGGTAATTAAACGCGCCCCACGTTTACGAGTAAAGTAATTCCAAGCCCATTGCAGCAACACCAACAACTTATTATCAAACTCAATTAGATAAAAGATGTGGATAAAAATCCAGGCTAACCATGCCGGGAAACCAGCAAACTTAATAAATCGCAAATCGACAACTGCCGCATTACGTCCAATTACCGCCAAACTACCGTAATCAGCATAGCGGAAAGCAGGTAATGTTTGCCCTTGAAGCTGCTTTTGTATTAAACGGGCGACATACTGCCCTTCTTGCATTGCCACAGGGGCAACGCCTGGTAAAGGTTTGCCGTCTTGGTGGACATAATTTGCCAAGTCACCAATCACAAAAATATTAGGATGTCCGGCAATACTTAAGTCTGGGGACACCATAACTCGTCCGGCGCGGTCAAGTTCTACTCCTGTAGAATTAGACAAGACTTGTCCCATGCCGGAAGCTTTCATTCCTGCCGCCCAAAGGATAGTTTGTGCGGGAATTTGTTCAATTTCTTCGCCGCGACGGATGGTAACAATATTATTTTCAATATTAGTTACTAAGGTTTTTGTCTGTACCGTCACACCCAATTTTTCTAAAGAATCTTGAGCCTTTGCTGACAATTCTGGCGGGTAAGGTGGTAAAATCCGATCCATGCCTTCTAGCAACAAAATTCTGGTTTCTGAAGTATCAATGTTGCGGAAGTCATCTTTGAGAGTACTATAAGCAAGTTCTGCCAAAGCCCCGGCTAATTCCACGCCTGTTGGACCACCGCCTACTAAGACAAAGGTTAACCAAGCACGGCGTTTTTCGGGGTCGGTTTCTTTTTCTGCTGCTTCAAATGCCAGGAAAATACGGCGGCGCATTTCTAGGGCATCTTCGACGGTTTTTAAGCCGGGTGCGGTTGGTGCCCATTGTTCGTTGCCGAAGTAATGATGACTAACACCTGTGGCAACGATTAAACTGTCGTAACTTAGTTCTCTGTCTTGTAGTTTAATGGTTTGTTGTTCTGGGTTAATATCGGTTACTTCTCCCATCAAAACCTCAGCGTTTTTCTGACGACTTAGTACCGCCCGTAACGGAGAAGAAATATCTCCTGCCGATAAGCCGCCTGTAGCCACTTGGTAGAGTAATGGTTGAAACAGATGAAAATTGCGTTTATCAATCAGTGTGACTTTTACAGGTGCTTTTGAGAGTGCTTTTGCTGCATAAAGCCCACCAAATCCACCGCCAACGACTACAACATGGTGAGGAGATTGTTTGGCTTCATTGGACATAAGAATTGTTTCCCTTAAGTAGCAGAATTTGTTGGCTTAGTTTTGCAAAACACTATTCTACACAAGGTTATGTTAAAAATCACAAACTTTAAGTATCAATGGCTACGAGTTGCGATATGAGGCTTTTAGGTTTCGGACTTCTTGAGGAAATCAGACTGCGGCTAATTACTCCGTAATGCGACAATTGGATCTAAACGTGCGGCTTGACGTGCTGGGATAACACCAAAAAATAGACCGATGCCACCTGATACACTAATAGCTAAAGCGATCGCACTTAGAGAAATTTCTGCTTTTAACCTCCTGCAAAGGAATTGCCGTGCCGCTAACACTAATTTGCACACTCAAATTTTGCCTTTTTACAGGCACAGTTAGCGTTTTTTGCCGTTGCCCAAAAGTTTAGTAAGCCAAAAATCCACCACCGCCAATTACTGCGGCAATAATTAATCCTAACAACCAACGGGGCGGTTTATCAACTTTAGCAATCAGAGGAAGTTTCCTGAAAAAATTTGATTTTGACATCCTTTAATTTTAAAGAGAAATTAAAGGGCTGGGAGTTGTATTTTTAAACTAGTTAAGAGCGATTAATTATCAAACAACACCTATTTCCAACTTTGGCGAATACTTAGGAAAAACTTGCTGAATTTTTGAATTATCAAGTTGCAAATGCCGACTTAAAACCGAGGAAATTACCTCCCGAAAATCCGTCGTCACCGCTAAATCACGTCCCTCATTTAGTTGTTCTTTAGCAAGTCCGGGCCACTGCCCATAAACCTTACCACCTTTAACTTCACCACCCATCAACCACATTACATTACCATGTCCATGATCGGTGCCACCATTACCATTTTCATGTACCGTCCGCCCAAATTCTGACATCACAATAACGGTAGTGTCTGCATAAACATTACCTAATCCTTGACTTAAAGTTGCCAAACCATCGCCCAAAGGCTTTAAATTTCGTGCCAACTGCCCCGTTACGCCGCCTTGATTAATATGAGTATCCCAACCGCCCAGCGCCATAAATGCCAGTTGCACCGAGGGATCTTTTACCATCAATCGTGCCAATTGTTGGGTATCTTTAGCAAAACCAGTTGGTAAAGCGGCACCATTATTTGCCTCTTTCATTTCTTGATCCAAATTAGCCATAATTTGCCGTCGCGCTGCCCGTGCTTCTTGATAAGCCTTGCTCAGATTGTCATTACCGCTGTAAAGTTGGTTAAATGCCTCACTGATTTGAGGACGATCAATTGGCAAGGCACGACTGGCATCTCTACCTGTGGGTAAGGTGGCAACTGACTTTTGTCCTGTTAAAATTCGCGGCATAGTTGCCCCAACATTCACCGCTTGGATGGGAGATTGAGACGGCGTGAGTGCTAAAAGTCGGTTCATCCAACCATCTGGAGTAGTTTTAATGCCTGGTGTGCCGCTTTCCATATAGTCTTGGGCATCAAAATGCGATCGCGTGGCATCTGGTGATCCACAAGCATGAACAAATGCCAAACTGCCCTGTTTCCATAATGGCATGATTCCAGAAAGTGCCGGATGCAAGCCAAAACGTCCATCTAAATCTAGGGCGCCATTATTTTCATTGGGTGGGGCAATGGCAATAAGCGATCGCGCATCATAATAAGCATTTTCAGAATGGGGAATTACCACATTTAAGCCATCTACTGCCCCGCGCAGAAACACCACAATTAAGCGCTTTGGCTTATTACTAAAAGTCGCACTTCTTGCTGCCCAACCATGACTACCAACGGCGACTAAAGTACCACCAGAAACTAATGCTAATTGCTGTAAAAATTTACGTCTGTTCATAGTTTTTCCTTGCTCATAATTATTGATAATTAAACCTCTACTTACTTCCTCATAAACTCTGGACTACCTAACATTAAAGCCGCTTTCATTTCCTCTGGCTGACTTGCGATAACTTGCCTAGTTTTGGCTGAAAAGTTATTACCCAAAGTTGTCGATAATTGTTGAGCAGTTACAGGAGAGTTTTTGCCAGCAAAGCGTCCGTTAACTAAAGCTGTAGTTAAACTAATGCGACGTAAAATTGCATCAGGATCAAGCCATGCTTCTTCAGTATTTTTATAACCGTCAGGTGTTTGACAACCATAAATTGCCATTCCCATCTGTCTTAATAAACCTGTAATTGAGCGGAAATTATCAACTTGTGTATCCGTGGCGCGTAGTGCAGAAATTACATATTGATAAGGTGTTTTTAACTTAATATTATAGTATTTAGGCTCAAGAAATTCTGAGCTACTAAATAATGTAGTCAAAACAGCCTTAATATCGCCATCTGTTTCTTGAAAACGTTTAGCTAGTTGCTCAACTAAAGCCTTTGGCGGCTCATCTGCTACAAAATATTGAGCTAATTTATAACTAATATGTCGTGCCGTGGCTGGATGTTTTGCCAAAATATCTAAAGCTTTTTCTCCTTCTTCAATACCACCACCTTTGATGGCTTGCCCAAGAAAGACTTTATCGCTAGAATCATGTCGATTAGCAGCAAAATAAAAGCCACTTTCATCAGTATTTCTTTGACGATTTCCGGGGAACCCCCAACCTGTAAAAATTCGGGCTAAGGTAATCACATCTTGCTGATTATAACCACCATTAACGCCTAATGTGTGGAGTTCCATTAACTCACGGGCATAATTTTCATTTAGTCCTTTATATCTGCCTTTTGCTCCAGGGCTATTGGGGGCTGTATTTTGCCAATTATCGAGATAAAATAGCATTGCTGGATGCTTGGAAGTTGATGCTAAAAGTGAGCGAAATTTACCAAAAACATAAGGACGAATTGCTTGTTGTTCGTAGTTTCCTACTAAGAAGCGATCAAGTCCTTTTCCCGAAAATACATTAAAGTGGTTGTACCAAAAATCAACCATCACTTCTTCGAGTTGGCGAGGACTATTAATGGCTCTTACTAAACGCCCCTGAGTGGCTTCTTGCAAGACTTTACGCCGTAGTTGCATGGTTTGAGGGCTGTTTTGAGGATTTGCCGCCATTGGCTGTGGATTGCCCGGTTGAGCTTTTTTAGCAACACGAGTCTGCCGATATTCTTTCATAATTTCAGCAACACTCATTTGTAGTGTTTCTAAACTGGCTAACTGCTCAGTTAAAAAGGGAGGTTGGGCAATCGAATCAGGCGTTAATTGTGATTGAATATAAGCATCAATTCCTTGAGATTTAACTACTTCAATATCTCCGGCACGAGGACCAAAACTTAAGCGATTAATAACGTGCAAGATCTCAGCGTCATTTGAGGTGGCATAACTAGGTGGAGTAATCCCCAACCAGATTACTAAAGCCAAAAATATTGATAATACCCAGGTATTTTGCTTGGTGTTCATTGCAACCTCTATAGTATTAAAAAAGCACAACTGCTGCCTTCACCCTAGTATATTTACACAGTAGTTTAGTCTTCTTTGCTGCGACATTAAAGACTTTTTGACGATACTTAATCTGTAACCTGATCACTTATTGCACTAGTGGTTTAAGAAGGGAAACCCTAACATGGGAACCGACGACAGACTGTTGATGCCCTGATGCCATAACAGGAATAGCGATCGCACTTGCCACTAAAGTTAACCCAATAATCGTGGCATGAACAATGTCAGCTCTCGTTAAACCCATGATTCGTTCTCCGTTTGTGTAGATTATCTTAAAATTTATGCTTGCACGAGTACGAGTCTCAATCTACTGTCTTGACACATAGATTTAGACGCGGCTACCCACAAAAGGGTTCAAATTTTGGGCACAATGTTTCTGAAGTGGAAAATAAATCCTACCCTCAAGAAGAACTTGAGTTAGTATATGTCTGGATATCCTGAAGCTGGATGTCAGTTTTTGTGAGGGGTGAGGCTTTTGGCTGTACTCTCAAAAAACACCGAGTTACTTAGTCCGCCGACACAACGCAAAATTTATCAAATGCTCGGATTTTTTTTGTTTTCTCTATTTTTCACCCTCTTCTGCCTGCTTATTTATCTGCCGAAGCGCCAGAAACAATTCCCTTGGTGGGTGAAGATTGATACCCAAATGCCCCGTTGCACCTATTATTTTGGTCCGTTTGATAATGCTAAGGAAGCCCAGCAAACTCAGCCCGGATTTGTCGAAGATTTAGAGAAAGAGGGGGCTACAGGTATCATGGTTTTAGTTTCGCAGGCTGATCCCCAAAATCTGACGTTTTGTGAGGAAGATGAATGCTAGATGCTTTTTCTTTGCTACTGTGTGGATTGAAGCACGGGGAATGACACAATGAAAGATCGACTAATCGGCTGGCTCAACCAGGTGTTAATGCTGAATGTGTTTCTGGTTTTACTGAGCTTTTTTTGGCTAGCTGCTGCTGTAATTGGTCGCTCGGTGGGTGTTCCTTTAGGACTTGACCTCTGGTATCGTCTTTGGGAACCTGTTTTTACTCCAGCAATTGGCATTTTAATGGCTGGAGCAATTTTGAGCGGGCTAATTAGCTGGGTAAACAAGCGACTAAGTGCTAGTTAATTTAGTCTGACTTCTGAGGGTTGGCGACGCGGGCTTCAATATCTTCAAGGGTATTGAGTAGCAAGCGCTTCGCCTCCAATTCCCAACCCCATTTTTGCAGGCGGTAGGCGGCAACAGCACCGCCAACAGCAACCAGATAACCGATCCATTGTGACAGAGAAATGGCTCCTAATAAGCCGAGTCCCGCAATGCCCCAAAATGGTAAAGCGATCGTTTGGCGTTGTTCCTCGACTATTTTAGCGATCCCGTCGGCTGGTATTAGTTTTAATAAGGCGGCTTTGACTTCTTTTTGTTGAGCGGCAGATACAGATATGCCAATTTTGCGGCGTAGTTTTTCCATTTTGCGGGCATTGGTGCTGTACTCTGTGAGCTCGTCCTCTGCCATTTTGGTCAGGCGGTCTAGTTGATCCATGATCTTATCTATCTAGCGATAAGTCTCAGTTTAAACTGAGAGCTTGCAATAGTTTGAATTACTTGCAAGCAAGGTTTTTGGAGATATGTAATTGAGATAATGTGACACATCGTCCGTAGACTGATAGTCCGTAGACATTCAAAATCAGCTCATGGACGAATCAAAAGGCAAAATTCTTTGTGCCTTGGGCTACCTTGTAAGGCAACGTCGGACAGCTCTTGGTATATCACAAGAGGAATTGGGACTCCGTGCTAATTTAGACCGCACTTATATATCCGGCGTGGAACGTGGGGTCAGAAATCCTTCTCTAACAGCGCTTGTCAGTCTGGCAAGTGGTTTAAACATAACGGTATCAGACCTTCTTAATAATTTAGAAAATTGCTGCAACCAAAGTGAGTGAAAATCTCGTTGTTCAACTCATAGCTCAACTGAAAACAGCACCAACACAACTGAAAGTTTTTAACCTTTTGTCAGATCAAAAATGGCATTGTCGCAGGTGTGAGGGCAAGCAAGTAGCCTCTGAGCAATATGCTGGAGGTGGAGGTATTCAAGGGTTAGAACGTGGTACTAGAAAACGCCCAGGTTTGGTGATCGAAACAGAGTCTAGATATTGCAATAATTGTCAGCGTATAAGCAGACAAGACCGTTGGAAAGGAGAAATAAAATCAGCAAATTCTGCGGCTAAAATACCAGACTCTTTAGTTAAAAGAATTCTCAAAATTTATGCTTATACAGATGTAATTGAGCAGAGGCAACGAGCTATTCATGAGTTAGTTATTGACCATCGATTTCCAATGGAGCGCTGGGGAAGTCATGAGCCACCACATCTTACCTCAATCAGTGAGGATGAAATCAAGAAAAAATTTCAATTGCTCAAAAAAGATGCTTCGGGTAATCACAATCTTTTGAAATCTAGAAGTTGTGAGAATTGTATTAGAACTGGGAAAAGAGGCACACCTTTAGGAATCAGATTTTGGTACAAAGGAGATGAAGATTGGGCTTCCAAACATCAGCGTGGGAATGAAGCTGAGGAAGGTTGTGTTGGGTGTGGTTGGTATGATTTTGAGGCTTGGCGGGATGCTCTTAATCAAAAATTAACTGAGTCTGTAAAGGATGATTAACAGCAACTTCACTTTGGATATTAAGTGCAATATCAGTTAAGTAAGGTACGAGTGCATAACCGATACACTCAGCTAGACGAGGCGGCACAGCATTACCAATTTGCCACATAGCTTTCTTCATCGAACCTTCAAAAATAAATGAATCCGGGAATGTCTGCAATCTTGCCATTTCACGAGCTGAAATCACACGATTAAGGTATGGATGAATATGACTACCGCCATGATTTTCCTTAACAGTCATACTAGGTTTTCCAGGATATTGGCGTTTGAAGGCATCAAGATAAGTTTCATACAAGGAACCACCAGGGAGAACTTTAGCAATTCGTTCCATATATGCAGGTGAATGCCGAGTCCATTCATGATTAATTTTTGGTATTGGTGTCCACTCTGGAAGGTCAGAAATTGCTGATTCAATTGGTTGATATTGCTCAGGTAATAATTGAGTTTTTGGATAAGGATTCTTCATGCCAAAGCGATTGGCAATAAAAATAGCTCTTGGTCTAATTTGTGGAACTCCATAGGCGGCAGATTCGAGAATTGCAATGGAAATGTGAGGATAACCAATTGCCTCAAAGGCTTCAGAAATCGCTTGTTTAACTGCTCCTTTCTGCATAGTGAGAATTCCCGGCACATTTTCCATAACAACATACCAAGGACGTATTTCTGAAACGATTCTTACAAATTCCTGAAACAGACGATTTCTTGGATCATTAGGATTGCGTTTTCCCGCCACTGAAAAGCCTTGGCACGGAGGACCACCTACAACTAAATGCACTTCTGGCGAATCAATTTGGTTGAGCCAATCTAAAGAATTAAATTGCTCTATATCACCGCTAAAGTGGTGACAGTTGGGAAAGTTTCTTTTGTGTGTTGCTGAAGCAATGGGATTGATTTCCACACTTGCTACAGGTGTAAATCCTGCTTGAACTAAACCTTGTGTCACTCCACCCGCACCGCAAAAAAGATCGACGAATGTATAGTTAGATGAGGGTATAGACTTATCGTCAATTTCAATAAATGTTTTGTAAGGATCTCTATCACTGACCTCTAGTTCACGTTGGATACGTTGATAACGTCCTAACTTTGCTGTCTTGTGCCTCTTAGTAGGATTTTGCTCCTCTACATTAGAAAAGAGAGACAGTTGTGTTGCTTTCATTTTAGGCTTTATAGTTGCATCAATTAATTGTGACATATCGTCAACATAGAGACAAGATTAACAAAGGTACTAAACAATCTTCTTTGAAAAAGCGATCTGAAGAGCAGCAGGGCTAGGCTAACGCTTCCCTTCGCTGTTTTCAGGTTCCCAAAGGGCTGTAAGCGATCGCATTTTATCCTCCTCTTAGTCATCGTTCCCTTACCCCAATACAGATGGAATAATGAAACTATAGCCCTCCAAACCTAAATTACTTCTAGTCTGGAAACAAACTGGAGATTAAAATGACCTCAGCAACCATAGCAGCACCTAAAAAAGAATTGCCTCTTTTATTTGAGGGAATGACTTGGAGAGAGTTCAAAGCCGTTGAGCAATTGTTAGACCGTCCAGGATATCGGTTGTCTTTCCTGGATGGAATTCTGGAGATACGACGAATGCCTGGAGAACCTCACGAAACTGTAAAAGAAAGAATCGGTGCTTTGTTGGAGCTTTACCTGCTTATGGCAGGGTTTGACTTTACTCCGACTGGCTCAATGACTTTGGAAAATGAAGTAGCTAGCGTTAAGCGAGAGGCAGATAAATCTTATAAACTTGCTCCTGGTCGTATGCTACCTGATTTGGCGATCGAGGTGGTTTTTTCCAGTGGCGGCATCAACAAACTAGAAGCATATAAGCGCCTGAAAGTCAAGGAAGTGTGGTTTTGGGAAGATGGAGTGTTAGAGGTTTATCATTTGCGGGGAGAGGGCAATACAGTTGATTATGAAAAGGTTTCTACTAGTGAGGAAGTTAAAGGAATTGATTTAGATTTGTTGTTACGTTGCATCAATATGGCAAATCATGTAGAGGCGATAAAAACTTTTCAACAAGCACTCCAAAAATAGCTACTGAGGGTATCCAAAAAGCGTAGTTTCACAAACTATTGTAACGCTTTTTAGCTCGTTGGCATCTTACCTTCAGATATTAACATCGCCTAAACTTTCGTTCTGCAACTATGTCAAATCGGGATAGTCAACTAGCTGATATCAAATCAATTGAGCAATTGCGCGATCGCAAATTACTAACTTCCAATCCCAATGTTAATACAAATATAGCAGCACCTAGCATCGAACAAACCTACTATTGGCTAAGTCAGCTTGCGCGTCAACTACAACAAAATAACACAACAGAATTTATCATAGAAAACATTCAAGCTTCTAGCTTAACTTTACCTCAAAAGCGGTTATATCAAATTACGTTAGGACTAATTAACGGACTAATAATTGCCTTAATTTATGGTACAACTACAGGTCTAATTGGTGCAAGCATTGGCGGCATATCTTACGGTATAATTCTCGGACTTTCTCCCGAAGTTTACCCAATTTATCGCCTTAAAGTATCCTGGCAATTTGCTAAAACTCAATTATTCAGTGCTATCTTAGAAGGGCTAGGATGGGGCATAATTTATGGATTCATAGATGCCCTAATTTGTGGATTAATTTGGGGGGTAGAAGGCATAATTGAAGGTATGGCAGATTCCTTAGTTTGGGGATTAATTGAAGGCTTAATCTGGGGTTTATGTATTTCTGATTTAAATCAACCAACAGCTAGTAATCAAGGCATCAAAGAATCTGCTATCAATGCAATTATTTTTACTATTATTGGTGGTATCTCCTGGGTAATCCTATATATCCTCGTGTTACTACTAATAGGAGAACCGTTAGAACCGCGTGACTTATTATTAGATGGAATTGGCAACGGTATATTTTTTGGCATCTATGTCGGTGGTTTAGCTTGCATACAGCATTTTATTTTGCGCTTAATTTTTAGACATCAAGGAATAATGCCTTGGAATTATGCTAAATTTCTCAATTATGCGGTTGAACTAGGATTTTTGGAACGAGAAGGTGGGCGATATCGGTTTATTAATGACTCGGTGCAGATGTATTTTGCTCAAATGTCGCCCGATGAAAATAAGCTTTAAATCTCTAATAATTCTTATAATAAATCCAAGCATTAACAAGTTTAGTGTTTAAATCATATAAGCCTCTAGTTATTCGCTACTATGTCTGAGCAGTCGCCACAAGAAACCCAAAATACCTCCACTCTAGAAGAAATCCGTGCCGCACGCTTGGAGAAAGTCGAACAGCTTAAAGCTTTAGGGATGAACCCTTATGCCTATCACTGGGAGTCAACGCACCATGCGGCACAATTGCAAGAGAAATTTGCCGACTTACCTGCGGGTGAAGAAGCTGATTTGGAAGTAGCGATCGCAGGTCGCATCATGAACCGCCGATTTTCTGGTAAACTAGCATTCTTCGATGTGCAAGATGAAACTGGCACAATTCAACTTTACCTAGATAAAAAGCGCCTCACTGAAGCAATGGCAGATGTGCCAGATGCTTTTAATATCATCAAAAAGCTGACCGATATGGGTGATATTATCGGCGCAAAAGGCACAATTAAGCGCACAAATAAAGGCGAACTTTCAGTTAATGTTAGTCGCTACACTGTCCTCACAAAAACACTTTTGCCGTTACCCGATAAGTGGCATGGACTAACTGATACCGAGAAACGTTACCGTCAGCGTTATGTTGATTTAATTGTTAACCCCAATGTCCGAGAAACCTTCCGACGCCGTGCCAAAATTACTGCCGGAATTCGTCGTTATTTAGAAGATCAAGGTTTTTTGGAAATTGAAACGCCTGTCTTGCAAAGTGAGGCGGGAGGTGCAGATGCGCGTCCTTTCCAGACTTATCACAATACTTTGGAAATGGATTTGTATCTGCGAATTGCCACCGAGTTACCGCTAAAAAGACTAGTTATAGGTGGTTTTGAAAAGGTATTTGAATTAGGGCGAATCTTCCGTAATGAAGGAATTTCTACGCGCCATAATCCCGAATTTACTTCTGTTGAATTTTATCAAGCTTATGCCGATTATCAGGACTTGATGGTGTTAACAGAAAACCTCATTACCACTGTCGCCCAAGATGTTTTAGGTACGCTAAATATTACTTATCAAGGTGAGGCAATTAACCTCAATCCGCCTTGGCGACGAGTCACAATGCATGAGTTGGTGCAGGAGAAAACTGGCTTAGATTTTAATAGTTTCACAACTCTAGAAGCAGCCAAAATAGCAGCACAAAAAGTTGGCATCTATAACTTAGATAAATGTCAATCAATTGGCAAATTACTTAATGAATGTTTTGAGCAAAAATGCGAAGAAAGCTTGATTCAACCTACCTTTGTTTTAGACTATCCGGTTGAAATTTCTCCACTTTCCAAACCTCATCGTGACAAACCTGGACTTGTTGAACGTTTTGAGTTATTTATTGTGGGACGTGAGACGGCAAATGCGTTTAGTGAGTTAACTGATCCGATCGATCAACGAGTTCGACTTGAGTTACAAGCAGCGCGTAAAGCGGCAGGAGATTTAGAAGCGCAAGGGGTTGATGAAGACTTCCTAACAGCTTTAGAATACGGAATGCCGCCGACTGCAGGCGAAGGAATTGGTATTGATCGTTTGGTAATGTTATTAACAGATAGTGCCAGTATTCGGGATGTAATTGCTTTTCCTTTACTCAAAACTAAAGAGACTAAAGATAACGCCCCTGCATAGGTTGTTTGTCAATTTGATAGACCTGAAATCCCCGTTTAATGTAATTATCTAAAGCGTAAGGACTATCCAAATTGCAAGTGTGAACCCATAGGCGTTTTGTATCATTATTCCAAGCTTGGGCAATGCCACAACTAAGTAAGTGTTTGCCCAAGCCGAGTCCCATGTAATCTGAACATAAGCCAAAGTAAACAATTTTAGTTGTTATTTCCGATTTTGCCAGTTCAATAAAGCCTGCAGGATTATGGTTTACATACAAAACCTTAACACTGTTTCCTGGTGTTTCTAATATTTTTTGGATTTGCTGATCAGAAAACATTGAGCGGTCTTTCCATCGCCATTTTTTGCCGACGGCACTGTATAAATAGCGATAAAATTCGATATCAGTTGTTGACATTTGCTTCAAACTTAGCCCGGTTGTATCTGCCAAATATCCTGGCTTAAATTGATTTATATCAGTCATTTGAAGGTAGGTTGTGATCAAGATATCGGGTATTTTTTCAGTGGCGTCAGACATTTTGAAATGATGGCAAGCTAAGTTTAACTACAGGTAGGGCATTAATAGCAAAAGGTTAAAACATACACCTATTTGGTATTATAAGTAATGCCCACCCTTCACTTTAGATGGCACTTACAGTATGCAAATTTTAGAATCAGAAATCATTACTGTCTAGTGCCATTGGTAGAGGCATCATAACCTCTCCAGACGCCAACTAAAACACCTTGTACCTGCACGTTAGTAGCTTGTACCTCAATGGGAAAATATTTAGGATTAGCTGGTTTGAGGGTGACTTGTTGCCCTTGGCGGTAAAATCTTTTTAAGGTTGTGCCATGTCCTTCCACTCTCGCGGCAACAATTAGACCGTTTTTTAATTCCTCTGGATGGGGGACGGGTTGCATAATTACCACATCTCCTTCGGCAATTAAATCTTCAATCATGCTGTCTCCAATTACTCGCAAGGCAAAGTTACCTGTTTGACGGAAAATTGGTAGGATATCTAACTGCTCGACGCTATCGGTGAAGGGTTCAACTAAACCACCTGCTGCGATCGATCCAAGTACAGGTACTCCTGTGCTACTATTGCCCAAAATTCTAATGGTTCGGGCTCTCCCTTCTGTCCAATTAATGTATCCTTTAGTTCGTAAATGCTCTAGACGACTTTGAACTGGTGCCGGCGATCGCAAATTCATCGCTTGCATCATTTGTCGAATTGAGGGCGCGTATTGTGAGGTCTGAATGTATTCAACCAGCCAATCATAAAGTTGTTGCTGGGCTTCTGTTAGGGGTTCCATATTTTTACAGTTTGGCAAAAAATAGTTTTGAATTAAGATGGCTCACCGTTCTCTTTTATCTGCTGACTGTTACCATCTTATAGAACATTCGTACTACTAAAACCACTAATTTGTCCAGTGGGGCAGAAAAAAACTGCCCGTTGTCAGTTTTTTTGACCAGATTAAGAACCCTGTCAAAGAAAATTGAACCCTTGAACAACCTGATAAATCACGATAACGAAGTTGGGTATCTGCCTCAAATACCCTTGACAAACTGTAACTTTGAGTGTGTTGAGAGAAATTAATCAGCACCTAAAATACTTACTAGTAGGGCTTTTTGGGCGTGCATTCGATTTTCGGCTTGATCCCAAATACGCGATCGCGGTCCTTCCATCACTTCATCGGTAATTTCTTCGCCACGATGCGCCGGCAAACAATGCAAAACAATGGCTTCTGAGTCAGCATAACTCAACAATTTTTCATTAACTTGATACGGTTGAAAAATCGGAATTCGTTCATCTGCTAAGTCTTCCTGACCCATACTCGCCCAAACATCGGTATAAAGAACTTGTGCCCCTTTTGCCGCTTTTAGCGGATCATCAGTCAGCATAACTTCCGTCTTACCGTCAGCAATCTGCCGAGCCTGGTCTACAATGCGCTGATCCGGCTGATAATTAGGTGGTGTGGCTATTTTGACATTCATCCCAACTAAGGCGCATCCTAAGAGCAGCGAATGGGCAACATTATTGCCATCTCCCAAATAAGTTAAGGTTGCTCCAGCTAATTCGCCAAAGCATTCCCGAACTGTCAATAAATCGGCTAAAACTTGACAGGGATGCTCCAAATCAGTTAAGGCATTGATAATAGGAATTTGAGTATATTCAGCAAAAGTTTCCAACTGCTGCTGCTCAAAGGTGCGAATTGCCAAAATGTCCAGATACCGATCCAAAACCCGCGCCGTATCAACTACTGGTTCCCCACGACCTACTTGGGTAACATTAGGATTTAAGTCGATGACTTGACCGCCGAGTTGATACATGGCTACCGAAAAACTCACTCGTGTTCTGGTGGAAGCTTTGTAAAACAACAGCCCTAACACTTTATTACAGCGTGGTTTGAGCTGATGGGCTTTCAATTTAGCCGCGACTTCCAACAATTGATCAATTTCACTCGTATTGAGGTCTGCTATGCCTAGCAAATCTCGTCCTTTCAACGCCTCCATCTTTTTTCCCCAATGACTGAATTAATTTGTTGTAATTGAAATATATCTGTTAATGAGAAAATAACCCGTTTCTTCTGATCAGGCATTATTTTGCCATTGCTTCTTTAGAAACACTTTACACAAAAACTGATCAGATTTTTCTAAAATTAGCTTAATTTTTGCTTTTTATGGTATTGATATAATTTTTAGTATAGTGGGAAACATTTTGATGCTACCTACAGCTCGAATTCAGATGGCTATAATATGCTACCAAGTTTCAATAAATAGTTTAAATCTAATTGTCTCTTGCCAAGTCAATTAAAAAATCAAAGCCAAAATAATTAAATAATTTAAAAGCTATTATTTAGTTTTGAGTCCTGCATAATTTAGAGGTGTAACGAGTAAAATGAATAGTAGTGGACTAAGCCAGCGTGATCTTAAATTAAAAAGTTCTCACCTCAAATACGGCAATTTCGGTCTTACTTCTCAAGCTTTAAAATTACGAGTTAGATTACCAAGCTTAGGAATTGCGCTGCTAAATTTGGGCTTATTATGTGCACCCGTTGTGATACCTACTGTAGCCCAGGGCGCACAAGAGATTTATATTTCTTATGGTCCATTGGAAGTTTCTTTGCCGATCGCTTCTTTAGAACTATATGCCACAACAGGTAAAATTGATTCAGAACTCAGCTTTTATGCCGGCTATCTTACACCAGAACAGCTTGTACAACTTAAGAAAGTTTTAGTAAGTCGTGTTGATGTTACACCAGTTGCGATCGCACAATTTCTCTACTCTACCCAAGGCGAAATCATCCTCAACCGTATTGGCGAAATTATTCAAACCAAAGCCCGTCAACCAGGTTTTTATGCAATTCGCGCCTCTTTAATTAAAGCAGCAGCCCGTCCCGAAGGCTTAACCTTACTAAACATCCTCCGAGAATTTCCCACCCACGGCATTCGGATCGACTCAGGGCGTGGCTTTCAGGTGATTGAATCATTATCAAACCTGGTGCGTCAAACTGGGGTAGCTATTGCCGCTGTCGAACAACAAGCAAGCCAAGAAATTGCTTTTCAGACACCGCCTCAAGCCTCAACATTGTTATTATCACCGATCATATCGCGGTTTTCTCGGCTTGCCGACTTGCGCCAAACGGGACAATTCAGCCATATCAAACAATCATTTACACTTAATGATTTGCGTCGAGGTAGAACATTTCCGGTTGATCTTTATCTGCCCAATATTAATGGGTTAGCACCGTTAATTGTCATCTCCCACGGGCTAGGAAGCGATCGCAGTACCTTTGTTTATTTAGCAAAACATCTTGCTTCTTATGGTTTTGCCGTCGCTGTACCAGAACATCCTGGCAGTAATGCCCAACAAATTCAAGCATTAATTAATGGTTTAGCTAACCAAGTCACTGCCCCAACTGAGTTGGCTGACAGACCATTAGATATTAAGTTTATGCTAGATGAATTGAAACGTGAGTTTAGCAACCGTCTCAATTTTCAAGAAGTTGGAGTTTTAGGACAATCTTTGGGTGGCTATACTTCTTTAGCTTTGGTTGGAGCAAAAATTAACTATCAACAACTAGAAAAAGATTGCCTTCCCAATGATTCTTTAAATTTATCGCTATTAGTGCAGTGTCGTGCTTTGGAGCAGCCGTTTAGTAGTGAATTACAAGATAGCAGAATTAAAGCTGCAGTCGCTATTAATCCAATCGGTAGTAGTATTTTTGGACAAGATCAATTTGCTCAAATTAAAACACCATTAATGTTAGTTTCGGGAAGTGATGACACCGTTGCACCCGCTTTGCCCGAACAAATTCGACCTTTTACTTGGCTAACAACTCCTAATAAATATTTAGCTTTAATTAAAGGTGGAACTCACTTCTCAACATTGATAGACACCACTGGGGCGATACCCGTACCAACTAGCGCGATCGGTCCTTCTCCAGAAGTGGCGCGAGACTATATGAAGGCTTTGAGTGTAGCGTTTTTTAAAACTTATATCGCTAATGACTCTAGTTATCAGGCTTATCTTAATGCTAGTTATGGTCAGTTTATCAGCCAAAATACTCTGCCTTTAACTCTGATCCAATCCTTGACAAAGGCACAACTACAACAAGCAGAAGCTAACCCACAAGCAACACCTACACCGTCTCCAACACCTACGGCATCTCCTCAACCTTAGAAAATATTTTTAGAATAAAATGGTAGGGACATCTCCAAACCTTTGATCGCCTCCGTAGAATTGCCCTAAATTTTGTAGAGTTAGAAGAGTTCTACCTATACAAATACCATCATTTCCTGATGCAAAGCAATCAAATAGTTGAGATAAAGAATAATATAAAAATATGCAATCAAACGATTTGAAATTAGAGCAACTTCGTCAAAAATTAAGTCCGGTTAAACGTTTAGCTTGGATGCCCATTGTTCAAGAAGGTGATGGAATCTTAACGGCTTCAAAGTTTGCTGGTAAACCTTGGTTGAGGGCAGAAGAACAGTGGCCAATTTGCCCGAATTGTCACAAAAAACTACAGTTTTTTCTTCAATTGAATCTTGATAAGCTGCCTGATAAATTGAAAGGAAAATTTGGCAATGGTTTATTACAGTTTTTTTGTTGCATCAACAAAAAAACTGAATGTGCTTATGAGGCTTGGCAACCCTTTGCAGAAACTTATTTACTGAGAATTGTCCAACCGGATAATAATACGCCTAATTTAGAAACGATACCAGAAGATTCTTTTCCAGCTAAATTAATTGTCGGTTGGGAAGAAATAGATGATTATCCAAGTCTGGATGAAGAAGATCCAGAATTGACTCAGGGAATCACAATGGAGAAGGAAGAACGTGATCTTTTCTACGAAAATTTAATGTATTTGGATAGGGATAAGTTGGCAGGCTGGCCCCAGTGGATTCAATATCATCAGTATCCAAATTGTCCGACTTGTAACCAACCCATGAATCAGTTTGTTTTTGAGATTGATTCAGAGGATAATATTCCTTATATGTGGGGTGATGTGGGAATTGGATATATGATCCAATGCCCAACCCATAAAGAGCAACTAGCTTTTTTGTGGCAGTGTAGCTGATTGTAAATTAGATAATTAAATGCAAGGTTTTTTGAATTTAAACAAGCCATTTGGGTTTACTTCCCACGACTGCATTGCAAAAGTCCGTCGGTTGGTACGCCTGAAGCGGGTGGGACATGGCGGGACTTTAGATCCAATGGCGACTGGTGTTTTACCAATTGCATTAGGTCGGGCAACTCGTTTATTACAGTATATGCAGCAGGATAAGGCATACAACGCCACGATACGACTAGGAATTAGAACAACTACGGATGACTTGGAGGGGGAAGTTGTCGTCACGCAGTCGGCGTCTGGGGTGAGTTTGGAGGATGTTAAAGCCTTGCTGCCGCTTTTTGTGGGAAAAATTCAGCAAATACCGCCAGTTTATAGTGCAATTCAGGTAAAAGGGCAACGACTTTATGATTTAGCGAGGGCAGGTGTAGAGGTGGAAGTGCCTGTGCGAGATGTTGAGGTGTATAGTATAGATGTTTTGGCTTGGCGACCAGGCGAGTTTCCGGAAGTTGATTTGGCGATCGCTTGTGGTCCTGGAACGTATATTAGAGCGATCGCACGCGACTTGGGTGTATCCCTAAATACTGGCGGCGTCCTTGCTGCCCTTACCCGTACCCAAAGCAGCGGTTTTACCCTAGCAGATAGCCTAACTTTGGAGGAACTAGAAATACAGTTGCAGCAACAAACTTTTCAAGCAGTGCCTCCCCTAGCGGCATTGAAGCATTTAGAAAAAGTTACCCTTACATCAGGAGACGCGCATCGTTGGTGTATGGGGCAACGCCTCTCTTGGAATGATAGTCTTAACAATGCCCCCAATAATGCCTTGCGGGTTCATGATGAAAATGGCGATTTTTTGGGCATTGGTCAGATGACCGATGGTGGAAATGGACGTATTCTGGCACCGCAGATGGTCTTTGCCTGCGAGTAATGCCTTTAATTGTTTTTATTATATGAAGTAGCAGAATTAGCATTGAAATTATCAGGCGTTGCGGAAATTTCGCTAACTACTCTCATTTTGCGCCTATGCAAAGAATACAACATTCTATCGATTGAGGCTCTTTCTTCTTCAGAAATTGTCTCTTCTAGTAGGGCTGCTAACAATCCATAACGGTCAGCTAGGGTAATTTGGTTAGAATTGCTGGATTCAGCAAATAAGTCAGAGATAGCACCTGGTAAAAGTCGAAGTTGGACTGACATATTTTGAAATAAATCTTTAATTCTAACTATGATTCGTTTCGGCAAAAGCGGGGGGGAGGGTCTGACCCCCTTTTTTCTCTGGTTGGAGACAAAAGCAATACGTTAAGGTCAGAAGTACAGTATTGTAAGCAAAAGCATGAGTGTAGAAATTCAAAAAAAAACTGGCATCAAAATCGCCGCCGTTATTATTACTGTATTGGTTTTAGTTGTTACCTTAGCGATAGGTGCAACACAACGCTTATCAGGAGAAAATATGTTTGCTGGAACACGACCGACAAATATTGGCATTCAGTCAGAAAAATTAGCAGCTTGTCCGGGTACTCCCAACTGTGTCAATTCTCAAAGCTTGGATGCTCAATCAAAAATTGCACCAATAGCTTACAACTCCACACCCACTGAGGCAATGACTAAACTGAAAACGGTAATTGGAGATATGGAGAGAACGAAAATTATTACAGAAACTAATAATTATCTGTATGCAGAATTCACGAGTAAGCTGATGGGATTTGTTGATGATGTAGAATTTTTGCTTGATGATAATGCTAAGGTTATTCAGGTTCGTTCTGCCTCACGTTTGGGACAGTCAGATTTAGGAGTAAATCGCAAACGTATTGAAGAAATTCGTACCAAACTTAACGAACTTCAGGCTTAAATAGAAAGGCATAGATAATCCAAATAGGCGTTGCATAATTAGAGAGGTACGTTAAATTGATAGAAGTATTTTGTCAAGATTACCTACTCAATATGCAACGTCGGCAGCCTTATTAATTAGTTTCACTACATCTAGGTTTTACTGGAATCTCAACAATAAAGTTTGTCCCTTGTCCAAGATCTGAAATATAATGGATTTTACCTTGATGTTTATCCACAATAATTTGATAGGAAACTGCTAAACCTAAACCTGTACCACTTCCTATCGGTTTGGTCGTAAAAAATGGATCAAATATTTGATTTTTAACCTTTTCATTAATGCCACAGCCATTGTCAGTAATGCGAATTATCACTGAATTTGTTTGTGGTTCTTTGCCAGTTGTTAAGGATGTACGGATAGTAATTATTCTAAGAGAAGATTGATTTTTCAAGGCGTCAATAGCATTAGTTAGTAGGTTCATAAATACTTGATTTAACTGATTAGCATAACAAGTAACTAGTGGCAATTTACCGTAATCTTTAATTACTTGAATTTCAGATATACTGCCTTGTGCTTTTAGTCGGTGTTGTAAAATTAGCAAAGTATTATCAATACCTTCATGAACATCAACAGCTTTTAATTCCTTTTCATCCAACCTAGAAAAGTTTCGTAAGCTACGGACAATTTCGCTAATACGTTCAGCTCCTACCTGCATAGAATCCATTAATTTTGACCAATCTTCAATTAAAAAATCTAACTCAATTTCTTCCGTTAGTCGTTGAATTTGTGGCGTAGGATTAGGGTAAGTTTGTTGATATGCTTCTAGCAAACTCAGTAAGTCTTGATGGTATTGACGGGCGGGCGTAAGATTACCATAAATAAAGCCAACAGGATTATTAATTTCATGGGCAATTCCTGCAATCATTTGCCCCAAACTCGACATTTTTTCAGCTTGAATTAATTGGGCTTGAGTGCGTTTTAATTTTTCAGTAATCGCCTTTTCTCTTAATACCTTTTCCCGTAATGTTTCCTCTATGCATTTGCGCTCAGTAATATCAGTAGATGTGCCTATAACTTGCTTAACTACCCCATCAGTAGTCCTCTCAAACACAGTTTCAAGAGTTAGCAAAGTGCGCCATTTTCCCTGAGCATTTCTAACTCGGTAATCAATTTCAAAAATATCATTATCTGTCGCTGTTTCCCATAATTTTAAATGCGCCGGAAATCTGGCAAAGTCTTCAGGATGAATAATCGTTTGCAGTAGCGCTGAACCCATAGTTTGCATCTCTTGTTGGGTATAGCCTAAAACCGTAGCAAGTTCTCGATTAGAATAAATATTTCGTTGTTCAAAATGATCATAAATGTACCAAAGATTGGGTGAAGCATTAGCAATTCTCTCAATAAAATGCTTGCTTTCTTGTAGCTGCAGCTCGGCTTTTTTTCGCTCTGTAATATCCTTAACGTGGACTAAATTTATCGTTTGTCCCGCTACCTGAATTTTCTTGGCAGCTAGCTTGCCCCAAAATATCTTGCCTTTTTTAGTAACATATTCTAAATCGAAACTATTAAAGCAGTTGAGAGAAATGTTATCAGCAATAGAATGCAATTCTTCTGGTGTAAATGATTCTTTTTGAAGAAGATGTCCCTGAGTATGAAGTAACTCATTCTTACTTTGCGCTTCAAATAATTCTACAGCGCGTCGATTGCAATCTATAATCAAAAGGGTTTCAGGAGCAACCAAAAAAATTGCATCAGTTGATTCATTAAAGATAGATTCAAGTAAATCCTTAGATTGAATAATCTCTGTTTCTACTCGTTGGCGCTCAGTAATTTCATACTCTAATTGCTGGTTAAGCTGGATTAATTTTGAAGTTCTTCTAATAACTTCGTGTTCTAAAACTTCGTTATAGTCGGTTAAGATCTTTTGGGCTTCTTTGCGCTCAGTAATATCAGTAAAAACCGCGATCGCATATACAATCTTACCTGTCTCATCATAAATCGGAGTTGCCCGCACTTCTACGGGGATAATGCGCTCACCCCAATGTAATTCAAGATTATCCGCCGTATTACTTTCCCCTAACAAAGCCTTAACAATTGGCATTTCCTCTACAGGATATAATTGAGCAGTTCCGCTAAGATAAACCTGATGAGCTTTGCTTAATTGCTTAGTTTTAGCATCGGATAACGTCTCGATATCTAGTAGCTGCTTTGCACTTAAATTGATATAAGTTACTTGTCCTGTAGAATTATAAATAGTCACCCCCACAGGCAAAGCTTCCAAAAACTGATTAAGGCGATTTTCTTTGTCTTTAATTTCTCTAAAAGAGGCTTGTAATTGTTCTGCCATCTTATTAAAAGAATTTGCTAATTCCCCAATTTCATCAGAACGTTTGATTTGTATTATTTGATCCCATTCTCCTTTGGCAACATTTTTGGCAGCGGCATTTAAGCGCAGAATTGGTTTGGTAATCCAACGAGCTGTGATAATACCAATAGCTGTAGCCGTAATTAATGCCAATATGCATAATAAGATAGTCGTGCGAGTATTAGCTTCAATTTCTTGGGTAAAATCAGCTTCGGGGATAACCACAATAACAAGATAATCAAGACCAGATTTCTTAGTAATTGGTGTTACTTGCAAGAATTGACGAGCATTGCCAATTTGAAAATCACAACGCTTTTTCTTAGTAATTTGACTAAGATTTCCCAGATGACTTAAGAGAGAATTCATTGACGCCTGAGTTAGGGCATTCCGACTATTTTTAGCTTCTAATTTCCAGTCTTGAGGATTTAAGTTTTGTAGATAATTGGCATCTAAGTTTTGCTTAAAAGGGGCTTCACCTGTGGAGCTAGAAATTAGGAAACCTTTGCGATCAATAATGAATGATTGCCCCGTTTGTCCAACCTTTAAACCATGTAGAAAACTATCTAATTGGGGTAGATAAACGGTTGAAGCTACAACTCCCTGAAAACCACCGTCTTTGTCATAAAAAGGTAATAAATTAGCGATTAGTAATAGGGGATTTTTGACTCCCTGTGATAGCGTTACTACTTGCATCCAAATTGGGCGCTTTGCTTGCTTTACCGCTTGATACCAAGAGCGTCCGTTGGGTGGATCATTATGGGGGTTATAGTCGCTTCTAACGTTTTTTAGCTTCTCTCGCTTGCCTTGGCGATCGGCAGTATAAGAATGAAACTTGTAGTTTGTAGAAGCATCTAAAACTCGGATCACCAAAGAGTTAGAATTCAATAATCTTTCGACAAAAAGAGCTTCTTTTTGCTCAGTTGCCAGAGCAACACTACTAACTTCCGGATAAATTTGCAGTTGCTGTGCGAAGTACTTTTCTAATGTTGAAAAATCTTTCCAGTTGACAATTCCTAAACGAATCGCCGCCGCATTATTTTGATTAATTTGCTGAGGTACGTTAATATAATTTTGGAGATTTTGATTAACGCGATCACTAACTTCTTCTACCAACTGACCTGCCAGATTTTCAACTGCCTTTTCTCCACTCCTCCAAGAAAGATAGCCAACTAATCCCACTGTTCCCACTATTTGCAGGACAAATGGAATAATCAGAACAGTTCGCAGAGACGTATTACTAGATGTATTAGTGATGATGCCTTTAAGAGTGTTAAGCATTGGACAGCTTTGTTATTTAATTATCTGGTTTTATTTATGTCATGTTGGAGATTAGCAAATAGCACACTATTACCTGGTATCACCTTCTACTCTATTGAAGTTTGGCAAATAGCAGACTACTTCATGGTATCGCTGTACACCCTATAAATTTACATAAAGCCAACTTTTAAGCAATTTTACATACTCAATTAACCGACGCATCAGCGAAATTACTTAAATAATATAAGTAATACTGGAGATTTGCTGGCTATCAAAGAATTATGGCGTTGCTGAATAACAGTATGATTTCCGGCAGATCCCCGACTTCTCATTCAAATTCATCCAGTAGCAATTAGGGTTTCACTAAAGAAGTCGGGGATCTAGGTTGTCTTTTCATACTTCTTTTCAGTACAGCCATAATTATTAATACTCATAAATCCAAACTTTCGGCATAAAATTGCCAAAACGAGGAATTAAATTATGACTAAAACTGAAACTTCCCTTTATGGTTCCTGGAAATCACCCATTACTGCCGATTTAATTGTTGCTGGTACAATTGGTTTGGGGCAGATAGCCCTTGACGGCGATCAGGTTTACTGGCTAGAAGGACGACCCTCAGAAGCGGGACGTAGTGTAATTGTACGCCGCACAGCAGATGGTGAAGTTAGTGATCTGACACCACTTCCTTTTAACGTGCGAACTCGTGTACACGAATATGGTGGTGGTGCATTTGCCGTAAAAGATGGCATTTACTTTTGCAATTATGCCGACCAACGTTTGTATGCAGTCGCAGATACCGGAGAACCCCAACCCCTAACAGCAGAAAGCAAACGACGTTATGCAGACATGATAGTTGACTCGCAACGACAACGCCTAATCTGCATTTGCGAAGATCATACCCATGCAGGCGAACCAGTCAATACTATCGTCAGCATCAACATCAAAGATGGCGATATCCAAATCTTAGCCTCTGGCAGTGATTTCTACGCCTCACCGCGCCTTAGTCCCGACAATTCTGCACTAGCCTACCTTAGCTGGAATCATCCTAATATGCCTTGGGATGGCACTCAACTCTGGGTTGCCCAATTTGAGCAAAATGGTACGTTAAGTGATGCTGAGTGCATTGCAGGAGGCGTTGAAGAGTCAATTTTTCAGCCAGAGTGGTCGCCTGATGGTGTATTGTACTTTGTTTCTGACCGAACTAACTGGTGGAATCTTTATCGCTGGCTACCCCCAAATCCAAACGGGACGGGAGGAATTGAACCGTTATGCCCAATGGAGGCAGAATTTGGGCTGCCGCAGTGGGTATTTGGCATGACAACTTATGGCTTTGAGTCGGCAAATCGGATTATTTGCACCTATAGCCAAGAGGGACTTTGGTACTTAGCCTCACTTGATCTGCAAACCAAACAATTAGAGGTAATAGACACACCATATACTGATATTTCTGGGCTGCAAGTTGCAAGTAGTCGCGCCGTTTTTTTAGCAGGTTCAGCAACTGAACCAACGGCAATTGTAGAGATGATCTTAGCAACAAAAGAGATGCAAATATTGCGGCGTTCCAGTGATTTGCAGATTGATAATGGCTATCTTTCAACACCTCAGTCTATTGCTTTTCCCACCGAAAATAATCTGATGGCTTATGCCTTTTATTACCCACCACAAAACCAAGATTACACAGCAAAAACTGGCGAAAAACCACCACTTTTAGTGAAAAGTCATGGTGGACCAACGGCATCGGCTTCTAGTACTTTTAACTTAAAGATTCAATATTGGACAAGTCGTGGTTTTGCCTTTCTTGATGTTAATTATGGTGGCAGTACTGGTTATGGGCGCGAGTATCGTCAACGCTTAAATCAAAATTGGGGCATTGTTGATGTTGACGACTGTGCAAATGGGGCGAAATATTTGGCAGAAGCTGGGTTAGTGGATAATCAACGATTAGCGATCGCCGGTGGTAGTGCAGGCGGCTATACTACTCTATGCGCCCTGATCTTCCGCAATGTCTTCTCTTCAGGTGCAAGTTATTACGGTGTCAGTGATTTAGAAGCCTTAGCAACCGATACTCATAAATTTGAATCACGTTATTTGGATGGCTTAATAGGTGCATATCCAGAACGCAAAGATATCTATGAAAAGCGATCGCCTATTCATTTTACCGACCAACTTTCCTGCCCGGTCATCTTTTTTCAAGGACTTGAAGATAAAATTGTCCCACCCAACCAGGCAGAAATCATGGTTGAAGCTTTAAAAAGCAAAGGTTTACCTGTAGCATATGTGGCATTTGAAGGAGAACAACACGGCTTTCGTCGTGCTGAAAATATCAAACGGGCATTAGATGGCGAATTTTACTTTTATTCTCGTGTTTTTGGCTATGAATTAGCCGATACCGTGGAACCTGTGGAGATTTTCAATATCTAGCGCTATTTGTCGGGGTGTACGGCAGATTATTAACCCGCAGGCTGAAGCCTGGGGCTACACAAACGAAGTCCGCCTGCGCGGACTTAATCTTGAGCCTGCGACGGCAGGCTTTGTTCATGTAGCCCAAGGCTTCAGCCTTTGGGTTTAGAGACTTTGTTCATGTAGCCCAAGGCTTCGGGCTTTGGGTTTAAATTAATACCAGTACCTGACGGGTTGCGCCAACCAAAGGCTGCTCGAAATTGTTAGGCTAAAAGCATACAAACCTGTGTCATCTTATATATTAGAGCAATGAGCCGTCCCGAAAATCGATCGCTCGTCCGCCAAGAAACCCAAGCTATCACTCGCGAACTGAAAACCCAAGGCACAATCTTAGGTGGTTTAGTTGGTGTAATGTGGGCATTAGAAATCGTCGATCTTGCACTAGGAGGCGCATTAAACTCCTTTGGCATTCGTCCCCATAGCTTAATAGGACTACGAGGCATCCTCTTTGCCCCCTTCCTACATGGTGGTTTTGCCCATCTAATTGGCAACACGATACCATTCCTGATCTTAGGTTGGTTTGTCATGTTGCAAGAAACCAGCGACTTTTTTATCGTTTCTGCGATCGCTATGTTAGTTGGCGGACTAGGTACTTGGCTATTTGGTTCAGCAAATTCTGTGCATATTGGGGCAAGCGGCGTTATTTTTGGCTACCTGGGCTTTCTCTTGGCGCGGGGCTACTATGAACGTAATATTCCCTCAATTTTATTAGCAATCATCGTTGGCGTCTTCTATGGTGGCGCAATTTGGGGTATATTTCCGGGACAAATCGGTATCTCTTGGCAAGGACACTTATTTGGCTTTATCGGCGGTATACTAGCGGCACGGCTTTTTGCTAAACCCAAGAAATCTTAACTCATTTCAAGACCAGCAATGGAAAAAAAGCAGAAATTCCCTTACCTCGTGGGCTCCAAATGGACATCCCAGCAAAAAACTTGGGGGTGGCGACATTTCCAAGTTGTTAATCGTAAAAATCAAGGAAAGTGGGTTTTTGCGGAAATGGTGGCATCTTGTGACCCTAATGTGCGATTTTGGTTAAATGCCAAACAGTTGAAAGACGACGCCTTATGGCAAGCAGGTTGGCAGTCTGTAAGGGAAATGAATCAAGGCATAAATCAATGACCGAACCACAAATAACACCTTCATTAACTAAACGCGAGTATTTTGCCTCTGTAGCCTTGCAGGGGCTTTTAAATAATCAGTATGCAACCAAGCGTTTTGTAGAACAAGCGCGAGTTAATTATGAATTAATTCCTCAATTAATGGCAGAAGAAGCCGTGAGAATTGCTGATGCTTTAATTGCCAGACTGGAACAGTAATATAGCTATCTGCATAACTTTTGCAGAGGTTTTTTCTGCTTAAGACAAATAACTTCACAAAATCTTCACAAACCCGCATTAACGTAGTCGGCATACTTCTCTGATCCGTTGTCTTCGGTTGCTCAATCTATGCTTTTCTACGTTTTTTGCGAATTTGCTGATGGTTCCGCCAAGTACCTACATCTTGATAGTGCTGATGAAACAGAAGCTCATCGCGATGCTATTGTTGTACACAAAGCTTCTATGGTGCTGTTTATTATTAATAGCCTCGATCCGGCTTGTCGGCTATTAGAACTAGAATGTCACTATTCTCGCTAAGAAGCACTGAAAAGTAACAAAGCTTAGAGACGCTCTAACCAATTAGTAGAACGTCTCTACAAAATACTACTATTGCTCTGGAACCGTCCACCAAGCCAGTGCATAAGCTTGAGATGCTTTATTCACCTGTTTGCGATACTGGACGCGAATTTTATAACGACCAGCACGAGGCACTTGACAAAAAATATGTTGTGTGCTGTCTACTTCACTAACCGAAGCACAGGCACTTTGGCTAGTATCATTACCATCAGCAGGCATTAAATAGAGAGCAAGATCATTTAAACCGCGATCGCGAAAACTCTCTCCCACTTCATAAACATTATTCTGATTTTTATCTACCAACTCAACCAAACGATCCCAAGTCAGCGTTAAAGCTACAAAGCTTTTGTCCTTCAAAGGCTTATTCAAAACATAATCCTTAAAAGAAGACACATCAACACTTTGATAATCCCAACCCACAGGCGGCACCGCACCAACCGGGCTCCATTGACCAGGACTAAACTGTTGATAAGCTCGAAAAACATTAAGCTGTCCTGTACCCATTTGATAATCTAAAGGAATCTTCGGGTCTTTGTAGGCATCAGAATCTAACCAAGTGCGACTATCCTTGCCCAAAACAGTACGAGTCATGCCTAATTGCAAACCATCACCCGTGTCTTGAATCTTCTCAGCAGAATTAAGTAATACCGCCTTCATCACCTCATGGCGACGCGCTGCAATACTCCAATTCAGTTTTTTATTCCGCAATTGGCGATCGCCAAATTCTTGCAACAGAGCCACCGAAGCCGTAATATGAGGAGCAGCAAAACTAGTGCCACTCACCTTTTCGATTTTTCCTTCTAGATTATACGACTCAATTTTGCTGCCTGGAGCAACCAAATTAATCGAACGACGCGGACCTTGATTAATTTCTCGTTCAATAATATTCTTGCCAATTCCCGTCGGTTCAGAACTTAAATTAGCAAAATCTACCTTCGTAAAAAAGCCCTGCCGCTGAGTCGTATAAGCCGTATTAATGCCATTAAAATTATCCGTAGGAATCGGAATACCACCATCACCTTGATTGCCAGCAATTACAAACAAACTATTATGAACCTGTGCAATCCAATCAATACATTGAGTCAATAAAGCATTACCATCCAAAGTCGCATTCGGTCTTGGATCACGAGTTAGCGGTTCACCAAAACTAAAATTAATTGCCCGTACATCACCACCATTTTGCTGAGAAATAAATTGAGCAGAAAGACACTCTTCTGATTGTCCGCCTTTGACGGGAGAACCAGACGCCGAAGAATACAACCTTGCTCCTGGGGCAACTCCTGGTAGTCGTTTATCTTGACTTACCATGATATTTGCCACCATTGCCGCATGAGCATCGACATTTTTATTACTCTTGGCGGGACTATCACGAAAAAATACTCTTCCTAACTCAGTTGTAGGATTCCAAGAAACTACTTTATCTAAACCAAAAACTCCAGGTCTACCAATTTCCACTTGACCGATCGCAATTTTACGACCAATTAGGTCATAAGGAGGGTTACGCAACTTGAGGGCATCAATTCCCGTTTCTGCAATGGAAGCCGGGAATGCTAATACGGGTATCGTGAGGCAGGAAGTGCTGATACTTCCAATTATCCATCCGCAATTTTTAATAAACCGCCGTTGAGCCAAGGACGTTTCTCCTTAGATATATATTGTCTATTGCTTATTTTGAGCTAAGTAATGGCAAAATTCTAGTTACCTGTGTTACGCAAAACTAGCAGAGAATTATGAGATTCCTGAAGATTTTGTTAAGATAAGGAAACACAGAGGACACAGGAGAACATCGCTTAAGCCATGACCCAAAATAATTCCACCAAACCAATTGTTATTGCCCCTTCTATCCTATCAGCGGATTTCAGCCGACTGGGGGAAGAAATTCAGGCGGTGGATGCCGCTGGCGCTGATTGGATTCATGTTGATGTGATGGATGGTCGCTTTGTGCCAAATATTACAATTGGTCCGTTAATTGTTGAAGCAATTCGCCCCTTGACAAAGAAGCCAATTGATGTTCACTTGATGATTGTGGAACCAGAAAAGTATGTAGAAGATTTTGCTAAGGCAGGCGCTGACCATATTATGGTTCATTGCGAACACAACGCCTCACCTCATCTGCATCGCACTTTAGGTCAAATCAGAGAGTTGGGTAAAAAAGCAGGTGTTGTTCTTAATCCTTCAACGCCTTTAGATTTGATTGAGTATGTGTTAGAACTTTGTGACTTGGTGTTAATTATGAGTGTTAACCCTGGTTTTGGCGGTCAAAGCTTTATTCCTGAAGTATTGCCAAAAATCCGCAAGTTGCGTCAAATGTGCGATGAGCGTGGACTTGATCCTTGGATTGAAGTTGACGGCGGATTGAAGGTTAATAATACCTGGCAGGTTTTGGAAGCTGGTGCAAATGCGATCGTTGCTGGTTCGGCTGTGTTTAAAGCAAAGAGTTACGCAGAAGCAATTGAAGGCATTCGCAACAGCAAGCGCCCTCAACCAGAGTTAGCCACGGTTTAATCTACCCGCAGGCTGGAAGCCTGGGGCTACAAAAACCAAGCCCGTCTACACGGGCTTTAATTATTTATTAGCCGGCAAAGGCAGGCTTTTTTAATTATCCAATTGTCGCTCTGGGTCGAAGACAATTGTAAATTCTGCATCTGGAATTAAGCGACGCAAAACCTGCAAATGTCCGTCTGCATCTGAGCGGGTTCGGCATCGTGCAACGACTTTTCTTTGCATATTGGGCAATAATCGCACCACTAACCAGCAATTAAGACTGTCTCGATAAGACATAATTGATTTATCTCCATTCGTTTGGGGTGGAGCCAGCGCTGTCTTGGTCAAAGGTGTAGCGCTGGCTTCTTACTGATGGTTATTAAATAACCATCATGGGTTTAATTAAAGCATATCAAGTCAAATCATGTCAATAGCATTTTGATAATTTTTTTGTTGGCAGAATTAATCTATCAAGTTAAATTAATATCTGTAATTGAGTGATGTTTATGGAATCAGTAATCTCAGAACATATTGAAATTACTCCTGGTATATGTGGAGGAAAACCGCGCCTTGCTGGGACAAGAATGCCCGTAATAGCGATCGCTAAGATGTATCTGGAAATGGGAGAATCTGTAGAAGAAATCGCTAATGAATACAGTTTGTCATTGGCATCAATTCATGCAGCAATGGCGTACTATTATGATCATCAAGAAGATCTTGAGCGTCAGGCGAAGGAAAGCGAGGCTCTTGTCGAAGATCTCAAACGCAACACTCCTCCCTCCCCTCTAGAAGAAAGACTGAAGGTAATTAGGGGTGAGTAAGCGAATTCGATTTCACTTAGATGAGCAAGTTAAGTCTACTGTTGCCCGTGAATTGCGTCGCCGTAGTGTAGATGTGACAACAACATTTGAAGCGGGATTAAGTACCCAGAGTGATGACGCACAGTTAGCTTTTATTCGCCAACAGCAGCGTGTTATTTTCACTCACGACGAAGACTTCTTAATTATTGCCAATCGTACCAGTGATCATCCTGGAATTGCCTATTGTAAGCAAGGAACTCGTTCAATTGGACAAATAGTAGAAAGTCTGATTTTGATTTATGAAGTTTACACGCCAGAAGAAATGATTGGACGTGTTGAATATCTATGAAATAAGGCAAGATTGAGTGATTACAACCTTACAAGATATCAAATAAGCGATCGCACATTTTCTACCTCCCACGATTGAGGCAGAAAAACCAAACACCACTAAACTAATAATTAAGGTTGCAAAAACTGTAACTACGGAACTCCTCTACCTCAAGCCTGTCATCCTAGAAAGTAATAGCACACGTAGGATGTGAGGTAACATGAACAAACAAATGCTCAGTTTGGTAGCCGCAGGAGTTGTTTGCACAGGCATATTAGGAGGGTTAATGACTCAAAAAATTAATGCCGACTCTCCAATACCTAAAAAGACTAATTTAGTCGTGCAGCAACCCAACATTCCTGTAGACTCAAAGCTTGTTGAGGCTAATACAACTTTTGGCTTTAAACTATTTCAAGAAGTTATCAAACAAGATAGCAAAAAGAATGTATTCGTCTCACCTACCAGTATAGCGATCGCACTTTCCATGACCTACAATGGTGCAAGTGGCGAAACTCAGCAGGCAATGGCAAACGCCCTACAACTTCAAGGCATGAGCTTGCAAGATCTCAACCAAGCCAATAATACCTTAAAAACTTCCCTCGAAAACGCTGATCCGGCGGTGCAGATGTCCATTGCCAACTCACTTTGGGCAAAGCAAGGTATCAGCTTTAAGCCAGAATTCATGCAACAAAACCAGCAGTTTTATGGCGCAAAAGTTACAGAATTAGACTTTGCTAAACCCGAATCAGCAAATATAATTAATAGTTGGGTTAAAGAAAATACCAACGGCAAAATTGAGCAAATTGTTGATCAACTCAAGCCTGATGATGTCTTATTTTTAATTAATGCTATTTATTTTAAAGGCAACTGGACAAAACCATTTGATAAAAGCCAAACTACTGAGCGTCCCTTTACTCTCTCTAATGGTAGCCAGAAACAACAGCCAATGATGTCTCAGTCTGGCAAATATCGCTACTACGAAAATGACTCTTTTCAAGCAGTTAGTTTGCCCTACGGAAAAGGTAGAATGAGTTTGTATGTCTTTCTGCCCAATAAAACTACAAATCTTGAGACTTTCCAACAGCAACTACAAAGTGAAAATTGGCAACAATGGATGAAGCAATTTGCAATGAGACAAGGTTCCGTGCAGTTACCCCGCTTTAAGTTTGACTATGATGTTAAATTAAATAATGTTCTAAAATCTCTGGGAATGGAAACAGCATTTAGTCCTAGCGCCGACTTTTCTAACATGACTTCTGCTTCAGTTGCCATTAATGAAGTCAAACACAAAACCTTTGTAGAAATCAATGAAGAAGGCACTGAAGCAGCAGCGACAACCTCAGTAGGTATTGCTTTAACTTCGGCACAAACTCCACAAGAACCATTTAAAATGATAGTTGATCGTCCTTTCTTTTGTGCAATTCGAGATAATAAAACAGGAACAATTTTATTTATGGGTTCAATTAAAGACCCTAAATAATTACTTTAATTGCGGTTTAACCCAGTTACGAAAATTGCGAGTACAGGTAATTTCTCCTAGATTACGACTTTCAGTTAAAAATCTAGGAATTTCATTAACTAATATAGGTGCAAAAGTGATACTCTGATTCGCCTCTACATATTGTCCTGATTGCAGTTGGTAAATCCTTAAAACATTGCCATTGTAGCGCCAAAATTCAGGAATTCCCATAGATGCGTAAAGGATTAGCTTATCAATTTTCGACCTAGAATATTCTACCTCTAACACCAAGTCTGGAGGTGGATCAACGGCTAAATCAATGTTTTCTTTGCCTCGAACTAACGCCTCGTTTTGGATATAGTAACTGCTGTCGGGTTCGCCTCCGCGTTCCAAATCATCTCGCGTTAGAGTTAATGAACCAGTACGTTTGATTTCTAATCCTAACTCTTCACAGAGTACACCAACAAAGACTTCAATAAGTCGGTTAGAGTTTTCATGAGGCATCAATGGAGTCATAATTTCCACTATTCCCGAATCATAAGCTAATCGAGTTGATCGCTGATCACCCATTTCAGTCAGCATAGTTTTGAAGGTTTGCCAACTGATGTTTTGCAGTATTGTTCGCTGTTCAGATAAAGGTATTGTGGTTACCATAGAACTCCATGTTGTTTTTTTAAAACCTATTTATTGAGGAAATTCTAACTAGAAGTCTTACTAACAATACCCGACCATTGCACTTTTTTGAGATGCTCACGACGATAGGAAAAGAAATACTCAGGTTGTTGATAAGTACAGTAAGGAGCGATCGCAATTTGCTCAGAATCAATACCTAATTGTTCCATTTGTAACGCATTAACCCGCCGCACATCTAAGCGCACACGCCCTGGCTTGGGGTCATCAAGTATGGGAGAATTAGGTAACAGTTGCAAAGCCTCAAGAATCGCCTCAATTGTATCTTCTGAAATAATACTTGCACCAACTTCCGCTGCCACCATCTCAGATACCTGATAAACCTCACCCGCAATAGCAGGTCCCATAGCAACACGTAAATCCTGGAGGCGACTACCAGAGTCTAACAAACGTGCGATCGCCTTTGGTACAATTTTCATTGCCGTCCCGCGCCAACCCGCATGAACCGCCGCCACCTGTCCCGTCTTTTGATCTGCAATCAAAACAGGCGTACAATCTGCACTACAAACCCACACCGCTTGCAATGGTTCTTCACTTAAAATACCATCTCCAGCAGGTCTTTCGGGTTCCTGCCCTGCTGTAGCACTCTCAATCTCCGTAGGCGTCAGCACAATATTACCATGTACCTGGCGAAGGCGATAAACCTGAGCATCTGGGTCTAGTGCCTCCACAATGATATCTGGAGTGCGGGGCGAAAAAGCTGACGAAAAAAAGCCGTGTTTCCAGTCTTGCAAAAGGCTACAAGTTAGATAAGATAATCCCGACCAAGTATGCCAGTGCCAAGTATGGCTAAACGTCTTATCAATAATTTTTTCAACCACATTCGGTCCCTAAACTAAGTGGAGTCAAGCCGCTTTCAAACTATTAAAATTTGCTTCATCCGGCTAAATCTATGCTAGCTTAGGCAACAAATTACTTCGGGCGCGTAGCAGTCATGACATCCTAGGCATTCGAGTGCAAGCTAACTTAAGTGTAGTCAGTAATTGTTCAATTCAAGGCTAAATCTGCAATACCTTGCCAGAAATCTTAATTCGTGCAAAGCTTTTGCCAATACCAACCGTCACCTAGAAAAAAAATTGCTACAGTCTTAGCTAAAGTTACTTAATTCTCAAGGAGGTCATACCATCATCAATCAAGAACTAGTCAGCCACAACTTCCAATCTTTAACCTTGTTAACAAAGAAACAGAGCTAAAGGAAAGTTTACCTTAAGCCAAGTACAATCAGACTGGGCAACCGTCGATCATCTTTTTGGTTAAATAGCACAAAGATTTACTACTAAATGGTACATCTTAGCCCAAAATCCCTGACAGTCCAAAAGTATTTTTTATAGAGTGAGTGATGAGCAGTGAGTCGGAAATGACCAAAGAAACATCTCCTAGTTCCACCCCTTCCAGCATTTTCTACCGATATCCTCGGTTGATGAAAGGACTCAGTTTAGTGAGCAGTTTTGGTGTCCTCAGTAGTGGACTTGTAGTAGCACAAACAAATTCACCTGTAGATACAGGCATGGCGCCACCACAGCCTGCAGTCGCACCAGCACCAGAAGCCCCAGCCCCAGAAAGAGCAAGGGTTGACCCTGAGCCAGTTTTTGCGCCAGAAGCACCTGTACGCGAAAAGGCACCCGTGATTGATGATCGCGAGCCAATACGGCAGGAAATTCCTCCTGCTCCAGCCCCAGTCAGGGAACCAGAGCGGGTTGTAGAAAGAAAGCCCATACTTGCACCTCCTGACTTATCCATACCGGATGCTGCAACTGTCTCTAAGCCACCAGCAACTCAGCTCAACCCTGCCCCAGTCCAGGAAACAGCAAAAAGTCCCATACCTCCTACAAATACCTACATAGACCGTACAGATTATAGTGTTGGTGCAACTCGCAATTATCAAGCACCCGATCGCGTATTATTAACTGAACGCTCAACTGGCTGTAGCACCATCTCTCAAAACGGTCAGCTACAAAGTGGTAACTGTGGCATCATTGCTCCTGCCGTTGCGCCAACAGCAAGTCAACCAAACCAGATTAGACCATTAGCAGTTCAACCAACTCAACAAAGAGCTAACATTCAACCAACACCAGCTCAACAAAGAGCTAGCGCCATCAAGCTTTTTGAAGACCCTCGACCGGTCAGCACCGTAGGACAACAGCAATTAGGCAAAGTGCCCAAACTGCCGATGCCACAAGTTGTACCTATACCAAATGTTGCCACCAACCAACCTGTCAATGTCGGTCCATTACGAGTTAGCCGTAGTTATTCGAGCCCGGAGACTCCCGCAAGCTATCCCGTTTATTCCCCATCTCCCAACTATTCCACCTATTCCAGCAGCGCTTCACCACTGCCAACTAGTCTAGCTTACTACAACCTGACCAGGCGACCCTTTGGGCGTTTGAAGATGGGAAGAGCCAGCTTTATGTTTCCCCTGAGCATTCCCACGGAGATTACCTCAATCTTCGGCTGGCGTATACATCCGATTAGTGGAGATCAACGCTTCCACTCTGGTACAGATATGGGTGCACCAGAAGGCACACCCGTACTGGCAGCAGTTTCTGGTCAGGTGGTTACAGCAGACCTTTTGGGCGGCTACGGTTTAACCGTGATTTTGCAGCATGAAAAAGGCACACAAGAAAGCCTTTATGCTCATATGTCACAAATCTTTGTTAAACCAGGCGATCAGGTGGAGCAAGGTAATGTGATTGGACGAGTTGGCAATACAGGCAATTCCACGGGTCCTCACTTGCACTTTGAGTGGCGTCATCTCACTCCACAGGGCTGGGTAGCCGTTGATGCTGGTCCTCATTTGCAATATTCTTTGGCACAATTTACCAGGGCGTTGCAATTGGCACAGTCTGTCCCACAACGAGGACGTTAGGACAATTTTTTCAGCTTCAATCTTTAATAGAGATGTTCCATCGGAGCGTCTCTATTATTGTTTGTAAAATGAGTCTTTTTCTGCTTAAAATAAAGCCTGAATAAACTTTAGTTAAGTCGAGATATCAACAGTTACTCTGTTAAAAAATCGGCAGAAATCAGTTCTTTTTGGATAGCTAAGACAGCAGCTTGAGTGCGATCGCGTACTTCCAGCTTTTTTAAGATGGAATGAACATGAACTCTAACAGTACCAGGAGCAATATATAGAACATCTGCAATTTCCTGATTGCTTTGTCCGACTACAATCATTGACAAGATTTCCTGTTCACGTCTAGTAAGCGGATTTTCTGGTAATTCTTCAGCCTCTGATACGCTAGAAATAGGTTGTGCGGTGTGTATAAAAGTAGATTGAATTTCTGTAGTTGCTGCTTCGTCCCACCAAGAAGCCCCTGCTGCTACAGACTGCAGCGCCAAGATGAGAAGTTCTGCCTTAATTCCCTTGAGGCAGTAGCCTCTAACACCGATTTCAATTAACTTAGCAATTAGAGGTTTTTGGAAACGAGAAGTTAAAGCTATGATGGGCAAATCTGGGTGTTGCTGCTGAAGTTGTTCACAAGTCTCAATACCACCAATTCCCGGCAGTCCGACATCAAGTAGCACAACATCAAGCGGGTGTTGAAGAGCCAATTCTATAGCCGTTTCACCGTCTTCAGCCTCAGCTACGATTTTTAATCCAGGTTCTTGTTGCAACCGCATAGACAAACCGAGGCGAAATAGTTCGTCATCTTCAACCAGTAAAATCCGTAGTACATTTGAGGTCATCTTTACATGAGACAAGCGGCTTTCAGCCGCTTATATGAGATATAGCTACAGAGAATGTCACAGAAGAAGCCTATAACATTCATCCTCTCTAGGGATGAAGCTTGTGCAAAACCCTCAATAATTTTCTTAAACACTTCCTGGCAATTTCCTAGTTTTAAGCTTTCACTTCCCTAGAAACCATAACCGGCTGTTATAAATGCAGAAGTATAGATTTGAGTAACTCTCAATATAAAACGCTGATGTGATGGCTGATTGTCATTTCCATGAAGCCTCTATGTTGCCTGATCAATTACGATTGTAATGATAGTTTTTTAGCACCTTGATGGATAGGTAATCTGAATCCAAATACAGCACCACGTGATGAAGCTGTAGCCTCTGAGGCAGAAAAACGATTTTTGCCCCAGATAGTACCGCCGTGGGCTTCAACGATTTGTCGAGTTAAGTATAATCCCAATCCAGACCCCACATATTGGCGATCGCTATGCCCCTGATAAAACCGCTCAAATAAGCGAGGAATTTCATCTGCTGTTATGCCTCGTCCATTATCAATAATCTTCACCACCTGAAAGCTAGAATCAGACTCAAAGACAATTTCTACTTTGCCACTACGGGGGCAACTATTAATGGAATTTGTCAACAAGTTGGTAAAGACTCGCAAAAGTTGTAACCCATCTCCAGTTACGCAGATGGAGTGTTCAAAGTCGATTTTATCACTTAGACTAATATTCACCTGCCGCTTGGAAGCCAAGCCCGATACTGTAGCGATCGCTTCCTCTGCTATAGTGACTAGTTGAACAGATGCTAACCGTAATCTCACTCCTTCTGTATCGTTGCGATAAACATCTAGCAGCGTTTCGATGAGCTTCAGTGAGTTTTGGTGACTACGAGCGATCGCTGAGAACACTTTTTGCTGTTCGGCTGTTACTGTACCATAATTTTCCTGCTGTAACGAGTTTAAGGTTTCAATCGCTCCCAAAAGCGGTGTTTTCAGGTCATGGGTTAACGTTGAGACAAAATCCTCTCGTGTACTAGCTAAGTGCTGTTGTGTCTGTAGCTGTGCTTTGTGTAATGCGATCGCTTCTTCATGATGCAAATTGCGATCACTAAGCCAACCTGTGACTACGAGTGCCAACGCCATAAGAAAACGGTTAATTACTGTTGTGGAGTTGTGCCACTCTGCATTAGGAATAAATATATTCAGAAGGGTTAAACTTGTTGCTATTACCGTGACTTGAATAGTTGCCGAGCGACTCAGACGCGAAGAAGCCAATAAAATTGGTCCTGTATATAGGAAACCCAAAGCGTAAGGCGGTGGGGTGAAAAAATCTAAGACAATAATCATGGCAAATATCCCCACAATCAGCCAGCATATATGCAACTGGGGATCAGCAAACCAACCTTTTTTCAAATTTTTTATTAATCGATGTAACATTACTAATATTATTTAAACTGATGCATACATAATACAATTAGGTTGGATTCTATCTAAAGATATAGATAGGCGTTTAGATGATAGTTATATCTTCTAATATAGAAAGCCACTAAACTTTGTCAACATCTATATATATTATTTGGTATAGGCAACATTTAAATCTTCTCTAAACTTAGTTCTATACCTTGATTATTATTATGAAAAATTGTTAAAAGGATAAAGGAATCAGTTAAAAATACTTTTTTCTCTGTTCTTGAGTAGTCAAAATGACAAAAAGCTGAATTTAATGTTTGTTAATTTAACCTACTCTGTTGTGGCTACTCAATTAAAAACACTTGTTACAAAAAATAAAAAAGAGGTATTTATGAATATCAAGGCAAAACTGCAAAAATCCGCTACTTTAGTCAGCACTGTTTGTGGAAGCTTACTTGTAGTTTCTTCAGTGGCATCGGCAGTACCTTCCAAGGTCAATCCTTGCCCCGGAATATATTACGAAGAACCCTACAACAGCACACGCATAGTACCTCAAGGATGTCCAGCTAATAGTGCTACACAGAGTGTTCAACCAAGTACAATTCCTAATAGAATTACCCCAGATCAAGAAGTTTTGACTAAACCATCAACTGCCGCCCCAGTCGGTGTAATTCAACCACCTTTACCAGAAACTCGTAGTAATGCGATCGCTAGTGTCACGCCTATGGATGGAAAAGTAAATGTGAAACTGAAAAACAATACTAACGCTTTCATCTCTTTTGAAGCACTCGGTTATACTGGACGCCGCTTTCTATTAGCTGGAGAAGAAATTGTCCTACAAAAGCTAGCAACCCCTGTGACTATCTCGGCAGTTCGTCAAGATAAAGGACTACTAGAAGTAACGGCAGTACCCAACTCTGAACCTGGGATGTTAGAGCTTTCGTTAAATGAATCAAAGACTTTAAGCGATAACTTGGGAGCAATAAGAATTCAACAAGATGGTCAAGTCTTTTTGAATTAATTCAGATAAATACTTAATTGCCTTGAGGTAAAAATGTAAGAAAATAATCAAAAGTTAAGTCAAATCAACTTTTAGACAATTGCCAGTACATAAGCATTAATAAATTCAAGGAGATTTTTCAATGAGTAATCAATTCAATAAAATTCAGGTTGCCACTTACGCAAATGTTAGTGAAAATGGCACCGTATGGAACATCAAAGCAGCCGCAATTGCCTTAGCATTCCTGACTATGCTACTTTCTGCTTGCACTACCAACAATACAGCAGATCCTACCGCCCAAACTAACGTCAGCCCAACAGTAGGTGCTACCACTGCTCAAACTAACGTTTCCACCGAAGAAGTTGCTAATAAAACAAATGCACTTATTGGCAAAAGTGTAACAGTAAGAAGCGAAGTTGATAAAAAAGTTGGTGCTAATTCCTTCACAATTGGTGATGACAAGCTTTTCGGTAGTGAAAAAATTCTAGTTATTAATGCTTCAGGAGCACCAACTGTCCTTCCTGATGATGTCAAACTTCAAGTAACAGGAAAAGTTGCCAAGCTTGTAGTTGCTGAATTTGAGAAAGAGTACAATTTAAAATTGGAGCCAGTAATTGAAGCAGAATATAAAGATAGACCAGTAATCATTGCACAATCAATTGCTTTATCGCCCGAAGTTGGTGAAATCACCAAAAATCCCGCTGCTTTCTACGGCAAGACTATTGCAGTAAAAGGTGAAGTTGAAGATATAGTTAGTGCAACAGCATTCAGACTTGATGAAGATGGACTAGATGGAGTAATTGATAACAAGGATTTGCTGATTTTGAATAAGAGTCCAAATCAAGCTGTCAAAAATAATGAGGTAGTTGTCGTAACAGGTGTACTTCGACCCTTTGTTGTCGCAGACATTGAGAGGGACTACGATTTAAAGTGGGATTTAACTGTGCAAAAAAAGCTAGAAGCCGAATACACGCAAAAGCCGGCACTCATTGCCAAACAGGTATTCCCATCAGCAAAAGAATAAACGTTTAGACTCAAAAGTTGAGGGAAGCAAATCGCTTTCCTCTTCGTTTTTATGCCTATATAAAGTTATTTTAAAATTTAGTTGTAATGCGCCTTCATTGACCCTTTTCTATTCTAGTTATTCGGTAGTTAAGGCAGTTTACACTCATTCGTTTAATATTCTTCCCTGTAAGTTTCAATAACTGAAAAAACACAACTACAAAGTTGTCATTGTTAGCTATTTTTTAAGGAGGCTTTCATAATGACTAAAGCAACTAAACCACTATCTAAGCGCATTGCCGTAGTATTCGACTTTGACGATACCCTCGTACCGGATACGGTTGATAATCTCCTCGAAAGCTGCGATATTGATTCCCAAAAATTTCGCTCCGAGCGAATTCAGCCATTAATTGACAACGGTTGGGATGCCATTCCTGCTAGATTTTACAGCCTGATTCAGGAATCAAAAAGACGCGATCGCAAGCACAAAATTACCAAAGATTACCTTGCCAAATTTGGTCAGGAATTACCCCCTTTTGAAGGCGTACCAGAAATGTTTGAGCGGTTGCAGCAACGAGCTCATCAACTCAACCCAGAAGTCGAAGTTGAATTTTACCTAATTACCTGCGGCATGGTAGAAATCGCTCGTAATACCCGCATTGCTGACTATTTTAAATCGATGTGGGGGTGTGAATTCCACTATACTTCTGAGGGCGAGATTGAGTTTTTGAAAAAGATTGTTACCCACACTGAGAAGACTCGCTATCTTTTCCAAATAGCCAAAGGAATTGACGCTCAAGACGAAGATGGTAAAACTTTTATCTACCGGGATCTGCCTCCAGAAGAACTACACGTTCCTCTGACACAAATCATTTACATTGGTGATGGAGCCTCGGATATTCCCTGTTTTACGCTGCTTAATGAAAAGAAAGGCGTGGCAATTGGTGTCTATAAAAAAAGTACAGCTCAAGATTGGAATAGCGAAGTTCAACTGAGTACCAGTCAGCGTGTTGCTAATTTGGCTGAGGCTGATTATCGGGCAGATTCTGAGTTAATGCGATCGCTCACTCTGGCTCTAGAGAGTATCTGCAAGCAAATTAGTCTAGCACAGCTAAGTGTTGATGAATAAATGACGATAAGCTGACCCAAAGCGACGATGCCACTTTACACTCGACTAAGCAAAGATTTGTATTTCTCAAAGAGTGCCTAACCAGTTGACTTTAGGCAGATGTGCAGTTTTTTACTTTTTATTAAGATAATCTGAGTTGACAAAAACTAGGAAGGCGTATGAATTCTGAATCAGTATCAATTGCTTGGGCAAAAATACAGGACATGACCAATAACTTGATTGCCCTACTGCCAAATTTGATACTTGCTGTAATCGTTTTTGCCCTTTTTTGGCTTGGGGCTAGAATCTTCAAGTCGTTTGTCAAGCGCCTTACCCGCAACTACCGACAGGCACGGAATTTGGGACTAGTACTGGGACGTTTGTCGCAAGGCATTGTTATTTTAATCGGTTTATTTGTTTCTTTATCTATTGTCATCCCTTCCTTCAAGGCAAGTGATTTAATTCAACTGTTGGGAATTAGTGGTGTTGCGATTGGTTTTGCTTTTCGTGATATTCTGCAAAACTTCCTAGCAGGTATTTTAATTCTCTTAACTGAGCCGTTCGAGATTAATGACCAAATTGTTTTCAAAAACTTTGAGGGAACAGTTGAAGAAATTCAAACTCGTGCTACAACAATTAGGACTTATGATGGTCGTCGCGTTGTGATCCCGAATTCCGAGTTATTTACCAACTCAGTGACGGTGAACACGACTTGGGAAAACCGCCGAGTACAGTACGACATTGGTATCGGTTATGGAGATGACATTGAGCAGGCAAAGCAACTAATTAGGGAAGCGCTAGTCAATTTAGAGGAGGTTCTCCAAGATCCTGCCCCAGATGTATTAGTGATGGAGTTGGCTGGAAGTAGCGTAAACCTTCGGGTACGTTGGTGGATTAATCCGCCGCGACGTGCTGAAGCGCTTGATACAAGGGATAAAGTTCTGACTGCTATTAAGAATAAGCTAACTGCTAACGGTATTGATCTGCCCTTCCCAACGCAGCAAATTCTGTTCCACGATCAAACCGAGGAAACAGATGGCGATCGCTCACGTCAACGCGAAGGCTGGCCCTCTGGCAACAAAGATGTACCCAACTCACGCAGTATCAGCGGTTCCTTAAAAAAGCTAGTTGAAGCGCAGGGGCAAAGAGATGGAAACGGCAACGGTAACGGATGATATCAGTCTCAGATTGACATCACACAGCTTGTGGTGAGCTTGTCGAAGCCACTGACAATAATTCAAAGGAGAGGATATGCGTCAACTAATTGTCCAGGTTCCACGAGGTTGTGGGAAAGAAGTCCTTGACATTGCCAAAGCCTGTGACGGTGAAAATCTCGCCCAACTTGAAGCGACGGGAACTGAAAAACCACTAGATGTGGTCATCGTTCACATTCCCAACCAGAAAGTTGAGGAATTTTTGGACAAGTTAGAAGCGCTTCCGGATCTCCACATTACCTTAAATCCCCGTGGAGTCATTGCTCTAGAGCCACCAGCAAACGAGGCACCCCAGCAGGTTACAAACGTGCAGCCTCGCAGCCCAATTGAAATATTTTTGGCTGGTTTGCAAAGTGTCGGCTCTTGGAAAGGCTTTCTCGGTTATGCCGTGGCTGGGGGTATTGTAGTTTGGATCGGCTTGTTTACCAATAGCAGCTATCTTTTGGTAGCGGCAATGCTGATTGCACCGTTTGCGGGTCCGGCTATGAATACAGCGATCGCCACAGCGCGGGGCGACGCACACTTGCTTCAACGCACTATTTTGCGATACTTTTCAGCTCTTGCTGTAACCATCTTTGTAGCGTGGGCACTTTCGCTGATCTTACAGCAGGATGTTGTCACTTCCTCAATGAGGTCAACTAGCAATGTGTCGGCTGTAGCATTGCTGCTTCCTCTAGTTGGTGGAGCAGCGGGCGCTCTAAACTTGGTGCAGTCAGAAAGGAGTAGCCTGGTGTCGGCTGCTGCCGTGGGAATGCTGGTTGCCGCTTCCTTGGCGCCCCCTGCTGGAGTAATTGGTATGGCGATCGCAATGGGTCGCTGGGACTTAGTTGGAAACGGCATCTTTGTGCTATTGCTGCAACTCGTGGGCATCAATTTATCAGCTTCTATCATGTTTCGCATCTACGGTATGTCTTCCGGTGGAGCGCGTTATGATCGCGGTAAAAAGTCGGTTTTCCCCATCGCTCTTGGTGCTACGATCTTGGCTCTTGTTGGCTTGCTAACTTGGCAGTTTTCAACCGCACCAGGGCTTCAGCGTACCAGCCTTTCGCAACGAGCTAACACTGAAATCCAAACTGTAGTCAAAAATAGTAATTTGGTACAACTGGTAGAGGCTGATGTGCGTTTTCCTAGTCCTGACATTGAAGGGCAGAATACGTTGCTTGGTACTGTTTACGTGCAGCGCAAAGCAGGTGTTAGCCAGTCAACGCCACAAATCCGCGATCGCTTAACGAAGGATATTCAAACTCGCTTACTTCAACAAGATTTTAACGTTACACCGTTAATCAGTGTCAGTGTTCTTGAAGCACCAAAGAGTAAATAAATTTATCTCATGCTTCAGGAAATAAGTACTTTAATAAAAATCTAATTTTTCAGATGAGAAACATTGCTCAAAAACTAAAATATACTGCTATGGGATTAGCAGGAGTAGTGACAGCACTAGTAGGTTGGAGCTTCATTGAACCACATACTTTTTATACAGAAAACGAAACTGCCGTAATTCCCAATCTGCCGAAGTCTTGGCAGGGTAAGCGAATCGCTCAACTTTCAGATTTTCAGATAGGAATATGGGGTGATAATTCTGACACTGCTCGTCGCACGGTTGAGGAATTAATAAAGACTAAACCTGCTGCCGTTTTAATCAGTGGCGACTTTATCTATCACGCTACCCCCAATCCTGAACCAAAAATTGAAAAAGCCGTCAATATAGTTCGTCCCCTCGTCGAAGCTGGGATTCCTACTTATGCCGTTTTGGGCAATCATGATTACGGTATGAGTGACAAGAAGGCAAAACCCAACCTTGAGCTAGCAAATCGTTTAGCAACCGCCTTGGAGTCAGCAGGGATTACAGTATTAGATAATCAAGCAGTTCAAATGCAGCTACCAGGTAGTAACGAGCCTTTATACTTAGTCGGCGTAGATTCACTTTGGGCAAATCGAGATAACGTGCAGCAAGCTTTAAGTGATGTACCAGAAGGCAGCCCTAGAATTGCCATGATACACAATCCAGACTCATTTGAGAAGTTCCCTGCTAATACAGCACCACTGGCAGTAGCGGGACATACTCATGGGGGACAGGTGCGCCTACCCGCTTCACCCCAATGGTCGTGGTTAAGATTTTCTCAATCAGATAAAGTTTATGCTGATGGATGGGCAAGAGGTTACGGCAAACCTGGTAATAACCTTTATGTGAATGTTGGCATTGGCATGAGTATTGCACCAGTACGTTTATTTTGTCCGCCAGAAATAACAATTTTTACTCTTAAACTAGGTTGATGTGAGAAAGTAGGAAAAGAAGTAAGCCACTAGATGAACTAAAAGCTGGCATTTGGCTAGAAACTGGGGTTAATGCACCCGATTTTGTTTGCACAAGATAGTTATTTGGGTAATCTTTTCTAGCTACGGGTTGAACCACTTTTAGGGTTAATAACTACATATTCTTCAAGCAAATAAACAATCGTCAAACTTAAGAAACTCGATATCATAACTTCTGGTAGTAAGCAGTTGTTTATTAAGATTAGCTGCCAATTTAACTTGTAAATAATCTGTGTTGCTCAAATCATAACTCTACCCCCGGAAGGGTTGACAGTAGATGGTACTTAAATCATAATGTGACTAGCTAGTCATGTATTTGATCAAATAAACCTACTTACCATGCCTACTCAGACCTTTTTCAATCTACACGAAGACAAAAGACAAAACCTGATTGCCATTGCGATCGCAGAATTTGCCAGTCACGATTACGAAACCGCCTCAATTTCTAACATAGTCAAACAAGCAAAAATTGCTAAGGGCAGTCTATATCAATACTTTGCAGATAAAAAAGACCTTTATTTGTATCTGATTGAACTAGCAAATCAAGAGAAAATAGCCTTTTTGCAAAATGCTCATCCTCCTACACAGATGAGATTTTTTCCATACTTGCGTTGGCTATTTAGTATTAGCGCTCGTTTCGATTTAACTCATCCTGATCTTAGTCAGATTGTTAATCGTGCTGTTTATGGCGACGTACCATTTAGGGATGAAGTGTTGCAACGAACTAAAAAAAGTTCCGTGGAATATATTCAACAACTAGTTAGCCAAGGTATAGCTCAAGGAGATATTGAAAGTGATATAGACCCAGACTTAGCTACATTTATTATCCTAACTTTGGCTGAGGGCTTGAGAAACTTTATCCCCGAAAAAATTGGCATTGCTACTCAACAGTTGGCTCATGAAGTCCCAATTGACCTAGATATGCAAGCAGTTGAGCAAATTTTTGATGACTTGATTTTGGTTTTAGAACAAGGTTTAAGCAGTAAAAGTCCATCAAATGGCAAAGAAAAACAAAGAAGTCTAGAAAGTCATTTAATAAATATAAGAAAGTAATTAAACTGAAGCTGTTTTTTATCAACAAAAACATGATTAAACTTTTAAGTCTAATCATATATAAAACATCAAGACAACCTCGCATCCAAGTACTTACAGGTATTCACATATGTCCTCTGAAGAAAACACATCCAGCTCATCTTATTTAGTAATTACAGGTATGGAAAAAGTAGCTGAACATGACACAGATGGGATTATTTCAACCGTAGTGCTACCCGAACCTCAACCAGAAAACTTCATTATTTCACCCGTAGTGTTACCCGAACCTCAACAAGAAAACCAAGAAGTTGAGGAATCTTCCAAACCGTCCCAGGGCAAGAAAAAAAAGCTCAAAAAAATCTGGTTAGCCCTACCACTACTAGGTGCAATTTTAGCGATCAGTGGTGTATTATTCATGCGCCAAGGAAATAATGCAGAAAAAACACCTACCGCCGCCGTCGAGTATTCGCCACTGCCAGTACGAGTAACAACCGCCCAAAGCAAACCAATCAGCGCTTGGGTTTCGACAGAGGGAACAGTCCAAGCAAAACAGTTTAGGTATCTTGCCTTCGATGTAGCAGGAGATGTAACTTACATTGCCAAGCAAAATGGACGAGGACTGCGGGAAGGAGATAAAGTAACAAAAGGCGAACTACTTGCCCAAATTGATGACCGAGAAGAACTTGCAAACGTCAGTAAGGCTGAAGCTGCGATCGCCGAAGCCCAAAAACGCAAAGCTGCCGCAGCAGCAGATGTAGCTTCCGCGCAGTCACAGGTAGCACAGGCACGCTCTCAGGTGCAACAGTTGCAGGCACAGGTGACAAAAGCCCAATCTAAACGCAACCTAGAACAAACTCAGCTCCAACGCTACCAATTCCTATTTAAAGAAGGAGCAGTTGCAAGCAACGAGATTGACACTCGCACCAATGCGGTTCGGGATGCCGAGGCTGATATTCGCGCCGCTTCTGCTCAAGTTGCATCTGCCCAATCTCAAATTGCATCTGCCCAATCTCAGGTTATAGCCGCCCAGCAACAACTTCAAGCCACGGAATCGAGTATTACAACAGCGAATGCCCAACTAACTCAAGCTAAAGTCGCTTTGGAAGGCACCAAACTTTATGCTCCTTTCACTGGTATTGTTGCTTATCTCAACATTAGAGAAGGTGAATATTACACTCCTCAATCTGTCTCTTCCCAAATCGGGGGCGATTTGCAAGGCATCAATGAAAGGATACCGATTGTCGTCATCGATCCGACTCAGTTTGAAGTCGTTGTAGATTTGCCGGCTGAAAGTGGAGAGCGTGTGCAAAATGGTCAAACTGCGGTTGTGTCTTCATCAGATATCAATGCTAACAATAATCAAACGCTGATTGAAAGTGCCCGTGCCCGTGGTCAGGTAATTGCAGTTAACCCAGCCGTTAGTCCTGGAGGGCGGTCAATTCAAGCCACCATCCGCCTCAATTCCGGGACAGCAAAGCTACAACATGGCGAACGTGTAACGACTTGGGTTGCAGTGGATGAGAAGCAAAACGCCGTAGTTGCCCCGCTCAATGCCTTTGTTTTCCGCAACCAAAAGCCCTACGTTTTCGTGGTTAACCCAGAAAAAGGGGTTGTAGAACAGCGTCAAATTGAGCCGGGAATTGAAGGCATTACCCAACGAGAGATTCTTAAGGGTGTCTCAGCAGGAGAAAAGCTAGTAACCGAAGGACAAAATCGGCTCGTGGATCAAACACCAGTTAAGGTAATTAATAACAAGGAGGTGAAATAATGAGCAACTTGCAAACACCTCCAGAGGAAAACACCTCTGCCCAGAGAAACGGACATTCCCCACCTCCAAACCAACAAGAGAAAGTCCCAAATGTCCGCAACGCTTCACCTCTTGCTCGCTTCTTTTTCCTGCAACCAATTTTTGGGATTCTTTTAAGCTTGCTGCTTGTAGTCGGCGGACTGTTAGGTTATATGTCCATGCCCAAAGAATCCAATCCTGATATTGACATTGCTGTTGCTAGTGTGACTACGACTTGGGGCGGCGCTGACCCAGAAACCATTGAGCAGCAAGTCACAAATCAACTTGAAAAAGAAATTAAATCGGTAGAAAATTTAAAGCAGCTTAAAAGTGCTTCTTTCACTGGTTTCTCACTAATTAATGTCGAATTTAATTCAAGTGCCGACTCCGATCAAGCAATTCAGAAGTTGCGCGATGCCGTTTCTCAAGCCGAACCAAATTTGCCGAGAGATGCTCAAAAGCCTGTAGTAAAAGCGGTTTCGGTAAATGACGCGCCAATTTTGACTGTTGCCATATATGGTAATTTGGATGCAACTGTTTTAAGTCGGGCAGCCGAAAGATTACAAGACAGACTTGAAAGAGTTTCTGGTGTCACCGAAGTTAACCTTGGGGGTGCTAGGGAAGAAGTAGTACAGGTGCAAATGAATCCCAGTCGCTTGGTGACATTGGGAATTTCACCAACTACAGTGGCTGACAAGATTCGCGCCGCAAACCTTGATACACCCTTAGATGAGGTCGAAAGTAACACAATTGGTACTCAAGTCCGCTTTTTTGGACGGTTTCGCAACTTAGAGGCATTACGGAATTTACCTATTGCTCGTCTTGATGGGCGCGTTGTCCGCTTGAGTGAAATTGCTTCTGTGCGTCGGGAGTTGGAGCAGGAAGAAGCCCGTGCTTTTATTAGTTGGGAACGGGGAGAATTTCAACCTGTTGTCAGTATGGGCATAAAAAAGATACCAGGTCAAGACTCGATTAACGTAATTAGTAACGTTATTGCAGAGATAGAAACAGCGCAGAAAAACCCCGATGATTGGCCCTACGGGATGGAGTACCGCGTTATTGCTGACGACTCAGAAACTATTTGGGAGCAATTGGGCAATTTGTTCAGCAATGCTTTGCAGTCGATGGTAGCTGTGTTTGTCATCTTATTTATTGCCCTTTCTTGGCGTGAAGCTTTGATTGCTGGACTCTCGATTCCTTTAACCTTTTTGGGAGCTTTAGCAGTTCTTTGGTTAATGGGTCAAACCCTCAATAACATGGTGCTAATCGGCATGGTGTTGGCACTGGGGTTATTGGTGGATGTGTTTATCTTGATGATGGAAGGAATGCATGAGGCAATTTTTGTCTCCGGACTCAACTTTAACCAAGCAGCGCTGAAGACGGTGAAAACCTATGCTATTCCTGCTTTTGCTGGTCAATTAACGACTATTTTGGCAATGGCACCGTTAATGGCAATTAGCGGCACTTTGGGTAAGTTTATCCGCCTGCTGCCAATTACAGCAATTATTTGTCTATTACTGAGTTTTATAATCGCTATTCTCATCGATATTCCCTTATCTCGCTATTTGTTGGGTAATGTCAAAAAGCACAAGAAATCCCGCATTGACCGACTCAGTGAAGCTGCTTCTAAGCGGTTTGCCCGATGGAGTTTAAATACAACTGTACGCAACAAAACTACCGCTCGTGCTTGGACATTAGGCACAGTTGCTTTATTTGTTTGCGCTATGGTTGCGTTCACACAAGTCTCCATTATATTTTTCCCTGAAGGGGATGCCCGTAATTTCAGCGTTAACGTTGAAATGCCGCCCACAACTACTATTGATGTTTCCCAAGAAGTTGCAGATGATTTAGGGAAAATTTTGCGTGAGAAAAAGTACTTGAAAAGCGTAATTAAATATGTCGGTCAGCAAAGTAACCTCGTCAGTTCGGGTGAGTTACAACCAAGTCAAGGTAGTTACCTATTGGGCTTTTCTGGTGTATTTGTTCCCGAAAAAGAACGCGATCAAATATCATATAAATACTTAGACGGCTTGCGGCAAGAACTAACTAAAGCAATAGATGTCTATCCTGGGGCAAAACTAGTCTTAAATGCCCAGCAAGCAGCAGGTAGTGGCGACCCAATTCAGGTTGAAATCGCTGGAGGTGAACTCGATCAACTGCGGCAGATTTCCAGTGAGATGCAGTTGGCATTGCGGCAAATTCCCGGAACAACCGATGTCCGTGATAATTTAGGCGTTTTGCAAGCAGACTTGAAATTAATACCGAAACGCGAGGCACTAGATTTTTACGAAATTAGCGAAAATCAACTGTCAACTCAAGCCCGCTACTATATGACAACCAGCGATATCGGTGACTTCGTGCGTGGTGGTAATCAAGAAGATATCGAAATCCGCCTCAGTACAGCTTGGCGATCGCGTAATGGGGCAGTCGGTGGTCCCACACGTCGAGATGAACTAGCAACAATCCGCTTTTTTGGCGACAATTCCAATCAAAAGGTAATTCCAGCAGGTGCAGTTGTGGAAACGGTACAAGGGCAAGCTCCTCTGTTGATTACTCATAGAGGTGGGCAACGGACTGTAACTGTTTTATCCAAGGTAGCAAGTAGAACTCCCGGAGAAATTACTGCCGATTTAGAACCGAAGTTAGAAAAAATGCAACAGTCTTTGCCTCAAGGCTACAGCTTCAACCTTGGGGGTGAAACGGCAGACCAAGCAGAAACCTTTGGTTCAGCAGGTCAAGCCCTGGGTTTGGCGGTCTTTATGGTCTTTGCCGTCCTGGTTCTGCAACTTGGCTCCTTCAGGCAGCCGTTTATTATTCTACTGGCTATTCCTTTCGCTCTAATTGGTACTGTCGGCGGTTTTCTCCTACTGGGGGTTGCTTTTTCTTTCACGGCTTTTATCGGCATCATTGCTCTGGTCGGTATCGTTGTCAATGACGCAATTGTCATGGTTGATACGATGAACAGCTACCAAAATGAAGGGATGAAGGTACGCGATGCTGCCGCCAATGGAGTCGCCGACCGTCTGCGACCTGTCCTGACAACCAGTATCACTACAATCATCGGTTTAATTCCCCTTGCCCTAAGTGACCCAACTTGGATGCCTCTGTGTGTAGCAATTATTTCTGGTTTGCTTGCTGCCACAGTAATTGCGCTGATTGTCGTGCCTTGTTTGTATTTACAGTTCACGCCCAAGACCGAAAATCCTGATGACGAGTTGACCCTGAGCGCTAATCCATAAACTCTCGGTTGCAACTACCAAAGGTATAACGGTGAAGTTGTGCGGCGATGAGAGAACTAGAACGAAGTGCAGACTCTTCAATTCGCCGCTCTAACAGACCGGTTAGCTGGCTGGCTCTGGGGACTTCGGTTTGACTTCAAACTCCATCTTGGAACGGTAGAAGCAAATATCAAATTCAAGAAAGAAGTTCGTCTGACCCAAAATCAATGGTGTGTTTGGGCGCTTTACCCAGGCAAACAGTAATTCGGCTGGCGGAAATTCTCCAACCTGAGCGATCACAGAGAAAGGCATCGCTGGTTGATTGCTGAGATTGCCCGCTAATTGAATGATAGCTCTGCGATCGTCCCAGACACCGCCTAATTGAAGACCGAGTTCATAAGATAAGACATTAACTGTAGCCCCGCTATCCACCAAACCAATCGCGTCAATTCCCTGATTTTCTCGACAGAGTACCAGTGGAAGTCTTGGCAGGCTATCAAACTCGTTTTGGGCGGGGCTAGTGGTTGAATACTTGAATCGCATACATTACTGCTGGCTGACATCGGACTGCTTGAAGGCTTCCATTAAAACAGCACCTGCACCAAAGCAATCATACGGAGTTGGTAAGTCATAGGTTTTGAAAGGCTCCAATGGTGAGATGTCCTCAGCCATATCCAAATCCTCAGCCAAAATCCGAATCAGTTTGAGTTTTTCTGATGGAGAGAGCCGTCGAGCGGCGGGAAGTACTTCGGCAAGTGTCATGTCATGTACCTCTTGAAAAAAATATACCTACAGCTTACCCGACAAAAGCTATTAACCTGGCAATGTAAGTCATAAAAGCAAATTCAGTCTTTGCAAGGGTTTTCGCTCTAAAAATGTAGGATTAATAACCTGAGTTCGGGTTAAGCCAAAGGCTAAAACTCACACTGTAACTAGCTTTAGCCAAGTAAGCAGCTAGTGTGCCTTTCTCAATAAGACCTACTATTAAGAATATTCTCAACGGCGAAACTTATTGACAAGAGCTTATCCATCTCAAACTCGAAAAATCCTCGGTGATCGCAGCTTAACTTTTCAACGTCCTAATGATCATTCCTTGTCTGTATCTTTTGTCTTTGTTCACACTTAAGAGCGAAAATCTGAACTCAGAGTTAGCTTAATCAATCTTGACTTAGTAAATAGGCTCAGGTTGGTATTATATGACCATGAAGTCATTCTACTGACAGTTCCATCATTTCTACACCAAACCTCAGTCAGCTCGTAACCTTTCCCTCACTTGCAGATTAAAAATCAACTTTAATTTTCAGGCGGTGCGCTCATGCCCCGATCATTAGAACCCTATCAAAACTCCGGAAATTCCATTGCGATTCCTCCTCGTCCCAGCCTCTTTCAAATCAGAGGAGTGACGAAAACCTATGTTATGGGCGAAGTCACAGTTCAAGCATTGAAATCTGTCGATTTGGACCTAGATGAAGGGGAGTTTGTTGTTTTGCTAGGTCCGTCGGGTAGTGGCAAGTCAACGCTATTAAACATTTTAGGGGGATTAGATGTGCCCTCGACGGGACAAGTGTTGTTTTGCGGTCAAGATCTGACTGCGGGCAACGATCGCGTTCTCACCCGATTTCGTCGCCAGAGTGTCGGCTTTGTCTTTCAGTTCTACAATCTCATTCCCAGCTTGACTGCTCGAGAAAACGTCGCTTTGGTGACAGATATCGCACCTAATCCAATGCACCCGCGTGAAGCGTTAGAACGAGTGCATCTCGGCGATCGCCTCAATCATTTTCCGTCTCAGCTTTCGGGGGGTGAGCAACAGCGAGTTGCGATCGCTCGTGCGATTGCTAAACGTCCCCAAGTTCTACTCTGCGATGAACCCACTGGAGCTTTAGACTTTCAAACTGGCAAACTGGTTTTAGAGACTCTTGCTCAGGTCAATCAGGAATTAGACACAACTGTCGCAGTGATCACTCACAATGCTGGAATTGCGGCAATGGCAGATCGAGTGATTACGATGCGGAGTGGTGCCATTACCACCGATCATCGCAATCAGCACAAAGTATCGCCTGATCAGTTGGAGTGGTAATGTCTTATGAATGCACTTAACCAAAAGCTCCTGCGCGATCTGCTGCGTCTTAGAGGGCAAGTGATTGCGATCGCTTTAATCGTCGCTTGCGGCATTGCTTGTTTAGTCACAATGATGAGCGCCTACGATTCATTGCAGCTCTCTCAACAGACTTACTACGATCGCTATCGCTTTGCCGATGTGTTTGTGTCGCTTAAACGGGCACCCAATTCACTCATCGATCGCATTGCTGAAATTCCGGGTGTGCGCCAGGTACAGACGCGAGTGGTAGTCGGTGTCAACTTGGATGTGCCGGGATTAAACGAACCCGCGATCGGTCGGTTAGTTTCGATTCCAGAACAGCAAGCCCCAATGCTGAACGATTTGTTTATTCGAGAAGGGAACTATATCGAACCCGGTCGCCGCGATCAGGTGCTGATCAGTGAAGCCTTTGCCACCGCAAATCAGCTTAAGATTGGCGACAAACTGGGAGCCGTGATCAATGAACGCTGGCAGCAATTGCGCGTGGTTGGCATTGCTCTATCGCCAGAATATATCTACGAAATTAATGGCGGTGAACTATTCCCCGATAACCAGCGGTTTGGCATTCTGTGGATGAATCGAGAAGCAATCTCGACCGCCTTTGATTTGAAGGGGGCGTTTAACGATGTCGCACTGTCACTGATGCCGGGGACAAATCAGGCAGAGGTGATCTTTCGACTCGATCAGCTTGTTAAACCTTATGGAGGATTGGGCGCTTACGGGCGAAAAAATCAGGTGTCTCACCAGCTTTTAGACAGCGAGATTCAAGGGTTAGCGGCTGCGGCTGTGATGGTGCCTGCTATCTTTTTAGGAATTGCAGCCTTTTTGCTCAACTTAGTGCTAGCTCGCTTGGTCAATACTCAACGAGAACAGATTGCAGTCCTCAAAGCCTTTGGTTATAGCAACCTTGCGGTAGGTCTTCACTATCTCAAGCTCGTGTTGGTGATTACTCTGGGTGGAGCCGCAGTCGGGACGGCGCTGGGCGTTTGGCTAGGATTGCTGATTACGGAAGTGTACACGCAGTATTTTCACTTTCCTGTCCTGCAATATCGGGTTGAACCGTCGCTTCTATTGATTGCGATCGGAGTCAGTGGCGCTTCGGCAGTTCTCGGTACACTCACAGCAGTCCGGCAAGCGGTTTCTCTGCCTCCTGCTGAAGCGATGCGCCCGGAACCTCCCGCAACGTTTCAAGCGACCTTGCTGGAGCGTTTAGGGTTGCAGCGATTCCTTTCTCCGGTGGGTCAAATCATTCTGCGAAATCTAGAGCGGCGGATCGTACAGACGGGATTAGCCATTCTGGGGATTTCGGTCGCTGTCGCGATTTTAGTCATTGGTCGCTACTTTAACGATGCAATGAACTATATCGTTGAAGTGCAGTTTCGCCAGATTCAGCGCGAAGATGTCACATTGGTATTTAACCAACCCCTATCAAGCCGCGCCCGCTATGACCTCACTCATCTTCCGGGTGTTCTGCGAAGTGAACCTTATCGATCGATTCCGGCTCGATTGCGCTTTCAACATAAAACCTACCTCAGCGGCATTACTGGACTAGAACCCGACGGAGAGTTACGCCGCCTCCTCGACCAGGATTTACACCCCGTTTCGCTTCCTCCAACGGGCATTGTTCTAACAACAACGCTGGCGGATAAAATTGGTATCTCGGTGGGTGATATGCTGACCTTAGAAGTGTTGGAAGGTGAGCGCCCCACTCGCGAAGTTCAGGTCATGGAGGTTGTAGATGAACTGATTGGACTTGGGGCATACATGGATATCCAAGCGCTAAATCAACTGATGCGCGAGGGGCAAACCATTTCGGGAGCTTATCTTGCGGTCGATCCGAACTCTCTCGATCGACTTTATACCCAGCTTAAACAAACGCCAGCCGTCGCCAGCGTTGCACTACGCGATCGCCTAATTGCCGAATTCAACAAAAACATCACGGGAACATTTGCAGCCTTTACAGCCGTGCTGGTTGTGTTTGCAGTCATCATCGCTTTTGGCGTAGTCTACAACGTCGCTCGTATCGCCCTATCCGAGCGCAGCCGCGAACTTGCTACCCTGCGGATCATCGGCTTCACTCAGGGCGAAATTGCCGTGATTTTGCTGGGAGAGCAAGCGATCGTCACCGCCCTAGCAATCCCGTTGGGGTGCGGTCTCGGCTATGGACTTGCAGCTTTAATGAGTGCTGCCTATGACAGTGAACTCTATCGACTACCCTTAGTGGTTGAGCCTTCAAGCTATGTCTATGCCTTTGTTGTCATTACCCTGGCTGCTGTCGGGTCGGGGTGGTTAATTCGCCGTCAACTGAATCATCTCGATCTCGTGGCGGTTCTCAAAACTCGTGAATAAGGAGAATCTCTGATGCAGCCCAAACATAATGATGCCGCTATTCCTAATACTCAACAACCAACACTAAAGCGACCTGAATCTCCTCCAAAACCCTCATCGAACGGTCAGTCACCCACTGGCGCTGCCGCTGCTTCCCAAAAGCCGTGGCGAAAACGTTTGCCGCGCCATCTCCCTTATTGGTTGGCAGGACTGGGAGTGGCGGGAGTAGTCGCCTTTGCCCTGCGACCAACTCCGATTCCGGTAGATTTGGGTCAGGTAAAGCAAGGAACGCTACAGGTGACGGTGGACGCAGAGGGTAAAACGCGGGTGCGCGATCGCTTTATCGTTGCGGCTCCTGTGTCCGGTCGTTTGGCACGGATTGAACTGGAGTCGGGGGATTCGATCGAGCAAGGAACCATCGTGGCTCAAATTGATTCGCTCCCTCTCAATACCGAGGTGCAAGCCGCACAGGCACGTTTGCAGGAGCTACGCGCTCAGTTGGCGGGGGTTGAAACTCAACGGACTAAACCCGCAGCCCTGGCGCAGGCGGAGGCGCAAATTAACGCCGCGATCGCCACCCAACGGCAGGCAGAGGCAAGATATCAGGAAGCGCAGGCAAACCTAGCACAGGCAACCCGCGATCGCGAACGTGCCCAGCAACTTGCAGCAGCGGGAGCCCAATCGCGCAAAGTTCGCGAAGATGCAGAGCTGGCTGAAACCCGCCGAGAACAAGAATTAAAAGCAACCCAGCGTGAAGTAGATGCGGCGATCGCAAACGTGACAGCCGCTCGAAAAAATCTCGCCGTATTGCAAGCAGAGCAGCAAGATCCGGATTATCTACTCAATGTCTACCGTGCTCAAATTGCCAGTGCTGAAGCTACTTTGACCAAGCTATCCGACGAAGCCCAGCGCACCACTGTCAAGACTCCCGCCGCCGGAAGTGTCTTGCGAGTAATGCAAAAAAGCGCTCGCTTTGTGCAAGCTGGTGAGCCGCTGCTTGAGGTGGGTAATTCCGCACAACTGGAACTGGTAGTCGATATCCTATCGACAGATGCCGTCAAGGTCAAACCGGGCGCTTTGATTCAAATTGAGCATTGGGGAGGAGAGAAATCGTTACAGGCTAAAGTTCGCTATGTTGAACCTTCCGCATTTACAGAGGTTTCAGCCTTGGGGGTAGAAGAGCAGCGGGTGAATGTGATTGCCGATTTTGTCAATCCACCCAAGTCTATAGGAGATGCGTATCGGGTAGAGGCGCGGATCGTGACATGGCAAGGCAAAGATGTCTTGAAAGTACCGATGAGTGCGTTATTCCGGTGCAATGAAAAAGCCTGGTGTACCTTTGTGGACAAGGACGGAAAAGCCCAACGGCGGCAAATTGTCATCACTCAGCGTAATGATTTGGAAGCGGCAGTTAAGCAAGGTTTAACTGTAGGGGAACGAGTGATTTTGCATCCTACGGAACAGGTTACAGATGGGCAAAGCATTCGTGATCGAACCTGAGTGTCCCGCAACGCATTTGAAATTTGACCGAGGACAGTTGGGAGTTGCGAAAGGGTTCGTCTTGATGCCAATAGCATAAATATCTTCTCAAATCAGACAGCTTAACTAACCTCAACTTGCAAACTGGGACGAGATTGTCTATAATGTGACTATACAGTCATATGACTGACAAGTCATATAAATTTATCACACTGTTGTTGATGAATGGCTTCTAACTCTGGTCATCTAATCCGCTACATCAACTGAGGTCAAGCCGAGTCTGCAACAAATGAAACATTACAGTTCAAAAGGAACCCAACATGGCAACCATCAAACGCTTCATCAAAGCAATCAAAGACTACTACACATCAGGTCAGACTGGAGATATCGCGTTTCTCAAATTTGAGATATTTGGGATGAGTGCCAATCCCGATGTTGTGGCTCAAATGCAAGACCTCGCAGGCTACTACCCCAGCATTGATCTTGAAGAACTTCGTCAGCTTCCTGAAGGCACATTGGGCTATGAATACGCCCAGCATATGCTGAAAAACGGGATTCAACCGTTAGAAATCAGTGCCGATTTGCGGGAAGAAGCCGATCGCAGTCCGTTTGCGCTACGCTACACCGTTACTCATGACATCTTTCATGTGCTACTAGGATTTGACACTAGTTATGCAGGTGAAATGGGTGTAGCAGCATTCACGACCGCCCAAGACTACAGCAAGCTTCTCAACGCCTTTCAGCCTGTGATGACATTTCTCTATCAGCTGATTTTTCGCGCTCAAAGTCAGCAGATGCGTGCCAATATTCGCAGAGGCAAAGCGCTTGGTGAGCAGGCAGAATGCTTGTTGAGCTATCGATTTGAAGAAGACTGGACACGTGCGATCGAGGATATTCGCGCTGAATTAGGACTGATTTTAGACGATTCTTCTTCAAAGACACTACACAAACCCACGGATAAAGCAGTTGTAAGTATGACTAAAGGTCAGCCCCAACAAACTATCGCAGCTTAAAGTTCGAGTAGCAATACCATCAATACATTTTCTATCTCAGTGTAGAAATCTGCGTAGATGGCACAATTGCCGAAGATAATTTTGAGCCAAACAATTGAGAGATTACTGATTATGACTTTACAAAACTACTCTACAAATCGAAAAGTATTGTTTGCTTTTCCGCTCTTGGTGACGTTCACTAGCCTATTTTTAGTAGCCTCACCAGCTAGGGCAGATCGTAGAGATGTTCGTCAAGAGATTCGTCGAGCTATTAGGAGCGAAATCCGAGATGATAGACGGGATGATCTTCGAGAATCCATTTGCAGAAATGATAGATGGGAAAGTAGAAGAAACAGGTGGGAAAAGCAAAGAAAATGTGAACGGGCAGAAAGGATAGACCAATTTAGAGATGCAACTCGACGTGGAAGAAATATACGTCGGATTCGCAGCGAAATCAGGAGATAAAAGACGATTTTATCGCGGTTATTCCAGAATCATAGCTGCTTGAATAAAAGTCGGCGGTGACCGTGAGCTTAATTCATAATTACTCTCACCTAAAATACGTCATCAACTGTGATTAAAACGGCAGTATTACAAGTCAAATAAACGTTTCAAGAGGTAACTATCATCATGGCAACTATCAATCGCTTCATCAAAGCAACCAAAGACTATTTCACCAAAGGGGAAGCAGGAGACGCTGCGCTGCTCGAATCTGAACTGTACGGATGGGGGACAAATCCTGACCTGCTGGTGCAACTACAGGACGTTGCAGGTTACTATCCCCAGATTGATTTAGCACAACTGAGTCAACTTCCTGAAGGCACATTGGGCTATGAGTATGCCCAGCATATGCTCAAAAACGGGATTCAACCCTTAGAAATCAGCGACGATTTGCGGGAAGAAGCCGAGCATCATCCGTTCGCACTGAGATATACCGTTACCCACGACATCTTTCATATTTTGCTGGGATTTGATACCAGCTATCCCGGTGAAATAGGTGTCTTCGGGTTTACGGTCGGTCAAAACTATACCAAAGCACTGAATCTAGTTTATCCCTTCATCAAGTTGATTTTTTTGGTGATTAAGCCGATGCAAGCTAAGGCAATTTTTGCCAGTGCCCGCAGAGGTGAGGAACTGGGTAAACAGGCAGGCTGTTTGCTGGCATATCGATTTGAAGAAAATTGGGTACGTGCGATCGCTGATATTCGTGCTGAATTAGGGCTAATTTTAGAAGACGAGCAGCTTGAAAGACAACCTAATCAAGCAAGAGCCAAAGTTTTATCCCAAGAAGGCATTGCCGTTTAGCACTTCTTTAATAGACTGCAGACAAACATCATAACCACAATTTAACTAAAAAAGACATCTCATGATTGAGTACAAAAACAACCCTAACAACAACATTGTTGAACTCACCGTTGAAGGCAAAATTACCGAAGCAGATTTGGATCAAGTCGTTGCTCAGATCAAGGCTGATATTGAGAAGCACGGCAAACTACGGATGCTAGAGGAGATCCAAAGCTTCGAGGGCATCGATCCGATTACCCTCTGGAAAGATGCTCAGTTTGGGCTGAACCATGTAGGCGATTTCACGCACGCTGCGGTGGTTGCAGACGCTGAATGGGTACGCACTATTTCTGCTGCTGCGGACAACATTTTGTCTGCCAAGGTGAAAGCCTTTGAGCGATCGCACATTGAGGACGCCCGTGCATGGCTATTGACTGAACCTGTGGAAATATCTTCATCCACCGACAAGCCAGGGCTGGAATACAAGAACAATGAATATAACAATATTGTCGAGATTGTTGTGGAAGGCAAGATCACCGCAGCAGATTTTGACCGCATCGTTCCCCAGATTAAAGCCGACTTCGCAAAGCACGGAAAACTAAAGGTTCTAGAAGAAATCCGCAGCTTTGAGGGCGCAGACCCTATGGCACTTTGGCAAGATATGCAGCAGGCGCACATGGTGAAAGACATGACCCATGTAGCAATTGTGGCAGATGTCAAATGGATGCGAACGATTGCTGAAGCTGTCGGTGCTGTCTTTCCTTTTGAAGTGAAAGTTTTTGAACGATCTCAAATCGCAGAAGCCAGAGAATGGCTAATCAATAGCTAGCGCTACTAGCTCAAAACCCGATCTAGACAGCATCTGCCGTCTGTTACTAATCACCTATTTCAATCTATCTACCAACAAAAGGAAATAAATTATGACAACCACACAGACATTCAGCAACCTGCAAATGCCTCCTGACTTAACTTCAAAAGAGTTTGCTAGTAACAAGTATGAATACTACAAATGGATGCGTCAGGAAGCACCTGTTGCTCGCTGCAAGT